>NZ_JBIAGA010000001.1:7589-696013 GCF_042869555.1 Nocardiopsis sp. NPDC006938 | reverse complement strand
TCGCTCCTCGTCTTGCGAGAGATTGCCTGGAGGCCGCTCGCGTCGATCGGCGCGAGCGCCGAACCAACCGAAAGCATCCACGGAACACGCCCTAGCCACGCCCCCCGAACCAGAAGCACGAGAAGAAGGAGAGCACCCATGACCGGCGCCAGGACCCTGTACCGGGACCTCACCCTCATCGACGGCACCGGAGCGGCACCGGTGCCCGACGCCGCCGTCCTGGTCGAGGGCGGCCTGATCGCCTACGCGGGGCCCGCGGCCGACGCGCCCGCGCCCCTGCCCGGCGACACCGTCGAGACCCTGGGCGGGCGCACCCTGCTGCCCGGTTTCGTCGACACCCACGTGCACTTCGGGTTCTCCGACGGCCGCGCCCTGGCCGCCAACAACGCGGGCGTCTCCCGCAGCCTGCACGCGTTCGAGTCCGCCGAACGGATGCGCGTCACCCTGGAGGCGGGCGTCACCGGCGCCCGCGACCTGGGCGGCGCCGACGCCGGGTTCCGTCTCGCCCAGGAGCGCGGGCTGATCCGGGGACCGCGTCTGAGCATGGCGTTGCGCCTGATGAGCCACACCGGCGGCCACGCCGACTTCACACTGCCCTCCGGCGCGAACCCGCACGACTGCGAGCACACCGCCGTCGAGATCGCCGACTCCCCGCAGGAGGTCCGGGTGGCCACCCGGCGCCTGGTCCGGGACGGGGCCGACGTCATCAAGGTGTGCGCCACGGGCGGACTCTCCAGCCCCTCGGACGGCCCCACCGACGAGGGGATCACGGAGGAGGAGATCGCCGTGATCGTGGCCGAGACCGCCCGGCACGGCGGTCGGCCGGTCGCGGCGCACGCCCAGGGCGCGGCGGGGATCAGGAACGCGGTGCGCGGCGGGGCCGCCAGCATCGAGCACGGCTACCTCGTCGACGACGAGGGCATCGACCTCATGTTGGAGCGCGGCACGTTCCTCGTGCCGACACTGACCACCTTCGACTTCGAGGACCGGGCCCACCTCATGACCCGCAAGGCGGTCGAGACCAAGCGGGCGCTGGCCGAGGAGACCTACCGCAGGATCTCGCACGCCGTCAGCCGGGGGGTCAGGGTCGCGATGGGCACCGACGCGGGCATCTCCGAGCACGGGCGCAACCTGCGCGAGCTCGCCCAGCTGGTGTCCGTGGGACTGACCCCGATGGAGGCGATCCAGGCGGGTACGAGCAACGCCGCCGCCCTGGTGGGCACCGCCGACCGGACCGGCACCGTCGAGGCAGGCAAGCTCGCCGACCTCGTGGTGTGCGAGGGAGACCCCCTCACCGACATCGCCCTGCTGGGCGACCGGGCCAACGTGGTGCTGGTCGTGCAGGGCGGTCAGGTCGTCAAGGACACCCGGGCCTGACCCGGCCCCGACGCGGAACGAGGGGCCCGGCGCGCCGTCCTCGCGCCGTGCCCCTCGGAGGCGGGGTCAGGCCGCGTTCTTGCGGCGCTGGCGCACCGCCTCGGCCAGGTTCTCCAGCACGCCCTCGGTCGTCTCCCAGCTCATGCACTTGTCGGTGATGGACTGGCCGTAGGTGAGCCGTGCCGGGTCACCCAGCTTCTGGGCGCCCTCCACGATGAAGCTCTCCAGCATCACGCCGATGACGCCCTTCTGGCCCTCGGCGACCTGGGCGGCGATCTCGCGGGCCACACCCGCCTGGCGGACGTGGTCCTTGCCGCTGTTGGCGTGGCTGGCGTCGATCATCAGGCGGCGCGGCAGCCCCGACCCCTCGATGACGTCCAGGGCGGAGGCCACCGACGCCGGGTCGTGGTTGGGGCCGCTACGGCCGCCGCGCAGGATCACGTGGCAGTCCGGGTTGCCCTCGGTGACCACGACCGATCCGGCCCCGGCCGGGTCCACACCGAAGAACGTGTGGGAGGCGGCGGCCGCGCCCACGGCGTCCACGGCCACCTGCACGTCGCCGTCGGTGCCGTTCTTGAAGCCCACCGGGGTGCTCAGGCCGCTGCTGAGCTGGCGGTGCACCTGGCTCTCGGTGGTGCGGGCCCCGATCGCGCCCCAGGAGACCACGTCGGCGATGTACTGCGGGGTGATCGGGTCGAGGAACTCGGTCCCGGCGGGAAGGCCCAGGGCGTTGATGTCGAGCAGGAGCTCGCGGGCGGTGCGCAGGCCACGGTGCACGTCGTAGGTGTCGTCGAGGCCCGGGTCGTTGATCAGGCCCTTCCATCCCACCGTGGTGCGGGGCTTCTCGAAGTACACGCGCATCACCACGCACAGCTCGCCGCTGACCGAGGGCACGAGGTCGCGCAGGCGGCGCGCGTAGTCCAGCGCGGACTCGGTGTCGTGCACCGAACAGGGTCCGACGACGACCAGCAGGCGGTCGTCGGTGCCGTCCAGGACCCGCTTGACCTCGGCGCGCGAACTCTCGACGAGGGCGGTGCTCTCCTCGCTCATGGGGAGTTCGGCGAGCAGGTCCTGAGGGGCGATGAGCGGTGTGTAGCTCGCCACCCGTGTGTCGTTGGTGCTCGTCATCTTCTCCCCGGTCCCATCACGTCGATCGCCTGGCGACAGATGCTCGTGCCGCACACCGACCGTAGCGCGGTCCCGGCGGGCCGGTGCGGCCGAGGTGGGAATTGTCCGGGTATTCCGGGGATGGGAAAGGCCACACGGTGTGCATGGGCTCACCGGCGTCCCAACCGGCGAGACACAATGGCACCGGCGGCCATTTCCGATCGGCGGAGCGCGTCTTACGGCGTCAGTCTTTCAGGCCCGGGAGGTCCTCCTCCCAGTACTCGTGCGGGTGGCGGGTTCCGTCCTCCTGCGTTCCGCGCGCGGCCTCGGCCCGGCGCAGGCGCACCCGCCGGATCTTGCCCGAGACGGTCTTGGGCAGGTCGGCGAACTCCAGGCGGCGGACCCTCTTGTGGGGTGAGAGGCGTCTTCGGGCGTACTCCAGGATGGCGCGGGCGGTCACGGCGTCGGGTGCGACGCCCTCGGCCAGGGTCACGTAGGCCTTGGCCACCGCGAGCCGCAGCGGGTCGGGGGAGGGCACGACCGCGGCCTCCGCCACGTATTCGTGTTCGATGAGCACGCTTTCGAGTTCGAATGGTGAGACACGGTAATCCGACGCCTTGAACACGTCGTCGGACCGGCCGATATAGGTGAGGAATCCACGCGAATCCCGAGTCGCGATGTCGCCGGTGTGGTACAGGCCGCGGCGGGTCGCCTCACGGGTGTCGTCGGGGGCGTCCGCGTAACCGGTCATCGTCCCCACCGGGCGGTCCGACAGGTCCACGCAGATCTCGCCGGTGTCCGAGGGCTCCTCCGTCTCCGGGTCGACCAGGACGATGTCGTAGCCGGGTGCGGGGCGCCCCATCGACCCGGGCACCACCACCTGACCGGGGCCGTTCCCGACCAGCAGGGTGGTCTCGGTCTGCCCGAAACCGTCGCGGACCGTGAGGCCCCACGCCTGGCGGACGTGCTCGACGATCCACGGGTTGAGCGGTTCCCCGGCCGAGACCGTCTCGCGCAGCGGCACCCTCCACTCCGCCAGGTCCACCTGGGCCAGCATCCGCCAGACCGTGGGCGGCGCGCACAGCGTGTGCGCGCCGCAGCGCACCACCGCGTCCAGCAGGAAGGCCGGGTCGAACCGCTCCTGGTTGACCACCAGCACCGTCGCCTCCGCGTTCCAGGGCGCGAACACGCTGCTGTAGGCGTGCTTGGCCCATCCGGGGGCCGACACGTTCAGGTGCACGTCGCCCGGCTGGACCCCCAGCCAGTACATGGTGGACAGGTGTCCCACGGGATAGGAGCTCTGGGAGTGGGTGACCAGCTTCGGCCGGGCGGTGGTGCCGGAGGTGAAGTAGAGCAGCAGGGGGTCGTCGGGGGAGGTCGGAGCCGGCTGGGTGAAGTCCAGCCCCGAGTGCTCCGAGTCCGGATAGCTGAGCCACCCCTCCATGTAGCCGACGCAGATCCTCGTCCAGTGGCCCTGGAGGGGCTCGAACCGCGCGGTCTGCGCGGGCGAGCAGATCACGTGCGCCACCTCGCCGCGGTCCAGTCGGTCCACCAGGTCGGCGTCGGAGAGGTTCGTGGCGGTCGGGGTGACCACGGCCCCCAGCTTGATCGCGGCGAGCAGCACCTCCCACAGCTCCACCTGGTTGTCGAGCATGAGCATGATCCGGTCACCCGGGTGGACGCCCTGGCCGAGCAGCCAGTTGGCCACCTGGTTGGAGCGCTCCGACAGTTCGCGGTAGGTGTGGTGGACCTCGGACCCGTCCGCCTCCACCAGCCACAGAGCCGTTCGGTCCGGCCGTGTGGCGGCCACGTGGTCGAAGTGGTCCAGAGCCCAGTTGAACCGCTCCGGACGCGGCCACGTGAACTCGCGGTGGGCCGTCTCCTGGTCATCCCGGTGCTGAAGGAGCAGGTCCCGCGCGGCGCGGAACTCCCGTGCCCCCTCGGACATCTCGTGCGTCATCGAAGGCCTCCGGTTCGGGGGCGGCGCGCCGGGCGCACCGCCCACGTGCTCCCGGCCACCGGGCGGGTGGCGGGACGGGGTGTGCCCCTGCGGTTCTACCCGCAACGCCACGCTCCGACCCCTCACCGCCACGGCGGTCCGCTGAGCGGCTCCGAGGGGCACGGCAGGCCAGGGGTGTCCGCCACGACCGGCACCCCTAGGATGGTCTCCCATGGAGGAACTGCACGGACACCACGCCATCTGGCGGTTCGACGAGGAGACGGTGCGCATCGGTTTCGGAACCGGGCGCAAGGTTCCCGCCCTGTTCAGGGCGTTGGGGCACTGCGCCGTCCCGTTGAGCGCGGTCCGCGACGTGGAGTTCACCCCGGGCGACCGCAAACACGGATGGCGGCTGCGGATTCGGCTCGTGGACGGGGCCGACCCCTACGCGCCACTGGAGACCGCGGGTGCGTCGGGAGCCTCCTCGCCCCTCGTCCTGACGGGACCACACGAGCGCGAACTCGTGGCCGAGTACTGCGCCGACCGCATCACCGAGTCCTCCCGCTACGCCCGCGAGACCCTCACCGCGCCGCTCGACCCGGCACAGGTGGCCAAGGCCCTGGTGGTGGGCCTGCCCTACCAGGCGCGCACCGGCGAGGGCTCGGCGACCTTCGACGGCGAACGCGTGCGGCTCGTGTGGGACGGCTGGATGGCCAGCACGGCCAAGGGCCAGGAGAAGTCGCGCGAGTTCCCCGTTTCGGAGATCGAGTCGCTGCGGTGGTACCCCCAGCGCGACTTCGACGAGGGCTTCCTCCGGGTCGTGCTGCGCGGAGTGACGATGCCCGAGGCCTCGGGACTGGAGAACGACTTCTTCACTCTCGCGTCACACGGGCTGAAGGGCAGCGAGGAGAGCCTGCTGATGGCGGCCACCGTCAACACCCACATCGCGCTGGCCGCGGGGGAGACCGAGGACGAGGCCGACGACGGTGTCCCCGCCCTGGAGCCGGCCCCGCCCGCCCGCGACGAGGCGAGCGACGAGATCTTCGCCAAGATCCGGGAGCTCGGCCGCCTCCACGCCGAGGGACTGCTGACCGACAGCGAGTTCAGCGGCAAGAAGGCCGAGCTCCTCGACCGGATCTGACCCGAGTCCAGTCACCCACCCACGAAAGGGCCACGCCTTGCGCACCTTGTACCCGCCCATCGAGCCGTACGACTCGGGCATGCTCGACGTCGGCGACGGACACCGCGTCTACTGGGAGCTGTGCGGAAACCCGGCGGGCAAGCCGGTGGTGTTCCTGCACGGTGGCCCGGGCGGCGGCTGCACACCCGACCACCGCAGGCTCTTCGACCCGGAGCGGTACCGCGTGCTGCTGTTCGACCAGCGCAACTGCGGCCGGTCCACACCGCACGCCAGCCGGATGGACGCCGACCTGTCCACCAACACCACCTGGGCGCTGGTCGAGGACATCGAGCGCCTGCGCGAGATGATCGGCGTGGACGCCTGGCAGGTCTTCGGCGGCTCCTGGGGCAGCTGCCTGGCCCTGGCCTACGCCCAGAAGCACCCCGACCACGTCACCGAGCTGATCGTGCGCGGCATCTTCACCCTGCGCGACCAGGAACTGCGCTGGTTCTACCAGGAGGGCGCCTCCCACCTCTTCCCCGACCTGTGGGAGTCCTACCTGGAGCCCATCCCGGAGGAAGAGCGCGGGGACCTCATCGGCGCCTACGCGCGCCGGCTGGAGTCACCGGACCGCGAGGTGCGCCTGGCGGCCGCCCGCGCGTGGAGCGTCTGGGAGGGGTCGACGATCACCCTGCGGCCCAGCCCCGCGCTGCGCGAACACCATGCCGACGAGGACTACGCGCTCGCCTTCGCGCGGATCGAGAACCACTACTTCCACAACAAGGGGTTCTTCACCCCGGAGCAGCTCATCGAGGGAGCCGAGCGCATCCGGCACATCCCCGGCGTGATCATCCAGGGCCGCTACGACGTGTGCACCCCGGTGCGTACCGCCTACGACCTGCACCGCGCGTGGCCGGAGGCCGACTTCCACATCGTCGACGACGCGGGTCACGCCTTCAGCGAGCCCGGCATCCTCGACCTCCTCATCGAGGCCACGGACCGCTTCGCCAAGGAGTGAGCCGGAGGGGGCCGCGCCACCCGGCGCGGCCCCGCCGCTCAGCCGCGGTCCGGCACCCAACACGCGGGGCGGTCGCCGTCCGCGGACACCGGGTCCAGGGGACCGTGTTCGGCCAGCAGGTCCCGGGCCCGCTCCCGCGAGAGGTTGCGGGCCCCGACTTCCTCGGCGTCCCGCAGCCGGGCGTCGATCAGTTCGAGGGCACAGGTGCGGTCGGGCCCGTCCAGTTCGAGCAGCCCGGGCACCGCGTCGGCCGACAGCCCGCGCAGGTACCGGGTGTCCACGCTCTGGAGATCCAGGTCGTGGTGGCTCTCGGCGATGCGCAGGTCGGGGTCGCTGTAGGCGAACACGGCCAGGGCGGCCGCGCCCAGGGCCACCGTCGCGCGGGGCAGCCAGCGCGTCGGGCGGCCCAGGCAGTTGAGCAGTCCCGCCACCATGATCAGGCCGAACAGCAGCGCGATCCACACGATCCACGCTTCGGCCGCCACCCGCAGCCGGGTCAGCCCGAACACGTCGATGTACAGCTGGAGGCGGGCCATCGCCGAGGCCAGGATGACCAGCGTGAGCAGGCACAGTACGCCGAGGAGCGCGTTGCGCGGGATGCGGGGGGCGGGCACGAGCCGAACCGTCAGCGCGACCACGCCCAGGACCAGCAGACCCACCATCACCAGTTGGAAGAAGCCCTGTCGGGCGTACTCGGCGTAGATGACCCCCGCGACCCGCTGCACGTAGTCGTCGCCGCCGAACATGGCGGTGGCCTGCACCCCGAGGAAGGCCGAGAACAGCGCGGCCAGGGACCCGAGCGGGACCGCCCACACCCAGACCGGCCAGGCCGACCGCTCGTCCGGTTCCTCCGTCCGGCGCGCCAGCGGCGGAGCGACGGGGCGGGGACGGCGTCGGGCGGCCAGCACCGCCGAGCCCGTGAGGAGGACGGTCGCCAACGCTGAGGCCGGGTGCAGCCAGCCCAGACGCACGTCGGGCGCGACGAACAGCCTTTCGAGGTGCTTGGCGAAGACGGGGTCCGCCAGGGCGAACAGCCCGCCGAAGACCACGAGCAGCACCAGGGTGGCCCCGACCGTGGCCAGTGCGGGCACGAGGAGCCGGTTCGACGACCTGAACCGGACCAGCGGGCGTACCAGGAACCTCGGGGCGGCGACGGCGTCACGCACCAGGGCCGTCGCCCCCGCGACCACCCCGGACGCGCTCCCGCGCGAAGCGGGGTTGTGCACGGAGAACGCGAGCGAGGCCAGGAGGAACGCCGCCGTCAGCGTCCAGGCCAGGACCCACCCCGCGTCCCGCAGCGCCGCCGTGGCCAGGAGGACGGCGGCCAGGCCGCCGTACACGGCCGACCATCCCCGTCGGCGCCGGTCGGGTCCCTCCGCTCCCGACGGCTCCTGCGGCGGCTCGATCCCCTCGGTGGCCCCGGACCGCTCCGGAGCACGGGGGCGGGTCACCAGGGCGGTGATCGCGACGGACGCGGCCAGCGCCCCGGTGATCACCACGCCGACTCCCGGGCGGTCGAACGTGGCCAGGGCCAGCGCCACCGCGCCCGTGCCCATCGCCGCCGGGGACAACCACACCTGGGCGTCCGGCAGGGGCGGGCGTGGCGGTGGAGGCGTGAACGGGGGCGGCGGGGGTGGCCAGGGAGGTGCCGGGGCGGCCGTTCCCGGGCCCCGGCCCGTGTCCCTGGCACGGGCCTCCTCGAAGACGGGCCCCTCGGCGCCCCGCGCACCCTCGGTGGCGGGGGTCCGCTCCGCACTGCCGTCCGGGACGGGGGCACCACCGCCTTCCCCACCGGTACCCCTGCTGGTTCCCTCCGTGCCGTCGTCCGAGGTGGCGGCCCCGGTCGTGTCCGGCGCCCGCGCACCCGCCGCCTCCGGGTCCGTGCCGCTCTCGCGCGGGACGGTCTCGTCCGTGCTCATGGCCCACCTCTCACGACACTGCTCCTCAGGGGACGGACGTGGGGTGTGATGACGCCCGCGCGGGACTGGTTCCTCCGCAGTGGAGGGGTTTCCGGGCCGAGGAGACCTGTGGCTAGGGTGTTGCCACCCGCAGACCCCCAAGGGCCCAGCCCGAGAGAGAAGGACGAGATGCGAGTCGAGGTCGACTACGACCAGTGTGAGAGCAACGCCCTGTGCATGGCCGCAGCCCCCGAGGTCTTCGAGGTCAGGGACGACGACTTCCTGTACCTCCTGACCGAGGAGCCGGGTGAGGAGCTTCGGGAGAAGGTCCTCAAGGCCGCGCGGCTGTGCCCCAAGCAGGCCGTCACCGTGACGGGGTGACCCCTGCCGCGGCCAGCGCCTCCTCCCAGGAGGTGGGCTTCTCCAGCAGGCCGCGATAGCGCATGGTGCGCGGGGTGGAGCGCAGTCCGAGGACCCCGGTCAGCATCCCCCCGCGCCCCAGGAATGCCACGAACTTTCGGTCCTCCGGAGACCCGTGCACGAAGGCGACCTGATCAGCGGGTGCGCCCTGCCCCAGGAGCTGGATCTTCTTGCGGTACTGGTCCGACCAGAAATAGGGCACGGGGGTGAACGGCGTCCGCCCTGACCCGGCGAGCAGGTTGCGGGCCGCCGCCTCACCCTGCTCGCTCGCGTTGGTCCAGTGCTCCAGTCTGATCCGGCCGCCGAAGCGCGGGTGCGGCCAGTTGGCGAGGTCACCGACCGCGTACACCTTCGGCACCGATGCGGCGGAGTAGGCGTCGCAGACCACCGAACCGTCTTCGAAGAGGTCGACACCCGAACCGCGCAGCCACTCCGTGTTCAGGTGTACGCCCACACCGGCCACCACCAGGGACGCGTCGACGCCGGAGCCGTCCGACAGGCGGACCCGCTCCACCCGGCCGGCGCCTTCGAACCCGCTCACACCCACACCCAGGCGCAGGTCCACGCCGTTCTCCCGGTGCAGTTCGGTGAGGACCTCCCCGATTCGGGGGTCGACCACCCGGGTCAGGGGGGTCGGGGCGGCCTCGACCAGCGTGACCTCCATCCCCACCGCACGGGCGCTCGCGGCCACCTCGGCGCCGACGAAACCCGCGCCGACCACCACAAGGTGCCCCGCGGAGTCGAAGGCGGCCCGGACCGCCTCGGCGTCGTCCAGGGTGCGCAGCACGTGCACCCCGGCCAGGTCGGTATCGGGCCTGCGGGCACGGGCGCCGGTCGCCACCACCAGCCCGTCGTAGCGCAGCGCGACCGTGCCCTCCGGCCCCCGCACGCGCACCTCGCGCGCGGCCGGGTCCAGCCCCACCGCTCGGGTGTTCGGCCGAAAGTCCAGGTCGAGTCCGTCGATGACGGAGTCCTCGCGCAGCTGGAGCGCGCGGTGTCCGGCGAGCCACCCCGGGCCGCCGTTGGCGGGGTCCAGCCCGACCCCGGTCAGGGCCTCCTTACTGAGCGGGGGCCGGGAGTAGGGCCGGTGCGGTTCGTCGCCGACCAGGATCAGACGACCCTCGAACCCCCGTTCGCGCAGGGCCTCGGCCGCGTGCAGGCCGGCCATGCCCGCACCGGCGATGACGATCTCGTTCAGGCTGTCCGACACCGATCTCTCCTGTTCACGAACTCCACGTCCTCCCCGCGCCCCGCCCCGGGACCGCGCGGGGGTCCTACAGCGCCCGGACCTCACCGACCCTGCGGCCGCCGCCGTACACGGGGGTGGTGAGACGGTCGCCGACCGGGCCGACGCCCACTCCGAGGGCGTCCAGGGCGGTGAGCCCCACCAGCACGCGCGAGCGCTCTTCGGCGTCACCGTCGCTGATCTTGACCGCCACGGTCTCACCGGTCGGGGCGTTGAGCACGAGGACGCCGTCGGCGCCGATCTTGGAGACCAGTCCGGGCAGGCGGGTCATCAGGTCGGTGTCGACGCGCTCGGGTCCCGAGACGTACTCGGGGTGCGCGCTCATCGCCTCGACGACGGCGCGCTCGTGGGTGCCCTCGGGGGACAGCCGCATCCCCTGGACACCGCGTGCCAGTCCGGTGAGCGTGACGGCCAGCTGGGGCGCACCGCAGCCGTCCACCGCGGTGTGCGCGACGGTCTCCCCGCACATGTCCTCGGTCGCCTCCCGGACCATGAGCTGGAGGGGGTGCTCCGGGTCGAGGTAGTCCTCGGTGCTCCACCCGCGTGCGACGCAGGCGGCGAGCATGGCCGCGTGCTTGCCCGAGCAGTTCATGTACCGGGGCTCGGGCTCGCGGCCCGCGGCGACGAATGCCCGTCTCGCGGTGGGAGCGCCGGGGACGGCCGGCGGACACCGGAGGGCGTCGGCGGTCAGCCCGGCGTCGGCGAGGATGCGCTCGGCCTCCGCGGCGTGGAACTCCTCACCGCCGTGGCTGCCCGCCGCGATCGCGAGGGACCGGCCCTCCAGACGGGCGCCGGCGCGCAACACCGCCAGCGCCTGGAAGGGCTTGGCGGAGGAGCGGGGGAACATGGGGTCGTGCACGGGGCCGCGCGCGTAGGCGATCTCACCGTCGGCGGAGAGTCCGATCACCGCTCCGTAGTGCACGCCCTCGCGCATCCCGGAGCGGACGACCTCCGCCAGCGGGGCGTAGCTGGGCAGCGGGGGCTGGTTCATGCGGCTTCTCCTCGCCGTACGGGCTGTGTGGTGGGTGTGCGTTGGTGCCGGGCACGCGTCAAAACGTACACACACCCCTCCTTCTTCCCGTTCGGCGGTGTGCTGTCGGCGTTCCTGGGGGCGGGCGGTGTCGGGTCCGGGCAGTAGGGTCGTGAACCGACGTTGATCGACCACAGGGAGTAGGGGCAGACGATGGGAACGCTGCGGACGGGCGCACTGACCCGGAGAAGGGTCGGCACGCGGGCGGCGGACCTGGAGTACGCGGTACTCGACGTGGAGACCACCGGCCTGGACCCGCGCGAGGGCGCCCGTCTGGTGGAGATCGCCGTGGTGCGGGTGCGGGGTGACGGCACCCTCGTGGAGGAGTTCAGCACACTGGTGGACCCCCGAGCCCCCGTCAGCGGCCAGGAGTTCCACGGGATCGGCGAGGGTGACGTGATCGGCGCCCCCCGGGCGGAGGCGATCGTGCCCCGGATCACCCAGTTGCTCTCGGGTGCTGTGGTGGTCTGCCACAACCTGGACTTCGAGGAGCGCTTCCTCACCTCCGAGCTCGTCCCGGCCGGGCTGCCGCGTGGCTTGTCGGGGCTGTGCACGCTGCGGGCTCTGCGCTCCCAACTGGACCTGGCGCGGTACTCTCTGCCGCGCGCCACCCACCTGCTCAACGGAACGTGGCCCACCGGGCAGCACACGGCGCTGGGCGACGCCCGGGCCTGTGCCCGGCTGCTCGTGGAGATGATCGCGAACGCCCCGGGCGAGCTGCGTTACTCCGGTCCGGCCCCCCGGGTCCTGCGGACGCACGAGCGCCGGGACGAGCCGGTGCGCTGGAAGCCCCGGACCACCCCGTCGCCGGACGGACTGGGCCCCCTGAACGACTGGAAGGCGGACTGGCGCGGGACCGAGCTGGACGCCGCCCTGTGCGGCGGGGCCTTCCGCGCCACGGACCGGTCGGTCGCGGAGTCCGCTGCCCGGCGCGGGGCCAGGGCGCGCGGGCGGGCGGCGGCCGCCGCGGCGGTGACCGGTGGGGTCGCCGCCACCGTCGCGGGAGGACTGCTGGTGCGCCTGGCGAGGTCGGTCAGAGGCCGGAGAGGCTGAGGAAGAACGCGACGATCAGGGCGCTCCCGCCCACCGTCGTGAGGAGCGCGCGCCCCTGCTCGGTCAGCCGCGCGGAGACCAGGCGTATCCGTGGCGGCGCCGCGGTGCGCTGCGCCGTGGCGATCCCGCCTGCGGAGCGTGGTTCGGGCAGGCGTCCGGGCACGAAGCGGGGCACCTTGTTGAAGAGGGCGATCGACACCAGGGCGGCGCCGACGGCGATCAGCGTGAGGGTCACGAGGGAGAGGGCCTAACGGGACTCGGCGGCGTTCGGACGGGTACGCCCGGGTGGGGGTCGGGCAGTGCGGGTCGTTCCCCGCATCCGCGGCCTTCATGCCGTCGGGTGCTGGCCGCTAGCGGCCAGCACAGTGTTAGAACCTGGCCCTAACTACAGGCTGTCAATGGGTGCGAACTCTACGTGTTCGTTGGGAGGATCGTGTCCACGGTTTCGGTCCCGACCCCGAGGGCGCGCAGGACGAACCTGGTCACCAGGGCGTGCGTCCCGTCGATGTCGACCTCGCCGCTGACCAGGGGCAGCCGCTGCGACCCGACCATGGACAGGGTCAGCCCCGCCACGCGGTCGGCGGGGAGGCGGTCGAACTCCCCGGCGGCGGCGCCCTCCTCCAGGATCTCGGTGAGCAGGCGCTGCATCGGTGCCACGTGGGCGGCCAGCGCCTGGTAGGCGTCGGGTCCCAGGCTGGCGCCCAGCTCGGCGGCGGGCGGGTGCGGGTGCGCGACGATGCCCTCCAGCTGGAGGCGGACGAAGGCTGACAGGCGGCGGGCGGCCGAGACCCCCGAGGGCAGCTCGCGTTTGTACCGTTCGACGAACGCGCCGCTGACCTGCTCGGTGAAGGCCAGAAGCAGCGCGGGTTTGTCCGGGAAGTAGTTGTACAGCGCGGTTCGGGTGATGCCCGCCGCGTTGGCCACGTCGGTCATGGAGATGCGGTCGATCCCCTGGGACCTGGTCAGCTCCTCGACGGCGTCCATGATGCGCTCCCGTGTGCGGGCACGGTGAGCGGCGATGGTCGGAGCCGAGATCTTGGGCATGACACCTATGGTGGCACGGCGGCGGAGTACGGTGCGTCACGTCTGGAGGCCCGTGGAGGCCCGTGGAGGCTCGGGAGGCCCGTGGCGGTCTCAGGCGTGGAGCCTGCCCAGGTCGGCGAGGACCTCGGTGTTGAGCTGGTAGGCCAGCCGGGTCTCCCGGACGAGGAGGTCGGCGGCGCTCTCGTCGAGGTCCAGTGAGTCGAGCAGTTCGCGGTACCCGGAGCGGAACCTGGGCAGGCTCCCCAGGGCGTCGAAGACGTAGAAGGACACTCCGGCGTCGTCGGTGAGGCCGTACGCCCCGGCCGCGACCCTCCGGATGAACTGGCCCCCGGAGACGTCTCCCAGGTAGCGGGTGTAGTGGTGCGCGACGAATCCCGCGGGGTGGTCGGCCATCTGCTCGATGCGCGCCACGTAGGTGCGTGTGGCGGGGGTGGGATGGACCCGACCGCGCCAGTCGGGACCCAGGAGGTGGGCGAGGTCGGTCTCCAGGGCGGGTACGCGTTCGAGCTCGGGGCGGTGGAAGCGGCCCGCGACGGGGTCGTCGGCCAGTTCGCGGCCGACCCTTTCCAGCGCGACGTAGGCGAAGTGGTGCTGGGCGACCATCGCCGTGTAGCCGTCCAGGGACAGCCGTCCCTCCATGAGGGCCTGGGTGAAACCGTGGTGCTCGGCGGCCTCGTGGTCGCTCCAGGTCGCGGCGCGCAGCCGCGCGGAGAACGGTTCGGCGGTCTCCGCCGCCGTGGGGGCCTCGGCCGTGGCGCTCATCGACACCTGCACCTCTCGTTCCGGGATCTTTATGACATGATGTCATTTAGGTGGTTCGGGTTGTCAAGACGGATACGACACTCTGTCAGAAAAATAGTGACATCCCGCCCATTGCACGTGTATCGACATACGGTGCGGCCGTGTTCCGGTACGCGCCCCCGCAGGCGCGTCCGCACGTGCCGACCACCCGTGCGAGCCCCCGGCCACGCCGGGGAGGCCCGTCCCCTCGGACCCCCACACACCCGGAACCCAGGGGGTTCCACCCCCCTACGTTGGATGTGTCTCGTCTCGTCCGCTGGTCAACTGGTCGCCGGGGCGTTTATCGTTTGGGTGTCGTGCGGTCCGAACCACCGGTTGGACCCGAGGTGTCCGTCTCGGGTACACGGCGTGACGTCCGACCCCGCGACCCCGTGAACCTTGAGGCGATGAGTGGATACCAGGAGAACAGGGCACGATCACGTGACAGTGATCGGTGACGAGGCGGCCCGAGCCGCGCACGGCGCTGCGACAGACGGCAGCGCCGCCCTGGGTGACGACACCGTCCTGGACGACCGGGTGGAGGCTACCGTCGAATCAGTTGACGTCCTGCTGATCGAAGACGATCCCGGAGACGCCTTCCTCGCGGAGGAACTCCTCGCGGACACCGCGCTCACCACCCGGATCACCTGGGTCTCCACGCTCCAGGCCGCCCGGGAGCACCTCACCGGCTTCCGGGGCTGCGTGCTGCTCGACCTCAACCTCCCCGACGGCCATGGCCTCGGCCTCCTGCGCGAGGTCCTCGAAGGCGCCCCCTCCGCCGCCGTCGTCGTCTTCACCGGCCTCGACGACGAACACGAGGGCATCGCCGCCGTGGCCGCCGGCGCCCAGGACTACCTGGTCAAGGGCCAGGTCGACGGCTCCCTGCTCGCCCGCAGCCTGCGCTACTCGCTGGAGCGGCGCCGCGCGGACGAGAACGCCCGCCAGCTGCGCGAGGCCCGTATGCGCGCCCGGGAGAACATGCGACTGGAACGAGGCCTGCTGCCCCAGGTCCTGCTCGCCCGCTCACCCCTGAGCCACCGCGCCTACTACCGGCCCGGCCGCAAGCGCGCCCTGGTCGGCGGCGACTTCTACGACGCGGTCGAGAAGGACGGCACCACCCACGTCATCATCGGCGACGTCAGCGGGCACGGCCCCGACGAGGCCGCCCTGGGCGTCAGCCTGCGCATCGCCTGGCGCACCCTGGTCATGAGCGGTGTCGCCGAGGCGCGCGTCCTGCCCAACCTGGAGGACCTCCTGGTGAGCGAGCGCGCCCAGGAGGAGATGTACGCGACGCTGTGCATGATCAGCCTCGACACCGGCAGTGACCGCGCCCGCGTGCGGGTCCTCGGCCACCCGCCGCCCATGATCGTGAGGGACGGTGTCGCCGAGGAGATCCAGGCCGCCCCGCAGCCGCCGCTGGGCGTGTTCCCGGTCGACCAGGACGAGATGACCGAGGTGGTCCTGCCCAAGGGCGCCAGCATGCTCTTCTACACCGACGGCCTGGTCGACGCCTACGACGGCGGACCTCCCGCCCGGCTGGAGGTGGCGGGGCTGCGCCGGATGGTGAACGGGGTCCTCAGCCAGGGCGTGGCCCTGTACAACCTGCCCGAACACCTGGTGGACGAGGCCGAACGCAGTAACGGCGGGCCGCTCCAGGACGACGTGGCGATGCTGCTCATCAACCACGGAGAGCCGGAGTGAGCCCCACCGGGGAGGAAGACCACGCCATGGACACCGAGCCCCGAACCGAGGACACCCCGGACGGGGGGCCGGGTAAGGGGGCGCGGACCTCCGTCGGCGGGACGCCCTTCGTCGACGCCGCCCCCGCCGGGCGCGTCCACTCCAGCAGGCACTCCTGGAGCCTGCGGCGCAGGGTCACCAGCCTGCTGACGGTGGTCGCCGTCGTGCTGGTGGTCGCCGTGTCGGTGATCACCCTCGCGGCCTTCCAGGCCAGGGACTCCCTGGTGCTCCAGGTCGACTCCCTCACCCCCGGTCTGAGCACCGTCGAGCAGACCCGCTCGGCCTACCTCAGCCAGGACCACGCCCTGCGCGGCTACATCCTCACCGGCGACCGCGACTTCCTCCAGCCCTTCGTCGAGCAGCGCATGTCGCTCGCCGAGCACCGCAGCGCCCTGGCCACCCTGGCCGACGAGAACCCCGACATCGCGCCCAAGGTCAACGAGCTCATCAAGGCGGGCGACGTCTGGAGCGAGCAGTTCGCCGAGCCCGTCCTGGAGGAGGTGCGCAGCGGCGAGAGCCCCACCCAGGCGGAGCTCCAGCGCGGTCGGGTGCTCTTCTTGGAACTCAACCGCGCCGCCGACGCCACCACCAACTACCTCGCCAGCGAGATCCAGGAGGCCCAGAGCGGTCTGACCCTGGCCACGCAGCAGGTCGTGGCCCTGCTGGTGCTGGTCGGGCTGGTCGTGGTGTTCCTGTCGGTGTTCCTGTGGGTGATGCTCCAGCAGTGGGTGCTGCGCCCCCTGGAGGACCTGGCCGGGCACATGCGCCAGGTCTCCGAGGGCTACTACGCCCACCGCATCTCCCTCCAGGGGCCGCCCGAGATCGTCCAGCTCGGACACGACGTCGACTCCATGCGCGAACGCATCGTGCAGGACCTGGACGAGGTGGCCTCCGCACGCCGCAAGCTCCAGGAACAGTCCACCCTCCTGGAGCACCAGACCGAGGAGCTGCGCCGGTCCAACCTGGAACTGGAGCAGTTCGCCTACGTCGCCTCGCACGACCTCCAGGAGCCACTGCGCAAGGTGGCCAGCTTCTGTCAGCTGCTCCAGCGCCGGTACCACGGGCAGCTGGACGAACGCGCCGACTCCTACATCGACTTCGCGGTCGAGGGAGCCAAGCGCATGCAGACCCTGATCAACGACCTGCTCGCCTTCTCCCGGGTCGGCCGCACGAAGAACTTCGCGCCGGTCGACCTCAACGTGGCGCTCGACGACGCCCTGAGCAGTCTGGAGACACGGCTGGAGGAGGCGGGCGCCGAGATCTCCGGCGACACCCTGCCCACGGTCCAGGGCGACCGCACCCTGCTCACCCAGGTTTTCTTCAACCTGGTCGGCAATGCCGTCAAGTTCCGGGGAGAGGACGCGCCCGAGGTGCGCGTCACCGTGGAACGGCAGGGCGACGAGTGGGTCTTCTGCTGTTCGGACAACGGCATCGGTATCGAACCGCAGTACGCCGAGCGCATCTTCGTCATCTTCCAGCGGCTGCACACCAGGGAGAAGTACACCGGAACCGGCATTGGCCTGGCCATGTGCAAGAAGATCGTGGAGTTCCACGGCGGTCGCATGTGGCTCGACACCGGCCCGGAGAACCCCGAAGAGGCCGAAACCTCCGAGGGGACGGACTCCGGACGGACCGGAACCCGCATATGCTGGACCCTGCCCGTAGACACCGAGGCGGAGAAGGACGAGCCGGTTGCCGTGGAGGGAACCGAACCGGCCGACGCCGTCGATAGTGGTGTCGAGGGTACCGAGGTCGCCGAGCCCGCCCCCACGGACGAGGCGCCGACGGCCACACGAGAGTCCGGTGACTCCGGTCCGGAGGACGAGTCCCCCGCGGGCAGTGAACCCGAGGGGGAACCGCGCCCCCTGCCCGGCGGCGCTGGCGGTACGGTTCCACCCGGTCACGGGGCGGAACCCGTATAGGGGTCTGGAAGCTTGAGCGAGGTCATGTTGGTGCATCCCATTGAGGTGCTGCTGGTCGAGGACGATCCCGGTGACGTCCTGATGACCAAGGAGGCATTCGAGGAACACAAGCTGGGCAACCGGCTGCACGTGGTCTCGGACGGCGTCGAGGCGCTCCGCTTCCTGCGCCGTGAGGGCGAGTTCGCCGACGCCCCCCGCCCCCACCTGATCCTTCTCGACCTCAACCTGCCGCGCAAGGACGGCCGGGAGGTCCTGGAGGAGGTCAAGAACGACGACGACCTGGCGCACATCCCCGTCGTGGTGCTCACCACCTCGGAGGCCGAGGAGGACGTGCTCCGCAGCTACCGGCTGCACGCCAACGCCTACGTGCCCAAGCCCGTGGACTTCGAGCAGTTCATCCGGGTCGTCCGGCAGATCGACGACTTCTTCGTCACCGTGGTGCGACTGCCCAAGGGCTGAACCCGCGGTGAACACGGACGGAACCGGCACGCACCGCGCCGAACCGGGTGGGTGTGGCGGTTTTTCGTTACGGTAAGGGCATGAGCCTGCCGGAACCGCGTGACCCCTCTGGTCCCTACCGCGTCAGCGTCGTGTGCCTGGGCAACATCTGCCGATCGCCCATGGCCGAGAAGGTGCTCTCCGCCGACCTCGAACGCGCCGGGCTGCACGACCTCGTACGGGTCGACAGCTCCGGCACGGGTCACTGGCACATCGGCGACGGGATGGACACCCGCGCCGCCACGACCCTGCGCGTGCACGGCTACCTCACGACCCACACCGCCCGCCAGTTCGACCCCGCGGACCTGGGCACCCGCGACCTCGTCCTGGCCATGGACCTGGACAACCTCGACGAGCTGAGCGGAGCCGTGGCCGAACACGGCGCCGAACTCGGGTTCGACCCCTCCCGCCTGCGACTGTTCCGCTCCTTCGCTCCCGGGGTCGGCCCCAACCCGGAGGTCCCCGACCCCTACTACGGCGGGGACGACGGGTTCACCGCCGTCCTCAGCATGGTCGAGTCCGCGGCCAAGGGGCTGACGAGCGAACTCGCCACCCGGCTGCGGGGCTAGGCGCGTGGACGGGGAGGCGATCGTGCGGTCCATGGGCCCCGGGGGCGCGGGTGACGGAGCGGGCCGCCCCGGCCGCGACCCGCAGACCGGCACCCTCGCCGACCGGGTCGCGGCCCTGCTGGACACCGACGTCCGGCGCGCCGCCAAGGCCGGGACCAGCCATGACTGGACCCTCTCCTACGCCGAACTGGCCGACGGCACCCGACTGTTCGTCAAGTCCCAGACACGCGGGCACGAACCCGTCGGCGCGCTCCTGGCCGAGGCGCTCGGACTGGAGTGGCTCGGCCGGTGTTTCGGCTCCCCGGTGATCCGCCCCCTGGGCTGGGACGAACGCCTGCTGGTACTGCCCCTCGTCGAACAGGACGACCCCACACCCGCCGCCGCCGAACGGCTCGGCCGACAACTCGCCGGAACCCATCTGACCGGCGCCGACGTCTTCGGGGCGGACTGGCCCGGCTTCATCGGGCCGCTCCCCCTGGACAACACCCCCGCCCGCCACTGGCCGCGCTTCTACGCCGAACAGCGCCTACGCCCCTACCTGCGCCGGGCCCTGGACCTGGGTGCGCTCACCCCCACCGACGCCCGCGCGATCGAACGGGTCGTGGACGCGGTCGAGGACCTGGCGGGCGAACCCGAACCCCCGGCCCGCATCCACGGCGACCTGTGGAGCGGCAACGTGCTCTGGCGCGCCCGGGACGCCGTGCTGATCGACCCGGCCGCGCACGGCGGCCACCGCGAGGCCGACCTGGCCACGCTGGCGCTGTTCGGCCTGCCTCACCTGGACCGGGTCCGCGACGCCTACAACGAGGTCGCCCCGCTCTCCTCGGGGTGGCGCGGCCGGGTGGCCCTGCACCAGCTGCACCCGCTGCTCGTACACGTGTGCCTGTTCGGCGCCGCCTACCGCACCACTGCCCTGGAGGCTGCGCGGGCCGCCTACCGCGCCACCTGACCCCTCACCCCTTGACGCTGCCCGCCAGGAGTCCGCGCACGAAGTAGCGCTGGAGGAGGAAGAACACCAGCAGCGGGACGACGATCGAGACGAACGCGCCCGCTGTGAGCCGGTGCCAGGCCTCTCCCCGGGTACCGGCCAACTCGGCCAGGCGCACGGTGAGCGGCGCCGTGGCGGCGTCGCCCCCGGCGAAGATCAACGCCACCAGCAGGTCGTTCCACACCCACAGGAACTGGAAGATGCCCAGGGAGACCAGGGCGGGCGCGATCAGCGGCAGCGCCACCTTCCGGAAGATCGTCCCGTGCCCCGCGCCGTCCACCCGGGCCGCCTCGAAGAGCGACCCCGGCAGCTGGGACAGGAAGTTGTGCATCAGGAAGACGCCCAGCGGTAGCCCGAATACGGTGTGCACCACCCACACGTTGGTGAAGGCCATCGCCCCGGTGAGTTCCCACGCGGGCAGCACCTGCGCGCCGCCCACCGACACCCCCTGGGAGAAGAAGCGCAGCAACGGCACCAGGGCCATCTGGATCGGCACGATCTGGAGCGCGAAGACGCCCAGGAACACCCAGTCGCGGCCCCGGAAGTCGATCCAGGCCAGCGCGTACGCCGCCAGCGCCGCCAAGCCCAGGACGAACACCGTCGACGGCAGGGTGATCACGAACGAGTTCACGAAGTGGCTGGCCAGCCGGCCGTCGTTGGCGCTGCCGAACAGCACGTCCCGGTAGTTGTCCAGCGTCACCTCCGGGGAGCTGGGGAACGTCCACCAACCGCTGGTGCGGATCTGGTCGGCGGGCCGGAACGAGGAGACGAACAGCCCGGCGGTGGGCAGCGTCCACAGCACGGCGATCACCAGGGCGGCGAGGCTGGCCGCCCCGCCGCTGAGCCGCCCGCGCACCCGGGCGGCGGCGCTGCGGTTCCGGGATGCGGTCTTGCTCATGCCAACTCCCTGGCCTTGCGGTTGCGCCGGATCTGGAGGACGACCAGTGGGACGACCAGGACGAACAGGACCACGGCCAGCGCGGACCCCTGGCCCATCTGTCCCTGCGAGAACGCCTGGCTGTACATCTCGTTGGCGATCACGCTGGTGCCGTAGTTGCCGCCGGTCATGGTACGGACGATGTCGAAGATCTTGAGGGTCTGCACGGAGATGGTGATGAGCACGACCACCAGCGTGGGCCACACGGACGGCAGGGTGATCCGCGCGAACAGCTGCCACGCGCCCGCGCCGTCGATGCGCGCCGCCTCCACGGTCTCGGTCGGGATCGCCTTGACGGCGGCCGAGAGCACCACCATGGCGAACCCGGACTGGACCCAGATCAGGACCAGGATCAGCAGGAACGTGTTGAGCGGCTGTTCGAGCAGCCACAGCCGCGGCTCGCCCCCGAACCACACGACGATCTGGTTGAGCAGCCCGTACTGTTCCTGGTCGGCGGGCCGGTAGGCGTACACGAACCGCCAGATGATGCTGGCGCCGACGAACGAGATCGCCATCGGCATGAAGACCATCGACTTGGCCAGCGACTCGAACCGCGACCGGTCGATGAGCACCGCGTAGAGCAGCCCGACGGCGGTGGCCAGGGCCGGGGCGAACAGCACCCAGAGCAGGGTGTTGGCCAGGACCTGGAGGATCTCCGGTCGCTGGAACATCCACTGGTAGTTGGCCAGGCCGACGAACGCGTCCCCGGAGCGGTCGTGGAAGGACAGCACGATGGTGCGGACGACGGGATAGACCAGGCCGCCCAGGAGCAGTAGGACCGCGGGTCCGAGGAAGAAGGCCGCCTGCCAGCGGTCCCGGCGGCTCCTGGGGGCGTCGAGCAGGACGAGCATCAGGCCGATGACGCCGAGGAAGGCGGCGATCCCGATGAGCGCCCACACGAGCTTGGGCAGCTCGTTCAGAAGGGAGAACTCCATGGAAGACCCCTGGTGGTACCTGGAGGAGCGGGGAAGGTGTCGTGCGCCCGCCGACCGCCGTCACACGGTCGGCGGGGCGGGACGTCAGGCCGGGGCGGTCGACCCGCCCCGGGCCCCCACCCGGCCACGGCGCCCTCAGAGGGGGCGACGGAACCGGGCGGAGGGCGGGGTCCCGTGCGGTCACGGCCACGCCGACTCGACGCTCTCCAGCACCGTCGCGGTGTCGGTCCCGGTGACCCAGTCGACCATGCCGCTCCAGAACACGTTGGTCCCCACGGAGGAGGGCATGGCGTCGCTGCCGTCGAAGTGGAAGACGGTGTCCGGGTCGTTCAGGACCTCCGCGGTGAACTGGTCGGTGGGGTCGGCCAGGACCGAGGGGTCCAGATCCTGGTGGGCGGAGACCCAGGACCCCAGGGAGGCGCGCTCGTTGGCGTAGGCGCCGGAGGAGAGGTACTCGTGCAACGCCACGACCTCGTCACGGTCGTCGAAGGCCACGACGAACTCTCCGCCGCCCATGATGGGCACCTCGGCCCCGGACTCCAGCGGAGGCAGGACGAAGCCGTAGACGTCGCCGTCCTCACCGATCTCCACGTCGTCCGCGAACTGCGCTCCGTAGAAGGAACCCATCAGGTACAGGGCGCAGCCGCCGTCGAGGAGGGGCATCCCGGCGTCCTGGAAGGAGGTGACGGCGATGCTGTCGACGCCGCCGAAGGTGCCGTTGACGTAGTCCTCGTTGCGGATGACCCCGTCCGCCAGGTCGAAGGCCTCCTCCACCTCGGGGGCGTCGAACGGGATGTCGTGGGCGATCCAGTCGTGGTAGACGTCGGTGCCCGAGGTGCGCAGGAGGGCGTTCTCGATCCAGTCGGTACCCGGCCAGCCCGTGGCGTCGCCGGACTCGAAGCCCACACACCAGGGCCGGGTGCCGTCCGCCGCGACGGTGTCGCTGAGCTCGATCATGTCGTCCCAGGTCTCGGGGACCTCGTGGCCGTTCTCCGCGAAGAAGGAGGGTGAGTACCAGACCATCGACTTCATGTTGGCGCCGAGCGGGGAACCGTACAGTTCGCCGTCGACGGTCGCGTAGCCCCGCCAGTCCTCGCTCCACCCGGACTCGACGTTCTCGCGTACGCCGTCCGACACCGGAACCGCGTAGCCGTCCCCGGCGGCGCGCTCCAGGAGGCCCGGCTGGGGGATGAAGGCGAGGTCGGGCGCGTTGCCGCCGTCGAGCCGCACCGGGAGCTGGGCCTCGAACTCGCCGCTGCCCTCGTACTGGACCGTGATGCCGGTGCAGGCGGCGAAGTCGGCCCAGGACTGTTCCAGGCGGTCGCCCTCCTCGTCCCGGATGGAGGCGTAGACCGAGACGGTGCCGCCGGTGCCCTCCCATTGTTCGTAGGGGGCGCAGTCGATGCCGGAGGTGTCGGCGGTGCCGCCGTCGCCCCCGCTCAGGTAGGAGCAGCCGGAGGCGAGGAGGACCACGCCTCCCGCGGCCAGCGCGCGTCGAGTCACCGAACCGGGCATGGGGGGTCTCACTCCTTCGGCACGCACACCCGCAGGGGTCGGGTGTGATTCAGGTCATGCGTTTCTCGATGTAAGTCCCCTCCGGCGGGAAAGTCCAGACCTCGCGCAAATTCTTGCGTAACGATCCGAAATCTTGCGATCCGATCGTGTGTGCTGGGACTTCGTGGCCACGGGAACGGGCCCGGCGTGTGCCCCACGCCCGGTGGGGCCGACGGAGCCGTACATTGGGGACATGGCCGACGCACCCACCAGCCCTGGTCAGGGCTCCTCCGGACACGACGGACCCGAGCTGCACGTGGCCCTGCTCGGCTACGGCAAGGGCGGCGAGGTCTTCCACGCTCCGCTCATCGACGCGGTACCCGGGTTGCGCCTGTCCGCGGTGGTCACCGGCTCGCCCGAACGCGCCCGGGCCGCCAGGGAGCGCTACCCCGGGATCACCGTCCACCCCACCGCCGCCGACCTGTGGGCGAACGCCGGGCACTACGAGATCGCCGTCGTGAGCACACCCAACGACACCCACGCCTCGCTGGCCCGGGCCGCCCTCGAAGCGGGGATGGCCGTCGTGGTGGACAAGCCCTTCGCGCTCACCGCGCGCCAGGCCCGGGAACTCACCGACCTGGCCGATGAGCTCGGCCACGTGCTCACCGTCTACCAGAACCGCAGGTGGGACGCCGACTTCCTCACCCTGTGGCAGCTGATCGAAGAGGGAAGCCTGGGGCGTGTGCACCGCTTCGAGTCGCGGTTCGAGCGCTGGCGCCCCGTTCCCAAGGGGACCTGGCGCGAGACGGGAGACGCGGACGCCGGAGCCGGCCTCCTGTACGACCTGGGCCCGCACCTGATCGACCAGGCTGTGAACCTGTTCGGCCCGGTCGCCACCGTCTACGCGGAGATCGGGGCCCTGCGCCCCGGCGTGCGCGCCGACGACGACGTCTTCCTGGCCCTTGGGCATGTCCGGGGCACGCGCTCCCACCTGTGGATGAGCGCGCTCAGCGCGCGCAACGGTCCCCGGTTCCGCGTACTCGGGGACCAGGCCGCCTTCACCAGCTTCGGCCTGGACGGCCAGGAGGCGCGGTTGACCGCGGGGGAGCGCCCCGACGCCGCCGACTGGGGCGTGGTCCCGGAGGGGCGGTGGGGGATGCTCGGCGAGGACGGCCGTTCCACACCGGTGCCCAGCGCGCGCGGCGCCTACCCGGAGTTCTACGCGGGTGTCCGTGACGCGGTGGGCGAAGGCGAACCGCTGCCGGTGGACCCGCACGAGGTGATCCACGGCCTGGAGGTGATCGAGGCGGCCCGCCGCTCCGCCCGGACCGCCTCGGTGGTGCGTATGCCGGAGAGCTGACCGGTCGGTACCTGCGGCCCGCCACGGCGGGCCGGGGCACCGCGCCGCCGGAGCCGCGTCCGTACCAGGGGGCGCTCCGCCCGGCCGACCCTGTGGACGACGTACCCGGCCCCTCCCCATGGCCCTATGTTGGAGACAGATACTTCCCACACGTCAGGAGCAGCGCCGTGGCCCAGGTCCTCGTGGTCGCCGATGACCTCACCGGAGCCAACGCCACCGGCGCACGGTTCGCCCGCACCGGGATGCGCGTGGCCACGGTGACCCCCGAGCACGTCAGCCGGGTCGCGGGGGAGTACGACGTGGTGGTCGCCAACCTCGACAGCAGACACGTGCCCGCCGAACAGGCCGCCGACCTGGTCACCGACGTCGTCGAGGCGGTGTGGCCGGTGGGGCTGGTGGTCAAGCGCACCGACACCACGCTGAGGGGCAACGTCGGCGCGGAGATCGAGGCCGCCTACGACGCCGTTCGGGAGAGGCTCCCCGCCGGGACCCGCGTCCGGGTGCTGTTCGCCCCGGCCTTCCCCGGTTCCGGGCGGATCACCGAGGACGGCGTGCAGCTGCTCGACGGTGTGCCGCTGGAGCGTACCGAACTCGCGCTCGACCCCCTGAGCCCGGTCACCACCAGTGTGGTCTCGGACATCCTCGCCGCCCAGAGCGACCTCGCCGTGCGGCACGTCCCGCTGCGCCGGATCACCCAGGAGATGCTCACCGCCGAGCTGCTGGCCGGCGACGAGCCCGTGGTGCTCTGCGACGCCAGCACCGAACAGCACCTCACCGACATCGCCGAGGCCGCGGCCGCCGCCCACCACGCCGAGGGAATCGTGTGGGTGGCCGTCGACCCGGGACCGACCGGCGCCCTGCTCGCCTACGCACTGAGGCTGCGCGGCCAGGCCGGTTCCCGGGGGCCGCTGCTCGCCGTGGCGGGGAGCACCACCGACCTCACCCGCAGACAGCTCGCCACCGTGGCCCGCACCGGCGCGGTCCGATTCGTGGACCTGGACGCGGTCGCCCTCAGCGATCCGGCCAGTGACCACCCCGACCAGGTGGCGCGGGAGCTCACCGACCACCTGTCGTCCTCGGGATTTCCCGAGATCTGTGTGCTGCGGGTGGTGACCCCGGCCGCGCGGGTCCGCGAGCTGCCCGCAGGGGCCAGGGCGGAACTGCCGGGGAGGGTCGCCGGGCTGGTGGCCGACGTCGTCAACGAACTCGCCGACACGGTGGGAGCGCAGGCGCTGCCCAGCGGCCTGTACCTGACCGGAGGGGACCTCACCGCGAGCCTGCTGGACGAACTCGACGTGCACGCCTTCGACGTGGGCGGGGAGATCGTTCCGCTGGCCGTGCACGGCCACCTCAGCGGGGGCCCGCTCGACGGGACTCCGGTGGTGGCCAAGGGCGGGCTGGTAGGGGACGACATCACACTGGTGGAGTGTCTGGCGAAGCTGCGCCGGTCCGTGCAGGCCAGGCTGCACCAGGTGCACTCGGAGGTGTCGGAACACGTGATCCCCGTCCCCGGAAGGGAACACGGCTGAGGCGTCTGTTCCTCTGCGTTGATCGTGTCCGTCCCCCGACGACATGCGGACGCGGGCTCCCCGCGCACGCCGAGATGATCCCGCGGCCCGGCGCCCGCTCCGGCCACCGGGTCTCCCCGCGTCAGGGGAGGGCGCCTGCGGTCAGACTCTCCAGCCGTCAGCTCTTCGGGGTGACGTGGTTGGCGACCAGCTTCCCCACCAGCTCCGCGAGCACTCCGGGGACCTCCAGCGGACCCATGTGGCCCAGGCCCGGGACCACCCGGACCTCCTCGCAGTCCTGGACCAGGCCGCCGATGTGGTGCGCGTGCCACTGGGGGGTCAGCTTGTCCTCGTCCCCGCCCACCACGACGGTGGGCACCGCGATCTCGCGCGCGGAGTCGGCCAGGTCCAGCCTGGTCATCACCCGGCCCCACTCGCCGCGCGGGACACCGCCGCACCCGTGCACCAGGCGGGCGCACAGCCGCTTGGCCGCCAGACTGGTGCCCTTCCCCATGACGAGGTACCGCAGCACGCTGGCGCTCCCGGCGTTGGCCGGACCCAGGGGGAGCGGCGCGGTCAGGAAGACCCTGGCGCCCAGCTTGCCCAGCGGCCCGGGCAGGGGGATGGCGGTGGACCGGTCTGGTAGCTCGGCGCACCCGGTGTTGGTGAGCAGCACCGCCCCCACCCGCTCCTTGAAGGTGGCGCGCGGGCCGGACGCCATGATGGTCATCCCGCCCATGCTGTGTCCGGCCACCAGCGCCCTGCTCCCGGCGGGAACGGTGGCCTCCAGGACGGCGCACAGGTCGTCGGCGAGCTTCTCCGTGCCGTACCCCGCCCGGGTGAGGGGGGTCTGGCTCCGACCGTGGCCGCGCTGGTCGTACAGGACCACCCGCAGGCCCGGGTCGAGGTCCCGTACCACGGGACCCCAGGAGGCCAGGGACGTCGACCAGCAGTGGGAGAACACCACGGTCGGTCCGTCCGAGGGGCCGCGCACCTCGACGTGCAGCAGGGTGCCGTCCGCCGAGCGGACGCGGAGCTCCTGCGCGTGTCCCACGTGTCGTGTCGCCATCGGGGTCTGCCTCTCGCTCGGGTGGTGGGTGCCCCTCCGGGACGGCGCGTGGCCCGGAGGGGCGATCTGGGGGAGGCCAGTGGCCTCGGGGGTCAGTCGTCGAGATCGATGCTGGGCACGGCGAAGGGCGGCGTGCCCGACCCGTGGACGGGGTGCCCGCCCCACAGGTTGGGGGTGTCGAGCCTGCCGACCCCCTCGTGCCCGTCGGGGGTGCGCACGACGACCGTACGCGCCCCTTGCTCGTAGGCCCGGGTCAGCCCTGGCTCCGGGGCCAGCCGCCCCTTCCAGCGGTAGTCGCCGGTGAGCGGGGAGAAGTGCCCGGCGAAGTGCGCCCTGACCTGGAAGCTCTCGGCCGGCTTGGCGTCGCCGCCGTCGGCGGACTCCTGGAGCAGCAGGACGGTGACCGTGCCCTGGTACTCCTCTTCCTCGTCGTCGAACCCGCTCACGCGGACGCTCCTTCCGGGACCCGGGCACCGGACCGGCCGGTGGAGGGGGCGCGGCGCAGGTCGTAGTTGTGCGGGTCGAACCAGCGGGTGCGCAGCGCGTAGTTCCAGGTGAAGGTGGGCCACAGGGTGGTGTTGCGGCCCTGCTCGTTGAGGTACCAGCTGTCGCAGCCGCCGGTGACCCACACGGTTCCGCGCATGGACCTGTCCACCATCTCGTTGTAGGCGCGCTGGGCCTCCGCACGGGGCTCCAGCCGGTCGATCCGGTTCCTGCAAGCGAACCCGAGCGCCTGCATGGTGTACCGGATCTGTGCCTCGATCATGAACACCTGCGAGGTGTGCCCCAGCCCGGTGTTGGGCCCGGCCAGCACGAACGCGTTGGGGAAGCCGTTGACGGTGGTGCCCCGGAAGGCCTGGACGTCCGTCCCCCAGTGCTCGGCGAGGGAGCGCCCCCGGGCGTCGTACACGCGGTGGGCGATGGGCGGGTCGGTGACCTGGAACCCGGTGCCGAGGATGATGGTGTCCACCTCGTGCTCGGTCTCCCGGCCGGAGGCGTCCCGGGTGACCACCGAGTTCGCCCGGACCTCGACGATGCCGTCGGTGACCACGTCCACGTTCGGCCGGGCCAGGGCGGGATAGTAGTCGTTGGACATCAGGATGCGCTTGCACCCGGCCCGGAACGTCGGTGTGAGCTTGCGCCGTAGCTCGGGGTCCTTCACGCTGCGGTTGATGTTGGCCCGGCCGAGCCGCTCCACCACCCCGAGCAGCCGGGGGTTCTTGGCGAACCCGAGGATGTAGGTCTCGCGTCCCCAGTAGATGCTCTTGCGGGCGATCTGTTGGGCACCGGGCACGTTGCGGTAGAGCCAGCTCTCCGCCTTGGTGATGTCGCGGTCGTGCCGGAACATCACCCACGGGGCCGTGCGCTGGAACAACGAGAGCCTTCCCACCAGCGGCTGGATCTTCGGCACGAACTGGATGGCGGACGCCCCGGTGCCGATCACCGCCACCTTCCGGCCGCTCAGGTCGTGGTCGTGGTCCCACTCGGCGGAGTGGAAGAGCCTGCCCTCGAAGGAGTCGAGGCCCTTGATGTCGGGGTAGGTGGGGTCGGCGAGCGGACCGGCGCCGCTCACCAGGAACTGAGCGGTGACGGTGCCGCTGGTGGTCTCGATCCGCCAGCGGTTGGCCTCGGGTTCCCAGTGCGCCGCCAGCACGTCGCTGTTGTGGCGCACGTGCCGGTCGACGCCGTGCTCCCCGGCGACCCGCTTCATGTAGTCCCAGATCTCCGGTTGCGGGGAGAAGGTCCGGCTCCAGCCGGGGTTGAGCGCGAAGGAGAAGGAGTACAGGTGGGAGGGGACGTCACAGGCGGCGCCCGGGTACGCGTTGTCGCGCCAGGTCCCACCGATGCCGTCGGCCCGTTCGAGGATCACGAAGTCCCGTAGCCCCGCCTGGGTGAGGCGCACGGCCATGCCGATCCCGGCGAACCCGGAACCGATGATGGCGACCCGGTGGTGCGGCACTGCTTCGGTCACGATGCTGTTCCCTTCGTGCGGCCCGGTGCGGCCGTGGACGCCGGTGTACCGACCGGTGAGTACGGCCCCCGGGGAACGTGGCGCGTGACGTCCCCCGGGGGGAGGGTGTCGGGGCCCGAGCGCGTGGCGCGTTCGCTCTCGGTCCCCGACGTCTGGGCCGCCGCCGGAGGACGTGGCGCGTTACGCCTCCGGCGGCGGTGTCTCGGGGAGAGGGGGTCCTCTCGGGGGGAGGGAGGGGGCTAGCGGCCGAGCAGCCCGGCCTTCTTCCAGAAGTACCGTCCCAGGCCGGTGATCGCACCCGCGGTGTCCAGGGTGCCGACCACCTTGCGGGCCGCCCAGGTCTTGGTCTCCACCCAGTGCGGGTTGGCCCTGGCGACCCGGTAGGCCTCCTTGGGGTCCAGCCCGACCTGCGCGTAGACCTTCGGGTTGATGAGTCGGGTCGCGGAGTAGTAGGTGACCAGGCCCAGGACGATCCGGCTGTAGGCCTTGTTGAGGGCGCCGCGCTCGGGCCAGTCGCGCTGGAACTCCTCGCGGGCGTAGCGCATGTGGCGCGCCTCTTCGGTCACGTGGATGCGGGCCACGGAGCGCACCAGCGGCAGGATCTGTTCGTCCGGGACGGCCTCGCGCTGGAGCTGGTCCAGGACCTCCTCGACGAAGAGGGCGCCCGCGAAGATCAGCGGCCCGTGCGCGATGGCCTTGAACACCCGGCCGAGGTGGAAGGTGACCGGGTCGAGCCGGTGCGCCTCCCAACCGAGCTTTTGCACCATCTTCGCGAACATGACGGTGTGGCGGCACTCGTCGGCGATCTCGGTGTAGGCGTACTGGACGTGGAGGCTGGTGGGGTCGTTGTGGTAGGCGTGCCGGACGAGCATCTGCATGAGGATGGTCTCGAACCAGATGCCGATGGTGGCGACGCTGGCGACCTCCAGGCGCGAGAGCTCCTTGCGCTTCCCGTCACTGAGCTGGTCCCACAGGTGGGTGCCGTAGAGGGAGATGCGCTCCGGGCGGATCGCCCACATGTCGGGGTCGACGGGCGCGTCCCAGTCGATCTCGACCAGGGGGTCGAAGGAGGCCTTGGCGGAGCCGCGCAGGAGGCGCTTGGCGATGTCCTCGCGGTCGGTGGTCTTCGGCTTGGCGACGACTTCGGCGGTCATCTCGTTCCTCCTCAGGAGGCGCTGGTCTGGGCGTGGGGGGAACCGTGGCGCGCGTGCAGCCCCCGGGCGATCTCCGCGTCGGCGAAGGCGCCGTCGGCGAGGAGGAGGCCGAGCTGGAGCGACACGATCTGTTCGGTGGTTCCGGGGAAGTGTTTGGTCAGGTGCAGCGCGGCGGTCCCGAAGGCGGTGCAGGCGACGTCGCGGGGGGCGCGTCGGGCGCCCGCGGCGCGGACCACGGTCATGACGGTGTCGCGCTCGGCCTCGGCGGGGACGAGTCCGTCGAGGGAGGCGCCGGTGGCGCGGGAGCTCTCGTGGATGGGGGTGTCCACGTAGCCGGGGTAGACCGTGGTGACGCCGACGTGCGTGCCGTACTCGGCGCGCAGGCAGTCGGCGTAGGCGGTCACCGCGCGCTTGGAGACCGTGTAGGCCCCGGCGAGCGGGAGCTGGAGGTTGGCCAGGAGCGAGGCGGTGACGATCACGCGGCCGCGGTTCCGGAGCAGGGCGGGCATCGCGGCGGCGGTGACGCGCCAGGTGCCGAGGAGGTTGACCTCCAGCGCCTGGTGGGCGTGGGAGTCGGGCAGGTGGCCGATGTCCACGGAGGGCCCGACCCCGGCGTAGTGGATGAGCAGGTCCAGGCTCCCGCCGAGCTGGTCGACGGCTTCGGCGATCGCGGTCCGTACCTGCTCGTCGTCGGTGATGTCGCAGGCGATGACGCCGGGGGCGGGCTTGCGGTCGATCCCGACGACGTTGACGCCGAGGTGGCGCAGGACGGCCACGGTGGCGCTGCCGAACGCGCCGGAGGCGCCGGTGACGATGGCGTTCTGGCCGGGCAGGCGGCCCAGGTGGCGCGGCAGGGGGGTCGTCATGTGATCTCCTCCACAGTCATTGCCGGAACGTTACAACGAGCATTGTCACAATGCAATGGGTAGACCACGGAAATTTACTCGCCAGTAAAGTCGGGGACTCCCGGTGGTGACGGGTGTGCGGGGTCCGTGTGCGTGCGGAGGGGGCCGCGCGCCCGTGCGCGGCCCCCGGTCGGAGGCGGTTCGCGCCCCCCTTCGTTATCTAGCCGCGGCCGAGCAGCCCGGCCTTCTTCCAGAAGTACCGGCCCAGACCGGAGATCGCCCCTGCGGTGTCGAGCGTTCGGACGACCTTGCGGGACAGCTCGGTCTTGCTGTCGACGAAGCGCGTGTTGCGCAGGGCCGTCCGCCGGGCCTCCCTGGGGTCCAGGCCGATCCGTTCGTAGACCTTCGTGTGGATCAGCCGCGTCGTCGCGTAGTAGGCGACCAGGCCCAGTACGAGCCGTGAGTACGCCCGGTCCACGGGCCCGCGACGCCGCCAGTCGCGGTGGAACTCCTCGCGGGCGTAGCGGATGTGCCGCGCCTCCTCGATCACGTGGATGCGGGAGGTGGAGCGCACGACCGGCTCGATGCTCTCGTCGTCGATCATCTCCCGCTGGAGCTGGTCGAGGATCTCCTCGACGAAGAGGGCGCCGGCGAAGATCAGCGGCCCGTGGGCGAGCGCCTTGAAGACGTTGCCCAGCACGTGCGCGACCGGGTCCAGCCGGTAGGCGGTGGAGCCCAGCTTCTCGATGGCCTTCGCGAACATGACGGTGTGGCGGCACTCGTCGGCGATCTCGGTGTAGGCGTACTGGACGTGGAGGCTGGTGGGGTCGTTGTGGTAGGCGTGCCGGACGAGCATCTGCATGAGGATGGTCTCGAACCAGATCCCGGTGGCCATGGTGCTGGCCATCTCCAACCGGGACAGCTCCCGGCGCTCCGCCTCGCCGAGTTGGTCCCACAGGTGGGTGCCGTAGAGGGAGACCCGTTCGGGGCGCATCCCCCACAGGTCCTCGAGGGGGGCCTCCCAGTCGATCTCGACCAGGGGGTCGAAGGAGGCCTTGGCCGAGCCGCGCAGGAGGCGCTTGGCGATGTCCTCGCGGTCGGTGAGCTTGGGTGTCGGCGCGTTTCCCACGGACATGGGTACCTCCAGGGGGTTCCGTGCCGGAGGCGCGCCGAACGGGCGGTTCGAGTGGTGTGACCCCGTTCACTCCGATCACCTAGAACGTTACAATCTCTGTTGTCAACGTTCAACGGCGCCCGGGAGCGGATTTACTGATGAGTACGGCGCTCCGGGGTCTCTAGGCTGGGTTGCATGGCCGAATACCGTATTGACGAACTCGCCCGGCTCGCCGACACGACGGTGCGCAACGTGCGGGTGTACCAGGACCGAGGTCTCCTCGCCCCGCCCCGGCGCCAGGGTCGGGTGGGCATCTACTCCGAGGCGCATCTGGCACGTCTGCGGCTGATCGGCCAGCTCCTGCGTCGCGGCTACACCTTCGCCAACATCGGCGAGATGTTCCAGGTGTGGGAGCGCGGCGGCGACCTGTCCGAGATCCTCGGCTTCGAGTCCGCGGTCGGTGACGCCTGGAGCGACGAGATCGCCGACTACCTCGGTATGGCCGACCTGAAGGACCTCTTCGGCAAGGGGGTGACCCCCAAGACCATAAAGCGTGCCCTCGACCTCGGCGTGCTGGAGCGCGACGGTCTGCGCTTCCGCGTCCCGAGCCCGCGCCTCCTGCACGCGGGAGTCGAGCTGGTCAAGCTGGGAATGAGCGTGGGAGCGGTGCTGGACATCGCGGAGAACCTGCGGGACCGGATCGGTGACGTCTCCGAGCACATGGTCCGCCAGGTCTCCGACCACATCATCGCCGAGCACGCCCCCGGCACCGTGATCCAGAGTGAGGACGTCGCCCAGATCGCCGAACTCATCCGCCGGGTGCGCCCCCTCGCGCAGCAGGCGGTGGACGCGGTCCTGGCACAGGAGATGGCCCACCACCTCACCAACGTCATGGGCGACCACTTCGCCCACGCCATGGAGCACCTCAGGAACGAGGACCAGACGACGCAGGACACGGACGGCCCCCACGGTCCCTGATCCGCACCGGGTGAACCGACCGCCGGACCCGCTCTCCGGCCCGAACACCGCCCCCGCCCGGACTCCACCTCTGTTCCCGGCGCACGACTTCGATCTCCCCGCCCCCCGCCCCCGAGTCCCCGACCGCGCCCCCCGCGACGGACCCCACCCCCGACACGGGCCACGGGCCCGGACACCGACGCGGATGTCCGGGCCCGTCCGTCCCGGGAGCCCTCAGCCGTCGATCCTCGCGGACGGCGGCTCGGACGGAGCCGCCGTCTCGACCACACTCAGCGGAAGCGATCTCGTGAACCGCAGCTCCGCGAAGGCCCCGCTCGGAACCGCGGGGTTCTCAGGGAAGACCGGCCGCACGCTCCGGTACGCCTCGCCCTGTGCCGGGCGGGTGTCCTCCTCACCCTTGTTGGGCCACATCGACATCGCCCGCTCGGCCTGGGCGGTGATGGTCAAAGACGGGTTCACGCCCAGGTTCGCGGTGACCGCCGAACCGTCCACCACGTGCAGGCCCGGGTAGCCGTACAGGCGGTGGTAGGGGTCGATCACGCCGGTCCGCGCGCTGTCACCGATCGGGCAGCCCCCCAGGAAGTGGGCGGTCATCGGGATGTTGAGAATGTCGCCGACCGTGCCGCCCGGGTAACCGTCGATCCGGTCGGCCAGCCGTGTGGCCACCTCCTGACCGGCGGGAATCCAGGTGGGGTTGGGCTCGCCGTGCCCCTGCCGGGAGGTGAGCTTCTTCCGGCCGCCGAACAGGCCCCGCCGGACCGAGGTGGTCAGCGAGTTGTCCAGGGACTGCATGACCAGCCCGATGATGATCCGCTCGGACCAGCGCCGGTTGGAGAAGCTGCGCAGGAACACGGTCGGGTGGCGCGCGGCCAGTCCGAGGAAGCGTAGCCAGCGCGGGACGCTGCCGCCTCCCGGCACCTGGATCGCGGTGAGCAGCCCCATCGCGTTGGAGCCCTTGCCGTAGCGCACGGGTTCGATGTGGGTGTTCTCGTCGGGGTGGATCGAGGACGTGATGGCGACGCCGTGGGTGAGGTCCTCCGGCGGCGGCACCTGTTTGCTCATGGCGCCCACCAGGGCCTCGGAGTTGGTACGGGTCAGCGTGCCCAGCCGCTCCGAGAGCCGGGGCAGCAGCCCGTCGGAGCGCATCCGGTGCAGCAGGGTCTGGGTGTTGTAGGTCCCGGCGGCGACCACGACCTGGCGCGCGGTGAACGTGCGGGCGTTGGACCGGCGCCGGGCGGAGCCGGTGCGCAGGGTGTCCACGGCGTACCCGCCCCCCTGCGCGGGCGGGCGCTCGCGCAGCCGTTCGACGGTGGTCAGCGGGTGCACCTCGGCCCCGCCGCGTTCGGCGAAGTACAGGTAGTTCTCGGTGAGGGTGTTCTTCGCGCCGTGGCGGCAGCCGGTCATGCACTCGCCGCACTCCTTGCAGGCACGGCGTTCGGGGCCCGCGCCGCCGAAGTAGGGGTCGCCGACCGACGCACCGGGCACCGCCCGGGAACCGTCGCCGTCCCGGCCGTCGCCGAAGCACACACCGACCGGGGTGAGGCGGAAGGTGTCACCGACCCCCATGTCCTCGGCAACCGCCCTGAGGTGGACGTCCGAGGGGGTGACGGTGGGGTTGGTGCGGACGCCGAGCATGCGTCGGGCCTGGTCGTAGAAGGGAGCCAGCTCGGACTTCCAGTCGGTGATGTGGCGCCACTGCGGGTCCTCGAAGAAGGCGTCCATCGGGTGGTAGAGCGTGTTCGCGTAGTTGAGCGAACCGCCGCCGACACCCGCTCCGGCCAGGATCATCACGTCGCGCAGGAGGTGGATGCGCTGGATGCCGTAGAGCCCGGCGCCGGGGGCCCAGAGGAAGTTCCGCACGTCCCAGGACGATGACGGCAGGGTCTCGGGTGTGAAACGTCGGCCCGCCTCCAGGACGCCGACGCGGTAACCCTTCTCTGTGAGGCGGAGGGCGCTGACCGATCCCCCGAAACCGGAGCCGATCACTACCACGTCGTAGTCGAACGTGTCATCCACGGTCTTCGGTCCTTCGGCGGGTTCTTCCGTGCGCTGAGGGGACATGGTTCGGGTCTCTCTCCAGGTCGGACGCGGGACCCGTAATGCGCCGGATACGAGTCCGCAACGATGAATGCACCATCTAGAAATGTGACATTGAATATTGTAATGTTCGTCACTACCGCCGAGTAAGATGTGTTCCATATAACACACGAGGCGTGCTTCGGCGCAAGTATCGCTCCCCTCGCCGCACCCCCCGGCGGCGGACCACTGGAGGTTCACATGCCCAAGGCCCCCGTAGAGGCGCCCGAAGCGCCACAGGACGCGCCTGAGCAGCACGAAGGCGGTGGTGGAACCCGCTGGCGCAGGTTCGCTCTCGTGGCGGTTCCCGGGTTCGTGGCGGCCGGCGTCCTCGGCGCCATGACCACGCAGGGTCTCCTCGCCGCCTCCTTCGCGGTCTCCGGGGACAGCTTCAAGATGTCCGCCGACTCCCTCGTCGGCACCGGGTTCAGCCAGTACGGCGACGTCGCCAACTCCGTGGACGGATCGGCCCGGGCGGTCGGCCTGTCCACCGTGAACAGCGCCGAGCTGGAGAACCTGTGCATGTCCTCCCTGTGGGACCTGCCCATCGGCGAGGCGACCCTCGTCATCAACGCCGGGGCCAGCAGCCCCGTCGAGGGAAGCAACCTGGTCATCGACATCGAGCAGCTCCAGGGCAACGCCGAGTTCGGAGCCATCGAGATCGGGCGGGACGCCAGCACCCTGGACAAGGCGGAGGGCGGACAGGGGCCCGCGGGTGGTTTCGGTCTTCAGGCCGACACGATCACCGTCTCCGACATGGAGATGACCACCTGGGCGGTGAGCTCGGGCTCCCTGCGCCTGAGCGGGCTGAACCTGGCGATCAAGCCGGGCAACCACGAGTGCTTCTGAGCCCATGGCCCACGCACTGACGCCGATCCGCTCGGGGTGGTCCTGGTTCCGCGGCTGGCGGCGGACCCGACCGTTCTGGGGCGGCCTCCTGCTGGTCGTGGCCGGGGTCGAACTCCTGGTCGCCCCCGCCGCCCAGAGCCTGGTCCTTCCGATCGACCTGGTCATCTACGCGGGTATCGCCGGGGTCTACGGGCCCCTCATCGCGTTCCTGCTGATCTCGCTCGGCGCGCTGAGCTGGTTCCAGCCCGCCCAACACGTGTTCTTCGGCCTGGTCGGGCTCATGCTGGCACTGGTGTCGTTCCCGACCTCGAACTTCGGCGGCTTCGTCATCGGCATGCTGCTCGGCATCGTCGGAGGGGCCCTGGTGTTCGCGTGGTCTCCCGAGGCGCGCCGACGGCCGCGCCGACGTCGCGGGGCCCGGCCGCCGATCGAGACTTCCGACACCGCGACCGAGGGCGGGGACCCCGACGAGGACCGGGACCCCGTTGAGAGCGGGGACCGCACCGAGGCCGAGGTGTCGGCGACCGGTGGCTCGGGTTCCGGCGCGGGCGGGCCGGTCGAACCGGCGAACGAGGGGGGCGACGACCCGGTCGACCCGGGTGGGCGTTCGCGCTACCTGGCCGCCGTCGCCCTGCCGCTCGCCGCCGCCGTCGCGTTCGCCTCGGCTCCCGCCCCCACTCTGGGCTGGCCCTGGGACTGGCTCTTCCCCGGAGACGGCGGTGACCAGTCCGAGGAGCAGCCCTCGGAGGCGCCCTCCGACGAACCCACCGAGCGGCCGGGTCGGCCCACCCCCGCCCCTTCGGACCCGGACGCGGACGACCCCGGCGCCGAGGAGCCCGAGGACGACACCGACGAGGAGGACGAGGAAGACGAGGAGACCGAACCCGAGGAGGAGGGCGACGCGGTGGACTGCGAGCCCCGCGTGGGCGAGGCGGCCCTGGCCGAGGACGAGGAGGACCTCCTCGCCGCGGTCCTGGCCTGTCAGGCCGCCCGGGACGAGGGACTGTACCCGGAGGTCACGGTCGACACCGAGTACGACTGCTTCCAGGGGTCGGTCCGCGACTCCGGCCTCACCGCCGACAGCCTCGCCATGTACGGCGCCCGCTACCGGGGTGTCGTGGAGTGCCCCACCCAGGACGGGCCCCAGCGCTACATCCGCCTCACCATGAGCAGCGGAGACGTCCGGGGCGGGGAGCTGTGGTTCGACGACCTCGGGACCCGTCGCAGCCTCGGACTGCCCAACATGAACATGACCGGCGACGTGGAGATGCACGTGACCCGCATGCACGTCCGGTTGCTCGGCATCCCGCTGACCTTCACGCCGGACTTCCCGCCCCCGCTCCTGCTCCCGATCATGTACGTCACCGACGTGGACGTGGGCAACCCGATGGCCTACACCGACGTCATGACCATCCCCGACCTGAACGGCCGGTACGGCGGCTGACCGCACCGGCACCGCGCGGGGGCGTCTCGGACGTGACGCCCCCGCGCGCCGTGTGCGGCCCCCGCCGGAGCGGCCGGTCCGACCGGGCCGCCCCGCCCGGTCGGACCCTCGGCGGCTCAGCGCGGAGCCGCCGCCGCGCGCCTCACCAGCTCTCGGCGAGGAGGCGGCTGGGCTGTCCCACGTGCGACACGTACAGGGCGTCGCGGGCGCGGGTGCAGGCCACGAACAACAGCGTTCGTTCCCGCTGGTGGGTGTGTTCCAGCGCGACCTGGTCACCCTCGGCCGCCTCCAGCGCGGCCTTGGGCGGCAGCAGGTGGTCGCTCACCCCGACCAGCGCCACACAGCGGAACTCCTGTCCCTTCATCCGGTGCATCGTGCCGACCCGGACCGAGGAGGGGTCCGAGGCGCCCTCCAACGGCGTGGTGCGCACCCCCAGGGCCTCCAGCTCCTTGGTGACGCCGCGCACCACCCACTGGTTGCGCCCGGCCACCGCGATCTCCGCCGGACGCACACCGGCCTCGATCCAGGAGCGCACACGTTCGCCCAGGCCGCCGAACTCCTCGGCCCGGTTCGCGAAGCCGCGCACCTGCGGGGCGGCGCCGCGCAGCACCGACCTGCGGCCCGAGACCGTGTCGGGGTCGTCGGTCGCCCCCTGGGCGGCCCGTCGGCCCAGGATCGGCGTGCTCCAGTCCAGGATCTCCTGGGTCAGCCGGTAGCTGACCCGCAGCCGGTGGCCCCGGCCCCGGACGTTGATGCCCAGCGAGGCCAGCGACACCCGGTGGTCGGACGCCCGCTGGTCGGGGTCGGCCACGACGAACAGGTCGTCCGCGGCCTCCGGGACGGCGGCCCGCAGCATCCGCCACTGCGTCGGGTGCAGGTCCTGGGCCTCGTCGACCACCACGTGCCGGTACGCCGGGCCGGACCGGCCGAGCAGACGCGCGGCCTCACCGGCCAGCTGCGGCTGGGACCACAGGCCCTCCACCCGCATCGCGCCCACGTAGCGGCGGACCGCCTCCCAGACCTGGCGCCGGTGTTCGGGCGCCAGGTGCTGCACACGGCCGCTGCGCTCGCAGCGGATGTAGTCGGGGAGCCGCTCCAGGCCCTGGGCCAGGATCACCTGCTCCCACTCGTCCGCGAGGAAGCGTCCCGAGAAGGGCAGGCCGTCGGTGAGCGCGGCCGCGCGCCAGCGCTCGGCCAGCTCGTCCAGTGCCAGCGTGCGCGGGGCCACCCCGGAGTGCGCCCGCACGATCGAGTGGGCCAGACCGTCGGTGGTGGCCACCCGGACGCGGGAGCGCGTGTCGGGGTCGGGCAGCAGCTGGTCGAGGCGGTCGGACAGCGACTGGGCCAGGGTGCGGTTGGGGGAGGTGAGCAGGATCGACTCGCCGTGGTCGCCGGGGTTCTCGTCGGCGTCCAGCTCGGCCAGGCGGGCGGCGCGGTGCAGGGCCAGGACCGTCTTACCGGTGCCGGGGCCGCCGGTGATCCGTGCCGACCCCCGGAAGCGCGCGTTCGCGAGCCGGAGCTGGTCCGGGTGCAGGGTGACCCGCCACTGGTCGAAGGGGGCTCCCAGGGCGTCGGCGAGTTCGGGCGGCCCGAGGGGGCGGGGGTCGGCCTCGGGGGCCGCCCCGGCCTCGCGCAGGACTCCGGACGCCGTGCGCGGCCGCAGGCCGCGGGCGAAGCGCAGCGCCTCCTCACGCGGGCGCACGGTGAGCAGGCGGTAGTGCGTGTCGGCGGTGTCGTCGTCACGGCCCGGTTCGGCCTCGGCGGCGGGGTCGGGGACGATGACGCCGGACCAGTCGGGGGCGATGCCGACGATGCGGACACCCGGGTCGGCGGCGTCCGCGACGGACTCCGTCTCGGGGTGCTCACCGGCCTGGTAGGCGCGCATCACGGCCAGGGTGTCGAGCTGGACCTCGGGTGCGAGGCGGTTGAAGTCGCTGAGGAACGTCGGGGCGATCGCAAGGGCGGACACGTGGTGGTCTCCTCCGGTCTTCGACCTGGTGGTGTTCTGGCGGACGGTCGGAGCGGATGGTGTCGTCCGAGGGAGCCCGGGGGCTCCGCTCTCACCTGAAACCTGCTCGCTGCGGAATTTGGGCAAACGCCGCTTCGTGGCGGATTCTCGGCGGCGCTCCCTGTCGTTCGGGTCGCCGCTTCTTGGCAGGTCAGGGTGGTGTTTGCGAAAGGGCGTTCGACTGCCTTTCGGGGGTCGCCCCTGGTCTCGGAGCGGCGCCGGGCTGACCTGCGGTTCGTCGCGGCGCGACGGAAGCCGAAAGTGGGGTTATGTAACCGACCGAAACTTGTCCCATGGGTGCGTGTCTCACTGTTCTTGCTGGGGGGAGCGGGATGGGGGAGTGGAGATGGGTCCGCGGAGGGAGGAGGGCCGAAACCCGGGAAGCGGGCATGGCGGAGGAGCGCCGCAAACATGAGAGGACGACCGGCCCGGGCTCACACTCTGGCCGGTTGCGGACACGCTCTGTGCGGAGGGCCGTGCGGTGCGAGATCGTGTACCCACCCGGGGCGCACCACGCGTGATTCAGGACTCTGCCGGGGTCCGTCCTACCCCGGCAGAGTCCTCAACCACCCGGAGGACACGGTCGTCGGTCCGCGCACGGAGTGCGGCCGTCGACCGCTCCGGAGCGGGACACCGACCACCCTAGAGAAGCGGTACCCCGTGCCCGGCGTCCCCAAAGCCCCGGAACCGCCGAAGCCCCGGCACCTCGGCGGAACCCGTCCGCGGTGACGACCGCCCGGGCCGTGCGGGCCGTGCCCGGTCCCCTCACCACGGAACCTCCTCTCCCGGTCCGCCGCACGTCGTCGAACCACGCAACATCCTGCCCCGGGGGTGTGACATTCGGTCCCCCGGCACGTGATCGGCCGGGCCCGGAGGCCGACCGACGCCCCACCCGTGCCCTTCGGGCCCCCACGGGCGGGGGCACATGCTCTAACGTTGGTGGCGACAAACCGGGCGGAAGGAGCGGGACGAGCACGTGGCCCCCAACGACAGGAACCAACTGCGTATCTCGGACACCGAGCGCGACCAGGTCGCGGAGATCCTGCGCGAGGCCGCGGGAGAGGGACGACTGGACCTCGACGAGCTGGACGAGCGCCTCGGCGCCGTGTACGCCGCCAAGACCTACGCCGACATCCAGCCCATCGTGGCCGACCTCCCCGCCGGTGCGGGCAGCTTCGGCGCCGCCCCCGCCAGCGCACCGAGCCCGGGAGGGCTCGCCCCCCGCACGCCCGGGCCGCTCTCCGGCGGCGGACAGGCCCTCGTCCTCACCGGCCAGGGCGACTCCGTCGTGCGCAAGGGCGAGTGGACCGTTCCCCAGCGGGTCGAGGTCAACGTCCGCTTCGGCGAGGCCAAGCTCGACTTCCGCCAGGCGCGCCTCACCTCGCGGGTGACGGAGGTCTGGGTGGACGTCTCCTGGGGCTCGGGCGACCTCATCATCCCCGACGGCGCCACGGCCGAGGTCAACGTCGAGGCCACCTGGTTCGGCAGCCAGCGGTCGGACGTCGACTCCATCGCGCGCCACGACGCCCCGCACTTCGTCATCACGGGCAAGAACCAGGGCGGCAGCCTCAAGGTGCGGCACAAGAAGTCCGGCGGCTGGGCCGACCTCTTCGGGTGACCTCCGGGCGAGCACCGGACCGGCCCGCCCGGCCCCGCCGTGCGCCATGATGGTGGGGCCGTGCGGCAGGGGCCGCGCGAAGAGCGGGAGGACTCGGGCCGTGGGCATCTTGATCGCGTCGATCGTCGCGGGCGCGTGCGCCCTGGCACTGGCACCCTACGCCTGGATTCACCTGGCCAGCGCGGGTCGGCGCCGCACCGTCGACACGGTGCCGCACCGCCCGGTCGCCGTCGTCCTCGGAGCCGCGGCGTGGAACGACGGCCCCTCGCCCCTGCTCGCCCGCCGTCTCGACCTCGCCGTGCGACTGGTCGACACGGGGAAGGTCGACCGGGTCATCGTCTCCGGGGACAACCGCGAGGTCTCCCGACGCGAGACCGACACCATGACCGACTACCTCGTGGCCCACGGCGTCCCCGCGCACCTGGTGACGGCGGACCCGTTCGGGTACCGGACCTGGGACACCTGCGCGCGGATGCGCGGCCCCTTCGGGGTGGACGCCGCCACCATGGTCACGCAGTCCTTCCACCTGCCCCGCACCGTGGCACTGGCCCGCGCGGCCGGGATCGACGCGGTCGGCGTGGGCGACCCGAGCCTCGGCGCCCGCCGCCGCTCCACCCTCATCGGTTACGTGCGCGAGGTCGGTGCCGCCGCCAAGGCGCTCAAGGACGCGGTCCTGCGCCCCGAGCCGCTGCGCGCCGAGCTCAGCGAGTCGGACTCCTAAGCCTTCGGCGCCTGGTGCGCCCGGTGCGCCGCGTGACCGGCGCGCGGGCCCCGGAGCGCGGTGACGAGTGCGACGCGGGTACCGATGCGCGCGGTCCCGTCGAGCCGGGATAATCGGCACATGAACGCGACCACGGGAAACGAACCACACGACACCACGGCGGACGCGGACTGGGAGGCCCTGGTCCCCGAAGGCGGCCAGCGCGTCCCCGAGCTGCTCGAACGGGTTGCGGCCAGCGACAGCGCCCTGTCTGACCTGCACGACCTCGTCCACTACCCCGCCCCCGGCCACCGGGCCGCCCCCGCCATCGTGGACCGCCTCGTCGACATCGCGATCGCCGAGGACACCCCGCCCACCGACCGGTGGCGCCCCCTGAGCCTGCTGCTCGAACTGGTCAGCGCCCACGCGGAGGACCGCTTCCCCCAGCACCGCGACCTCGCCCAGTGGCGTGACGAGGTGGCCTGGGCCGTCTCCCACGACGCCGAGAAGGTACGGGAGCAGTACCGGGCCTGGATGGAGGAGGCCCCCGACGAACAGCACTACCTCCGGATGCGCAACCGCCTGGCCGTGATGGAGGCCGACGACGGAGCCGAGCTGCTCCAGGCCGAGCTGGACACCTACGAGGCCGTCCTGGCCCGCGTTCCCGACCTGGTCACCCTCCTGAACGGCGGTGCCAACCGGAGCGGCCTCGACCGCGCGGGAGAGTGGGTCAGCTACCTGCTCGGGTTCCTGCCCTCCGACGCCGAACGGATCTCCTCCGAGATCACCGGCGCCTCCCAGGTGCTCCTGGCCAAGGACCTGCGCCCGGCCCCCAAGGCCCCCACCTCCATGCGCGAGATCATGACCCAGGGCCTGGACGGCGGGGAGCCGCTCCCCGCCGAACTGTTCGCCCTCGGTCAGGTCGCCGACCCCCGGGACGTGGACACCACCATCGGCCTCACCCACCAGATGGCGGGCGGGAACCTCTACAACTCCTTCGCCGCCTCGGTGGCCCTCGTCCTCATCCACGGGGAGAACACCCCGAGGGAGGCCCTGCGCCGGATCGGTCGCGGCGGCGGCACGACCGTGGGCTACGAGGGCCTGTTCAACGAGTCGTGGCCGCACTGCGGCCAGCGCTCCCCGCAGGTCCTGGGCTTCCTCGCGCTGGGAAGGGCCGGCGACCGCGCCCGGCGCCTGCGCCTGGACATCCTGCCGGGCCTGATCAAGGGTGAGGACGACTCCCGCGCCCTGGTCACCGGGGCGGGCCTGGAGATGGTGCTGGGCCCGCGCTCCAAGGGGCACACGGCCGAGGAGCACGCCCAGGCCGACTACGACGAGGAGACGCTGAAGGTCCTGTGGGCCATCGCGGAGCTGCCCGCGTCCGCGTGGGAGGACGAGGAGTTCACCGCGACCCTGCGCGCCTGGGCGCTGCCGGACGACGCCGAGGAGTTCTGCGCACTGGTCGGTGTGGAACCCGAGCCGGAGGCCGAGGAGCCCTCGGAGGCCCCCGCGGCACCGCAGGCACCGGAGGCCCCCGGCGGTCTGTTCGGCCGGCTCTTCGGCGGAGGCCGCTGAGCCCGGACCGTCCGCCCGGCCCCGCCCACCGGCTGCGCTGCCGGTGGGCGGAGCCTCTGGTCGAGGGGCCGACCGGCTCCGTGGGTCAGGGTGCGTCGTCGGCGGCGAGGGCGTCGTCCACTCCGGTCTCGTAGTCGCCGAGGAACCGGGGGTCGGGCCGGAACACCATCGTGCCGAGTGCCGCCACCGCCGCGGGGACCTCGCGGGCCCAGCCGTAAACCGTCGCGGGGCCCCGCTCGCGCATACTGGCCGCGCCCACCCCGACCGCGTCGATCCCCGCGGCCCTGCACAGGCGCACCGCGCGCGGCAGGTGGAACTCCTGGGTGACGACCGTGGCCTCGCGGACCCCGAACACCTCGCGGGCCCGGACACAGGAGTCCCAGGTGGAGAACCCGGCGTGGTCGCCCACCACGCGGTCCCCGGGTATCCCCGCCGCCACCAGGTAGTCGCGCATGGTGTCGGTCTCGCTGTAGTGCTCGACCCCGTTGTCGCCGGTGACCAGGACGGCCCGGACGCTTCCGTTCTCGTAGAGCTCCGCCGCCAGGTCCAGGCGTTGGGCCAACAGCAGGCTGGGCCGACCGTCAGGACGGACCCCGGCGCCCAGGACGACGGCCACCGGCCGGTCGGGCACCGTGTCGACGGAGTACCGCTGGGCGCTGGTGGAGGCGAGCACCCCGGCGAACGGCGCGAACCCCAGCAGCAGCGCGGTCGCGGTCAGCGGAGCCAGCCACCGGCGCCACGCGGCCCGGCGCTCGCGCGCACCGGCGGCCGCGTCGCCGGGGGCGGCCGCGTCGGGAACCGGTTCGTCGTCGGGGGTTTGAGGGGAGGTCGTCACACCAGGGAGACGCGCGGGGGCCGACCGGAGTTCCGCGTCCGTGCCACCGAGGCACTCGCCCACCCGCCCGCCCCGACGGCGCCCCCGGGTTAGAGTCGCCCCATGTCTGCACAGTCCCACGTATCCCCACTCCCCCCGCGACTGCGGGCGATCGCCGACCTCACCCCCGGTGCCGCGCGCGACGGCGCGGGCATGCACGAGTACGACGGCAGGGCCGCCGACCTCTCCCCGGAAGGGGTCCGCGCGGGCCTGGACCGGCTCGGCGGAGACCCCCTTGACGACCCCTACGACGAGGCCCACCTCACCGCCGTCGAGAACGGCCTCCGCTACGAACTGGGCGAGCTGGAGGACCACCGCTCCAATCCGCTCCACCACGTGGGCGAGATGGACCTGGCCAGCTACGAACGCGCCTACGCCCCCGAGGCCGAGCGCGACGCGGCCCGCGTCGCCCACCTGAGGCTCTGGCCGGGCCTGGCCGGCAACGCCGTGGCCGCCCTCGACCGGCTCAGCGCACCGGTGGCCCGCGCCCTCCTCGGCTCCGTCCGGGGACTGGCCGAGGGGCTCCCGGATCGGGTCCCCGAGGACGTGCGCCGCGACGCCCTGGCCGCGCACGCCCGCCTGCTCGCCCACGTCGAGCACGCCGCCGAACACGGACCCGCGAGCGCCGCCCTGGGCGCGGAGGCGCTCAGCCGCCTGATGGGCACCGGCGAGGCGATGGAGGTCGACCTCGACGCCCTGACCGCCCGCGCCGACGCCGAACGCGACCGGCTGCGCGCCGCGCTCGCCGAGGCCACCGGTCGGCTGGCCCCCGGGCGCGACCCGATGGAGTTCAGCCGGGAACTCACCCGCCGGCACCCCGACCCGGACGGTGTCCTCGAAGCGGCCCGTACCTGGACCCGGATCGCCCTCGACTTCACCGCCGAGCGCGGGCTGGTCCCGTACGACGACGGCGAGTGCCGGGTGGACGTACCGCCGCCCTCGCTGCGCTGGGCCACGGCGATGATGGCCTGGTCCGGGCCCTGGGAGGCCGACACCCCGTCCTTCTACTACATCACCCCGCCCGACGCCGGGCTCTCGGAGCGGGAGGCCGCCGAGTGGCTGGAGCAGTTCAGCCACACGACCCTGCCCGCGGTGAGCGTCCACGAGGTCGCGCCCGGCCACTTCTCCCACAGCCGCGCGCTGCGCCAGGCCCCGACCCCGGTCCGGCGCGCCCTGCACTCCATGACCTTCGCCGAGGGCTGGGCCCACTACGCCGAGGAGATGTGTCTGGAGGAGGGATTCGGCGCCTACGCGGCCGAACGCCTCGGCGACCCCGACTGGACCGCCGACCACTACGAGATCGGGGTGTGGCTGGAGGCGCTCATCCGCGTGACCCGGCTGTCCGTGGCCATCGGCGTGCACACCGGCACGATGACGGTCGAGGAGGCCGCCGCGCGCTTCTCCGAGGACACTCCGCTCCAGGGTCCGGCCGCCCTGTCCGAGGCCCGCCGCGCCACCTTCGACCCCACCTACGGCCGGTACACGCTCGGCAAGCTGGAGATCCTGGCGCTGCGCGAGCGGGCCCGCGAGCGGTGGGGGAGCGGGTTCTCCCTGGCGCGCTTCCACGCCGCCCTGCTCCGGCTGGGCTCCCCGCCCCTGGGGCTGATCGACGCCGCCCTGGAGGCCTGACCGGCCCCGGCACGCGGGCGCGCCCACGCCCGCGTGCCCCGCGACCGTGCCGTGCCCGCCCCTGCGGCCGGGCACGGCACGCGCCCGCTACTCCTTCGGGGCCTCCTGACCGGGCAGCCCCAGATCCGCCAGGGCGGTCCGTACCCGGCCCCGGGACTTCTCCAGCGACCGCGCCGCCGTGATGGCGTCCACACCGGCCAGCAGCGACACCAGGGCCGCCCGTGTGTCCCCGTCCGCCTCGGTGAGGGCGCGCGCGCAGTCGGCCTCGGACAGGCCGGTGGCCTCCATCAGGATGGTGACCACGCGCCCGCGCAGTTTGCCGTTGGTGGCGTCCACCCCCACCATCAGGTTCGAGTAGGTACGGCCGATCCGCACCATCACGGCGGTCGAGAAGGCGTTGAGCAGCAGCTTCTGCGCCGTACCCGCCTTCATCCGGGTCGATCCGGCGATCACCTCGGCACCCGTCGACACCCCCACGTGGACGTCGGCGCCGGAGGCCAGGGGGGCCTCCGGGTTCGCGCTGATCAGCACCGTGGCGGCCGACCGCTCCCGCGCCGCCTCCAGGGCCCCGCCGACGTACGGGGTACGGCCGCTGGCGGCCAGCCCCACCACGAGGGACCCCGGCTCCACCGCGGCCGCGTCGATACGCCCCGACTCCCAGTCGTCCTCGATCCCCTCGACGGCGCGCGCCATGGCCTCGGCGCCGCCCGCGTGGTGGGCCACCACCCACTCCGGGGGGACCCCGTAGGTCGGAGGCAGCTCCGCCGCGTCCAGCGCCGCTATGCGCCCGGAGGTCCCCGCTCCGAAGTAGTGGATGCCCGCGCCGCGCTCCAGCGCCGCCACACCCAGCTCCACGGCCCGGGCCAGCTCCGGCAGCACCGCGGCCACCGCCGCGGCGACGGTGGTGTCCTCGGCGTTGATCTGCCGCAGCACGTCCAGGGCGGGGAGCAGGTCGATGTCGTAGGTGCCCGAGTTGCGCTCCTCAGTGGGCGCACGCACGATCACGGCCTCACCCCCTGCCGAACCGTCCGCTTCCCGGGAGGGGTTCCTCGGGTCCTGCTCCGTGCCACCGTGCACTGCGCTCTCCTGTCCGGTCCGCACACCCGTCCTTCACGGCGGGGGCGGGTCAGTCGTCGTTACCAGTGGTGTCGGGGGTGTTCCTCGCGGCGGAGGCGTCGCCCCGCCGCCGTCTGCGGTCGTCACTCAGACGCAGCCCGCGGACCGCCTCGTAGGTGGTCTCCAGGGCCGTCCTGCTGTCGGTGTAGCGGATCTGCGCCAGGCCGACGAACAGGCAGTCCACCACGGTCAGCTGTGCCAGCCGCGAGGCCGTGGCACCCGAGCGGAACATGGTCTCCCGCGCGGCCGTGGTGAGCACGTGGTCGGCGAAGCCGATCGGTGACCGCGGGAAGTTCGTGATCGCCACCGTCCGGGCACCCCTGCGGCCCGCCTCGGTCAGGGCCTGCACGGTGTCGATGGTGGTGCCGCTGTGCGAGATGCCGATCGCCACGTCGCTCTCCTCCAGGAGGGCGGCACTGGTCAGCATCACGTGCGCGTCCGACCACGCGAACGAGGCCAGACCGATCCGGTGCAGCTTCTGCTGCAGGTCGGCGCCGACGAACGCGCTCGCGCCCACACCGTAGATGTCGACCCGCCGCGCGTTGGCCATGGCGTCGATGACCGCGCGCAGTACCTCGACGTCCATGGCGGCGCCGGTCTCCTCCACGGCGCGCGCGTCCGTGTAGGCGATCTTCTGTACCACGGTGACCAAGGTGTCGTCGGGGTTGATGTCGCTGGCCAGCTCGGCGGTGTTGCCGCGCGCGCCCCGGGCCTGTCCGGCCTCGGTGGCCAGGGCCAGCCTCAGCTCGCGGTACCCGCTGAAGTCGATGGTGCGGCAGAACCGGATGACGGTGGCCTCGGAGGTCGCGCAGTCCTTGGCCAGCTGGGTGATCGAGGAGGCGGCGGCGCGCTCGGGATCGTCGACGACCCGCTGTGCCACACGCTGCTCGGCGGGTGCCAGCGAGGGGAGCAACGACCTGATCCGCAGGACCGTCGTGGGGACGGGTGGCGGAGCGACGTCGCCCGGGTGCACGCGGCCGCCAGACGGCTTCGGGATTTGCGCCATGGAGGAAAGTTTCTTTCGGTCGTGGTGCAGAGTCAACGCACTGGCGGGAAAAACCGGGAGATTCAAGGATTTCAAGGGACGGCCCCCTCGGCAAGTGTCCCCGATCCGATTGCGATGCCGCAGCTCAGAAGGCACCCTGGAGGCGAGGCGGCACGTTTCCACCCAGCACACCCGTGTCGGCCTCGCAGAGGGGATGGAGCCGTGCCGCTGTACAGCCCGCCGGAGGCCCGGGGCGCGGCGACCGTCGAATCCGCGCCCGAACCCGCCTCCCGGGGGCTCTACGTGAGCCTCCTCGGCCGCTTCGGTGTTCAGGTCGACGGCGCTCCGCTGAGCCTGCGCGGCGACCGCCGCCGCGCGCTGCTGGCGACCCTGATGCTCAACGCGGGACGGACCGTCTCCACCGAGGAGCTCATCGAGCGGGTCTGGGACGCTCCGGGGCCCGCGGCCAAGGGCGCCCTCCAGGTCCACGTGGCCCGGGCGCGGGCGCTCCTCGAACGCCACCTGGGTACCCCGCTCATCCTGGGAGCGGACGGCGGCTACCGCATCGACCTGGAGCGGGAGCGGTCCGACCTCCTGCTCTTCCGCGACCTGGCGGCCCTGGCCGAGCGCGCGGCCGAGCGGGGCGCGTCCGACGCCCACGCGGACCTCCTGCACCGGGCCCTGACCCTGTGGCGCGGGCCGGTCCTGACCGACGTCGCCGCGCCCCTGCTGCACTCCAGGGACGTGGCCCGGCTGAACGAGGAGCTGCTCGGTGTGGCCGAGCGGGGGTTCGAGACGGCCCTGGCCCGGGGCGAGCACGAGCTCGTCGCCGTCCGGGCGGGCTCGCTCGCCGCCGACCACCCCGAGCGCGAACCGCTCGTCCGGGTGCAGATGACCGCGCTCTTCCGCTCCGGCCGCCAGAGCGAGGCCTTGCGCGTCTACGCGAGGACGCGCGCGGTCCTCGCCGAGCGGTTGGGGGCCGACCCGGGCCGCGAGCTCCAGGAGACCTTCCACGGCATCCTGCGGGGCGACCTCGACTCCCGGCCCGGGGCCCGTCCACGGGCGACGACCGGCCCCGCCGGCGCCTCCACCGGGGCGCTCGTCCCGCGACCGCGCATCCATGACGAGGTCCGGCCCTGCGCCGCCCGCCGGACCCCCCGGCCCGCCTCGGCGCTGCTCCCCGCCGAACTCCCCTCGGCCCCCCGCGCGCTGGTGGGGCGGGCCGACGCCCTCGCCGAACTCGACCGCCTCGTCGACCCCTGCTCACCGGACCCCGGCAGTGTCCTGGTCCGCGGCCCCGCGGGGGCGGGCAGCAGTGCCCTGGCGGTGCGGTGGGCGCACTCGGTGGCGACGCACTTCCCCGACGGGCAGCTGTACGTCAACCTGCGAGGACCCGACGGGGCCCCGCGTCACCCGGCCGAGGTCCTGCGCCGCCTGGTGCGGTCCCTGTCGGCGGGGACGGTGGACACCGGGGAGCGGGGGGAGGAGGTGCCCGAGGCCGACGAGGTGGCCGCGCGGGCCCGCTCCCTGATGGCCGGGCGCCGCGTGCTGATCGTTCTTGACAACGCCTCCACCGCGCACCAGGTGCGGCCCCTGCTGCCGGGCAGCCAGGGCAGCTGCGCCGTGGTGGTCAGCCGCAACTGGCTCACCGACCTGCTGGTCCGGGACGGTCTGCGAGCGCTCCCGGTGGACGCGCTGCCGGAGGAGCACGCGATCACGCTGCTGCGGTCGCTGTTGGGACCGGAGCGCTGTCCCACGGCGGAGCTGCGCCGGGTCGCGGAACTGGCGGGCCGTCTACCGTTGGCGCTGCGCATGGCGGTGGCGTGGATGGACGCCCACCCGGAGCGGTCCGCCTCGGACCTGGCGCGGTTGGTGGAGAGGGAGGACCCGGCGCACGGGGTCTCGCCCACGGCGCGGATGGCCGCGGTACTGCGCGCCGGGCCCTTGGGGGCGGGCACGGCCGCGGGGAAGTACCGACCGGGACCGGAACCCCGGGGATGAGTCTGCGTGACCCGTCTTACGGACGGCTTTCATCCAGGCGAAGTCCTCGGTGTCGCGGCGCACCGCCCGAGGGTGAAGCGGTGCCCATGTGGCGGGAGTGACCTGGGGTCTCGGGAAAAGTTCGGGTTCCGGTCACCCCAACGGACGGTTGTGAGATCGACCAGATCTCGCCCAAGGGGTGCTCAGCGGTCGGATCAGTCGCTAGTGTCAAGGCCATGACGCAGAACAACGATCCCAACATGGACCCGGCGGGAACCACCCAGCACTTCCGCCGTTTCGTCGACGAGAACCCCGAGCCCGAGGAGGCTCCGCGCCGCCCGATCCTGCCGCTGGTACTCGCCGGAGTCGGTGTCGCCCTGACGGTCGGCGTCATCGTCGCCCTGTTCGTGGCCTTCTTCTAGCCGGAGCGGTACGGACCGTGCCCGGCGGGTTCCCCCTTCCGGGCCTGGGCCGTGGTGTGACCGGGCCTGTCCCGGTCGGACCCGGAATCGGTTCGCGGTGACCCCGAGGTCCTGCTAGAGTTAACTCCGTTGCCGCAGAGAGCCGCGAGGTTCGAGGCGGAGACCGGCGTCATTAGCTCAGTTGGTTAGAGCAGCTGACTCTTAATCAGCGGGTCCGGGGTTCGAGTCCCTGATGACGCACATGAAGGGCCCCGGCGGGTGGAGTTCGTCTCCACCGGCCGGGGCCCTCTCTCGTTGTCCCGGGAGTCGTCGGTGCTCCCCGGGGGTGTGGAACCCCCGCACGGGAGGGCCCTCGTGTTCTGGGGCACATCGGCCCGTTTCGGCTCCGGGCGCTCCGAAGTTCGGGTAGAGTTAACTCCGTTGCCGCAGAGAGCCGCGAGGTTCGAGGCGGAGACCGGCGTCATTAGCTCAGTTGGTTAGAGCAGCTGACTCTTAATCAGCGGGTCCGGGGTTCGAGTCCCTGATGACGCACATGAAGGGCCCCGGCGGGTGGAGTTCGTCTCCACCGGCCGGGGCCCTCTCTCGTGCCCGACCTCCGCGTCCGACCAGGTCATGTCCGATGTTCCGGGAACGAATCCGCGAATCGGCCGAAACCTTCCGGCCTCCGGGTGCGTCTGGATACGTACCGCCGTTCCCCTCCCAAGTCGGCGGGCAACCAACACCCCGTGGAGCCGTCATGCTGTCCGAAGCGCACCGCCCCCTGCTTGGCCGTATCGCCCTCGCGGCGCTGGCCACCGGTGCCGCCCTGTCCCTGTCCGGGTGCGGTCTGCCGCTGCTGCCGCCCGCCCTCACAGGGGGAGGTGACGAGTCCACCGAGGCGTACGAGCCCGAGGCGGCCGAGGAGACCGACTACGAGGAGGAGACCGAGGAGGCCGACCCGCCCGCTGACGCCGAGGACCAGGACGTCAACGACCTGGCCGTGGGCGACTGCCTCAACGAGATGGAGACCGGGTACGACGAAGCCGTCAGCTCGGTGCCGATCGTCGACTGCTCGGAGGCCCACGACCTGGAGGTCTACTGGGGGGGCGACTTCGACAGCGGCCTCGACTACCCGGGCCGTGACGAGGTCATCGACATGGTCAACGAGAACTGCCTGGAGTTTTTCCAGACCTTCGTGGGAACGGCCTACGAGGAGTCCGTCCTGGACATCCAGACCCTCTTCCCCATGGAGGAGGGCTGGGAGATGGGCGACCGCGAGTACCTCTGCCTGATCGGGCAGATGGACGGTTCGCAGACCACCGGGACCCTCGCGCAGTCCAACCTGTAGCCGTCGAGCGGCCTTGGAGTCGCAGATCCGGATCGCCTCCCACGCCCTGACGACGAGGGCCCGTGCCACCCGGCGCGGGCCCTCGTCGCGTCCCGGGGCCCCGAACTGTCAGTGGTCCGCGAGATGATCTCCGGAGGGCCGTTTCCTTTCCGTTATGAGAAGGCTCGTGGAATCGTCGGAATCGATGTCTCCCATCGTTTTCCCGTCCTTCTCTTCTCCTCTCGCCTGATGGGAGAGCCTCCCCCTTGCGTGTGTTCTTCGTCAAGTGTTCCCAGGTCAAGTGGTCGGGAGTGCCCTCGGTTGCTCACGTGGAGTATTCCTTCGCTACGTATTCGTGTTCGCCCGGAAAACCAGATTGACATTCCGCGCGACCTGGTGAATTCTTTCGTTCTCGCCATCGCCGTCCCGGCGAATGTCCCGCGAGTATTCATCCCCGGAGTATCCACATGCCTTCCCTCTCCCGCGCCGTGCGCGGCGCGGCCGTCACGGCCGCCGCTGCCTCCGCCGTTCTCAGCCTGTCCGCCTGCGACCTGCTCGACTCCGTCCTCGGTTCGGGCAACGTGATGGAGATCGGTGTCGGCGACTGCTTCACCGAGAGCGAGATGTTCACCTCCGACGCCGGCGACGAGGTCGGTGACGTCCCCCTGGTCGACTGCTCCGAGCCGCACGACTCCGAGGTGTTCCACGTCGAGGAGCTCCCGGACGGTGACTTCCCGGGCGCCGAGTCCGTGAACGCCTCCATGGAGGAGGTCTGCACGGGCCCCGCGTTCCAGGAGTTCGTCGGTGTGGACTTCATGGAGTCCGAGATCTACGCCAGCGGGCTCATGCCGACCGTCGAGTCCTGGGACCTGCTCGAGGACCGCGAGATCCTCTGCTACGTGTTCTCCGAGGAGCCGATCAGCGAGAGCCTCCAGGGCGCCAACCGCTGATCCGGCGCGGCCCGTGACGGGCCGCCCGGAGTCGCACACCGCGAACGAACGGCCCGCGCCATCGGATGGCGCGGGCCGTCGTCGTGTGTCGGTCGCCTCAGCGGGTCTCGTACGCCGATCTACCCCAGGGGGCTCAGCAGCGGCCACTCGTGCGGGCGGTCGGTCCTGGGCAACGGGACCTCCGGAGCGCCGTCGAAGGTCGTCGCTCCCGGGTTCTCCGGCCGGGGAACGCCCCCGCACTCGGTGTCGTCCGGGACCACGCCGTCGACCAGGTAGGCCTCCACCACGTCGTCCACACAGGGGTAGGCGGGCCGCCCGGTGTCCGGGGCGACCATCAGGGTGAAGCCGTGGCCGCCCTCGTCCGTGACGGTGAGCAGGGGGCTCTTCAGGCGCTCGGCCATGGCCGGTCCGCCGTCGTAGGCGGTGTTGGCGTCGTAGTCGGCGGCGATCACCAGCGCTTCGGGGTAACCGTCCCGCGCCAGCTGGACCTCGTCCTCGACGGGGGCGTTACGGGTGAAGGTGCAGGCCTGCGGCGTCGCCCACATGGCGCCGGAGCTGTACGGGTGCGCGTCCCGGTACTCACGGGCCTGCTGGTGGTAGAGGCCGAGCCGGTCGGGCCACTCGGCCTCGCAGGCCACGGCCGAGAACAGGTCGAAGTTCATGTCGAACACGGGGTCGGACTCGGGCCACTCCTCGTCCTCGCCCGGAACGGGCGCGTCGTCGACCAGCAACCGCAGGAACTGGGAACTGGAGTCCCAGTAGCCCTGGGACCGTGCCAGGCTCGCGACCAGCGCGTCGAACTGGGCCCCGTCGAGGTGCCCGGCGTTGGGGACGTCGTCCCGGGGCTCCTCGTCGAGTCGGGCGGAGGTCTCGTCGAAGACCGCGACGATCTCCTCCGGGTCGGTGCCGAACCCGTACACGTCGTCGTGCTCGGCGAGCCAGTCGGTGTAGCGCTCGACGTTGGCGGTGCCGGCGGGTCCCTGTCCCATGAACACGTCCCGCCAGATCCCGTCCGGGTTGACGGAGGAGTCCAGGACGCTGCGGTCGAGCCGCTCCGGGAACAGGGTGCCGTACACCGCGCCCAGGTAGGTGCCGTAGGAGTAGCCGAGGTAGTTGGTCGTCTCCTCGCCCATGGCGGCGCGCAGCACGTCCATGTCGCGGGCGGTGTTGGCGGAGGTCATGTGCGGCATGCGGTCGCCCTCGTTGGCGTCGCAGGCACGGGAGTAGCGGATCTTCTCCCGGGTGTCCTCCCTGATCTGGGCGTCGCTGGCCCGGGGGCGGATCAGCGGGAACTCGACCCCGCAGTCGAGGGGTGAGGAGGCGCCGGTGCCGCGCGGGTCCATGCCGATGAGGTCGTACGCCTCGTGCGCGAAGGTCCCGGTGAACATGCCCGCCATCATGCGGGCGGGGCCCCCGGGGCCGCCGGGGTTGATCATGAGGACGCCGCGGCGCTCCTCCGGTTCGGTGGCCTCGGCGCGGGCGGCGGCGATGGTGAGCCGCGCGCCGTCGGGGTCGGCGTAGTCGAGGGGGACCTCGTACTCGGCGCACTCCATCCCGAGTTCGACCAGTTCGGGTTCGGGGCACGCGGTCCAGACGATCTCCTGGTCGTGGAAGGGGGCCAGGGCGGTCCCCTCCACCGGGTAGCCGGTGGAGGCCGCGGTCGGGGGTGCGGCGACGGGGTCGGCGGAGGCCGGGAGGGCCGCCGCCAGGGAGAGGGCCAGGCCGGTGGCGGTGACCACCGAGACCGAGCGGATGGTGGTGCCGGGTCGTGGCACGGGGGGCTACCTCCGTTGTCCTGCCGCCGGGTGGGGAGCGGGCCCGCTCCGGCAGGTGGTGTGTGGTGACCCCGTCACGGTACGAAGCGCCCGAGCAGCCGGAAAACCATCGAAAGTAGCGTCTTCGGGCTTCTTTGGAGAGGTGACCGCATGCGGCCATGAAGCGTTTGGTCTTTTGGGTGGTTTTGTTGCCCTTTGTTCTTTTTGTGATGCCGATCATGTCGCACAAAAGACGCCGTTTGGTCACGAAGGTGGCGTGGGACACAGGGGTGGCGTTACCGTGTCGTTCTATTAGGAAAGTTTCCTAATAAATCTGTGCCTGCCCCCACCCCATCCCCCACCACCGCCGTGCCCCCTGCTCGAAGGAGCCTCGTGGCCACCGAAATCGCGGCCTCCCCACCCCCACCGGACACCGGCGACCCCGGGCCCGCCGCCCCCGGGACGGCCCAGCGCCTCCTCAGCCGGATCTGGCGCAACTACGTCTTCGTGAAGGTACGCAAGGCCGTCGTCGTGGTCTTCGTGGTGGCCAACGTGACGTTCTTCCTCGGACGCGCCATGCCGGGCGACCCCATCGACGTCATGGCGGGCCGCCTCACCCAGGGCGGCATGTCGATGAACGAGGCCCGGGCCATCGCGATCCACTCACTGGCCTACGACCCGGACGCGCCCCTCTTCAAGCAGTGGTGGGAGTTCATCGTCGGGCTGTTCACGCTCGACCTCGGCGGCACCATCAACCGCCCCGGCTTCAGCGTCACCGACGCCATCGGCGCCTACCTGCCCTGGACCCTCTTCAGCATCGGCGTGGGCACCCTCGTCGCGATCGCCCTCGGCCTCGCCCTCGGCATGATCATGGCCTACCGGCGCAACCAGATCCTGGACCACGTGCTCAGCATCCTGGCCTCGGTCCTGGGCGCCATCCCCAACTACCTCATCGCCATGGTGCTGGTCGTCGGCGGCGGCATGTACCTCGGCTGGTTCAACCCCATCGAACTGCGCGGCACCCTCAGCCCCGGCGTCCAACCGGAGTTCACGTTCAGGTTCGTCGGCGACGCGCTCTTCCACGCCGCCCTGCCGATCTTCACCTACGTGCTCGCCATCATCGGCACCTGGATGCTCGTCATGAAGGCCTCCACCACCGAGGTCCTCGGTGAGGACTACGTGACCGTGGCCCGCGCCCGGGGGCTGCGCGACGGCCGCATCGCCACCGCCTACGTCGGCCGCAACGCGGTCCTGCCGTTGGTCGCCCAGATCGCCATCTCCTTCGGCACCCTGGTCGGCGGTGCGATCTTCGTCGAACAGGTCCTCGTCTACAAGGGCGTCGGAGGCCTGCTCCTCGACGCGGTCAACTACCGCGACTACCCCCTCCTCCAGGGGCTGCTCATCATCATCACCTCGTGCGTGGTGATCGCCAACCTCGTCGCCGACCTGCTCTACAGCAGGCTCGACCCGCGCATCCGGAAGTAGGGGGACGCACGCATGGCCGTCACCACCGCACCAGCGTCAGCGGGCGTCTGGGGCACCATCTGGCAGGGCATCACCCGCAGCACGAGCGGGTTCATCGGACTCTGCCTCGTGCTCAGCGTCCTGCTGTTCTCCTTCGTGGGCCCGCTCCTGATCGACCACCACAACCCCACGGACGTCAGCAAGATCTGGGGTCCGATGAGCTCCGAGCACTGGCTCGGCACCAACCACGAGGGCAAGGACACCTTCACCCAGCTGGTCCTCGGCGGGCGCGAACCCATCCTGGTCGGCCTCATGGCCGCCCTGATCACCGTCGCCATCGCCGTCGCCCTCGGGGCCGTCGCCGGGTACGTCCGGGGCCGGGTCGACCACTTCCTGCTCCAGCTGACCGACATCACGATGACCATCCCCTTCATCGTCCTGATGCTGGTCATCGCCTCCTTCTACCGGACCTCCTCTCCGCTGGTGGTCTCCTTCATCATCGGCCTGGTCACCTGGCCGTACCTGATGCGGTCCATCCGCGCCCAGGTACTCACCCTCAAGGAACGCGAGTTCATCGAGGCCGCCCGCCTCCAGGACCTGGGCACCGCCCGCATCCTCTGCGTCGAGGTGCTGCCCAACATGGCGGGCTACATCTTCATCAACTTCATCATCGCCATCACCAACGCCATCTACGCGGTCGTCGGCATGTACCTGCTCGGCCTGCTGCCCAGCACCGCCGAGAACTGGGGCCTGATGATCCAGCAGGCCTGGTCCAACAACGCCTTCCTCCTCCCGCAGGCCGCGCCCTTCCTGGTCGCCCCGATGGTGATGATCATGCTCTTCCAGATCGGGCTGGTCACCATGACCCGCTCCCTGGAACAGGCCCTCAACCCACGACTCCGGGACAGGTGAGCCCCGTGAACGACCACCCCGCCGCCCCGGACGAGCCCGGCGGCCCCCTGCTGTCCGTCCGCGGGGTCGACGTCGGCTACCGCACCGGCCGCCGCACCCACGTCACCGCCGTCCACGACGTCTCCTTCGACCTGCACCCCGGCCAGTCCATGGCCCTGGTGGGGGAGTCCGGCTGCGGCAAGACCACGCTCGGACTCGGCCTACTGCGCCTCCTCCCGCGCACCGGAGTCGTCTCCAAGGGAGAGATCCTCTTCCGCCGCAAGGACGGTACGCGCGTGGACGTGCGGACCCTGGAGAAGGAGAGGCTGCGCCGCTTCCGTTGGAACGAGGCGGCCATGGTCTTCCAGGGCGCCATGAACGCCTTCAACCCGGTGCTGCGCATCGAGGAGCACTTCCTCGACACCTTCCGCGCCCACGAGCGGGCGGGCGGCCGCAGCTCCCGCAAGGAGATCACCGAGCGCTCCGCCGAACTGCTGGAGATGGTGCGCCTCGACCCGGCCCGCGTCCTCAGCAGCTACCCGCACGAGCTCTCCGGCGGCATGCGCCAGCGCAGCCTCATCGCCCTGGCGCTCGCGCTCCGTCCCCAACTGCTCATCCTCGACGAGCCCACCACGGCCCTGGACATCCTCACCCAGCGGTCCATCGTGGAGCGCCTGGCAGAACTGCGCGAGGAACTGCGGTTCTCGATGGTCTTCATCACGCACGACCTCGGTCTGGCCGCCGAACTCGCCGACCGGGTCGGCACGATGTACGCGGGACGCCTCATCGAGACCGGGACCACCCGGGACATCTTCTACCGCTCTCGGCACCCCTACACCTCGGCGCTGATCAACTCCGTGCCGCCGGTGGTCGGCGACCTCCACGTCCCCGAGTCCCTGCCGGGCGGCCCGCCGAGCCTCAACGCCCTGCCCACGGGCTGCTCGTTCGCCCCCCGTTGCGCGCACGCCCTGGACGTCTGCACCACCACGCGTCCGACGCTCGACGTTCTCCAGCACCGCGACGCGGGCCTGAGCCACACGGCGGCCTGCCTGCGCTCCACCGACGCCGCACTCCACGCAGAGGGGGTCTCCCGTGATTGACCGGACCGTCAACCCCGCCCACGCCGAACCGCGTCCCGACGACACGGCTCCGCGCTCCGCGAGCACCATCGGCCGGACCGGGGCCCCCGCTCCCGGCGAACCGGCCCCCGGCACCGTGATCGGCGCCGACGACGCCGCACGGGCCCTGGAGGCGGACGAGCGTCGCGCCCAGCCCCCCGTGCTCACCCTCAAGGGTGCCCAGCAGGTCTTCAGGACCCCGCGCGGCGACGTGCCCGCCGTGGCCGGGGTCGACCTCGACGTCCGCCCCGGCCAGGTGCTCTGCCTGGTGGGGGAGTCCGGCTGCGGCAAGACCACCACGGCCCGGATGGCGGCCGCCCTGTCCAGCCCCACCGCGGGCTCGGTCCTGTTCCGGGGCAAGGACGTCGCCACGATGGACCGCGGGGAGCGGGCGGCCTTCCGCCGCTCGGTCCAGTACATCCACCAGGACCCCTACGCCTCCCTCAACCCGGTCCGCACCGTCTACTCCACCGTCTCCGCCGGACTGCGCCGCCACAAGCTGGTGAAGGACCGCCACGAGGCCCGCCGCGTCGCCGCCGAACTGCTGGAGCGCGTCGACCTCTCCCCGGCCGAGGACTACCTGGACAAGTACCCCCACCAGATGTCCGGCGGCCAGCGCCAGCGCGTCGCCGTGGCCCGGGCCCTCGCGATGGAGCCCGAGGTGATCATCGCGGACGAGTCCACGTCGATGCTCGACGTGTCCATCCGCGTCAGCCTCCTCAACACCCTCGGGAGGCTCCGCGACGAACTCGGCGTGAGCTTCCTGTTCATCACCCACGACCTCGCCGTGGCCAAGTACTTCGCGTGGCGGGGCGAGATCGCGGTCATGTACCTGGGCAAGGTCGTGGAGCACGGACCCACCCCACAGGTGGTCAACGACCCCCAGCACCCCTACACCAAGGCCCTCATCTCCGCGGTCTGCGAACCGGACCCGGACCTGGCCAGGAACAAGGAGCGGGTCCGGCTGCGCAGCGCGGACATCCCCGACCTCACCGACCTGCCTCCGGGGTGCGACTTCCACCCGCGCTGCCCGATCTTCGCGCAGGGCAGCTGCGACACCGTTCGGCCACCGCTGGTCCGCAGCCACGACCGGCTGCTGGCCTGCCACGTCGTCACCCGGGGGTGAGGGGGAGTTGCTGCTCCTCATCGGACGCTTCGGCCTGTTCGTCGGGGCGTTCCTCACCCTCTCCTGCACCCTCACGGCCGTGATCACATCCCCCGGCACAGCCGAGTTCGTCATCAGCGTCGTCACCATCGGTGTCGGCCTGGCCGTGCTCGCCCTCGGTCTGATCGCCGTCCTTCTGGAAAGGAAGCGTCAAGAATGACCTCCACCCCCTCTCGCAACGCGATCCTGAACGACCTGAGCAGGAGGCGACTCCTCAAGGCCGTCGGCTTCAGCACGGTCGGGGTCGCCGGCGCCGGACTCCTGTCCGCCTGCTCCGCCGACTCCGGCGGCAGTTCCGACGCCAAGCAGTTCACCGGGGTCTTCGACTACGACCTGGACTCCATGACGCGCAACGTCCACCGCGAGGACGGCGCGCTGCTGCTCAACTCGGTCTACAAGGACCTGTTCCTGTGCCCCGGCGGCGTCTACAACTGGGCCGAGCACGAGTGGGACTACCTCCTGCTGGAGGGGCACGAGTGGGACGGCAACGACCTCGTGCTGAGCCTGCGCTCCGGACTGAAGTGGAGCGACGGGAACGACATCAACGCGGACGACATGATCCGCAGCTACGCCATGCGCGTCCTGGAGGCCCCGCCGTGGGGATTCGGCTTCCCCCAGGTCCAGGACCTGGAGAAGCTGGACGACCTCAGCGTCCGCCTCGGGTTCGAGAACCCGTTCCCCAACATCGAGCGCAGCGTCATCAAGCACCGCATCGTCTCGAAGGCCACCTACGAGAACTTCGGTGAGCGCGCGGTCGAGATGGTCAACGACGGCGTCCGCCAGGGCGACGACGAGCACGCCGAGTGGAACGCCGAGTTCATCGAGTTCAACCCGGACGAGATCGTGTGCAGCGGCCCGTACATGTTCGACGAGGCCCAGATGTCGGACGCGCGCATCACCCTGGTGCGCAACGAGAACGGCTACCAGGGCAAGGAGGTGAAGTTCGACGAGGTGGTCGTGCACAAGGGCGACAACCGGCAGTCGGCGCTGCTGGTGCAGCAGGGCGAGGTCGACTACTCCAGCCTGGCACCCTCCGCCGCCGACCAGCAGGCCTTCCAGAGCGTGGAGGGCTTCCGCTGGATCGAGCACGCGGGCTACGACGGCTGCGGCATCATGTTCAACCACAAGGCCAAGCCCGAGGTCCAGGACGTGCGGGTGCGCAAGGCGCTGGCCTACGTCCTCGACGGCGACCAGATCGGCCAGGTCGCGCGAGGCGAGGGTTACAGCAGGGTCACGCACTACGCGGGTCTGGCCGACATCCAGGCCGAGGAGATCCTCACCGCCGAGGAGCTGGCGGACTTCGAGACCTTCGACCAGGACCTGGACAAGGCCACGGAGCTGCTGGAGGAGGCCGGCTGGACCAAGGAGGACGGCAAGTGGTACCTCCCGGACGGCAAGGAGGCCAGCTTCGAGGTCATCGGTGTCTCCGGGTGGGGTGACTTCGAGCTGACCGCGACCCAGGTCGAGGAAGCCTGGAACGACTTCGGGATCAAGACCGAGGCGCGCAACGTCCCCGAGGACAACCCGTGGGGCATCTGGGGCGCCGGTGACTTCGAGGTCGCGGTGCGCCACTGGGGCAACCCCGAACAGCCCGACTACTGGGGCGCCTTCCAGATGAACTTCCTCACCGAGAACGCCGGTACCGAGGACTCCCCGGGCCAGGGCTTCGACCTGGAGGTCGAGAGCCCCTCCCAGGGAGACGTGGACATCAGGGAACTGGTGGACACCGCTCAGCGGGCCGAGAGCGAGGAGGAGCAGAAGGAGGCCCTGAAGACGCTGGCGATCGTCTTCAACGAGCTGCTTCCGCGCATCCCGATCTGGACGTACAAGTACCTGGCCCCGGCGGTGGAGGGCATCCGGGTGAAGGAGTTCCCGAGGGACACCCCGACCTCCCAGAACGAGCAGTACCAGGACAACCACGTCATCCTGTCGCTGATCAAGGGCGAGCTGGAGCCGGTCGAGGGCTGAACCGCCGACACGGCGGTGACTGAGTGACGAGCCCCGGCGGGGGCGGTGCCCGGGGCGGGCGCCGCCCCCGCCGCCGCGTCCGTTCCCGGTCCGGATTACGGGCATGCGCACGTTTGCCCCTTCGGAGGACCGTTTGTGCGCGTTCGGGGCGAAGAAGGATAGTCTCCCGTGCATTCGCACGCGCACACGCCGTCACCCCCGACCCCACCCGTCTCCCCGCCCCCGGCGGGCCCGGCGCCGCGTCGCCCGCACCCCCGCCCGCCCCGCCCCCGGACCTGGAAAGGACTGGCGCACCATGCCCAAGGACCTGAAGGACCTGTACGACCTCGGCGAGGTTCCGCCGCTGGGCCACGTCCCGGCGCGGATGCACGCCTTCACCCTCCGCCGCGAGCGCTACGGCGAGCCCCGTGACGCGTTCGCGCGCGAGGTCGTCCCCGTGCCGGAGCTGCGGCCGGGCCACGTCCTCGTCTACACGATGGCCGCGGGCATCAACTACAACAACATCTGGGCGGCCCTGGGGCACCCCGCCGACGTCATCGCCGCGCGTGAGAAGGCCGGGGCCACGGAGGACTACCACATCGGCGGCTCCGACGGCTCGGGCGTGGTCTGGGCCGTCGGCGAGGGCGTGCGCGGTGTGGAGGTGGGCGACCACGTCATCCTCTCGCCGGGGCAGTGGGACGAGAGCTCCGACGACATCCGGATGGGCGGCGACCCCGTCGCCTCCCGCAGCATGCGGGTGTGGGGGTACGAGAACAACTTCGGCTCCTTCGGCCAGTTCACCCTGGTGCAGGACATCCAGTGCCTGCGCAAGCCGGAGAACATGACCTGGGAGGACTCGGGGGGCTTCCTCGTCAGCGCCGCGACCTCCTACCGGCAGCTCTTCGGCTGGGAGCCCAACATCGTGCGCCCGGGTGACCCGGTGCTGATCTGGGGCGGTGCGGGCGGCCTGGGCACGTCGGCGATCCAGCTCGCCCGCCAGGTGGGCGGCAAGCCGATCGCCGTGGTCTCGACGCCGGAGAAGGCCGAGGTGTGCCGGGAGCTCGGAGCCGTCGGCACGATCCTGCGCACCGAGTTCGACCACTGGGGGCGGGTCCCCGACGAGGGGGACACCCAGGCCTACGCGGAGTGGATGCGCGGGGTGCGCGCGTTCGGGCGGAAGTTCTGGGAGGAGCTGGGGGAGCGGCGGGCGCCCCGGATCGTCTTCGAGCACACGGGGGCGGACACCCTGCCCACCTCGCTCTACCTGTGCGACAACTCGGGGATGGTGGTGCTCTGCGGGGCGACCACGGGGTTCCAGGCCGACCTGGACCTGCGCTTCCTGTGGATGCGCCTCAAGCGCATCCAGGGTTCGCACTTCGCGACGCCCGCGCAGTGCCGCATGGTGATCGACCTGGTGGCCGGAGGCCAGCTCGATCCCTGTGTGACCAAGACCGTACCCTTCGACGAGATCGGCGCGGCGCACCAGATGCTGAGGGAGAACAGGCAGCCTCCGGGGAACATGGTCGCGCTGGTCAACGCGGTTCCGGGGCAGGTGGGGTTCGATCACTGACGACCTCGCCGAAGGGTCCGGAGAAGGCCGTCGCAAGAAGGTGACACCCGGCAAGAATCAGACATATGTGTACAAATCCACCCCTTCCGAGGTGGTTCCGGCGGCGTTTTTCGACGTGTTTCCGCACGTCACCCGGGTGGTGCGCGGTGCCCTTTCGGCGGATCTTCGATTCTTCTGTCAAGCTGGGCGTCCTTTGTTAGTCTGACGAACCGAACGACGGTTCCCGGTGGAAGTACGGGAATTGTGCGGAGCGTGGACACTTGTCCACCGGAACGCGCGCTCGCGGTCGAACCCCGGACACACTCCGCGGCCCCCTCCCGCCAGAACCGTCGAGACGTCCCCCCGGCGTTCGGGACGTCTGGTCGTCTCCCAGGTCGAAACGGCCTGAGAAGCGATTTCCTCCCTGGTCAGGGCGGTGGTGCGGGGCCACCGCCATCCGCCCACCTGATGCGAGGAGACGAGATTGTGGCACAGGCGCAGTCACCGCACGATCGCGATGACCACTCCCTGGCCAAGATGATGTCGACGGAGGATGGGCGTGGAGCCAGGCGCGAAGGAAGGTTCCGCCGGGCCATCTCCCGGATGGTCAAGTCCCAGGAACCCCCGTCACCGGAGACCGAGCAAGGACATCCCGTGCATCAGCCCGTGCATCCGCACTCGCAGGACGCCGACCGAACGTCGGTCGGCGAGGAGACAGCCGCGACGGAGCCCCCCACCGGACCCTTCTCCGCGTCCGCCGAGAACGGTTACCGTCCCACCTCCCGGGTGAGCGTCCCCAACCCCTACACGACCCGGAGCCTGGAGATCGACGACGTCGACACCGGGGCCAACCCGGTCGGCCAGTGGCGCGGCGTCGGCCTCAACGAGCCCGAGCCGCGCAGCCCACACATCCCCGCCACCACGGACACCATGACCGACAGCCCCACACCTTCCGAGCGCGCGGAGCGGCCCCAGGCCCCCGTGCCACCCACGGCCCAGGCGGCCCACGACCCGGCGGGCGCCACACGGCACACCACGGGCGCCCACAGCGCCCACGAGGCGGCCAGGACCGAACCGTCCAGGGCCGAACCGAGCGTGCCCGAGGCCGCCGACACCCGGTACACCGGACCCCGCGCCGACCCGTACCGGGCCGCGGCCGAACCCGCCGCGCCTCCGGCGCCCGCGCCCCACGAGCAGCGCTACCCGGCCCCCGCCCAGAGTGCCGAGCCGGGCCGGGAGTACCGTCCGGCCGGGCAGGAGTCCCAGGCTCCCTACGGCGGTCACCTCGCGCACCAGGAGCGCAACGGCCACCCGGGCGAGTGGAACCAGCGGACCGCCCCGGCCCACCCGGAGCCGTACGGTCACCCCGAGGCGCGGCCCCGCCGCGATCACGGCGGCTACCCCGAGAACGCGGGCTACCCCGAGCAGGGCCACGGCTACCCGGGACACGGCTACGCCCGCCCCGAGCCCGCCCCGCACGCCTACCCGCGTCCGCCGCACGAGGCCCAGGGCCCCGCGCACTACCCCGGGTACGCCCCGCAGCCGCCCGCGTCGCACTACCCGGCCTACCCGCCGCTGCCCTACCAGAGCGCCTACCCGCTGCCCTACCAGCCGCCCGGCTACGTCCTCCCGGGCCAGCCGGTGGTCTACCCCGGTCAGTTCCCGCCCTACGGTCAGCTGAGCCCCTACGGGCAGCCGGTCCAGCACGTCATCGTGCTCGCCGCCGGACAGCAGCCCCAGGTGGTCACCGCCGAGTCGGCCGCCACGCTCCTGTCCGAGCGCGCCGAGCCCACCGTCGCTCCGGAGCTGGGCCAGGACCGCGCGCTCACCCGCTCCGAGCCCGGAACCGACTCCGAGACCGACGGCGGGGCCGCACCGGAGGCGGAGGCCGACCCGGCGCCCGCGCCCGTCCGGGACCGCGTCGAGGAGAGCGCCCCCGTGGCGCCGGTCGCGGCCGACGCCACGGAGGTCGCGACACCCGCCGCCGACCAGACGGCCCCCCAGGACGACCTCCTCAACGAGGCGCTGGCGGGTCTGGCCATGCGCGACCTCTCCCTGGTCGACGCCCTGCTGGAGATGGTGGAGTCGCTGGAGACCAGCGCCCAGGACCCGGACCTGCTCGACAAGCTCTTCCAGATCGACAACTTCGCGACCCGTATGCGACGCAACGGGGAGAACTTCCTGGTGCTGACGGGGCACGACGGCGGCGAGTCCGACGCCCACGACGAGATCGTCCCGCTGTTGGACGTCGCGCGCGCCGCGACCTCGGAGATCAAGGACTACCCCAGGGTCAGCCTGGGCAAGATCCCGCAGACCTCCATCACCGGTCTGGCCGCCGACGACATCAGCCACCTCCTGGCCGAGCTGCTCGACAACGCCACCGCCAACTCGCCGGAGCACTCGCAGGTCGTGATCAGTGCCCGCGAGCTGGACGACGGCCGCCTCATGATCGTCGTCGAGGACGAGGGCGTGGGCATCCCCGAGTCCCAGCTGGCCGAGCTCAACAGCCGTCTGGACGGCGAACCGGTCCTGGACGACGAGGTGCCCAAGCACATGGGCCTGTACGTCGCCAGCCGCATCGCCGAGAAGCACAACCTGGAGACCAGGCTGGAGTCGCGCTCCTTCCGGGGGGTCAGCGCCTACACCATCGTCCCCAAGGAGCTCCTGCGGGTGGCCACCCCCCGGACCCCCGGACAGTCCAGTACCGCCACGATTCCGAGCGCGAGCCCCGCCGTGACCTCGACCGGACCGATTCCGCAGCAGTCCGCCAACGGCTCCTCGGGCAAGGGTTCCGCGGGCAACGGCCCCAGCGGGCCCAAGGCAGCGCCGAAGCCTCCCGTGGGAGGGACCTCGGCCGTCACGGCCGCGGGCCTGCCCCGGCGCAGCGCCACCCCGCACGGTTCGCCGCTGCGGATGCTGCCGCATCCCGACGCGCTGTCGGACAACCCGCCGCCGCCGCCGAAGGGCCGGGAGGACACCCCTGCCCGTCTCACCGGCGAGGCCCGCGCGGAACAGATCCGCGACGAGATCGGCGACTTCCTCGACGGTGAGCGCGCCGCGCTCGACGGCGAAGAGCTCGAGGACGGCAAGGAATGACCTCACACACGGGGGCCCGTGTGTTGCGCACGGGCCCCAGACCCCAGACCCCCAGCGAACACGACCTTCGGCCGAGGCAGGTAGAGCACAACCATGACTGAATCCACGAACGACAGCGTTGAGAACTTCTCGTGGCTCATCGACCGGTTCGTCCGGGACGTGCGCGGTGTCGAGCACGCCGTGGTGGTCTCCTCCGACGGCCTGGTCCTGACGCACTCCAGCGACTTCCCCGAGGTCCACGCCGAACAGCTCGCGGCCATCGCGAGCGGTCTGCACAGCCTCGCGGTCGGGGGCGCCAGCCTGTTCCAGAGGGGGGAGTGCGAGCAGCTCCTGGTCCGTTTCAACCACGGACACCTGTTCATCATGGCCATCAGCGACGGTTCCTGCATGGCGGTGCTCACCGCGCCGGGTACGGAGCTGAAGATCGTCGGTTTCCAGATGGCCAAGCTCGTGGACAACGTCGCCCACGTGCTCACTCCGCAGCTGCGCTCGCAGCTGCGCGAGGTCATCCAGAACTGACGACGGTGACCCGTAACGGTTCGGCAGGAATGAGGTTGCCGCGGCTATGAGCTTCCGCAGGCGAAGGAGTAACCGTGTTCGCCCGTTCACCTTCACGGGTGGGCGGACGCGGTCACGGCATCCGCTGATGGTGCAGACCCTGGTCTCGACGTCCGAGCCCGGGCAGGAACCTCCTGGCACCCTCATGCCGGAGTCGATCAGTATCTACAAACTGTGCCGGGAGACGCGGTCTCTCGCCGAGGTGTCGGCCGAGTTGAACATCCCCCTGGGTGTGACCCAGGTCCTGGTCAGTGACCTGGCCGAGCAGGACCTGGTGTACATTCACCCGACCATCACCGGTAGCAGTCCGTCCGAAAACCAGGTTCTGGAGAGGGCTCTTCGTGGTCTCGAACGACTTTTCCAGTGACAACAGGTCGAATCGCAAGAAGATGTCGAGCAAGATCGTCATCGCCGGTGGCTTCGGTGCCGGCAAGACGACCTTGGTGCGCTCGGTGTCGGAGATTCCGCCGGTCACGACTGAAGCGATCATGACCGAGGCCAGTGTCGGGCACGACGACACCTCGGTCACACCCGACAAGACGACGACCACCGTCGCGATGGACTTCGGCCGCATCACCATCGACGACGAACTGGTCATGTACATGTTCGGTACGCCGGGGCAGGCCCGGTTCTGGTTCATGTGGGACGATCTGGTCCGCGGCGCCGTGGGTGCCGTCGTCGTGGTCGACTGCCGAAGGCTCGCGGACTCCTTCGACGCGGTCGACTACTTCGAGACGAACAAGCGGATTCCCTACATCGTCGCGCTCAACAAGTTCGAGGGCCGACTCGACTACACCGCCGAGCAGGTCCGCGAGGCGCTGGAGGTCAGTCCGGAGGTTCCCATCATCGACTTCGACGCGCGGCACAGGACGTCCGGCGGCGACGTGCTCAAGACCCTGTTGCGGTACGCGCTGGAGCACAACCGAGCGAGCGAGCCCGTCGCCTGACGGGTGGGGGCGTTCGGACTCCCTCTGGCCGATCCTCCCCCGCGGCCCCGTAGATTCCCAGGAAAGTTAGCGACACAATGCGCAAGATCCTTATCGTCGGCGCTGGCCACGCCGGCCTGCACTTGGCCCACGGTCTCCTGACCCATGGCTACGACGTCACGGTGATCACGGGGCAGTCCTCGACGGAGATCCGGACGGGGCGGTCCTCGGTCACGCAGTTCACCCTCCCCACGTCGCTGAGCCACGAGCGCGAGTACGACCTCGACCTGTGGAGCGTGCTCTGCCCGCAGGTCCGCAACCAGCGCATCCACCTCTACCCGGGCTCGGGGCAGCCGACCCTGTCGTTCGCCGGGCGCACGGGCCTGAACAACGACTACATGGTGTCTGTGGACCGCCGGGTGAAGATGGCCGACTGGCTGGAGTTCTTCGAGGACCGCGGGGGCAAGGTCGTCATCCACGGCGTCACCGTGACCGACCTCGACTACTTCTCCCGGATGTTCGACCTCATCATCGTCGCCGTGGGACACGGGGAGCTGGGTCAGCTCTTCGACTACGACGAGAGCAGGTTCAGCGGGGCCCGTCCCCGGTCGATGGCCCAGGCGCTGGTCTACGACGTCTGGCCGGACTCCAAGGACGACGTCAACGTCGGGTGGGCGGCCTCGGCGGCCGAGGCCGGGAACACCATCCTCATGCCGATCCTGAGCCAGGAGGGCCCCTGCCACGCTCTGGTGATGGTCGACAAGCGGGGCGGCCCCATGGACGCGTGGCCGGACCGGCCGGGTCCGGAGGAGCAGCTGCGCCGGATGAAGGACCTGTTGCGCCGCTACGCGCCGGAGTACTACGAGCGCGTCAAGGACGCGGCGCTGGTGGACGGCTACGGCAGCACCCTCACCGACGAGGTCACGCCGCAGGTGCGCAACCCCGTCGGAGTCCTGCCGTCCGGGGGCAAGGTCCTGGGGATGGCGGACGTGGTCGTCACGATGGACCCCTACGTCGGTCAGAGCTGGAACAACTCCATGCACTGCGCGAAGGCCTATCTCGAGGCGATCATGGAGCACGGGGACCGGGAGTTCGACGAGAGCTTCCTGGTCAGCATGTTCGACCGCTTCTGGGAATTCGGTCTGCACAACCAGCTGTGGTCCGAGATCAATTCCACGATCTGGGATCGGGGTGACATGCCCGAGTACTTCAACGACCTCATCGCGGGGGCTCAGCGCTACCCCGAGATCGCGGACCGTTGGATTCGCGGGTGGGACTACCCGCCTGACTACGCCAACTGGCTTCTGGACCCCGAGGAGGCCATGAAGTACGTCGCGGAGGTCCGGGCTCGGCACGGAGACTGACCGCCGATCGCACCGCCGCACCCCTGCCCGATGTCTCCGGACATCGGGCATTTCCTTTTGGTAACAATGTGGAGAAAAAGGGGGTTCTGTTGCGCTCTGAATGGGCGTCATCTAATGACCGAAAACAAGTGATCCGTTGTCATGTGTCCTGAATCGCGGATACGATCCACTCTGCATAAGGCGTGAAAGCGCATATGCGGCACCTGCGCTCCACGTGAGAATGGAGTCGTGTGCGGCTTGTCCGCCCCGCCGCTCGGCGCCCCGGAGGCACACTGGGTAGCCGCGGAGGGGCCTCGTGCCTGTCACCACCGCCTCGCACCTCGCGGCTCGGGCGGTGCGCGTGCACCTTCACGAGAACCGCAAGCCGGCCCCGTGACATGCCCCGGGCCGTGACCCGTTCGGGGCGAGGACGTCGAGTTCGACCGGAGGAACGCGATGACCAGGGACCCTGACAACGGTGACGTCGCCCGTCCGCCCGTTGCGGTCGTGGGGATGGCCTGCCGCCTCCCCGGGGCCTCCAACCCGGAATCCTTCTGGCGACTGCTGTGCGAGGGCCGTGAGGCCATCACCCCGCCGCCCGAGCGCCTCGGATGGAGCTCCCCCGAGCGGGACCGCAACTGGGGCGGCTACCTGGACCGCGCCGAGGACTTCGACGCCGCCTTCTTCGGCGTCTCGCCGCGCGAGGCCGTGGCCATGGACCCCCAGCAGCGGCTGATGCTCGAACTGAGCTGGGAGGCGGTCGAGAACGCGCGCACCGCGCCCGACAGCCTGCGCGGCACCCGGACCGGCGTCTTCACCGGCGCGATCGCCTCCGACTACGCGCTTTTGCTGCGCGACCTTCCCGCCACGCACCACAGCCTCACCGGTGGCCAACGCGGCATGATCGCCAACCGCGTGTCCTACACGCTCGGTCTGCGCGGCCCCAGTATGACTGTGGACAGCGGCCAGTCCTCGTCCCTGGTCGGCGTGCACGCCGCCATGGAGAGTCTGCGCGACGGCGCCTGCGACCTCGCCCTGGCGGGCGGGGTCAACCTCATCCTCCAACCCCACAGCACCGAGCACGTGGCCCAGTTCGGCGGTCTGTCGCCCGACGCCCACTGCTACACCCTCGACGCCCGCGCCAACGGTTACGTCAGGGGCGAGGGCGGGGTCGTGCTCGTCCTCAAGCCGCTCGACCGCGCGCTGGCCGACGGCGACCACGTCCACGCGGTGCTGTCCGGCGGGGCCGTCAACAACTCCGGCCCCACCGCCTTCCTCGCCCGGCCCGAACCCGAGGGCCAGGCCGAGGTCGTGCGCACGGCGCACCGCCGGGCGGGGATCGACCCCGCCCACGTGGGCTACGTGGAACTGCACGGGACCGGCACCCCGGCGGGCGACCCGGTCGAGGCGGCCGCCCTCGGCTCGGTCTTCGCCGGTCGCCCCGGAGTCCTGCGCGTCGGCTCGGCCAAGACCAACGTCGGGCACCTGGAGGGCGCGGCCGGCATCGTCGGCCTGCTCAAGGTGGTGCTCAGCCTCTCCCACGGGCTGCTGCCCCCCACCCGGAACTTCTCCACCCCCCACCCCGAGATCGACCTGGAGGGGCTCGGGCTGCTCCCGCAGACCGCGAGGGAGCCCTGGCCGACCGACGCCCCCCTGGCCGGGGTGTCCTCCTTCGGCATGGGCGGTACCAACTGCCACCTGGTGCTCGCCCCACCGCCCCGGCGCTCGCCCGACACCTCCCAGCAGTCCCCCGGAGAGGGGGCACTGGACCCGGTGCCGTGGGTCCTCTCGGCGGGCTCGGACGACGCCCTGCGCGCGCAGGCCTCGGTGCTGCACTCCTTCGTGTCCAAGCGGCCCGGCCTGCGCCCTGAGGACGTGGGGTACTCGCTGGCCACCACCCGCACGGTCATGGACCACCGCGCCGTCATCCTGGCGCCGGGCGGCAGCGGCACCCGCGAACTGGAGTCGATCCGCCCCTCCGGCACCCCGGTGACGACGCGCGACGGCCGGGGCCCCGTCCTGGTCTTCCCCGGGCAGGGCGGGCAGTGGGCGGGCATGGCCCGCGCGCTCCTGGACGGTGACGGCCGCCTGGCCCGGCTCTTCGGCCGACGGCTGCGTGAGTGCGAGCGGGCCCTGGACCCGTACGTGGACTGGTCCCTGACCCGGGTGCTGCGGGGGGAGCCCGGCGCCGCCCGTTACGTGGGCCCCGACTCCCGTGTGGACGTCGTGCAGCCGGTCCTGTGGGCGGTCATGGTGGCCCTGGCCCGGGTGTGGGAGGCCATGGGCGTGCGCCCGGCCGCCGTGATCGGCCACTCCCAGGGCGAGATCGCGGCGGCCCACGTGGCCGGTGTGTTGACCCTGGAGGACGCGGCCAAGGTCGTGGCGTTGCGCAGCCAGGCGCTCACGGCGCTCGGCGGCAGCGGGGCGATGGCCTCGCTCGGGGTCGGTCCCGAGCGGGCCCGGGAACTCGCCGAGGCCCTGCCCGACCTGCACCTGGCCGCCGTCAACGGTCCGGAGTCCGTGGTGGTCTCGGGTGCCCCCGCGTCGGTGCGCGCCGCCGTGGACCACTGCGTGGACGCGGGAGCGCACGCGGCCCTCGTGGACGTCGACTACGCCTCGCACTCGGCCCACGTCGAACGGGTGCGCGAGCCCCTGCTCGAACAGCTGGCTGACGTCACCCCCCGCCCGGCCCGCGTCCCGGTGCTGTCGACGCTGACCGGCGGCGGGCTCGGCGAGGACGGGCCGCCCATGGACGGCCGGTACTGGTACGAGGGCCTGCGCAATCCGGTCCTGTTCGCCGAGACGGTGGCGGGCGCCGTCGCGGACGGGCACACCACCTTCCTCGAGGTCGGCCCGCACCCGGTGCTGCACCACGGTGTCGAGGGCGTGCTCGCCGCACAGGGGGTGCGCGGCTCGGTCCTGGCCACGCTGCGCCGGGACCACGGGGACGTGGCGCAGCTGTTGACCGCCGCCGCACAGGCCTTCACCTCGGGGCTCGACGTCGACTGGGGGAGTCTGTTCCGCGGTTCGGGCGCGCACCGGATCGACCTTCCCACCTATCCTTTCCAGCGGACCCGGTTCTGGCCGGAGACGGCCCCGGCGGCGCCGGTCGCCGGGGCGCCGACCGCGCTCCCGGCCCCCCACGCCTCGGAGGCGGAACGAGCCGGGGAGACCACCGGGCTGGTCGCGGCCCTGTGCGCGCGGGTGCTCGAACGGGACGCTCTGGACCCCGCAGACGAACGAAGGGCCTTCCGGGACCTCGGCTTCGACTCCATCATGCTGCTCGAACTGGCCGACCTGGTGGAGGACGAGACCGGGGTCCGGCTGGAGGACGCCGTCCTGTTCGAGCTCCCCACCCCCGCGGCCCTCGCCGGGCACGTCGCCGGGGAACTGGGTGGGGAGCCGGTCACGGCGGAGCGGCCCGCCGCCGCGTCGCGCGGGGCCGTCTCCACGCCGCCCTCCGGGGCGGTCGCCGACGACGACCCGATCGCCATCACCGCGATGGCCTGCCGACTGCCGGGCGGGGCGCGCTCCCCGGAACGGCTGTGGCGGCTCGTACAGGACGGGACCGACGCCATCGGGGCCTTCCCGGAGAACCGGGGGTGGGACCTGGACGCCCTGTACGACCCGGAGCCCGGCACCCCCGGACGCACCTACACGCGACACGGAGGCTTCCTCTACGACGCCGACCTCTTCGACCCCGGCTTCTTCGGCATCAGCCCCCGCGAGGCCGATGCCATGGACCCGCAGCAGCGTCTGCTGCTGGAGACCTCCTGGGAGGCGATCCAGCGGGCCGGGATCGACCCCGCCAGCCTGCGCGGCGAGCAGGTGGGCGTGTTCGTCGGAGCGATGCCGACCGAGTACGGCGCGCGCCTGGCCGACCCCTCCAGCAGTGCCGACGGCGGATACCGGCTCACCGGGAGCACCCTGAGCGTCGCCTCCGGGCGCATCGCCTACGTTCTCGGTCTGCACGGCCCCGCGCTCACCATCGACACCGCCTGCTCCGGTTCGCTCGTGGCGCTGCACCAGGCCGCCGCGGCGCTGCGCCGGGGCGAGTGCTCGATGGCGCTGGCGGGGGGCGCGACCGTCATGGCCACCCCCGGCATGTTCCTGGAGTTCTCCGCCCAGCGCGGCCTGTCCGCCGACGGGCGCTGCCGCGCGTTCGGAGCCGGGGCCGAGGGCACGGCGTGGGCCGAGGGCGCCGGCGTCCTCCTGCTCGAACGGGTCTCCCAGGCCCGCCGCAACGGTCGTCCCGTGCTGGCCCTGCTGCGCGGCAGCGCGGTCAACTCCGACGGGGCCTCCAACGGCCTGACCGCACCCAACCCGCAGGCCCAGGAACGCGTGATCCGCCAGGCCCTGGCCTCCGCCGACCTCGCCCCGCACGAGGTCGACGCGGTCGAGGCGCACGGAACGGGCACCCGCCTCGGCGACCCGGTCGAGGCCCGTGCCCTGATGTCCGTGTACGGGGGCGACCGCGAGCACGACCTCCTGCTGGGTTCGCTCAAGTCCAACATCGGCCACGCACAGGCGGCGGCCGGCGTCGCGGGCGTGATCAAGACCGTGGAGGCGCTGCGCCACGGCCGCCTGCCCCGGACCCTGCACGTGGAGCGCCCCACGGACCGGGTGGAATGGGACGACAGCGGGGTACGACTGCTGGCCGAGGAGACGCCCTGGCCCGACACCGGGCGCCCCCGGCGCGCGGCGGTGTCCTCCTTCGGCATCAGCGGTACCAACGCCCACGTGGTGTTGGAGGGGGTCGCCGACGAGGGCGCCCCGGTCACCGTGCCCGACGACCCCTTCGAGCGGACCCGGCACTGGTTGACACCGCAAGCGCCCCGGAGCGCGGAACCGCGAACGGCCCAGCGCCTGCTGGGCGAGGGGTTGAGCCTCGCCGACGGCGGCGCGGTGTTCCAGGGCCGGGTCGCCGTGGCGGACCACCCCTGGGCGGGCGACCACCGGGTGCTGGGCCGCGTCATGCTCCCCGGTACCGCCGTGGTGGACCTGGTCGCCGAGGCGGCCGCGTCGGTCGGAGCGGACACGGTGTCCGACCTCGTACTGGAGGCTCCCCTGACGCTGGGCCGGGCCGGTACGGCCCAACTCCAGGTCATGGTCGGCGCACGGGAGGCCGGGGGGCCGCGCCGGGTCAACGTGTACGCGCGCCGCGAGGGAGCGGACGAGGCACCCTGGATACGCTACGCCAGCGGTTCCGTGGTCCGCTCCCAGGAGGGGACCGAAGGAACGGAGGACGGCACTGGTGCCGACACCGTCGCGCCCCCCGGCGCGGTACGGGTCCCGGTCGACTACCCGGGCCTTCGGGGTCTGGGCTACGACTACGGCCCCGCTTTCCAGGGGCTGACGTCGGTGTGGGAACACGGCGGGGAGTACTTCCTCGAAGCCGGACTACCCGGTACCGCCGGCTCGGCGGCCCCCTTCCACGGCCTGCACCCGGCCCTGTCGGACGCCGTGCTGCACGCGGTGCTGCCGGGGGGCGCGGGCGGCCGCGAGGGCACCGCGGTGCCGTTCGCCTGGAGCGGGGTCCGTGTGACCCCCAGCGGCGGCGCGGCGGCTCCGGGAGGCCTGCGGGCCCGGATCACCCCGTTGGGCGGGGACCGCTACCGGGTCCTGGCCACCGACACCGGCGGCTCGGTCCTGTGGACCGTGGACGAGCTGACCCTGCGGCCGCTGGGAGCCGACACGCTCCCTGATCCCGAGCCGGGGGAGGTTCCCGAACTCCACGAACTCGTGTGGGAGCGGGTGACCCCGCCGGGTGCCGACGGGACCGACCCGTGCCCGGCCCCCCTGCCGGCCTTCGAGGACCTGGACCCCGAGGCCCCCGTGCCGGGGCTGGTCTGCGTCGAACTGCCCGCGTCCGTGGTCTACGCGGACGGCGGCACGCTTCCCGACGCGGTCCGGCGGGGGCTGGAGTCGGCCCTGGAGTCGGTCCGCGCATGGCTGGCCGACGAGCGCACCGCCGACTCCCGCCTCGCCCTGATCACCTGGCGGGCGGTCCCCGCCACACCCGGCGAGGCGCTGCCCGGTATCGCGGCCAGCGCGGTCTGGGGCCTGCTGCGCACCGCGCAGCGCGAGCACCCGGGACGCCTCGTCCTGCTGGACTCCGACGGGGCTGAGGAGTCCCACCGGGTGTTGTCGGTGGCGCTGGCACTCGACGAACCACAGGTCGCCCTGCGTTCGGGTGAGGTGCTGGTGCCCCGGCTGCGCAGGACCGCCGACGGCGAGGAGGGGCCCCTGGCGCCCGCCGGACGCCTGTGGCGCGCGGACACCCGGAGCCCGGGCTCCCTGGACTCCTTGGAGGCGGTGCCCTCCGGCGCGGCCGGGGCCCCTCTGGGCCGTTCCGAGGTGCGCCTCTCCGTCCGGGCCGCCGGGCTGAACTTCCACGACGTGGTCACGGCGCTGGGCGTGGTCGACGACGGTGTCGGCGTCGGTATCGAGGGCGCCGGGGTGGTGCTGGAGACCGGTGCGGACGTCACGGACCTGGCCCCCGGTGACCGGGTGTTCGGCATGTTCGACGGCGCCTTCGGTCCCTTCGCCGTGGCGGACCGACAGCGGTTGGCCCACGTGCCCGGAGGCTGGACCTTCGAGCAGGCCGCCGCGGTCCCGGTGGCGTTCCTCAGCGCCTACCACGGGCTGGTGGACCTGGCCGCCGTGCGCCCTGGCGAGAGCGTGCTCGTGCACGCGGCCGCCGGAGGCGTGGGGACGGCCGCCGTGCAGCTCGCCCGCCACATGGGGGCCCGGGTGTTCGGTACCGCGAGCCCGCACAAGTGGCCCGGACTGGCCGCGTACGGGCTGGCCCCGGACCAGCTGGCCTCCTCCCGCACGCTGGAGTTCGAGAACCGACTGCGCGAGGCCAACGACGGCCGGGGCGTGGACGTGGTCCTCAACTCGCTCTCCGGTGAGTTCGTGGACGCCTCGTTGCGCCTGCTGCGCTCGCCCAGGGACGGCAGGGGGCCGGGCGGCCGGTTCGTGGAGATGGGCAAGACCGACGTGCGCGCCGCCGCCGGGGTGGCCGAGCGGCACCCCGGCTGCCACTACGAGGCGTTCAGCCTGCCCCACGTGGACGCCGACCGTGTCGGGCAGATGCTCGCCCGGGTGGTGGAGTTGTTCGAGGAGGGCGCCCTCACCCTCCCGCCGCTCACCGTGTACGACGTGGGCGACGCCCAGTCGGCCTTCCGCGCCCTCCAGCGCGGCGAGACCGTCGGCAAGCTGGTCCTGCGCGTCCCCGCCCCCTTCCCCCGGGAGGGCACCGTGCTGGTCACGGGCGGCACCGGGGGCCTCGGCCACCGTGTGGCCCGCCACCTGGTCACCGGGTACGGGGTCCGGGACCTGCTGCTGCTCGGCCGCCGGGGCCCCGACACCCCGGGTCAGGAGGAGCGCACCGCGCAGCTGGAGGCGCTCGGCGCCCGCGTGGAGGTGGTGGCCTGCGACGCCTCCGACCGGGAGGCCCTCGGCCGGGTCCTGGCCGCGATCCCCGAGGACCGTCCGCTGCGGTCCGTGGTGCACGCGGCGGGCGCGCTCGACGACGCCACCGTCGCCTCCCTGACCCCCGAACGGTTGGACGCGGTGCTGCGGCCGAAGGTGGACGCGGCGTGGAACCTGCACGAACTCACCGACGACCTCTCCGCGTTCGTGGTGTTCTCCTCGGCGGTGGGCGTGCTGGGCAACCCGGGGCAGGCCAACTACGCGGCCGCCAACGTCTTCTGTGACGTCCTGGCCCACCTGCGCCGGGAGGCGGGCCTGCCGGCCATCTCGCTGTCGTGGGGGCTCTGGGCGGGTGGCAGCGGCATGACCGGCCACCTGGAGGAGGACGACCTGGCCGCCCTCGGCCGGAGCGGACTCCTACCGATGCGGCCCGACGCCGCGCTGGACCTGTTCGACGCCGCCGTGGCCCGGAACCCCGTCCACGCGGTACCGGCGTGGCTCTCCCCGGCCGCCGACGCCAGCGTGCTCCGGGGGCTCCTGTCGGGCCCCGGAACCGACCCGGCCGCGGTCGCCGTGGTGTCCGGCGCCTCCCCGCACGGGGCGGCAGCCGAGGGGGAGGACACCGACCCCGCCGCGAGGTTCGCGGCCATGGGCGCCGACGAACGCTCCCGAGCCCTGCTGGAGGAGGTCCGCGCGCACACCGCCGTGGTCCTGGGCCACCGGGCCGGGTCGCCGTCCGGCGTGGACCCCGACCGGCCCTTCACCGAGCAGGGAACGGACTCGCTCACCAGCGTCGAACTACGCAACCGGCTCAGTGCGGCCGTGGGGGTGCGGGTACCGGCCACCGCCGTCTTCGATCACCCCACGCCCCGCGCGCTGGCGCGCTCGCTCGACGTCCTCCTGGCACCCGGGCCCGAGGCCGCGGGGGAACGCCCCGGGAAGCACCGCACGGGCGGGGCCGCAGAGGCGGGGGGAGACGGGGAGGCCATCGACGCGATGGGCGTCGACGAACTGGTGGACCTCGCCCTGCGGGGCCCCGGTGTATGACGAGGAGGCTTGAGTTGAGCAGTGACAGCGAACGCCTGGTGTCGGCGCTCAGGACCGCGATGAAGGAGAACGCGCGCCTCCGTGCCGAACTGGAGGGCGGGCCCGAGCCGATCGCCGTCGTCGCGACCGGGTGCCGTCTGCCCGGCGGGGTCGACACCCCCGAACAGCTGTGGGACATGGTCTCCCAGGGGCGGGAGGCGCGCGGCCCCCTCCCCGACGACCGGGGGTGGGACCTGCCCGGGCTGGTGGCCGGGTCAGACGACGACCGCCGCGTCGCCATGGACCGGGGCTCCTTCCTGCGGGGCGCCTTCGACTTCGACCCGGCCTTCTTCGGCATCTCGCCGCGCGAGGCCGAGGCCATGGAGCCCCAGCAGCGGTTGCTGCTCGAACTGGCGTGGGAGACGCTGGAACGCGGGGGTCTGGCCCCGACCTCGCTGACGGGCAGCGACACGGGCGTCTACGTCGGACTGGCCCACCAGGAGTACGGGCCGCCCGTACACGCCGCGGAGTCGGACGGGGTCACACTGACCGGGGTGTCGGCCAGCGTGGCCTCCGGACGTATCTCCTACTGCCTCGGCCTGGTCGGTCCGGCGCTGACCGTGGACACCGCGTGCTCCTCCTCACTGGTCGCCCTCCACCTGGCCGTGCGCGCCCTGCGCGACGGCGACTGCTCCCTGGCACTGGCCGGTGGGGCCACGGTCATGTCCGGCCCCGGCACCCTCACCGAGTTCACCCGCCTGCGCGGGGTGGCGCCCGACGGCCGCTGCAAGGCCTTCGCGGACGGCGCGGACGGCGCCGCCTTCTCCGAGGGCGCGGGCATGGTCCTTCTGGAGCGCCTGTCCGACGCGCACCGCAACGGCCACCCGGTCCTGGCCGTGGTCAGGGGAGGCGCGGTCAACCAGGACGGCGCCTCCAACGGGCTCACCGCGCCCAACGGCCCCTCCCAGGTTCGCGTGATCGGCCGGGCCCTGGCGGACGCCGGTCTGGAACCGGGGGAGGTCGACCTGGTCGAGGCCCACGGAACGGGGACACCGCTGGGCGACCCGATCGAGGCCCAGGCACTGATCGACGCCTACGGCCGTGGACGCGACCGGGACCACCCGCTCTGGCTGGGGTCCCTCAAGTCCAACATCGGACACCCGCAGGCGGCGGCCGGGGTGGCGGGCGTGGTCAAGGCGGTCGAGGCGCTGCGCCGTGGCGTCATGCCCCCCACGCTGCACGCGGACCGGCCCAGCGCCCACGTGGACTGGGAGGACGGCGGGGTCCGGCTCCTCCAGGAGCCCCGTTCCTGGACACCCGAGGGTCGGCCGCGTCGGGCGGCCGTCTCCTCCTTCGGTATGAGCGGGACCAACGCCCACCTGATCCTGGAGCAGGCGCCCGAGCCGCGGACGGACCCTCCGGCCGAGGGGACGCCCGACCGTTCCCGCCCGGCTCTGGTCTCGGGCGCCGTGGCCTGGCCGCTGTCCGCCCGGAGCCCCGAGGCACTCGGCGCGCAGGCCGCGAGGTTGCGCGAGCACGTGGAGCGGCGTCCCGGACTGGCTCCCGCCGACGTCGGGCTGTCGTTGGCCACCACCCGGTCGGCGCTCGAACACCGTGCCGTGGCCGTGGGCCGCGACCGTGAGGAGCTCCTGGCCGCGCTGGGCGCCGTCGAGGCGGGGACGCCGGGCGCGTCCACGGCCTCGGGCCGGGCCCGTCCGGACCGGCGCCCCGTGCTGGTCTTCCCCGGCCAGGGCGGTCAGTGGGAGGGCATGGCCGTGGAGCTGCTGGACTCCTCCGCGGAGTTCGCCTCTCACGTGGAGGCCTGCGAACGGGCCCTGGAACCGCACGTGGGGTGGCGGCTCACCGACGTGCTGCGCGGACGGGCGGGCGCGCCCGCCCTGGACCGCGCCGACGTCGTCCAGCCCGCCCTCTGGGCGGTCATGGTCGCGCTGGCACGCCTGTGGATGGCACACGGTCTGACCCCGGCCGCCGTGGTCGGGCACTCCCAGGGGGAGGTCGCCGCCGCGCACATCGCCGGGGCCCTGAGCCTGGAGGACGCCGCCAAGGTGGTGGCGCTGCGCAGCGGGGCCGTGCTCGAACTCGCCGGGACCGGGGCGATGGTCTCGGTCGCCGCCGCCGAGCCCGACCTGCGCGACCGGCTGGCCGCCTGGGAGGGGGTGGTCGGCGTGGCCGCCACCAACGGTCCCGGGAGCACCGTCATCGCGGGTCGGCCCGACGCGGTGGCCCTGGTGGTCGAGGAGTGCGAGGCCGACGGCCTGCGCACCAGGGCGATCGCCGTCGACTACGCCTCGCACACCCCCGCGGTGGACGTCCTGGAAGAGCGCGTCACGGCCGAACTGTCGGGTGTCACCCCCGGACGTCCGATGATCCCCTTCTACTCCACCCTCACCGGTGGCGCCCTGGACGGGCGCCCGCTCGACGCGGCCTACTGGTTCGAGGGGTTGCGCCGACCGGTGCGCTTCGCCGAGGCGACCCGGGCCCTGGTCGAGGCGGGCCACGACGTGTTCGTCGAGGTCGGTCCGCATCCCGTGCTGACGCCCGCGATCCAGGAGACCCTGGAGGAGGCGGGCGCCGACGACGCGGTGGCGCTGGCGACCCTGCGCCGGGACGAAGGGGGCCCGGTCCGGTTCCTGACGTCCCTGGGACAGGCCCACGCCCACGGAGTGGACCTGGACTGGACCTCGCTCTCGGGCCCGGACGCCGTCCCCGTGCCCCTGCCCACCTACGCCTTCCAGCGTCGGCGCTACTGGCGTCCGGGCCCCGGACCGGCCCCGTCCGGGCGGGAGGACGGCCCGGGGGACGCACCAGCGCGGGCCTCCGGCGACGCCTGGACCTATCGCGAGGAGTGGGTGCCCCTCCCGGTCTCATCGGAACCGGGCGCACCAGGGGACGCCTCCCGAGACCGGAGCACCTGGTTGCTGGTCGGCTCCCGGCCCGGGGCCGCCCTCCAGGGGTGCGCCGAGGCCCTGGAGCGCCACGGGTACCGCACGCGCGTGCTCGACCTGCCGGACGGCGCGGGACGGCGGGAAGCGGCCGCGCTGCTCTCCACCGCCCGTGACGGCGCGGACCCCGTCGCCGGCGTCGTGCTGGCCACCTCCCTCGACACCGGGCCCGGCCCCGTCCGACCGCCCTCCGCCGCTCCCGCCCACCGGGACGCCGTGGCCGTCCTCCAAGCCCTGGTCGACACCGGGACCGACGCGCCGCTGTGGTGCCTGACCAGCGGCGCCGTCAACAGCGGCGCGGGTACGGGCGACCCTGCCGGAGCCCTGCTGTGGGGTTTCGGCCGGGTGGCGGCCCAGGAGCACACCGACCGCTGGGGAGGGCTGGTCGACCTGCCCGACCCGGACGACCCGGGTTCCGGGGCCGCGCTGGCCTCGGTCCTGACCGGCCGGTCCGCCCGGGGCGAGGACCAACTCGCGATCCACGGAACCACGGTGCTGGCCCGACGCCTCGTCCGCGTCCGCGTCCCCGACGACGGCCCCCGCGACTGGCGGCCCTCGGGCACCGTGCTGGTCACCGGAGGAACCGGTGGACTCGGCGCGCACACCGCGCGCTGGCTCGCCGAGCGGGGCGCGCCGCACCTGCTCCTGGTCAGCCGTCGCGGCCCCGAGGCCCCCGGCGCCACGGAACTCGTCGACGAGCTTCGCGCCCTGGGCGCCCGCGTCACACTGGTCGCCCGTGACGTCGGTGACCGCGACCAGCTCCGCGAGACGCTGTCCGAGGTGCCCTCGGACCTGCCCCTGACGGCGGTCTTCCACACGGCGGCCCACCTGGACGACGCGCCCGTGGCCGACCTCGCCCCGGAGGCCCTGGCCCGCGCCCTGCGCGCCAAGGCCGACGGAGCCGTGCATCTGCACGAGCTCACCCGCGACCTGGACCTGTCGGCGTTCGTGCTGTTCTCGTCGGTCGGGGCGGTGTTCGGCGTCACCGGCCAGGGCAACTACGCCCCCGGCAACGTCTTCTGCGAGTCCCTCGCCCATCACCGCAGGTCGCTGGGCCTGACCGCGACCTCGATCGCCTGGGGCGCCTGGGAGGGCGCCGGGATGGCCGGACGCGAGGCGGTGGCCGGGCTGCTGCGCCGCCACGGACTGCCCACGATGAAGCCCGAGCTGGCACTGGCCGGTCTGGGCCGCGTCCTGGACCACGACCTCACGGCGCTGGCCGTCGCCGACGTCGACTGGCCGCGTTTCCGGGTGGCCTTCACCGCGAACCGGCCCAGCCCGCTGGTCGGCGACCTCGGCGTGACCGGCTCCGCCGGGAACGGGGGCCGCACCGGTCCCGCTGAGGGGGCCGTGACCGGCACCGAGCCACGCGAGGGCGGCGCGGGTCTGCGATCGCGCCTGTCCGGGGCGGGGCGCGCCGAACGCGTGCGCGTCCTCACCGGTCACGTGAGCGAGCACGTGGCGGCCATCCTCGGATACGACTCCGGCGACGCGGTCCCGGCCGACCGGGGCCTGAAGGACCTGGGCATGGACTCGGTCACCGCCGTGGAGCTGCGCAACCGGCTCACCGCTCTCACCGGGGTCCGCCTGCCCCCGGCGGTCGCCTTCGACCACCCCACCTGCTCCGCGCTGGCGCGCCACGTGGAGGAGCGGGTCTTCGGCAGCGCGGAGGAGGTCGTCCTGGAGCGCCTCGACGGGCTCGCCGCCGCGCTCGACGAGTACGAGGGCGCCGACGGCTCCCGCGTGGCGGAGCGGCTCCGCGCCCTGCTGGGGAGGCTGGAGCCGGACGCACCGGGGAGCCTCGGCGGGAAGACCGACGGGGCCGACCTCGACTCCGCGTCGCGGGAGGAGCTCTTCGCCCTCATCGACGAGACCCTGGCGGACTGAGCCCGCCCTCCTCCCCGTCCGGCCGCGCGGCCCCCACGATCCCCAGTCCCCACCACCCCCGGCGCCCCGGTGCCGCGAAGTGAACCGATGAGGCACACCCATGACTGACGACGCCCAGGTCCTCGACTACCTCAAACGGGTCACGGCCGACCTCCGGCGCACCCGGGCCGAACTGAACCAGCTCCGGGAACGCGACAGCGAGCCCATCGCCGTGGTGGGCATGGGGTGCCGACTCCCCGGTGGGGTGAACGGCCCCGAGGAGCTCTGGGACCTGCTGGAGCGGGGGGACGACGCCATCGGCGACCTGCCCGACGACCGGGGCTGGGACGTCGAGGACATGCGCGGCCGCCCCGGTATGTCCACGGGCGGGGGGTTCCTGGAGGACGCGGCCGGGTTCGACGCCGCCTTCTTCGGGATCTCGCCCCGCGAGGCCGAGGCGATGGACCCCCAGCAGCGACTCATGCTGGAGGTGACCTGGGAGTCCCTCGAACGGGCGGGCATCGACCCCCACACCCTCGCCGAGACGCGCACGGGCGTCTTCACCGGGATCAGCACCACCGACTACGCCCGGACCACGACCTCGGGACGGGTGCCCATGCCGGAGGGCGTCGAGGGTTACCTGATGACCGGCACCGCCGCGAGCGTCGCCTCGGGGCGGATCGCCTACACGCTGGGACTGCGCGGGCCCGCGCTGACGGTGGACACCGCCTGTTCCTCCTCCCTGGCCTCCGTGCTGTTGGCCGTGCGCTCCCTGCGCCGGGGTGAGTGCGTGATGGCGCTGGCGGGCGGCGCGACCGTGATGTCGGGGCCCTCGCTCTTCGCCGAGTCGGCCAAGCAGGGCGCCCTCTCGCGGGACGGGCGCTGCAAGGCCTTCGGAGCCGGAGCCGACGGAACCGGGTTCGCGGAGGGCGCCGCCTCCCTGGTCCTGGAACGGCTGTCGGACGCCCGGCGCCACGGGCGCCCGGTCCTCGCGGTGATCCGGGGCGGCGCGATCAACCAGGACGGTGCCTCCAGCGGTCTGACCGCGCCCAACGGCCCCGCGCAGATCCGGGTGGTCCGCGCCGCGCTGGAGGACGCGGGCGTGGTCGCCGACGACATCGACGCGGTGGAGGCGCACGGCACCGGTACCGAGCTCGGCGACCCCATCGAGGCCGGAGCCCTCCTGGAGGTGTTCGGCTCCAGGTCCGCTCCCGACCCGCTGTGGTTGGGCTCGGTCAAGTCCAACCTGGGGCACACTCAGGGCGCTGCCGGTGCGGTCGGCATCGTGAAGATGGTGCTGGCCCTGAGCCGAGGACGGCTGCCCAGGACCTTGCACGCCGACCGCCCCACCCCCCTGGTGGACTGGGACTCGGGCAGGGTGCGCCCGATCTCCGAGGCCCGGGACTGGCCGCGCGGGGAGCGCGTGCGCCGAGCGGGGGTGTCGTCGTTCGGCATCAGCGGGACCAACGTCCACCTGGTTCTGGAGGAGGCCCCCGAGCCCGCCCCGGAGGAGGGAGCACTCGCCCCCGGCCAGGGCGACGGGTCCACCGCACCCCTGGTCGCGGGCCGTACCGCGTGGCTGCTGTCGGCCCGTGACGAACCCGCGCTCCGGGCACAGGCGCAACGCCTCGCCGACCACGCGGACACCCTGCTCGTGGACGCGCCGGGCGCGGGCCCCTCCGCGCACGACGTCGCACGGACCCTGGCCACCGAACGCGCCCGCTTCTCCCGGCGCGCCGTCGTCGTCGGAGGCTCCGCCGAGGCCCTCACCGGCGGACTCCGATCCCTGGCCGCGGGCGAGGAGGCGGACGGGACCGCCACCGGTACGGCGCGGCGGTCCGGACCCGCCGAGGGGCCGGTGTTCGTCTTCCCCGGCCAGGGCAGTCAGTGGTCGGGCATGGCCCGCGACCTGATGGCCGACTCCCCGGCCTTCGCTGCCTCCGTGGCCGAGTGCGAGGGAGCCCTGGCCCCCCTCGTCGACTGGTCGCTCTCGGCGGTCCTGCGCGAGGAACCCGGCGCTCCGGCCTTCACAGGCGAGAACGTGCGCCCCGACGTCGTCCAGCCCGTCCTGTGGGCGTTCCTGGTCTCGCTCGCCCGGCTCTGGCGTGCGGCCGGGGTCGAGCCCGCGGCGGTGGTCGGCCAGTCACAGGGGGAGGTGGCGGCCGCCTGTGTGGCCGGGGTCCTGTCCTTGGCGGACGGCGCCCGGGTGGTCGTCGCCCGCAGCCGCGCGCTGGCCCGGGTCGCGGGAGAGGGCGGTATCGCGGTGGTCGGGCTCAGCGCCGACCGCGCGGCCGCCCTGATCGCGGGCATGGAGGACCGCCTGGCGGTGGCGGGCGCCAACGGTCCCGAGACCTGCACGGTCGCCGGCTCCGTCGCCGCCGTGGACGCCTTCGTGGCGGCACGGGAGGCGGAGGGCACCTTCGTGCGGCGCATCCCCGTCGACTACACCTCGCACTGCTTCCTCATGGACCGGGTCGAGGACGAGATGCTCACCGAGCTGGCCGACCTCCGGCCCCGTGCGGGCACCGTGCCGTTCCACTCCACCGTCGCGCCCGCCACCACGTGGACGCCGGGATACGTACCGCCCACCGCGCCCGTGGACGGGACCACCCTGGACGCCGGGTACTGGTACCGGAACCTGCGCCATGGCGTGGTCCTCGAACCCGTCGTCCGCGCCCTGGCCCCGACCGGCATCCCGTTCGTCGAGGTCGGCGCGCACCCGGTGCTGTCGGTTCCCCTGCGCCAGACCCTGGACGCGGCGGGGGCCGACGACCGCCCCCTGGTCCACACCCTGCGCAGGGACCAGGACCCCCGCGACCGCTTCCTGACCGCGCTGGCCGAGGCCCACTGCCTGGGGATCGGCGTCGACTGGGCGAAGGTCCTGGGCGAGGGCGCGGGGAGGGTCCCGCTGCCGACCTACGCCTTCCAGCACCGGCGGTACTGGCTCACCGAACCCGTGCTCTCCGGCGACCCCTCCTCAGTGGGGCTGAACTCCGCCGACCATCCGCTGATCGGGGCCTGGACCCCCCTCGGCGGGACCGGGCAGACCCTCTTCACCGGGAGGCTCGACACCGAGGGCACCCCGTGGCTGACCGAACACGCGCTCTCCGGCCGGGCCCTCCTCCCGGGAGCCGCCACGGTCGAGCTGCTCCTGCGGGTCGGGCACCTGTGCGACCGGCCCGAGATCGCCGAACTCACCCTGAGCGCCCCCCTCGAACCCGACCCGGACGGCGGTGGAACCCCCGTCCAGGTCATCGTGGACGCCCCCGACCTGCGCGGCACCCGCGCGTTCCGGCTCCTGTCGGCCACCGCCGACGGCCGGGAGTGGACCGAGCACGCCCAGGGCCTCCTGGCTCCGGCCACCCGGACGCCCGCCCCGACCCCCGTTCCGCCCGGCCCGGGCGCGTCCGAGCTCGCGGTGGCGGGGGTCTACGAGCTCCTGGAGGCCCGGGGCGTCCGCTACGGGCCCTCGTTCCAGGGTCTGCGCACGGTGCGGGCCGAGGGCTCCCGCACGTGGGCCGAGGCGGGCCCCGCGACCCTGCCCGCCGACGCGGCCGCCATGACCGGCCCCCACCCGGTCCTGCTCGACGCGGGCCTGCAGTCCCTGCTCCTGCGTGAGGCGGACGAGGGGGAGAGCCCCCGGCTCCTCATGCCCTTCTCCTGGAACGGGGTGCGCGCGTACGGCCGACACGCCACCGACCGCGTGCGGGTCCAGCTCACCCGGACCGGACACGACACGTACGAGGTCCTGTGCACCGGCCCCGACGGGGCCCCGCTCCTGAGCGTCGACTCCCTCACGGTCAGGGAGGCGGCCGACACGTCTCGCCCGGACCGGGACGCGCTCTTCCACCTGGAATGGGAGGACGTCACCGGCCGGGGCGAGGCCGCGACTCCCGACCCCCGCACGTGGGTCGCGACCCCGGGCACGCCGCTGGACGACTGCCCCACGGAGGAGGGGGAGACGGCGCCCCCCGTGATCGTGCTCGGGTCGGACACCGCCGCGAGCGCCGATCCCGACCAGGCGCTCGCCCGGCTCTCGGGACTGGTGGCGTCCCTGCGCGACCGGATGGACGACGACCACTACTCCGCCACCCGGTTCGTGGTGCTCACCCGAGGCGCGGTGCGCCTACCGGGCGACGCCGACCCGCCCGCGGACCCGGCGGGGGCGGCACTGTGGGGACTCGTCGCCTCAGCGGAGACCGAGAACCCCGGCCGCTTCCTGCTCCTTGACGCCGACCGGGCCGACACGGGGCTGGTCGCCGAGGCGCTGCGCACGGAGGAGCCCCGGCTGGCGGCCCGGGAGGGGCGGCTCCACGCACCCCGCCTGGCCCGCAGCCGCTCGGAGGCCGATGACGGTGCCCTCCCGCCCGCGCGCAGTCCCGGCTGGCGCCTGGACGCCGACGGCCGGGGCATCGTCGGGGGACTCCGGCACCTCCCCGCGCCCGAACGGCCGCTGGCCCCCCACGAGGTGCGTGTGGCGGTCCGCGCCGCCGGGCTGAACTTCCGCGACGTGCTGATGACCGTGGGCATGTACCCGGAGCCGGGTGACATCGGCAACGAGGGTTCCGGCGTGGTGCTGGAGGCCGGGCACGACGCCGGGGGCCTGCGACCGGGTGACCGCGTCATGGGACTCTTCCCGGGCGCCTTCGGGCCCGTGGCGGTGGCCGACCACCGCTACCTGACCCGGGTCCCCGACAGCTGGGACCACGCACGGGCGGCCGCCGTCCCCGCCGTGTACCTGACCGCCTACCTCGCCCTCGTGGAGGAGGCCGGGCTGAGCGCGGGTGAGACCGTGCTGATCCACTCCGCCGCCGGTGGCGTGGGCCAGGCGGCCCTCGGCCTGGCCCACCACCTGGGCGCCCGGGTGCTCGCCACCGCCAGCCCCGGCAAGTGGGACCTGCTCCGAGCGGCCGGGCTGGGCGACGACGAGATCGCGCATTCGCGCGAGCCCGGGTTCGAGGAGCGGTTCCGGAACGCGGCGGGCAGCGTGGACGTCGTCCTCAACTCCCTCACGGGCGAGGCGATCCCGGCCTCCCTACGGCTGCTCGGCGAGGGCGGCAGGTTCGTGGAACTGGGCCGTAACGAACTGCTCGGGGCCGACGAGGTCCCCGACGGCGTCACCTACCGGGCCTTCAACGTCCTGGAGTCGGGGCCCGAACGCATCCAGCGGGCCTTCGCCGCGCTCGTACCCCTGCTCACGGACGGCACCCTGGACCAGGGGCCGCTGCACCGGTACCCGATCGAGGAGGCCGCGGAGGCGTTGCAGGTCATGCAGCGCGGCCACAACGTCGGCAAGACGGTGCTGGACCTGACCGGCCGTTTCCGGCCCGGCGGAACGGTGCTGATCACCGGCGCCAGCGGACAGCTCGGCAAGCTGGTCGCCCGCCACCTCGTGGTCCGGCACGGCGTGGACGACCTCCTCCTGGTCAGCCGTCAGGGCTCCCGCGCCCCGGGCACCGAGGCGCTCGTCGCCGAACTCACCGCCCTGGGCGCCCGCGTCCGGGTCGAGTCCTGCGACGTCGCCGACGCCGAGCGGTTGGGGGAGCTCCTGGCCGACACTCCGCTCACCGCCGTCGTGCACTCGGCCGCCGTGCTCGACGACGCCACCTTCACGGGTCTGACGGACGGCACCATGGCTCGGGTGATGGCGCCCAAGGCCGTCGGCGCCTGGAACCTGCACCGCCTGACCGAGCACCTCGACCTGGACGCGTTCGTCCTCTTCTCCTCGGCGGCCGCGGTGTTCGGCAGCGCGGGCCAGTCGGCGTACTCGGCCGCCAACGCCTACCTGGACGCCCTGGCCGCGTACCGCAGGGAGCGGGGCCTTCCGGCCCAGTCACTGGCCTGGGGCCGCTGGCTCACCGAGTCCGGGGACTCGGCGCAGATGAACCCGGTCAACGCGAACCGGATGTCCCGCACCTGGGGCGTCCAGGGGATCGACGAGAGCGAGGGGCGCGCCCTCCTGGACGCCGCGCTGTCGACCGACCGCGCCCACCTGGTGCCCTCACCGCTGGACCTGGTCGGACTCCGCACCCGCGCGGTCACCCGGGGGCACGTGCCCGCGCTGATGCGCGGGCTGGTCCGGGCCCCCGAGCGGACCGGGCCGGACACGGTGCCGTTGGGCTCGGTTCCCGCGGGCGCCGAGCGGCGGGAACTGCTCACCCGCCTGGTGCGCGAACGGGCGGCCGAGATCCTGGGCTCTTCGGAGTACGGCGCCGACCAGGAGTTCCCCGAGTCGGGGTTCGACTCGTTGACCGCCGTGGAACTGCGCAACCACCTCCAGTCGCTCACCGGGCTGCGCCTGCCCGCCACCCTGGTGTTCCAGCACGCCACACCCGTGGCCCTGGCACGGTTCCTCGACCGTGAGATGGGGCAGACCGCGCCCGAGCCGGAGCAGGGCTCCCGCCGCCCCGCCCCGGAGGGCCCGGGCGAACGGACCCCGGGCGCCACCGGAGTCAACGACAGCCTCGTCGGCCTCTTCCTGGACGCCTGCGTCCAGTACCGGCCCAGGGAGGCCATCGACCTGGCCCTGGCCGCCTCGCGTACGCGGGCGGTCTTCACCGGGGACTCGCCCGCCGCCACCACGGTCCTGGCCACCGGGCCCGAGGAACCGGTCCTGATCTGTCACCCGTCACTGGTCATGACCTCCGGTCCGCACGAGTTCGCCCGGTTCGCCAGCAGGTGGCAGGGACGACGACGCGTCGTCGCTCTGTCCGCGCCGGGCTACCTGGACGGCGAGGAGCTTCCCGCCGACCTGGACACCTTCGTACGGACCCAGGCGGACCAGGCGCTGGCCGCCGCCGACGGCCGCCCCTTCGTGCTGGTCGGCCGGTCCTCCGGAGGGTGGACCGCGCACGCCGTCGCGGAGGAGCTCGCGCGCCGGGGCACCCCGCCGGAGCGGGCGGTGCTGCTCGACACCGTCGTTCCCGGTGACGACGAACTCCTGCCGATGGTGACGGAGTTCGTCACCGACCGCGCCAACGAGTTCGAGCTCCTCGACACCGCCCGGCTGACCGCCATGGGCGCCTACCTCGACCTGTTCTCGCAGTGGCGCCCGTCCGACTGGCGGGGGAGGACCGTGCAGGTCAGGCCGACCGAGGCGGTGGTCACGGCGGACGGGGGCAAGCTGGGCCTGGGGTGGAGCTGGCCGACCGGGCACGAGCGGGTCGAGGTACCGGGCGACCACTTCACCATGATGGAGGAGTGGGCGCCGCACACCGCCGAGGCCGTCGGCCGCATCCTCTCCGAGCGGGACGCCGCGGAGTGAACCCGGGCGGGGCGGGCGCCCACCGGCGTCCGCCCCCCCCCGCCCCCCCGGCGGAACAACTCCGGCACTCCGGGCGTTGACCCGTGGGTGTGCCCGGGACGACCCGTTGGGTGCGCCCGGGACGCGTCCGCCGGTAGGGGCCCGCCCCGACCAGAACCGTGCCCGCCGGGAAAACCGGTTGCCAGCCCTCCTAACCTTGAGTACTGATGAGCACCACCACGCCCGCGCCCGCCACGGACCAGCTCCGTTCCCGGTTGCGCGACCTCATGCCCGCCGACCGGCACCGGCTGCGCCGCCGTATCGACGGTCTGGCCAGAATCAGCGACGAGCGCCGCCGTTCCTCGGTGACCGCACAGATCGCGGGTGACATCGACCGCGCCGAGCTCCGCGTGGCGGAGCGCCGCGAGGCCGTGCCCCAGCTCAGCTACCCCGAGGACCTGCCGGTCAGCGCCCGGCGCGAGGACATCGCCGAGGCCATCCGCGACCACCAGGTCGTCATCGTGGCCGGGGAGACCGGCTCGGGCAAGACCACCCAGCTGCCCAAGATCTGCCTTGAGCTGGGGCGCGGTGTCATGGGCACCGTGGGCCACACGCAGCCGCGACGGCTGGCCGCCCGCACGGTGGCCGAGCGCATCGCGGACGAGATCGGCACCCCGCTGGGCGAGACGGTCGGCTACAAGGTCCGGTTCACGGACTCCTCCAACGACAACACGCTGGTCAAGCTGATGACCGACGGCATCCTGCTCGCCGAGATCCAGCACGACCGCATGCTGCGGCAGTACGACACGCTCATCATCGACGAGGCGCACGAGCGCAGCCTCAACATCGACTTCCTGCTCGGCTACCTCAAACAGCTCCTGCCCAAACGGCCGGATCTGAAGGTCGTCATCACCTCCGCGACCATCGACCCCGAACGGTTCTCCCGCCACTTCGACGACGCCCCCATCGTCGAGGTCTCCGGGCGCACCTACCCGGTCGAGGTCCGCTACCGGCCCATCTCCGAGGACATCCTCGACCCCGAGGAGAGGAACCCCGGGCCCGGCACCGACAAGGACCAGACCCAGGCCATCCTGGACGCCGTCGACGAACTCTCCCGCGAGGAACCCGGAGACGTCCTCGTCTTCCTGAGCGGCGAGCGCGAGATCCGCGACACCGCCGAGGCGCTGGAGAAGAAGAAGATCCGCGGCCTGGAGGTGCTGCCCCTCTACGCGCGCCTGTCCGTGGCCGAGCAGAGGCGCGTGTGGTCCCGGCACGGCGGACGCCGCGTCGTCCTCGCCACCAACGTCGCCGAGACCTCGCTGACGGTCCCCGGCATCAAGTACGTGATCGACCCCGGCACCGCGCGCATCTCCCGCTACTCCCACCGCACCAAGGTGCAGCGCCTGCCCATCGAGGCGGTCTCGCAGGCCTCCGCGAACCAGCGCAAGGGCCGGTGCGGCCGCGTGTCCGAGGGCATCTGCATCCGGCTGTACTCCGAGGAGGACTTCCTCTCCCGCCCGGAGTACACCGACCCGGAGATCCTGCGCACCAACCTGGCCTCGGTCATCCTCCAGATGGCCGCCCTCGGCCTGGGCGACGTCGCGGCGTTCCCGTTCGTGGACGGGCCCGACCACCGGCAGATCAAGGACGGCGTCAACCTGCTGGCCGAGCTCGGAGCCCTCCAGCCCGAGCCCAAGGGCGAGCACAACCGGCAGCGCCGCCTCACCCCGATCGGCCGACGCCTCGCCCAGCTACCCATCGACCCCCGCCTGGGCCGGATGGTCCTGGAGGCCGAGAAGCGCGACTGCCTCGCCGAGGTCATGGTCATCACCTCCGCGCTGTCCATCCAGGACCCGCGCGAGCGGCCCACCGAGAAGCAGCAGCAGGCCCAGCAGGCGCACGCCCGGTTCACCGACAAGGAGTCGGACTTCCTCGCCTTCCTCAACCTGTGGAACCACCTGCGCGACAAGCAGCAGGAGCTGTCCGGCAACCAGTTCCGCCGGATGTGCCGCGAGGAGTTCCTCAACTACCTGCGGGTGCGCGAGTGGCAGGACATCCACGGCCAGCTCAAGCAGGTCCTGCGCACCATGGACATCGAGGTCCCGCCGCTGCGCGCCGAGGCCGCCGACCCCCGCGCCGTGCACATGTCCCTGCTGGCCGGGCTGCTCTCGCACGTCGGCCTCAAGGACCCGGACAAACACGAGTACCTCGGCGGGCGGGGCGCGCGGTTCGCGATCTTCCCCGGTTCGGCGCTGTTCAAGAAGCAGCCGCGCTTCGTGATGGTCGGCGAACTGGTCGAGACCTCCAAGCTGTGGGGGCGGATGGTCGCCCGGATCGAACCCGAGTGGGCCGAGGAGCTCGGCGCGGACATCGTCAAGCGGGGCTACAGCGAACCGCACTGGGAGCGCAGGCGGGGCGCCGTCATGGCCTTCGAACGGGTGACCCTCTACGGGGTGCCCATCGTCGTGCAGCGCAAGGTCTCCTACGGGGGGATCGACCCGGAGCTGTCCCGGGAGCTGTTCATCCGCCGCGCCCTGGTCGAGGGCGACTGGGAGACCCGCCACCAGTTCTTCCACGACAACCGGAAGCTCCTGGACGAGGTGGAGGACCTGGAGCACCGGGCCCGCCGCCGCGACATCGTCGTGGACGACGACACCCTGTTCGACTTCTACGACCGGCGCGTGGCGGACACCGCCGTCTCCGCCGCCCACTTCGACTCGTGGTGGAAGAAGACCCGGCGCACCGAGCCCGCGCTCCTCGACTTCACCCGCGAGGAGCTCATCAACGACGGTGTGGGCGCGGTCAGCGAGGACGACTACCCGGACGTGTGGCGCCAGGGCGCGTTCGTCTTCCCCCTCACCTACCAGTTCGAGCCGGGCAGCGACTCCGACGGCGTCACCGCGCACGTACCGGTGAAGTTCCTCAACCAGGTCGAGAACACCGGGTTCGACTGGCAGATCCCGGGCCTGCGCGACGAGCTCATCACCGCGATGATCCGTTCGCTGCCCAAGCCGCTGCGCCGCAACTTCGTGCCGGTCCCCGACAACGCGGCCCGCGCCCGGGGCGGGATCACCCCCTACGAGGGCTCGCTCCGCGAGGCGCTTGCGGCCGAACTCACCGTGATGGCCCACGGAGAACGCGTCCGCCCGGAGGACTTCCAGCTGGACCGGGTTCCGGACCACCTGCGCATCACCTTCCGCGCCGTCGACGACCGCAAGCGCACCCTGGCCGAGTCCAAGGACCTCGAACAGCTGCGGGCCAAACTCAAACCGCGCCTGCGCGAGGCGATCGCCACCGAGGCGAAGGGCGTGGAGAAGAAGGGCCTGACCTCCTGGGACTTCGGCCCGCTGGAGCAGACCCTCGAACGCAAGGCCCTGGGCCCCAAGGTCAAGGGCTACCCGGCCCTGGTCGACGAGGGCGAGAGCGTGGCGATCCGCATCTTCGACACCCGGCCCGAGCAGCGGGCGGCGATGCGCGCGGGCACCCGGCGCCTGCTCATGCTGACCATCCCGTCCCCGGCGACGGCGGTCAGCAAGGGGCTGAACAACCCCGACAAACTCGCCCTGGCGGACAACCCACACGGGTCGATCCGCAAGATGCTGGAGGACGCCGAGGCGGCCGCCGTCGACCACCTGCTCACGCGCGAAGGCGGGCCGGTGTGGAACGGTGACGACTTCGCCCGGCTCGCCGACCGGGTGCGCGCCGACCTCGGAGACACCCTCGCCGAGATCCTGGGGAGGACCGCGCGCGTGCTCGTGCTGTGGCGCAAGGTGTCGAAGAAGGTCAAGGGCACCACGTCGCTCGCGGTGCTGCCGTCCCTCAACGATGTGCAGGGGCAGCTCGGCGACCTCGTCGGTCCGGGGTTCGTCACGCGTGCGGGGCTGGCACGGCTGGACGACGTGCACCGCTACCTGCGCGGCGTCGAACACCGGTTGGGCAAGCTCCCCGAGAACCCTCGCCGCGACCAGGTCAACATGTCCAAGGTCGAACAGATGCGCCAGGCCGTCGCGAAGGTCCGCGGGGCCCTGCCCGCGGGGCGGGCCGACGACCCGGACGTGGTCGAGCTGGGCTGGATGCTGGAGGAGTACCGGGTCAGCCTCTTCGCGCAGGAGCTGCGCACCGCCTACCCGGTTTCGGACAAGCGCATCATGAAGGCGGTCGAGGCCGTCAGGGAGGCGGGCAGACGCTCCTAGGTCGTGTTCTGTGGATCATTCCGCGCTCGCGTGGCCAGGCTGCCTCTCGCTGCGCCGATGAAGCTCGGACAGCCAAACCCGGGCTGACCGTCGCTCATCGTCTTGCGAGAGATGGCCTGGCGGCCGCTCGCGGGGCTGGCGGCTCCGCCGCCAGAAGGCGAAAGCATCCACAGAACACGCCCTAGGTCGTCGGGGCGGTCCCGCCGTCACGGGGCCGCCCCCTCCGCTACCAGGGGCCGCTACCAGGGGCCGGTACCGGCGGTGGCGCGCCTGCCCTCCCTGGCCCCGAAGTAGTCGCCGCCCTTGCGCAGCGCGTCGTCGGTGCCCCAGGACTCCTCGGCGCCGACCCGGCGCAGGTGCGGGATGTGCTTGCGGCAGTGGATGTAGGCCTCCTCGACCTGCACCATCATCCACATCTGTGCGCGCTGCCCCGGCACCTGCGGCAGCGGTAGGCCGGGAACGTGGGGGCGCAGGGTCTCGTCCTCCATGATCTTCACGCGCCCGTTGACGTGCAGCCCGATCCGCTCCCGCTCGAAGTCGAGGAACATCAGCCCGATGTGCGGGTTCTCCAGGATGTTGCCCGCGCTGGCGAACACCCCGTTGCCCCGGTACTCGGGGTAGACCAGGGTGCGGTCGTCGACGACGTGCACGAAACCGGGAGGGCCCGCTCGGAAGCTGGAGTCGCACTCGCCCCGGGCGTCGGACGTCGCCACGAACACCATCTCCTGGCGGGCGACGAAGTCCCGCATGAGCGGGTTGAGGTGGTCGAGCATCTGGTCGCGGTAGAAGCGGTCGGCCCGGTCGGTGGTGCCCAGGACCGCCTGTACGTGGCGTTCCCCCTCGGTGCCGGGGGTGCGGTTCTGATGGCTGTGAGTCATGAACGGTGGCTTTCGACGGGGTGAGGGACGGCAGGCAGGGGAGGCGGGTGTCAGGCCCGCCGGAACGCGTGGGGGGCGGCCGACGGAGCCGGGGCGCGGGTGGGGGCGGGCTCCGGAGCCGGAGCCGGAGCGGGGCCCGGGGCTTGGTCGGCCCCGGCCATCATGTTCGCGGTGACCCACTGGTAGACGAGGACCCAGGCCGAACTCATGGAGGACGACCAGGTGGGGGAGACCTCGCTGACGGCGCGGACCAGGGCGCGGCCGACGTGCGGGTAGTGCTCGGGTAGCACGCCCAGCTCCACACGGTGCTGGCGGCCCAGGCGCCGGAGGTAGTGGGCGACGTCGTCGGGGGTGTCGAGGTGGCGCACCACGGACAACAGGGCGTCCGCCATGCGCTGCTGCTGGGGCTTGATGTCCTCGGAGAACATGCTCCTCACCTCGGGGACCATCGAGAAGAGGTTCTCGTAGAAGGACCGGGCCAGACGTGTGGAGCCCTCGGGGATGTCCACGCAGGACTGGCGGACCAGCTCGATGGTCTCCTTGTCGGGCAACGGCACTTCGGACAGTCGGCGAAGGGTCAATTCGGGTCCAGACGTCGGGTGAGCGGGGAACCACGGTCCGCGAGTGCGCGTGGACGCGCCGCTCGCGGTCACCGAGGGGGATGAGGACCTGCGGTGGGGTGGTCCTTCCGTGGGGGCGCGACGGACGCGTACGGGGAGCCCCGGGAGCCGCCCGACCGATCGGGACCACCGTCGGTACGGACAGCCGAATCCGGTGGTCGCGAACAGGGCGGGTGCGAGGGAGACGGCCCTGAATCTCCCATCTCGGCCTGTTGAGGAGGAACTGTAACAGAAAGGCTACGCACGTCACCGTTTTCTCTGTGTGACCGGTGGGTAGCGGGGCGGTTCCGGAGGCGATCGCGCGCGTCCTTCCCCGCTGACGGCGGGAGCGGTAGCATTCCGGCCGTGGTCCGGACCACGGCCCATCCCGAGGCGACGGAAACGAGGCTCACGGTGGACACACCACGACGGCTCCTGCTCGTGGGGACCTACACCCCCGACTCCGACCCGCCCGGCAAGGGCGAGGGCGTCCACCGGGTGTGGTTCGACCCCGAGAGCGGGGAGCTGAGCGCCGACGGCGTCGCCGCGCGCACCACCGGCCCCTCGTTCCTGGCCTTCCGACCCGACCCGCCCACGGTGTACGCGGTCAACGAGAGGGCCCGGGGAACCCTCACCGCCTTCCGCGTGCGCGGCGACACCACCCTCACCGAGATCGGCTCCGTACCCACGGGCGGCGGTTCGCCCTGCCACGTCCGCTACCTGGGCCCCGAACGCGTCGCGGTGGCCAACTACGCCAACGGCGTGGTCGCGATCCAGCCCACCACGGAGGACGGCTCCCCCTCCGGGCCCGCCCGCGAACTCGCGCACCGGGGCCGCGGCCCGGTCGCCGACCGCCAGGACGGTCCCCACGCGCACAGCACCGCGGTGCTCCGGGACACGCACGACCCCCGTCTCCGGTACCTGGTCGCCGCCGATCTCGGCACCGACGAACTGCGCGTCCACCACTACGCCACACCGCTCACCGAGGAGAACCAGGGCCCGGTGCCCGCCTATGACGAGGGCCTGCTCGGCACCGTCCGCCTTCCGTCCGGCACGGGCCCCCGACACATGGCGGTCAACGGCGCGTACGTCTACGTCGCGGGGGAACTGGACTCGCGCGTGCACACCGTGCGCTGGAACCCCCGCAACGGCACCGGCGAGCACCTCGGGTCGGTGCCCGCCCTCGGCGCGCGCACCGCAGCCGTCACCGGAGCCAACCACCCGGCCGAGATCGCGCTCCACCGGCTCAGGGTCGAGGGTCGGGAGATCGCCGACGGCGACGCCCTGCCCATGACCACCGGCTACGAGGGGCGCGTGTACGTCTCCAACCGGGGCGCGGACACCGTCTCGACCTTCGCCGTCCGCGACGAGGGCGCCCGTCTGGAACACCTGGCCGACACCCCCGTCGGCGCCTGGCCGCGCCACTTCGCCGTGGTGCGCGGCCACGGCGGGCAGCCCGACCACCTGGTCGTGGCCGCCCAGAACGGGGACTCCCTGATGTCGCTGCGCGTCGACCCGGACACCGGAATCCCCGAGGACACCGGCCACCGGGTCGACGTCCCCGTCCCCGTCTGCGTGCTCCCCGTCCCCATCAAACGCATCCAGCGCGCCGAGGCCGCCCAGGCCTGACCGGTCGGAGCACGCCCCCGTTCCTGGGCGAACTCCTACAAGAGTCGTGCCCGGCTTCTGTGCCCCCCGCCCCGTGCCGCGGGGCTCCGCATATCGGACAATGGACGGTGATCCACTCCCGACTCCTCCCCGAGGGGGACCACGCATGCCCACCACCGTGACGGCCCACGTCCGCTACCGGGGCCTCACCGCACGGGACCTCGCGCTCGTCGCCGTGTTCGCCGCGCTCATCGCCGCGCTCAGCGTCACCGTCGCCATCCCCATCGGCCCGGTGCCCATCACCCTCCAGACGCTGGGCATCATGCTCGCGCCCAGCCTGCTTGGGTGGAAGCGCGGCTGCCTGGCCATCGCCGCCTTCCTCGCGCTCGGGCTCGCCGGGCTGCCCCTCTTCGCGGGCGGTCGGGGCGGACTGTCGGTGCTGGCCGGTCCCACGGGCGGCTTCATCGTGAGCTGGATCTTCGCGGGCCTCGTGATCGGTCTCCTCACCGACCGCATGGTCGCGCGGGGGCGCTACGTGTTCTGGCGGGGCCTCGCCGCCAACGTCCTGGGCGGCGTCGTCGTCATCTACGCCATCGGAGTTCCCTGGATGGCCGTGGTGCTCGGAGACGGAGTCCTCGCCGGCGCCCTGTCCATGGCGGCCTTCCTACCCGGTGACCTCCTCAAGGCCGTGGCCACCGCGTCGATCGCGAGCGCAGTGTTCCGCGCCTACCCGATCCCCCCGGCGGGCCGCCCGGTCGTCGACGACCGGGTCCCCGAGGAGAACGGCTGATGCTCCGCCTCGAAGGGGTCTCGCACTCCTACGACGACCGCGCGGTGCTCCGGGAGATCGACCTCGAACTCCCGGAGCACCGCATCGGCGTGATCGGGGCCAACGGTTCCGGCAAGTCGACCCTGGCCCGCACCCTCAACGGCCTGGTGCTGCCGGACCGGGGCCGGGTGTCGCTGGGGGAGTGGGACACCCGGCGGCACGCCCGGCAGGTCCGGCGCCGGGTCGGCTTCGTCTTCTCCGACGCCGCGCACCAGATCATCATGCCGACGGTCGCGGAGGACGTGGAGATCGGACTCCGCTCCCAGCGGCTGGGCAGGGCCGAGACGGCGCGGCGCGTGGACGAGGTCCTGGACCGGTACGGCCTGGCCGACCACCGCGACCACCCGGGCCACCTGCTCTCCGGAGGGCAGAAACAGCTCCTCGCGCTGGCGTCGGTCCTGGTGACCGGCCCCGAGGTCCTGGTGTGCGACGAACCCACCACCCTGCTCGACCTGCGCAACACCCGTATGGTCCACCGCACCCTGGCCGGGCTCGACCAGCAGGTCGTGCTCTTCACCCACGACCTGGACCTGCTGCCCGACTTCGACCGGGTCCTGGTCATGGCCGGGGGGCGGGTGGCCTTCGACGGAGGCCCCGAGGACGCGGTGACGTTCTACACCAAGCTCATGGACGAGGAGGACGGGGCCGCGTGAGCGCGATCGGACTCTACGTCCCCGGTTCCGGCCCGCTGCACCGGGTGCCCGCCGGACCCAAACTCCTGGGCCTGCTGGTGGCCGGTACGGCGCTGGTGGTCGCCGGGAACGCGTGGGTGTCCCTGGGCACCCTGGCGGTGAGCCTGGTTCTGTACCCGCTGGTCGGGCTGCGGCCCCGGCGGGCCCTCGCGGTGGTGCGCGCCCTCTGGCCCTTCCTGCTCGCCATCGGCGCCTTCCAGGCCCTGTTCGGGGCATGGGAGGAGGGCGTGCGGCTGTGCGCCCAGCTCTCCGCACTGGTCCTGCTGGCCAACGCCGTCACCCTCACGACGCGCGTGCGGGAGATGCTGGACCTCTTCGAGCGCCTGGCCCGGCCGCTGCGCCACGTGGGAGCCGACCCGGACCGGATCGCGCTGGTGCTCGCCCTGACCGTCCGGTCGATCCCGATGGTCGCCGCCGCTTGGAGAGCGGCCCGCGAGGGGTACCGCGCCCGGGGCCTGTCCGGCCGCCCCCACCTGCTGGTGGTTCCCGTGATCGTCCAGCTCCTCCGGATGGCCGACGCCACCGGAGAGGCGCTCGTGGCCCGGGGGATCGACGAGGTCACCCGAGCACGGTCCGGGTGACCCCCGCCGAGGCCGCCCGGAGCGGTGCCCGCCCCGGGCCCGAACACGGCGATACGGGGCCACGGCGGTGCGCGGACCGGTTCCGACCAGCACGTTGTGTCAAGGTGGGAGCACGACGGCTCCGTACGAGAGCGCGGGTCCACCACAGGGGAGACGACGGACGCCATGGACGGCTACGGGGCGCAACTCGGGTTGGTTCTGGCCCTGGTCCTGGTCAACGCGGTGTTCTCGGGCAGTGAGATCGCTCTGATCACGCTGCGTGAGAGCCAGGTCCGGCGGCTGGCCGGACGAGGGGCCGGTGGGCGGGCCGTGGCCCGTCTCGCGCGAGACCCCAACCGCTACCTCGCGACCATCCAGATCGGCATCACCCTCGCCGGGTTCCTGGCCTCCGCGGCCGCCGCAGTGTCCCTCGCGGGCCCGCTCGTGGAACCACTCGGATTCCTGGGCTCCGCGGCCGGACCCGTGTCGGTCGTGCTCGTCACGGTCGCCCTGACCTTCGTCACCCTCGTTCTGGGCGAGCTCGCGCCCAAACGGGTCGCCATGCAGCGCGCGGAGACGTGGGCACTGGCCGTGTCACGTCCGCTCGACCTGATGGCGACCCTGTCCCGTCCGGTCGTGTGGTTGCTCAGCGCGTCCACCAACCTCCTGGTGCGGATGACCGGCGGCGACCCCGCGGCCGCCCGGGAGGAGGTCTCGGAGGAGGAGCTGCGCGACATGCTCGCCTCGCAGCGCGACATCACGCAGGAACAGCGCACCATCATCACGGGCGCGTTCGAGATCGACGACCGGCGTCTGCGCGAGGTGGTGGTGCCGCGCGGTGAGGTGTTCTCCATCCCGGAGGAGACTCCCGCCGCCGACGCGGTGCGGATGCTCGCCGACCACGGGCACTCGCGGGCTCCGATCGTGTCGGGGGCGGGGCTGGACCAGGTACTGGGCGTGGTGCACTGGTCCGACCTGGTGCGGGGCTCGGGGAGCCTGCGGGAGGTCGCCCGGGAGCCGATGCTGCTCCCCGACTCGCTCGTGGTGTCCCAGGCCCTCCAGAGGATGACCGCGGAGCGGGCCCAGCTCGCCGTGGTCGTCAACGAGACGGGCTGGATCGAGGGGATCGTCAGCCTGGAGGACCTCCTGGAGGAGATCGTCGGGGAGATCTACGACGAGACCGACACCGACGTCCGCGCGGCGCGGTGGCACGAGGACGGGTCGATGACGCTGCCGGGCACCTACCCGGTGCACGACCTGGCCGACCTCGGTCTGGAGACGACCGCCCCGCCGGAGGGCGACTACGTCACCGTGGCCGGGATGATCCTGGCCGTCCTGGAGCACATTCCGCGTGAGCCGGGGGAGCGGGTGGACTTCGGAGGATGGACGGCGGAGGTGGCCGAGGCCGACGGGAGGGCCATCACCGAGGTCCGGGCCCTGCCCGCGGCCGGGGGAGCCGGGGAGGAGCCGCGCACACGGCCGCCCGGGGGCCCGGAGCCCGTCTGAGGGGCCCGTGGCACGCCGGGCGGCGCGGATGGCCGGAACCGGCCAGTGTCCCGCGGCGGCCCTGTCGGAACGCTCCGAGGGCGCACCGGGGACGGATCAGTCGAGGGGACCTCCCGCGACGTACAAGATCTGCCCGGACACGAATCCGGCGTCCTCGCCGGTGAAGAACGCGACGGCGTTGGCGATGTCCTCCGGGTACCCGACCCGCTGTACCGGGATCTCCGCCTGCTTGAAGGCCTTCATGTCGTCGTAGGCGACACCGATCCGTTCGGCGGTGGCGCGGGTCATCGCGGTCTCGACGAACCCGGGGGCGACGGCGTTGCAGGTGACGCCGAACTTCCCGAGCTCGATGGCGAGCGTCTTGGTGAAGCCCTGGAGACCGGCCTTGGCGGCCGAGTAGTTGGCCTGGCCGCGGTTGCCGAGCGCGGACGAGCTGGACAGGTTCACGATCCGCCCCCACCCCGCGGACGTCATGTGCGCCTGGGCGGCCCGGCTCATCAGGAAGGAGCCGCGCAGGTGGACGCCGAGGACGGTGTCCCAGTCGTCGGCGGACATGCGGAACAGCAGGTTGTCGCGGAGCACGCCCGCGTTGTTGACCAGGATGGCGGGCGGTCCGAGGCGCTCGGCGACGGTGTCGACGGCCGACGCGACCTGGTCCTCGTCGGCAACGTCACAGGCCACGGCGACGGCGGTCCCGCCGTCGGCGGTGATCCGGTCCACGACCTCACCGGCCTCGGAGGCGTCGAGGTCCAGTACGGCGACGGCGCGGCCCTCCCGGGCCAGGCGCTCGGCGGTCGCGGCGCCGATACCGCGTGCCGCTCCGGTCACGATCGCCACACGAGGCGTTGGGGACATGGTGTTACCTCCGTTGTTCGCGTGCTGGGCGCGGGGGAATCCTATCCACGTGCCTACCGGTCGGTACGTCCCCGGGGGCGCTTGGGACGCACTTGTGAAACGCTCGGGTAACGCTTCCACGACAGCCCGCCGATACCTCCCACCTGCGCACCGGTAAACCTTCCCGGTTCGTGTCCGCGTTTGCCTGCACTTTGCCGGGGGGTGCCTTACGATTGCGTGCAGCGCTGAGATGCACGTGCATTCGGGACGTGCACCGGCACGAGCCTTCCTTTCGTCGGCGGCCCGGCGCGCGAGCGTCAGTGAGGAGTTGAAGGGCATGGAGTGTGCGGAGGCGGTGGCCAAGCCGACCGGTGCCTGGTGGCTCAAGGTCCTGACCCACGGTTCGCGTCGCTGGAACACCCCGGTCTGCGGCGACCGCCACGACGCCGTCACGTGGACCTTCGAGTCCCGTCCCCGGGCCGTCGCCGCCGCCCGGGAGATTTCCGCGGCCCTGCTCCTCGAATGGCGCATGGAGTACTTGTCCGGCGATGTGGGGGTCGTTGTTTCCGAATTGGTCACGAATGCGGTACGGCACGGAGGCCCGCTGGCCTTGACCAGGCAGGGCCAGGCCGGTATTCAGCTGTCCCTCATGCGTAGCGGCGGTGAATTCATCTGCGCCGTTCGCGACGGCGGAGATCGACTGCCCCGTAGAAGGGAAGCGGAGCCGAGCATGGAGGGCGGCAGAGGGCTTGCCCTGGTGAGCGCTTTCGCGCGAGAGTGGGGTGTGATTCCCACACCGCCCGGCGGAAAGTTCGTTTGGGCGCAATTCGTGTGAGTGGGCGGCCCGGGTCACGTTCTCGGGCGCCGGCCGCCGGGGCGGGTTCCGCGGGAGCCCATCCAGCGGTCCGACGGGTTGCGGGATCGGGTCGAGACCGGCTCGCGGGTGCTCGGGAGCGCGGGCTATATCGTGTACGTGTAGTGTCCGGACCGCCCGGCAAAGGGGTGCGGCCGACCCGATACCCTTGTTCGGAGAATGACAGAGAGGCGGCGAAGGTGGATATCGCTCAATTGCGTCAGGGGAGTGGACCCACCGTGCGTCGCATGCTCCTCGGGCACCAGCTGCGCAAGCACCGTGAGCGCAGCGGTCTCACGCGTGAGGCCGCGGGCGAGAAGATTCGTGCCTCGGCCTCCAAGATCAGCCGCATGGAACTCGGCCGGGTCGGATTCAAGACCCGCGATATCGAGGACCTCCTGAAGTTGTACGGGGTCACGGACCGCAAGCTCCTCAAGCAATTCCGCGAACTGGCGGCCGAATCCAACAAGCCTGGTTGGTGGAAGGAGTACGGCGACGCCCTCCACAAGTGGTTCATCCGCTACGTGGGCTTCGAGGAGGCCGCCGACCAGATCCGGATCTACGAGTCCCAGTTCGTCCCCGGCCTGCTGCAGACCGAGGAGTACGCCCGCGAGATCATCTCCGGCGGTGTCGACACCGACGTGGTGACCGAGCAGCGCATTCAGGCCAGACTCACCAGACAGAAGCATCTGGAGGCCGGGAAGAAGATGTGGATCATCCTCGACGAGGCGGCCGTGCGCCGTCCGATCGGGGGCCGGGAGCGCGGTCCGGCGATCATGGGCGGCCAGCTCCGCCACCTGATCCACCTCTGTGAGAACCACGAGAACGTCACCCTCCAGATCATCCCCTTCGAGGTGGGCGCGCACGCGGCGGAGGCCGGTTCCTTCACCCTGCTGCGCTACTCCGAGTTCGAGCTCTCCGACATCGTCTACCTCGAACAGCTCACCGACGGCGAGATCATCGACAAGCCCGCCACCGTGGAGGCCTACACCAAGGCCATGACGCGGCTGAGCGTTTCCGCCGCCACTCCCGACGAGACCCTCTCCCTGCTCAGGGACATGCTCAAGGACCTCGAAGGCAGCTGATCCCCCGCAGGCTCCGTGACCTGGGCGACCCGCCCCTCCGGTCCGCGCACGTATGAAGGGCTCCGTCCGGCATGGACGGAGCCCTTCGGCGTCGCACGGGCCCCTGAGGCCTGGGAGAGAGCAGGGGGCAGGCATACCAGGCCGTGGTCGGCGCACCGCCCCGGGGCGCGCCGTTCAGGGGCCGGGGAACACGTCCTAGCTGAGCAGGTTGTCGAAGTCGCCGTCCTTGGCGCCCAGGATGAGGCAGTCGATCTCCTCCTGGGTGTAGACCAGGGCCGGTCCGGTCGGGAAGCGCGAGTTGCGCAGGGCGATCGAACCGTCGGTGAGGCGGGCCATCTCGACGCAGGCGCCCTGCGAGTTGCTGCGCTTGGCCTTCTGCCAGGCGGCCTCGGTCAGCTCGGTCGCGCGGATGCCGTTGTGTGCGGTCATGTTCCAGTAGCTCCTTGGTCCGTCTGAGGGGATGTGCGTGCCGATGCACTGCCAGATGCACGTGCATTGGCACTGACACTCTCCCGAGCATAGCGTGACCATCGCCACTTGTCCGGGCGTTTGTGAGGATGTAAGCGCCATGTAATCGGGACGCTTCTCCGGAGCTGATTCGGACCTGTTCCATCCCAGGTCAGGTGGGTGATGGCAGGGAGAAACCGTCGCTGGAACGGGAACCCGGTCCCGAATGCGCTGTAGTACCGAAGGCCCCGCCGTGGGAACGGCGGGGCCTTCTCAAAGGGGGTGGCGCGTGTGTCAGTCGCAGGTGAGCGCTTCCGACAGCGCGTCGAGGTTGCCGCGCATGATCGACGGGTAGTCGTCGCCGGGAGAGCGCTCGGTGACGCCCTCCAGCGGGTCGAGTACCTCGACACGGGCCCCGGTCTCGGCCGCGATGGTGTCGGCGGTGGCCGCGGGCATCAGGGGTTCGGTGAAGATCGTCGAGATGTCGCGGTCCCGCACGATGTCGGTGATCGCCGCGATCTGCGCGGGGGAGGGTTCGGTGTCGGGGTCCACACCGCTCACTCCGATCTGCTCCAGGTCGTACCGCTCGGTCAGGTAGCTGAAGGCGGTGTGGCCCACGACCACCTCGCGGTGTTCGCAGGAGCCCAGGCCCGCCTCGTACTCCTCGCCGATGCCGGAGAGTTCGCCGATGACGCGCTCGGCCCCCTCCTGGTAGCGGTCGGCGCCGTCCGGGTCGACCTCGCCCATACGCTCCGCCAGGGCCGAGGCGGCCTCCTGCATGAGGTCCACGTCGAGCCAGAAGTGCGGGTCGAGGTCGCCGTGGTCGTGCCCGTCGTGCCCGTCGTCCTCGCCGTGCTCCTCGTCTCCGTGGTCGTGCCCGTCCCCACTGTGGTCGTGCCCGTCGTCCTCGGCGTGGCCGCCCCCTTCTCCGGCCGGGTGGAGCTCGACGACGTCGGCCACGTCCAGCGCGGCGTCGGCCGCCTCCTGGCCGACGGCCTCGTCGACGGCGGGCTGGAGCCCACCGACGTAGAAGGCGATGTCGGCCTCGCTGACCTGTGCGATCTGTCGTCCGGTCAGCTCCAGGTCGTGCGGTTCCGTGCCCGGTTCTGTGAGCTGCACGACGGCCACGTCTTCACCGCCGATCTCGCGGGCCAGCCACTCCAGGGGGTACACGCCGGTGACGACGGTCAGGGCCGCGTCGGCGGGGGCGACCCCCTCGCCGGAGTCGTCCTCTCCTCCGGCCGCGCAACCGGTGGCGATCATCAGTGTGGTGGCGCCGAGGGCGGCGGCTCGCGCGATGGGAGTTCTCATGGAGCCATCATCGGGAAAATGAAAACGGTTGTCAATTTGCCAGCTTTGTCGGGAAGCTCACGACCTGCCCGAACCCGCTCAGGTGGACTCGGCGAACCGCTCCACATCGTCCGTGCGCCCCGCCACCACGATCACGTCGCCCTTGTGTAGGACGGTCTCCTGGGTGGCGTAGGTGAAGGACGCCCCCACCCGCTTCACCGACACCACCGTGATCCCGTACTGCTGGCGCACCCGGGTCTCCCTCAGGGTCCGACCGAGCAGCGACTTCGGCGCCCGGGTCTTGCCCAGCGCGAAACCGGCGTCCAACACCACGTAGTCCAGCATCCGCCCCGAGAGCAGGTGCGCCACCCGCTCGCCCATGTCGTGTTCGGGCAGCACCACGTGGTCGGCGCCGACCTGCTCCAGGATGCGTTTGTGCCTGCGGTTGGTCGCCTTCGCCCAGATCGAGGGAACCCCGAGGTCCACCAGCAGGGAGGTGGCGAGGATGCTCTCCTCCAGGTGGCTGCCGATCGCCACCACGGCCCGCGCGTACTGCGCGGCGCCGATCTGCCGCAGGGCCTCCTCGTCGGTGACGTCGGCGACCACCGTGTGGGTGAGCGCGTCGGCGTAGGTCTGCACCATCCTGGGGTTGGAGTCCAGGCCCAGCACCTCCCAGCCCCGGTTGACCAGTTCCAAAGCGAGCGAGCTCCCGAAGCGGCCGAGGCCGATCACGAGCACGCGTTTGTCGTCGTTCCTGTCGCGGTGCGGCATGGTTCTCTCCTCTGGGGAAGGGCTCGGCGCGTCGGTCGGCTCAACCGATGATCGGCCGGGCTTCGGCGAGTTCGTAGCGGCGATGCCGGTCGCGGAAGGCCAGGGCCGTCACGAAGGTGACGGGGCCGATCCGGCCGGCGACCATCAGTACCGCCATCAGGTACTGGTTCCACGGTGCGAGCTCGGGGGTGATCCCGGTGGACAGTCCCACCACGCCGAACGCCGACACCACCTCGAACAGCACCTCCATGAGCGAGAAACGGGTGGCGTAGAGCATGAGCACCGTGCTGGCGGCGACCACCGTCGCGGACAGGAACACCAGGCTCAGGGCCTGCCGGATCACCTCGTACGGCAGCTGTCGACCGAAGACGTGCACGCGGTCGTGCGCGCGCACCTCGGCGAGCACGACCAGGAAGATGACGGCGAGGGTGGCCACCTTGATACCGCCCGCGGTCCCGGCGCTGCCGTTGCCGACGAACATCAACATGATGGTCAGCAGCAGTGTGGAATCCTGCATCTCGCCGGTGGGCACGGCGTTGAGGCCGCCGCTGCGCGGCATCACGCCGTGGAAGACCCCGTCGGTGACCCTGGCCCACCAGTGCAGCTGACCGAGGGTGTTCGGGTTGTTCCACTCCATCGCGGTGACCAGCACGGCGCCCCCGACGAACAACAGCGCCGTGGTGGTGACCGTGAGCTTGGTGTGCAGGGTCCAGCGGCGCGGGGTACGGAGCTGACGGCGCAGCTCCAGGAGCACCGGGAAGCCGATACCGCCGAGGATCGAGGACAGCGCGATGGGGAACAGCACGAACGCGTCCCCGGAGAACCGGACGAAGCTGTCCGGGTACAGCGAGAGCCCGGCGTTGTTGAACGAGGAGATGGAGTGGAAGAAGCCGGAGTAGACCGCCTGGTGGAGGCTGAGGTCGTACCCCAGCCACATGCGCGGGGTGATCAGCAGGAAGGTGATCCCCTGACAGACCAGGAAGATCGTCAGGACCCGGCTGACCAGGCCGCGCACGTCACCGACCCAGAGCGTGCGCACCTCGGCCTGCACGTTGAGCTGCATGCGCAGGCCGAACCGGTGGATCACGGCGGTGCCCAACAGCGAGGCCAGGGTCATGATGCCCATGCCGCCCGCCTGCATCAGCGCCAGCAGCACGCCCTGGCCGAACCCGCTCAGGTCGTCGCCGATGGAGACGACGCTGAGCCCGCAGACCGAGAGCGCCGAGGTGGCCATGAAGAAGGCCTGCTCGAAGGGCAGGCCCCGGCCGTCGGTGGTGGCCCACGGAGTGCTCAGGAGAACGGCGCCGACCAGGTCGACGGTCACGAACATCAGCAGGAACACGCGTGCGGGCTTGAACCAGGCACGGGACTCCCGCGTGGTGTGCCACTCGGTGCGCGGATCGCCGTGGCGCGCGGACCGGCGGAGCGGGATCACGCTCCTGGCGAGCCGCCGCAGCGCGCCGGAGGGTCGGCGCACGGGCCTGCGGTTCACCGCTGACGTGCCTGGTGGTCGGGGTTGCGGGACACGGGCTCTCCTTGCTCGGGGACCCGAACGATTCTGCCAAAACCCCCTGGCCCAGACACGGCGCCCCACCGTTCGGGGCCCGCACCCGCCCGGCCGGGCGGGTGCCGGTCAGGCGTGCCGTGCGCCCTCGTGGTCGGCGTGGCCGGGCGGTTCCAGCTGGAGTGTGGAGTGCTCCACGTCGAAGTGGCCGGTGAGGCACTCGTGGAGTTCGTCGAGCATCCTCCCGGTGTCCCTCAGGTCCTCCTCGGAGACCACCACGTGCGCGGACATGACGGGGACGCCGGAGGTGATGGTCCAGGCGTGCAGGTCGTGGACGTCGATGACGGCGGGGTGGCCCATGAGGTGCTCGCGCACCTCGCTCAGGTCCATGCCCTTCGGGGTGGCCTCCAGCAGGACGTGGACGGCCTCACGCAGCAGTGACCACGCGCGGGGGACGATGATCGCGGCGATGCCCAGGGAGACGAGGGTGTCGGCCTGCTGCCACCCGGTGAGCCACACGATCAGACCGCCCACGATCACACCGACGGAGGCCAGGGCGTCGCTCATGACCTCCAGGTAGGCGCCCTTGACGTTGAGGCTCTCCTGGGCTCCGGAACGCAGGACGAACATCGCGGCGATGTTCATGACCAGGCCGAAGGAGGCGACCGCGATCATGCCCGGGCCGGAGACCTCGGCGGGTTCGCGGAATCGGTTGATCGCCTCCGACACGATGAACGCGCACAGGGCGAAGAGCACGATGGCGTTCACGGCGGCGGCGAGGATCTCGGCCCGTTGGAACCCGAAGGTCCGCTTACTGGTGGCGGGTCGCGCGGCGATCCACACGGCGGCCAGGGCCAGAGCGACCCCGAGGGAGTCGGTGACGGTGTGCCCGGCGTCGGCGAGCAGGGCGAGGCTGCCGCTGAACGCGGCGCCGGTGACCTGGACGACGGCGACGGTGAGCATCATTCCCAGGACCAGTGCCAGGCGTCCCTTGTTGGCGGCCCCGGCGGTGATCGGGCCGTGGTCGTGTCCCGCGCCCATGGGTTCCCTCCTCGGTTCGGCGATCGGTGGCGCCGCCACGCGTCGGTCGTCGTGCCCCTCCGGCGGACCACCGCCCTCGGGCGGTCCCGTGTGACTCCGGAGACCCGGCCGAACAGTTCAGCCTTCACTGTTTATACAGCGAAGGCTGTCTATACAGCAAACGATGTACAATGATTTTCATGTTGACCTCCGAGCAGCGCCTCACCGCGATCCAGCGACTCGGCCGCGCCCTGTCCGACCCCACCCGGTGCCGCCTCCTCCTGGCACTGTTGGAGGGAGCCGACTACCCGGCCGGGCTCGCCGACCGGCTCGGCCTCACCAGGCAGAACGTCTCCAACCACCTCGCCTGTCTCCGCGACTGCGGACTCGTCCGCACCCAGGCCCGCGGCCGTCAGGTCAGCTACGAACTCGTCGACGACTCCCTGGCGCACGCGTTGGAGGACCTCCTCGGCGTCGTCTGGGGTACCACCCAGCCGCACGCCACCCTGGACTCCCGGGAGGAACCAGGGAAACAGGCCTCGGCCGTCTGAGTCACCGCGCCGCGCCGACCGCCGCCCCGGGAGCGCGCTCCGGGGCCGCACCCGGTGGGATTCCCGCGCGCCTCACCGATTTTCGGCGAACCGAAACCTGGCGTGTGATGTCCGTAACAAGAATCCGCGCGAGGGGAACCGGAGAAGACCCACTTCGGAAGGGGAGCGGGCCGACTTTGGCGGAACGTCCCCAACTTTGGTCGGGTCGGACCCTGACAGAAGACTGAGGCGTCCCTGAGAGATCCCTGAACCTCCCTCGGTCCGCTCAACTTCCGATATAACGCGACGTATGGTGAGTACAGCGCCCGGCGGATGCGCCGCCCCTCGCGGGCCTCGCACCAGGCGGACGAACACCCCGCATCCCCCACACCCACGTCCTCGCGGATCGGCACCGCGACCGCACCGGTGAGCGCGTGTTCGGCGACGAACGCGCGGCACACCCCGGTCCGACCGTCCCACCCACGGCGAGCTAGGAGCGATCACCTCTCATGTCCAGACAGGCCCCCACGGCCCCGCGTGCGGAGCACCCCCTGACCGGGGCGCGCCACGCCCACCCGGCGGAAGGGACGAACGCGTGAACCGCCTTTCGGTCGTGTCGCTCGGCAACCGGGCACTGGTCCTCCTCATCACCCTGGCCGTCCTGCTCTTCGGTGTCCTCGCGGCGGTGTCGGCCAAGCGAGAGCTCTTCCCCGAGATGTCCCTGCCGATGGTGATGGTCTCGGCCCAGTACCAGGGCGCCACCCCGCAGGTGGTCGAGGGACAGGTCACCGAGCCCCTCGAACAGGCCCTGCAGGGGGTGGAGGGCGTCAACACCGTCACCTCGACCTCCACCACCGGGTCCGCGCAGATCATGGCCGAGTTCGACTACGGCCGTGACCAGGACGCCCTGGTCCGCGAGACCCAGGTCGCCGTCGACCAGATCTCCGGACTGCTCCCCGACGACGTCTCCACCTCCGTCATGGCCCTGAGCATGGACATGATGCCGGTGATGATGCTGGCGGCGAGCACCGGCAACGGCGACGAGCAGTCGATGGCCTCCTCCATCGAGAACGTCCTCATCCCCGAACTGGAGTCGGTGCCGGGCGTGCGCTCGGCCAACCTCTCCGGCGTCCCCGAGCAGCGCGTCGAGGTCACCCCGGACGAGGACGAGCTCGACGACGCCGGGGCCACCGTCCAGGACGTGTCCGACGCCCTGGAGGCCAGCGGCCTGCTCATGGCGGGCGGCAGCATCGACGAGGACGGTCGCAGCCTGAGCGTCACCACCGGTGACCAGCTCACGAGCCTCCAGGAGATCGAGGACGTGTGGGTGCGGCCCTCCCTGGGAGCCGACCCGTCCACCGCGATGCCGGGCGCACCGCCCGCGGCCGCGCCCTCTCCCGTACGCCTGTCCGAGGTCGCCGACGTCGCGATGGTGACCGAGGACGCCTCCTCGATCGCCCGCCTGGACGGCGACCCCAGCGTCGCGCTCATGGTCATGGCGACGCCGGACGGCAACACCGTCGAGATCTCCGACGGCGTCCAGGACGTGCTCGACCAGCAGGCCGACCTGCTCGGCGACGACATCTCCCTGACCGTCGTCTTCGACCAGGCGCCCTTCATCAACGACTCGATCACCGACATGTTCGAGGCCGGGGCCTACGGCCTGGCCGCCTCGGTCATCGTGATCCTCGTCTTCATGCTGTCCATCCGCTCCACCCTGGTGGTCGCGGTGTCGATCCCGGTGTCGGTCCTGGTGGCCTTCATCGGTATGCAGGCGTTCGGGTTCACCCTGAACATGCTCACCCTCGCCGCGATCACCATCGCGATCGGCCGGGTGGTGGACGACTCCATCGTCGTCCTGGAGAACATCCGCCGACACATGGACTACGGCAAGGAGCGGATGGCCGCCGTCAAGGACGGCGTCCGCGAGGTCGCCACCGCCGTGGCCTCCTCGTCCTTCGCGACCATCGCCGTGTTCCTGCCGTTGGCCTTCGTCGGCGGCATGGTCGGCGAGATCTTCATGCCGTTCGCGGTCACCAGCAGCCTGGCCCTGGCCGGTTCGCTCCTCGTCGCCCTGACCATCACCCCGGTCCTGTGCTACTGGTTCCTGCGACCCGCCGAGGTCGGGGACGCCAGCCGCGAGGAGATCGAGCGCGCCGCCCACGAACGCGAGATGCGCACACCGCTCCAGCGCGCCTACCTGCCGATCATCCGGTGGATCACGACCAAGCGCAGGACCGCCACGGTGGTGACGCTCGCCGCGTCGGTGGCGATCTTCGGCGGCACCCTCGTGATGGCCGCCAACTCCGAGACCGACTGGCTGGGCGAGGCCGAGGAGAACACCTACACCGTCATCCAGGAGCTCGAACCGGGCATGTCCCTGGAGGCCGCGGACGCCGAGGCCGTCAAGGTCGAGGCGGCCCTGGCGGGGATGGCCTGGATCGAGACCTACCAGGTCAACATCGGGGGCAACCCGATGATGGGCGGCGGCGCGGCCGACCGGATCGACTACACGATCACGGCCGACCCCGGCACCGACCAGATCCGCAACCGCGACGTCCTGAGGGACACCTTCGCCGACCTCGACACCGAGTACGAGCCGCGCCTGGACTCCACCGGCGGCATGGGCGGGTCGGGCATCGAGGTCCGTGTGACCGCCGAGGACCAGGACACCCTGGTCGAGGCGGCCGGGATGATCGAGGAGGAGCTGCGCGGGATCGACGGCGCGGACGACGTCACCAGTGGGATCTCCCAGTCGCAGCCCGCGCTGGAGGTCCACGTCGACGGAGAGGACGCCGCCGAGTACGGCCTCAACGAGACGATGGTCGGCCAGACCGTCTCCGCCGCCTTCAACGGCCGCAACGTCGGCCACGCCACCATCGAGCACCTCCGCCGGGACGTGGTCGTCCTGGTCCAGGACGCCCCCGCGACGGTGGCGGAGCTGGAGAGGCTGCCGATCGCCACGCCCACCGGGCAGGAGATCGAGCTGCGCGACGTGGCCGAGGTCACCGAGGTCGAGCAGCCGCCGGAGCTCACCCGCATCGACGGGGTCACGAGCACCACGGTGTCGGCCAACCCGACCGCCAGCGACCTCGGGGCGGTCAGCGTCGCCATCACCCAGGCCCTGGACGGCCTGGACCTGCCCTCTGGTGCCTCCGCCAGCCTCGGCGGTGTCAGCCAGGACCAGACCGAGGGCTTCGCCCAGCTGGGACTGGCGCTGCTCGCCGCGATCGTCATCTGCTACCTGACGATGGTCGCGACGTTCAAGAGCCTGATGCAGCCGCTGATGCTGCTGATCTCGGTCCCGTTCGCCGCCACCGGTTCGCTGGGTCTGCTGATGCTGACCGGTACGCCGATCGGCGCGGCGGCCCTGATCGGCATGCTGATGCTCATCGGCATCGTGATCACCAACGCCATCGTGCTGATGGACCTGATCAACCAGAACCGTAAGAAGGGGATGGACCTCGGAGAGGCCATCGTCGAGGGGTCCCGGCACCGTCTGCGCCCCATCCTGATGACCGCGGTCGGCACGATTGCCGCGCTCGTCCCGATGGCCACGGGTCTGGCGGGCGGCGGAGCGTTCGTCTCCGCCCCGGTCGCCCTCGTGGTGATCGGCGGGCTGGTCACCTCGACCGTGCTCACGCTCATCCTGGTTCCGGTCCTCTACCAGCTGGTGGAGGTGCGCCGTCTGCGCCGGGAGGCCCGGGCGGCCGACCGTCGCGACCGGCGCGCCGCCAAGCGCCGGTCCCGCGCCGAGGCGCGGGCGGCCGACAACGCCCCGAGCAACGGCTCCACCGCCGAGGGCGAGGCCGGCGAGGTCCCGCCGAAGCAGGACGCGGTCCAGGGCGGATAGCGACCGTTCGGACCGATCAGGGGGTGCCCCGCGCGCGAACCGCGCGCGGGGCACCCCCCGTCGTCGGTACCGAGCCGCCGACGCCGTTCGCGGGATGCGGGCACCGACTCGGGGGTAGAGTCACCCTCGGCACCGTTCGGGGGATCGACCGTCCCGCGATCAGGGGTGCGCGGAGGTGACGCGAGCCGACAGGGCCGCCGAGGCTCCTGCCGACCCCGGCCCCAATGTCGCGGAACGACCGCACATCCGTAGCTAGAGGCCCTGTTGTGTAGGACTTTCGGGACTTTCCTCTCTGTCACCGGGCTGTCGATTTGTGCTATCCGCGCAGTCCAGGCAGGCTTCCTCACATGGATGATGCGAAGAAGAGCCTGGACGACCTCGTTCGCGACGAACTCGGGGACGAGCCCTCCCAGGAGGCCAAGGACTACGCGCGCGAACTCTACGAGCGCTACCGGCTGCCCGCCACGGGCTCCGGTGTGAACACGGGCACCCCCACGGGAACGGCGGAGGAGTAGGACCACACGCGCCCCGACAGGTCGGCGCACCGGCCCCGACGCGGACCGACCCTCACCCGTGCGGGTCGGCCTCCCGGTCGTCGGCGTCCCACACCAGCTCGAACCACACCTGGCGGCCCCGGCCGTCATGGCGTGGTTCCGTCCCCCACTTCGCGGCGAGCGCCTCCACCAGATCCAGCCCCCGGCCGTGTTCGGCCGTGTCGTAGGGGTCCCGGTGCTGGGGGGCGGGCGCCTCCGTCGTGCTGCCGAGGTCGCGCACCTCGACCCGCGCCCACCCCGGCGCGTGCCGCACGCACACCTCGAACTTCCCGGTGGACCGGCCGGAGTCACTGTGCGTGATGGCGTTGGTGGCGAGCTCGCTGGTCAGCAGCGTCGCCGTGGTGACCTCGGGTGAGACGGCCAGCTGTCGCGCGACGAACCTGCGCGCGTAGGCGATCTGGCTGGGCAGGCCGGGAAAGCGCCGCCGCGCGGAACGGTCCTCGGCGGCGGTCTCGACGGGGGAGCTGCTGGTCTCTTCCATGGGACTGGCCGGGCGTTGGGGACGGTGGAGAGGGTCCGACACCGCCGGAAGCGTGTGCGCGGGTACTGGACGAGGGGCTGCGGTCTCACACAAGTGGGTTCACTCCCCGTTGGTGTGTGTTCGCGGGCAGGGCCGAACCGGCGCCTGGCCCTGGTCGCGTCCATGCCCGGAACGGGTCACGGCGCGGTAGGCGGACACGGGGCGACGCCCACGGGGCAGGGGGACACGGCTCGGTGCCGCTGGGGACGCGGCACGGGGACGGCTGCGTGCGAGCGAGAGGCCGTGCGGCTTCACACGGTTCGGTGGCGTGGCCGGGGGCGGGCCGTGGAGGATGGTCATGTGTGGGGGGTGTGCCCTACGACACTGAAGGGCCTGTTCGCGTTCAGCATACGCTCCGTGCCTCCTTGGCGACTCGGCCGACCTGGTTCGGACAGGGTAGCCCCCTCTGAGCTGCCCAAAGAGGGCGCCGGGTCGGTCGGTGGGCCCGTTCGGGGGTGGGACCGCGGTGGATCGGCGGCCCCCGGGGACGTTCAAGGGGCGATAACGATGTGGTGAAGACTTCCCGAATTTTCCTCCTTGCTCCGGTCTTGCGCGTGGTGTGGGTCACCCGACAGGCTGGACCGCATGGCCGCCCCCGCCCCCGCCCCTCTGCCCGTGGGCCTCGGTATCGAGATCGACCGCTCCGTCCGCCTCGCCGACGAGGGCCACGTCCTGGTCGGCGGTTCACCGCCGAGTGCCCTGCGACTGTCACCCGAGGGCGTCAGCGCGGTCATCCGCTGGCTCAGCGGCGCCGCGCCCGACAGCCCCGGTGAACGCGGGATCGCCCGCGCGCTGGTGGAGGTGGGGCTGGCCCACCCACGCCCCTCGGCCCGCGTCCCCGTTCCCGAGGTGCGGGTCGTCGTGGTCGGAGGCGGTCGCCACGACGACCTGGAGTCCACGCTGGACCACCTCGGGAACGAACACCCGAACCTTCGTCCGCGGGTGGTGGGCACCACCTGTCTGGGCGCACGCGTGGCCCGGGCCCGGGGCCTGTCCGTGGTCCCGGGGCCGCTGACCGACGCCGAGGCCCTGGAAGCGGCGCTCGGGGCCGATGACACCCCGGTGGTGGCCCTGTTGGAGGCCGGGGCCCGGCCCGCTCCGGGCTGGCTCGCCGCCGCCCTCGGCCACTTCGCGGACCCCGCCGTCGCCGCGGTGGTCCCCAGGGTCCTGTCCGAACGCGTACTCAGCGGCCCCCTCGGGATGTCCGTCGCCTCCCTCGACGCGTCGGCGGCCGACCGGGGCCCCGACCCCGCGCGGATCGACGCCTTCGGTGCGGCCGAGGCGCACGCACCCCCGCCCGCGCTGCTCCTGCGCAGGGGCCCTGCCGCACCCGGTCCCGATCCGGGTCCGGCGACCGCCGTCGAGCTGCTGCGGCGCCTGTGCGAGCGGGGATGGTCGGTGCGGTACGAGCCCCGGTCGCGTGTGTACGTCCCACCGCGCACCCGGCTGGGCCCCTACCTGAGCTCCCGGTTCGAGGTGGGGGCCACGGTGGGCGCGCTGGCGCGCCAGCACGGCGGAAGGGGGAGCGGCCCCGAACTTCCCGTGTCCGGCGTGCTCGGTCTGGGCCTCGCGCTGTTGGGTCGGCCCGTGGCGGGCCTGGCGGTGTACGGGCTCGCGGCCATGGTCGTCGCCGAGCGGTTGGCCCGGGACACCGGGGTGCCGGTCCGGCACACACTGGGCCCCGTGGCGGCGGACCTCGCGCGGACCTCGGGGGAGGCGGCGCGGTTCGCCCGCACGACGCACTGGCCGCTGACCGCGGCGGTGGCCGTGGGCGGGGCGGCGCTCCGGTCCCGTCGGCGTTCGGCGGCGGCCGGGCGCGGGGGCGCGGTCGCGAAGACGGTGGCGCCGGGCCTCGGGGCGCTGGCCGCGGCCGCCGTGCTCACCGTTCCGCACCTGTTGTCGTGGCGGCGCCGCCACGGTGCGGCCCCGGTGGGGCCTCTGATGTGGACCGGCCTCGCGGTCGCCGGTGACGCGGCGCGCTCGTGCGGGACGTGGTGGGGTGCGGTGCGTTCTGGTTCGGCGGCCTCGTTGGTACCGCGTGTCCGACCACCGGTGTCGGCCGTCTCACTCGAATCCGTGCAGGTCGTGGAGGGTACGGACGGGCCCGTACGTAAGTCTCGCGCGGGTTTGGTACTTAGTCCCAGTTAACGACCGTTGCCCACGGTGACCAATCTTGGCCTCCAGGGGTGGGTGGCCCGAGTTCCCGATCGCGCGTTTCGTCACCCGGAGTGACGGATTTCGAGGATTGTTCCCGAGGTTGACGATGCGGGCGGGGTGGGATTGTTTCCCGGGTGTTGCGAGCGTTCCTCAAACGCGTGACGCGGTGTCGGGAGGGACTGCTTTCGGTAAACAACGTTGACGCGGCGGGGCGTGACTGCCTTCGTTTGCGCAGTTCACAGAGTTCTCGTAACGCAATGGAGTGATGTGGCTCCGTTGGGTGTCAATCTTGACAATTGCGCGAGAACTTGGTGCCCAAATCGCCACCGTTGTCCTTTCTTGATGCGTCGGTTACCGGCAAGTGTCTCATGACCCCTCAGAATCTTGACATTCCGGTCACTGAACGTGAACTGGAAGACCGTGTGTTTCGGCAGTCACTGGGGGTGATCCCCGCGGTGTCGGCAGAGCTTGAACGCTTACCCGGGCTAACCGACCGGAGCGTACGAACCCCGCCCTCCCCGCGTCACTCCCCGTGTTGGTCACCCGCAACCGATCTAGACAGATCAAGTGCCGGGCTCGGCTGTGAGGTTCGGAGATAGTTTTGGGCAAGTTCCTGGCCAGGCGGCTGCTGAACTACGTCGTGCTGATTCTGCTCGCGACGAGTTTCGCCTACGTGCTCGCCGCCACCAACCTGTATCCGCGCGGGTACTTCGAGCAGATGCAGCCGCCACCGTCCCCCGAGGCGGTCAACGCCCAGCTCGACGCGCTCAACCTCAACGACCAGACCCCGATCGCCCAGCGCTACGCGACCTGGATCTCCGGAGTCTTCACCGGCGACTTCGGCAAGACCATCCAGGGCGGCGACGTCGCCTCCCAGATGTGGATGAAGGCCGGGGTCACCCTGCGCCTCATCACGGTCGCCACCATCCTCGGAAGCGTCCTCGGCATCGTGGTCGGCGCCTACGCCGCCATCCGCCAGTACCGGAGCTTCGACAAGGCGGCCACCGCGGCCTCCTTCTTCGTGTTGTCCGTCCCCACCGTCGTCATCGCGATCGTGGTGCAGGTCGGCGCCGTGAGCATCAACGACCTCCTCGGCTTCCAGTTCCTGCGCTACTCCGGCGAGTACACGGCCGGCTTCAGCGGGGCGTGGTACGAACTCCTCCTCAACCGCGTCTACCACGCACTGCTACCGACCCTCGTGCTCACGATCGCGCTGTTCGCGGCCTTCGCCCGGTACCAGCGCAACATGATGCTCGACGTGCTCGGCGCCGATTTCGTGCGGACCGCCATGGCGAAGGGGCTCACCCGGCGCCGGGCCCTGTTCAAGCACGCCCTGCGCACGGCCCTCATCCCCACGATCACCTACTTCACCTTCACCTTCGGTGCCCTGGTGTCCGGCGCGACCTTCACCGAGAAGATCTACGGCTGGCACGGCATGGGCGCCTGGCTGATCGACTCCATCGCCCGACAGGACGTGCACGTCGTCGCGGCGGTCTCCTGGTTCATGGCGATCACGATCATGGCCGCGTCCTTCCTCTCCGACATCCTCTACGCCTGGCTCGACCCGAGAGTGCGGGTGTGACCATGACGCACACCCCCGCTCCCCGGGCCGGGGACCCCACCGCGCCCGGCACCACCACGAAACCTCCGCGTCCCGTCGCGTCCGCCCAGCTGGAGACCACGTCATGAGTACGACCGAAGACAGCACGCGCTCCCCGGAGGAGCGCGAGGTCAACGACGCCCCCGCGGTGCCCCCGGCACCCAACCGGGCCAGGGACATCGTCCGCCAGCTCCTCGCAACCCGGCGGGTCATCGTCGGACTCGTCCTGATCGGACTGCTGGCCGCCCTCGCCTTCCTCGGCCCGGTGATCAGCCAGTGGGGCGTCAGCGAACGCGACTTCACCGCGCGCCTCGAGGGCATCTCGCCCGACCACTGGTTCGGCACGAACCACACCGGCCAGGACATCTTCACGCGCTCCGCCGCCGGTCTCCAGAAGTCCCTGCTCATCGGCTTCCTCGTGGCCATCGGCTCCACGGTCATCGCCGCGCTGGTCGGCTCGTTCGCCGGTTACTTCGGCGGGTTCACCGACCGCGCCCTCATGTGGATCGCCGACCTCGCCCTGGTGCTGCCCAGCTTCGTCATCCTGGCGATCCTGTCCAGCCAGTTCGTCGGACAGGGCGGCTGGTTCATCCTGGTCATCCTGCTCGCCGCCTTCAGCTGGATGGTCACCTCCAAGATGGTGCGCGGACTGACCATCTCGCTGCGGGAGCGGGAGTACATCCACGCCGCCCGCTTCATGGGCGTGCCCCCCCACAAGATCATCCTGCGCCACATCCTGCCGAACATGTCGTCGCTGCTCATCGCCGACGCCACCATCATGGTCAGCACCGCGATCATCGGCGAGACCGCCCTGAGCTACTTCGGTCTGGGCGTCCAGTCACCCGACGTCAGCCTCGGCGTGGTCATCGCCGCCGGCGCTCCGTACGCCACCACCGCGCCCTGGGTCTTCGCGTTCCCGACGATCCTGCTGGTCGTCCTGGTCCTGGCCGTCAACATGATCGGGGACGGCCTGCGCGACGCCCTCGACCCGCATTCCAAGTCGCGTCGGTCCTAGGGGAGGGCACACACATGAGCACCAACACGGTCGAGGCCACCGAGGGCCGCACCGACGAACCGACGTCCGGGACCCCGGTCCTGGAGATCACCGACCTCAACGTCACCTTCCAGGGGCTCGGGGGCAACCCCGACGTCCACGCCGTACGCGGCGTCAGCTACGCCGTCCACCGGGGCGAGGTCCTCGGCATCGTGGGCGAGTCCGGCTCCGGAAAGTCCGTCTCCTCCATGGCCGCGATGGGCCTGCTGCCCGACCACGCCAAGGTCACCGGCTCCGTGCGCCTGCACGGGGAGGAGATCCTCGGCCTGGACGACCGCACCATGGCCAGGAAACGCGGCAAGGTCATCTCCATGGTCTTCCAGGACCCCCTGTCCGGGCTCACCCCCGTGTACACGGTCGGCGACCAGCTCGCCGAGGCCGTCCTGGTCCACGATCCCAAGGCGGGCAAGGCCAAGGCCAACGCCCGCGCCGTGGAGCTGCTCGAACTCGTCGGCATCCCCAACGCCGCGCAGCGCCACCGCTCGTTCCCGCACGAGTTCTCCGGCGGCATGCGCCAGCGGGTCATGATCGCCATGGCGATGGCCAACAACCCCGACGTGATCATCTGCGACGAGCCCACCACCGCCCTGGACGTCACCATCCAGGCGCAGATCCTCGACCTCCTGCGCACCGCGCAGGCCGAGACCGGCGCCGCGATCGTCATGATCACCCACGACCTCGGCGTCGTGGCGGGGTTCGTCGACCGGGTCCTGGTCATGTACGCGGGGCGCCCCGTGGAGATCGGCAGCGTCGACGAGATCTACTACCAGAGCCGCATGCCCTACACGATGGGTCTGCTGGGCGCGGTCCCCCGCATGGACCTGGAGCGCCAGGGCGCCCTGGTGCCCATCAAGGGCAACCCGCCCTCCCTGAGCGCCCTGCCGCCCGGCTGCCCGTTCGCCCCCCGCTGCCCCATCGCGCAGCCGGAGTGCGACCTCGCCGAGCCGGAGCTGCTCACCATCGGGGACCAACCCTCCACGGAGGAGATCCGGGACAGGGCGTCGGCCGCCGAGACGGGTGGGGACGTTTCCGACCAGCCCGTACCCGAGCCCGACTCGGTGCAGGACACCGGGGTGCGCAGGGTCGCCTGCATCCGCTCGGGGGAGATCCACACCAACGAGTGGACCGCCCGCGACATCTACCCGGTCCCCGACATCCCCGAGGCGGAGGCCACCTCCGTTCCCCGCGAGGACCGCACGGAGATGCTCCGGGTCGACGACCTCATCAAGCACCACCCGCTGATGAAGGGCGCCGTCTTCAAGCGCCGCGTCGGCACCGTGTACGCGGTCGACGGGGTGAGCTTCGACATCCGCGAGGGCGAGACCCTCGCCCTGGTCGGCGAGTCCGGTTGCGGCAAGTCCTCCACCCTCATGGAGATCATGGGGTTGGAGAAACCGCAGCGCGGCTCGGTCGAGGTCATGGGCCGGCCGACGGCCAAGCTCGGCAAGCGCGAACGGTTCGACCTGCGACGCGACATGCAGATCGTCTTCCAGGACCCGATGAGCTCCCTGGACCCGCGCATGCCGGTCTTCGACATCATCGCCGAACCCCTGCGCGCCCACGGCGTCCCCACGGCGGAGACCACCAGGCGGGTCTACGAGCTCATTCAGCTGGTCGGCCTCAACGTCGAGCACGCGACACGGTTCCCGTCCGAGTTCTCCGGCGGGCAGCGCCAGCGCATCGGTATCGCCCGGGCCCTGGCCCTGGAGCCGAAGCTGCTCGTACTCGACGAACCGGTGTCCGCCCTGGACGTCTCGATCCAGGCCGGCGTCGTCAACCTGCTCGAAGAGCTGCAGGCCAAGCTCGGCCTCGCCTACCTGTTCGTGGCGCACGACCTGTCCGTGGTCCGGCACATCGCCGACCGGGTCGCGGTCATGTACCTCGGCCGGATCGTGGAGATCGGCGACACCACGTCGATCTACACCCGGCCCGCCCACCCCTACACCCAGGCGCTGCTGTCCGCGATCCCCATCCCCGACCCCGAGAAGGAACGCGCACGCACGCACATCGTCTTGGACGGTGACCTGCCCAGCCCCGCCAACCCGCCTTCGGGTTGCAGGTTCCGGACCAGGTGCCAGAAGTTCATCACGCTCTCGGAGTCCGACCAGGAGCAGTGCATGAGCGTCGAACCGCTGATCCAGCCCACCAACGGTGGAGACCAGGGGGCCGCCTGTCACTTCGCGGAGCGACAGGACGTCCTCTGACGGACCCGCGGCCCGACACGGGCACGAGGCCAGCGCCGCCCCGCGCGCTGGCCGACACTCACAGAAGGAAGATCCCCATGCGAATCGGGAAGGCGCGGTACCTCGCACCCGCCGCCGCCGTGGTGCTGCTCGCCAGCGCCTGCGCGAGCGGTGACGGCGACAGCAACGAGGACGCCCAGGAGCGCGTCGCGGCACTGGCCGCCGAGGACCTGAACCCGGCGCCCCGCGAGGACCTACAGGAGGGCGGCACCTTCGTGTGGGCCCTCAACGAGTACGCCGAGCAGCACAACATGGCGCACACGAACGGCAACCTGGCCAACGTGCGCCGCACCGCCGCCGCGGTCCTGCCGCGCACGAGCCGTTTCGGCGCCGACGGCACCAACGAGCCGCTCACCGACTACGTCCTCGACTACGGCGTCAGCGACGACGGCCTCGAGGTCTACTACGAGCTCAACCCCGACGCGGTCTGGTCCGACGGTGAGCCCATCACCTCGGAGGACTACGAGGCCAACTGGATCACCCGCTCCGGTCAGCGCGACGGCGACTTCCAGGTCGGCTCCACCGTCGGTTACGACCGCGTCGACGAGTTCGTCATCGAGGACGACCTCAACTTCAGCCTGAAGTTCGAGGAGCCCTACTCCGAGTGGCCCGGTCTCTTCAGCCCCCTGTACCCCGCGGAGTACATGGAGGACGAGGAGCTGTTCGAGGAGGGGTACAGCAAGGCCTACCCGGTCACCGCGGGCCCCTTCGGCGACGTGGAGTTCGACGACGTCTCCGAGCGCATCACGGTCACGAAGAACGAGGACTGGTGGGGCACCCCGGCCCTGCTGGACGAGATCATCTTCGACTCCATGGGCAGCGACGCCCAGGCCCCGGCCTTCAACAACGGCGAGGTCGACGGCTTCTACCTCGGCTATGACGCCGCTGGCTACGAGCTGATCAAGGACCGTGAGGGCACCTACCTCACCGAGGCCGTCAACCACGGTCACCGGTTCATCTCGCTGAACGGCGGCAGCCCGCGCCTGGAGGACGTCCGCGTTCGTCGGGCGATCTCCCTCGGTATCGACACCGACGTCCTGTCCCAGGTCAGCCTGGAGGCGGTGAACTGGCCCATCACGGGTGAGGTCAACCGTCTGCTCCGCTCCAGCCAGTTCGGCTACCAGGACAACAGCGAGGGCTACGGCGAGTACGACCAGGCGACCGCCCAGGAGCTCCTGGACTCGGCCGGCTGGACCCTCGATGAGGGCGAGACCGTCCGCACCAACGAGGACGGCGACTCCCTGACCCTCGACTGGGTCGTCTCCGACGACCTCGCCGTCGCCCAGGACGAGGGTGACATCGCCAGCGAGATGCTCGCCGAGATCGGCGTCGAGGTCGTGGTCCAGCAGGTCCCCGGCAACGCGCTCTTCCCCGAGTACGTCATCCCCGGCAACTACGAGATGGCCAGCTACGTCCTCACCGGCACCGACCCCTACGCGGGCGGCAGCAAGGGCAACTACGGCATGCCCAACGCGGACGGCGAGTGGGGCAACAACCTCGCCCGCACCTCCAGCGAGGAGATCGACGGGAAGTTCGACGAGCTCATGTCGGAGACCGACCCCGAGCGCTACGCCGAGCTGGCCAACGAGATCGACCGCCTTCTGTGGGAGGAGGTCGTGACCATCCCGATGTTCGAGCGTCCGGGTCTGTGGGCCCTGAACGAGGACCTGCACAACTGGGGTGAGTTCGGCCTGGCCTCGGACTACGTGTACGAGGACATCGGCTGGGCCAAGAAGGAGGACTAGTCGTCACACCCGCACGAGCACGGTGAGTGTTCGCGAAACGTGACAGTGAGGGCGTCGGCCCCCTTCGGAGGGGGTCGGCGCCCTCGCGCGTATCCGGAACCGGCCCCGGAGCGCACGGCCGGTGTGTCCGGTGTCTCCCGCCGCCTGAGAGAATCGGTGGAGCCCGACACCTCCCCCCGCCCCGCTCGTTGGAAAGTTCCCGATGCGACCCCACCCTCTCGCCGCCGCATGCCTGGCGGTCCTGTTGTGCGTGGCCCTCTCCTCCTGCTCGCGTCAGGAGGAGGACACGGACGACACCGCCGAACCCCCCGTCGGCGCCGCCCTGGATACCGACACCGGTGAGGCCGACGAGTCCAGCGCGCCGCCGGACAGCGACGACGCATGGCCCTTCGGCGCCCCCGTCGGCTGGGCGGGCCAGCCCATGGCGGCCGCCCCCGCCGACGAGGAGGAGACGGAGGGGGACAGCGGTGACGAGGACACCGGCGACACCGACGCCGACGAGGACACCGGCGACGAGGCCGACGCCGACCCCGCCGAGGACGCCCCGGACGAGTATCCGGGCGTGACCGGAGGGGCGGCGGGCGAGACGGTGACCGCTGCCGACGCCGACCAGCTCGCGGAGTACCTGGAGGCCGAGGAACCCCTGGTCGTGGAGGTGGAGGGCGAGATCGACCTCGACGGCAGCGTACGGGTCGCCTCGGACAAGACCCTCCTGGGCGTGGGGGAGGGCGTCGAGCTCACCGGCGGCGGCCTGGTCGTGGACGGCTCCGACAACGTCATCCTGGCCAACCTGGGCATGGACTCCCCGGGCTCCGCGGTCGCGGTCCGGGGCGGCTCCCACCACGTGTGGGTCGACGGTTCCACCTTCTCCGGCGGCGGTGACCACGCCCTGGTCACCGTGGCCGAAGGCGCCGACCACGTCACCCTCTCCTGGAACCACTTCACGGACGCCGAGTCCGCGATCACCGTCGGGGGAGAGGACGACGCGCCAGGAGCGCTGCGCGTGACCGTGCACCACAACTTCTTCGACGGCACCTCCGAGAGCCATCCCAGCGCCCTCAACGCCGAACACGTCCACGTGTTCAACAACTACTTCCGCGCCGTCTCCGAGTACGGCGTACGAACCTCCTTCGGCTCCCAGGTGCTGGTCGAGGGAAACTACTTCGAGAACACCCCGGTCTCGGTGTCCACCGGGTCCGACGAGCCGGGCAACGCGGTCACCCGCGACAACCTGCTGGTCGACTCGGCCCAGCCCGAGCCGCGCGGCACCGTGCCCGACCCTCCCTACGCCTACGAGCTCGACGACACCGTCAACGTTCCGGAACTGGTGATGAGCGGGGCCGGAACCGACTGACCGCTCCGTCCGGGCGGCCGGGACCGACACGGACTCACGGGTCCACGGGGTGGAAGTCGTAGGTCTCACCGAACCCGTTCAGCGCGGTGTACGCGAGTCTTCGGGGATGTCCGGACTCGTCCAGCCAGAGGTCGAACCGGGCCTCGGGGACCTCGATCAGGACGTTGCGGCCGGTCTCGGGCAGGTAGTCGCCCGCGACCGTCGCGAAGGTCCCCGCGTACCGGTAGGCGGTGTGGGTACTGGCCCCCACCTCCCGCGTGCTCTCGGGAAGCCGGACCTCCTCCGTTCCCAGCAGCTCCACCCCGGTCGCGGTGTCCACCAGGTCTCCCAGGAGGCCCAGGACGAACTCCTCCGAGCACAGCCGCTGGTCGGCCCTGGTGGGCAGGTCCAGCACGGTCATCCCGGGCAGCCCCTGGTCGGCGTTGATCATGAAACCGGTGCCCGGCAGATCGTAGCGGTAGACCCGCACGCCGTCGGCGGACTCGAAGTAGTGCTCGAACGTGGTGTCGGAGGCGGGCTCGTGCCGGGCCCACCCCCGGACGGGCTCCTCGCCCCCGACGGTCCGCGTGTAACTGACGTGGAACGCGGGGGCGTTCCGCACCTCCCTGACCGCCAGTTCGAGGAACACCTCCGGGTCCGAGGGGTCGGCGTCGACGGCGCGCATCACCGAGGACTCCGGTCCGCCCGGGTCGGTCGCGGAGGGCGCGGCCGCATCCTCGTCCAGCGTCAGCCGGGCCACGCCCCAGCCGCTGGCGACCGTGGCCAGACACGCCAGGGCCACAAGCAGGCTCAACAGCCAGTCGGCACGCCCGGGGGCGGTGTCCTCCGGCTCCTGCTCCGTGGACGGCAACGACGTCGACACTGACAACGCCTCGATTCTGCGGCTCGGTGATGGGTGGTACCGCCTACGCGGAGTACGACGCCGTAACGCACCGCTCTGTTCGGGGGCGGGCGAACATCATCGCCCGCACCGACGACGAACGGGCCTCGTCCACCTCGGTGCCGCCGGGGCGCCGCCCGCCCGTGGCCGTACCGGGCGGCCCGCGGAACCTACCCCAGGCGCGGGGGACGGCGCTCGACACCGTGAACCGCCCGCCAGACCCGGGCGGTCCGTTCGGGCGACGCCGACCAGCCCCCTTCGGTGAGCGCCGCCACCAGCTCGCGCAGGAACGCCGCCGGACGGGCGCACAGGTCGTGCACACCGATCGGGATCACGGTCCACCCCTCCGCCCGCATCGCCCCGTGCCGGAACCGGTCGCGGGCGCGGTCGGCGGGAAGCGAGTGGTGGGCCGCGCTGTCGTACTCCACCGCCACTCGGTAGGCGGGCCACCCCAGGTCGGCCCTGAAGTCACCCTCGACAGTGGGGACCGGGCACTGCGGCAGCGGCCGGGGCAGGCCCGCCTGGTCCAGCAACACACGGGTCCAGCTCTCGGCGGGGGACTGGCTGCGCCCGTCCGCCAGACCCAGTGCCCGCCTCAGTTTTGCCCCGGGAGGCCCGGGGGTGCGACAACGCGGCCGCGCGCAACCGTTCGGCGGTGGTGACCCGCAGCGCGAGGAAGCGGTCCAGCGCGGCGGTGGCGGCGTACAGCGACACGGACAGCGCGGCCACGTCCAGGGCCGTCCGCGCCCGTGCGGTCACCCGCACCCCCCGAACCCGGTCGCGCTCGGTCTCGGGCACGTACTGACGGTGCGCCACGACCCCGGCGCGGGCGGCGCCCGCGACTCCCGGGGGCAGCGCCACGTGCGGTCGCTCCCGGGTCACGGAGGTGCCGCGCGGGTGCAGGTCCACGCCCCAGACGTAGGCCGCCGTTCGGCCGAAGGCCACCGCGTCCGGCGACAGTCCCGCCAGGACCGGGCGCAGGGTGCGTAACAGGAGGTCGTGGTCGGGGAGGGGGCCGGACAGCGGCGAGCTCCGCGCTGGCGGGGGCTGCGGACGGGCCCCGCGCGGCCGGGGAGCGGCACGTGGGAGCGGGAAGAGCGGAGAAGGACCAGAGGGAGCGCGTCGGTCTCGCGTCATACGTCCAGGTTCGGCGGCCGGAGCGCGTCGGACAAGCCCCGGACGCGACCTGTGGACAACCCCTCGGCCCTGACGTCTTCCGTGGTCACCGGAACGGCGGCGGACCCGCCGACAGGTGGATGTGGTCCACGTGGTCCAGGGTCGGGTCGTCGAAGAACCTGTTGGCCGGCCGCCTGACCTCCATCCACCGCCCCGGGAGGTCCTTGCTGGGACTCCAGATGTGGTGGTCGTAGATGATGCCCTTGACGTTGAGGTCCCCGGCGTTCGCGATCAGGAAGTCGATCACCTCGATGGCGGTCGCGTCCATCTCCGGGGTCGGCGTTCCCCCCGGTTCGGCCATCATGTAGTCGACCGCCTCGCCGTACCCGTGGTCGCTGCCGCTCTCGTCCCGGTAGCCGCCCGCACTGAGGTAGAACCCGGGAAACTCGCGGTTGAGCGCCTCGTGCGCGGCGCACATCTGGGGGTGCAGCCCGCCCAGGGAACCGCAGTCGGTGATCGCGCCGCCGCCGAAGACGGAGTTCGGGTCGAACCGGTAGCGGCCCTCCTGGTCGACGAGGTGCACGTCGAAGAGGGCCGAGGCCTGGCCCTGGTCGGTGACGGCCCGGCCGTCGCACACCAGACCGTCGTCGTCCCGCCCGCAGTCCGCGGACAGGTCGATGATCGCGATCGCCGCCGCCGTGCCCCGGAAGGACGCGTCGGAGTCCTCCTCACCGTCGCACACCACGTCGTTCCAGGCGCGGGTACCGTCCTCCGACAGCTCCTTCTGGCAGAGGGCGCCGCGCACCTCCACCCGGACGATGTTGCCGAAGCGGCCCATGACGTTGTCGCTGGCCCGGATGTCGGTGAGCACGGCGCCGTTGTCGCGCGCGTAGGTCCGGGCCCGGGACTCGGCGACCTCCTCGTCGTACCTGGGCATGGGGTGCACGCCGTCGGCGAGCTCACGGGCCGCCTGGTCCCGCAACCCCGCCACGGCAGCGAGCACGGCGGCGTCGGCCGCGGTCTGCGCCCGCGAGCGCAGGTCGTTGGCGGCACCCACGCGGACGAACAGCACGGTGAGGGCGAGCAGGCCCAGAGTCATGCCGAAGAGCAGGAGGACGTTGGCCTGTCCGTCGTCGCGGCGTCCCAGGAGACGGTGTCGGCGTACCGGGGAGGAGGGGGGCCTTCGCATGGTGTCCCGGGGGTTCGGTCTCCGAGAGGAGGACGGGTGGACGCACGGGGACGGCGGGGTGGCACGCCTTCTGCCGCACGCACACCCCTGTCCGGCGCAGCTTAGCCCGCCCGGGCGGGGCGGGTAAAGGCGGCGGCCGGGGCCTGTGGACGACCACCGCCGTCACCGCAGGTGACGGCCTCGGTACGCCCGGGTCCGGACATGGTCCCCGCTGGAACGGGCGCCGCCGCGCGCGGCGACGCCCGCACTCGGCGGGTTCCGGGCGCTACACCAGCGTCGTCCAGTAGCTCCAGAAGGCCTGGGCGATCGCGCTCGCGATCACCACGCCCCACACGGTGAGCACCACCGTGTGGTTGCGGGCCAGCACCCCCAGGGGCGCACGCAGCGCGATCGGCACGGGAAGGTGCCCCGAGCGGAGGTTGTGGAGCGTGACGTACCAGAAGACCGGGATCATCACCGCCCACACCACCATGCAGTACGGGCACAACGCTCCGATCCGGTACAGGCTCTGGAAGATCAGCCAGTGCACGAAGACCACGCCGAACACCGTCCCCGCCTGCAGGCCCAGCCAGAACCACCGCCGGAAACCCGGGTCCGCCTCCCAATCGGAGCCCGCGCGGGCGAGCAGGGCGGCCCCGACGGCCGCGACGACGGCGAAGCACGCCACCCCGACGAGCGGGTTGGGCATCCCGAACACCTCGGCCTGCGGTGTCGTCATCACCGTCCCGCAGGACAGCACCGGGTTGAAACTGCACGCGGGCACGTGCTCGGGGTCGGCCAGAACACGGATCTTCTCCACCAGGAGCGCGCCCGCCGCGACCAGGCCCACCAGCCCGCCGACCAGGAGCAACCACGGCAGGGCCCGGCTGATGACCGGAGTGTCGGCCCCGGGCAGCGGGCGAGGGGCGTCGGGCGCCGCGCCGCGCACGGACGCGGACCTCACCCCAGCTCCGAGTCGATCATCGCGGACAGGACCTCGGAGCTCGGCATGCTGGGAGCGAGGCGGCCGTTGACGAAGATCGTCGGGGTGCCCTGCACACCGAGCAGTAGTCCGTCGTCGAAGTCCGCCTGGACCCGCTCCTCGGTCTCCTCGGACTCCATGGTCGCGACGAACTCGTCCATGTCGAGGCCGAGGTCCTCGGCGAAGCCCACGAACACCTCGCTCTGGTCCTGCCTGGACTCGCCCCACTCACCCTGGGTCTCGAACATCCGCTGGTACATCTCCTCCAGGGCGTCCTGCTGGGCGGCCGCCTCCACGGCGGCGGCGGACGGCCTGGAGTTGAGGTGCCCGGGCAGCGGGAAGTAGCGGATCACCATGTTGATCCGGCCGTCGTAGTCCTCGCGGATCTGCTCCATGGTGTCGTACTGGGCGAAGCAGGCCTCGCACTCGAAGTCGAGGAACTCCACCACCGTGACGGCCGCGTCCTCGACCCGGTCGAGATGGCGGCTGTCCTCCCGCACGAGCACACTGGCGGGGGCGGTGGGCTGTTCCTCCGGCGAGGCGCCGGGGGCGGTCGGTCCGGCGGCTCCCTGAGCCGCCCCGGTCCCGTCGTCGCGGTCCAGGTAGACGAGCAGGCCGATGCCGAGGACGGCGACGCAGAGGAGACAGAGGGTGATGATCAGGTTCTTGCTCATTGAGGGTTCCCGTGGTCCGTTGAGAATGAGGGCACGCGTGTGAGCCCCCGCGCGGGGAGGGGCTCTTCGGTACTCCTAGACCCGCTGGACGCAGAGGAGGGTGAGCAGACGGCAGCCGTGCGGCGCCGCGGGACCCTCGCGGGCGCGGCGCCGGGAGGGCCCGATCTGGGGCATCACGGGCACGCACAGGACCAGGGCCGACCCGAGGGCGAGCAGTGGCGGCGCGGTCAGCAGCCCGCGCTCGTCCGGGGTGGGGCAGGCGTGCGAGAGTGCGGGCTCCTCGGGGGAACCGGAGGCCACCGACCACTCCACGGCGACCCCGCCCCGGCCCTCGCCGGACGGACCGGCCCCCGGGTAGCACAGGGCGCACAGGAAGCACAGCACGACCACGGCCACCAGGGGCACCACCAGGGTGCCCCACCGCCGTGTCACGCCGTGTGCGTTCATGAGGGGAACTGTAGCGGTGTGTGCGCGGATGTCGAGGCCGGGGTGCGTGACCCGCCGGTGCCCCGCGCGTACCCCGTCGACGATCTCAGTGGACGCGTCGGCTGACGGCCTCCACCACGTGCACGTCGGCGACGGTGATCCTGAGGTCACCCGAGTCCAGGGGCGAGACGGTCACCGAGCGCACGTAGGCACCTCGGCTCCACCGGCGGGCGGTCAGGGCCGGAACGGCCTTGGCGCCCAGTTTCGCGAGGGCACCCGCCGGCCCCGCCTTCAACCTCACCTGCCACGAGGTCCGCCGCACCGGCGCTCCCCGGTGGTCATCGTGCTCCAACAGCGGAAGCACCCCCACGAGCCGCCCCTCCCGCCGACCCGGGTGGGCGGGCAGGGCCTCCAACGGGTACCGCTGGCCCGCACCGCCTCCCCGCACGACCTCCAGCGCGAAGCTCGTGTCCTCGGGCACCGCACCGCCGAGGAACACCTCGAACGTCAACTGGTCGCCGTGACGGCCCATCGGCCGCACCCGGGCCCGTTCCACCGGCAGCGACGGCGCCAGCGGCGCCGTCAGCAACCCCAACCGGTCGTTGACCGTGTAGTACGGGCGTACCCGGCTGCCGACGCCCCGGGCCGGGCGCACCCGTTGCGGCGCGTACTCGATGATCTTCTTGTAACCGACCACCCCGGACAGGTGTCGGCCCACCGTGTACTCGGTGCCGTCCGACAGGACCACCCGCATCTCCCACTTCTCGGAGTCGCCCTCACGCCCCCGCACCACCAGCTCCGGGGAGATCACGGCCGTGAACGCGCCTCCCGCCGCGACCGCGGAGGGGAACTCTCGACGGGTCTGCGGAGAGGTCCGCAGCCGCACCACGAGCCGGGCGCGCGCGTCGGGCACCCGCCGCCCCAGAACCCGGCCCTGCACGGTGATCAGCCCGTCCGCGACCTCCACGTGGGAGATCTCGGCGTGGTGCGCGGAACGGCGCACGTGCAGCACGAGACGGCCCTTGGCGGACCGGACCGGGATGACCAGCGACAGCTCTCCGGTCCGCTCGGGCGCCAGCGGGAAGCCGTGCTGGTGGATCTCCACGTCCCGCACGGCCTCCTCCGCGCCGTCGTCCACGCGGGACACCCGCCAGACTCCGGTGACCAGGCCGCCGGGGTGTCCGTCGACGTCGGAGGACTCCTCACCCGTGCGGGAGGCGTCCACCACCACGCGGCCGTCGGAGTCCGGGACCAGTTCGACCCTGCGCCCCGGCTTCGAAAGGACCACGAGCTGCGGGACCCGCCCGCCCGCCCTGCCGGGAGTCTGCTCCGCCGGGCCGAACGAGAGCACCGTCACCCCGTCGGGGCCGACCGCCGCCCGGCAGGAGACCGGCGGCTCCGTCCGGGGCGCGGGCAGGACGGGAACCGCCGGGGACGGAGCGCCCATCCCCGCGAGGTCGAAGAACAGCTCCTCGTGCAGACGCACCACGTTGGCCGGATCGAAGCGCTCGGAGTCGGTCAGCGCCGCCCGCGACATGCGCAGTCGCAGAGCCTCGTCGCCCATGAGCCGGGCCAGGCCCTCGGCGATCCCCGGCGCCGACTTGTTAGGCACCAGCAGACCGTCCTCGTGGTCCCGGATGATCGACGCGGGACCGTGCGGGCAGTTGGTGCTCACCACCGGCAAGCCCGACCGCATGGCCTCCACGATGGTCATCCCGAAGGGCTCCTCGCTGGAGGTCACCGCCGCGAACGCTCCCTGGGCCCACGCCTCCTCGACCCTCGGATGCGGCCCCATCAACCAGACGCGGTCCTGGAGCCCCAGGGAACCCACCAGCCTGCCGAGCGCTCCGCGTCGGCTCCCCCGACCGTAGATCCGCAGCGTCCAGTCGGGGAACTCCTCACTGACCATCGAGAACGCCTGTACGAGGAGGTCGTGGCGTTTGCTGGGGGCCAGCCTGCCCGCGGCGACGATCGTGCGCGTGTTGTGCCCGTTCACGGTGAAGGGGGGCGCGGGCACCGAGTTGGGGATGGAGAGCAGCCGTACCCCGGGCAGGGGCATCCGCGCCGCGTAGGTGCGCGCGTCGGCCTCCGTGACAGTGACGAACGCGTCCAGGTTGGGGTACTCGGCCGCCATGACCCGGCGCAGCTCGTCCGAGTGCTGCTCGTACGTGAGGTGCTCCTGGCCGACCTTGATGATCCGGCCGGGGGCGGCCCGCGCGATCACCACGTTCAGCCCGGGACGGGTTCCCACCACCACGTCGGCGTCGGTGGTCGCCAGGTACTCCCGCAGGCGGTCGTCGGTCAGGCGGCTGTGGGTACTCGCACGGCCGTCCTCCACGGGGAAGAGCAGCGGGGGGAGCCCGGCCCGTTCCGACCCCTCGTACAGCGGGCGACCGTCCACTCCGGCCGCCTGATCGTCGTGTCCGCGCACGTCCACCAGCGGGCGCAGCCTCACACGCGCCGGGACGGGCAGGACGGGCTCGGCACGGTGCCGGAACACCGAGACGATCTCGACCTCGTGCCGGGCGGACAACGCGGCCGCCTGGTTGGCGACCGTGCGCACGGTACCGCCGATGCCGTACATGTCGTTGATCAGATAGGCGATCCTCATCGCGCCCCCAGTCCTCGGAACCGCTCGCGCGGCATGCACGAGGCGGCTCCGACCCCCGTTGTCCGCACCGATCCGTGCCCCGCCCCGGGGCGGGGACCGAGGGATCAGGCTATGGGCGATATGGGGCCAAAGGTCCGCATCTGCCCCGTGATGTCCAAAGGTTTGCCGCCCCCTGTGGGTGCTTTGCGGCGGGCGGCGCTGCGCGAACGCGAGGGCGGACGCCCCGGCGTGGAGGGGTCCGCTCCCCCGCCCCCCGGTGGGGGGAGCCCGGTGCGAGGGCGGGGGAGCGGTGGGGGGAGACAGCGTGGTCGGGGCCCAAGGAATCCTGGACCGCGGCCGACACGGGTGCTTGGAGACCCTCCAGGCCCAAGCACCCCGGCCACGGAACCCGACTCGCCGAGGCGGGGCCCGCCCCCCGCGTCGGTGCCGTCTCCTGGTCTGTGTCCGCCCGTCTCCGCAGGGACGGACCATGCGAACGCCCTGATGCCCGACGGCTCACCGGCGGTGCGCTCCGCGCGTGCGTCTGTTCGGATTCCAAGGCGTGATCCCTGACGAGGTGGGGGAACTCGTACTGCTACGTGGGGTCCCCAGCACGTAGGGGGCACTCGAGCTGGACCGTGAACGGATGCCTGCCCCCAGCGGATGAACGCTGTTTCGACCGAACAACGCCCGGTGGTTGACCCACCTACGACGTCTCGCCGGGAGCAACGCAACGTTGCTTGTGAAGGACACTCTGCCGGATATCCGGACCAAAATCGTGCGCTGAGGGCGACTTCCCGTGGCCGAATCCGGCCACCGTGGGGAAACACCAGGTCGCACACGGTGAGAGAATTCGAGCCCCCGGCCCGCCGCGCCTAGTAGGTACCGGTGCTCTGCCAGTACCGCCAGGCCGCGCACGGGGTGCCGTACGTGGCCTGGATGTAGGACAGTCCCCAGCCGATCTGCGCCGACGCGCTGCCGTCGAACCCCGAGGGCAGGGCACCGTGCTGGGCCGGGTTGAACCCGACGATCCCCCGCGCCCCCGTCGTCGGGTCCACCATGCCCGCGTCCCAGGAGGACAGCGCGCTCCAGAAACCGTCCAGGCAGGTCCACTCCTGGTCGGTCCAGTTGTAGGGGTCGGCGGCGGCCGCCTGCATACCGAGGTTCTTGTTGTCACTCGTGTCCGAGCCGCCCGACCCCCACTCGAACTGCTCCGGTTCGTCCGGACGGTCCTCGTCCACCCAGGTGCGGTCGCCGCACCCCGGACCGTTGACCAGGCACACCATCTGCCGGACGCCGTCGTTGAAGCTCGTGCTCACCTCAGAGGCGTAGACGGTCGTGATGATCAGCGCGGCGAGCAGGAGCGCGGCTCCGGTCTCCACGAACGCCGCCCCGCCGTCCTCCCGGCCCGCCGACCACGGTCGCGCCCGCCGATGGGGCCGCGCCCGCGGCTCCGACATCCGGGGCGGCCGGTCGCGTCCGTCCGAACGGTTGGGAGGGCGGGTGGAGGAAGGCCGTCGCGTGTCCCCGAGTTCGGGGGGCTGAGGGGTGGTCAACTCCGCCTCCGGAAGAGTCCAGGAGTGAAAGTGGGGGCGTTTTCAGGATAGGGGAACGTCCTCGATCGGGTCGAACCCCGGGATCTCCAGGTCAACGGATTCGACGTCCTCGGGAACGGAGAACATCGACCAGTAGACGACCTTCTCCCCCGGCCTCAGGAAGTTCTTGCTGTCCATGGAGTTGTTTCCCGAGCAGAGGCAGTCCCCGGCGCTGTCCATCACGGGGTGAAATCTCGTTCCCTCATTCGAGGAAAGGATGGTGACCCCCGAGTAGGCCATACGGTTGCTGTACATGTAGGTGGTTCCCTGGGGCCAGTCGAAATCGACCTCGGAACTGCCCTGGTTCTCCACGCTCCAGGTCAAGGAGAGAAGGTTCCCGGATGCGTTTCTCTCCGCCGCGTGGGCCTCCGCGGTCAGGCCGGAGCTGATCGAGTCGGTGGATTCCGCCGTCCCCAGGGATTCGAGGTCGGTCTGCGGTACGGGCGCGGCGAGAACGCTCGACGCCGCCCCGAACGGGAGCAGCAGCGCAAGGGACGCCGCCCAGGTCCCTCGGAGTCTCAGGTTCATTGTGCGGCCCTACTTCTCGAAGGTGACACTGACTCGGCGGTTGCGCTCCCGACCCTCTTCGGTCGTGTTGTCGGCGATGGGGTCGGCGGAGCCGTGACCCTCGACCTCGAACGTGACTCCCTCACGGGTGATGAGGTCGTTCAACGTGGCCTCCACGCTTTCCGCCCGCTCCTTGGACAGCGGAGTGTTGACGGAGTCGCTGCCGGTGTTGTCCGCGTGTCCGTCGACGGAGATGACGGAAGAGCTCGCGTCGTCGATTTCCTGGGCCACCTGCTCCAGGATCTCCTGGGCCTCGTCGCTGAGATCGGAGCTCCCGGTCTCGAAGAGGACGTCGGAGGAAAGGATGATGCTCACCTCGTCCCCGCTCTCCGAACGGCCCGTCTGGTCCTCGTCCACGCTGTCGGAAAGCATGGTCAGGTCGAGGACCCGGGGTTCGGCGAGGTCGTTGGTGTCGACGGACTCCGCAACCTCGGTGATCGGGATGTCGAACATGGGAGGTGTCAGGGGAGTGGTGACCGTCATCCTGTCGAGTTCTCCACCGTCTCCCGGGTAGATCACCCACAGGTCCTGCGTCGTACCGCTCTCGACCGCTCCGCTCAGCGCTCCACAGAAACAGCTTCCGTCACTGAGCTCCTGACTCAAGTACCGTTTCTGGTTCGCGTCGTCGATGAGGGAGATGGCGCTCCCAGTATTGCGTTCGGTGCCCTCAGCCAGCCCAACTCCGACATCGAAACTGGTGTCAGAGGTGTTGGTGATGCTGACTCGGAGTCTGAGTAGGCCGTTCTGAAGCCTCTCCAGGGCGGTGACCTCGACGAGGAGTTCTGGGCCGACTTCCGTGGAGGTGGACGACGAGCTGGCGAGCGCGTCGGGAGCGCCGGAGCCGGGGCCGGGACCAGATCCGGGGGCAGGTGACCCTGTCGAAACGGGCGGGCTGCGGTCAGGGTTTCCCGGTTCTTCCGAACCGACGACACAGCCGGTCGCGCTGAGGAGGATGAGAGTACTGGCGAATCCTGCCCAAGATACTCGGTTCCCCAGAGGAGGTCTCTCGGTTCTCGGGGGCAATGTCTTCCCGTTCCTCTGTCCGCTGGTCGACATGTTCCGTTTTACGCTCCGCGTTGGTCGTGGCCCTGCGGTCCTCGTCTATTCCGACCGGAAAATCCGATCAATAGCGGACGTCATTCCGTTGACGATGCGATTCTCGAGGCCGGAGGTCATGATGACCCCTGCCACGAGAGCCACGAAGACGATGATGGCGCCGTATTCGATGAACCCTGCGCCCCTGTCGCTCTTGCGGTACGCGATGGGCAGGCTCAGCGTGATGAGGGTCGCCCACAGTCGGTGCAAGCTGTGCATGGGATCTTCTCCTCGAAGGGCCGCGGGGTTGTGTGCCGCTGCCTGGATCTGCCTCCGGTGCCCGGAGTGTTGGCTCACCGGGGTCCCGGGGGTGGGGCCTCAGAGGCTACAAAACCCCACTATGTGACACGCGGTCAGGTGCATCCCCTGAGATTGGCCGGATGTGGCCAAGCGAATTTCGGCTCTGGAGATCATGGGTTGGGTGAGAAGTGCTAGGGGGAGCGGCGTTCAAGGGCGCGGTGCCACTCGTGCCCGAATGATCGCACATGGTGTCCGGGTTCCTCGAGACATGGTGTGTCTGTGCAGGGGGCGCGGGTGCGTTCCGCGAAGGGGGCTGCTGGAAGGTGACCGCCCAGGCCGGAGGTGTGTCGGGTCGATGGTATTGAATTGTCCCGTTCCCGCCTCCTCGTCCCCTCGGGGTCGCCCCCGCCCCAGCTGAGGATTCTTCCGGTCGGCCCCCTCGGGTCGGCCTCCCAGAAAGGCCCGAATCTTGGACGCCATGGTGCTGATTCCCCTGTTGGGGGCCCTGTCTGGCCTGGCCGTCGGCGCGTATCCGCTGGTCAAGGTCGTCACCGCGCACCGATCCATCGCTGCCGCGATCTCGGCGGTCCCCGTGCCTCGGGTGCGGCAGCGGCCGCAGGACCTCACTCCCTCGGAGCTCGCCGGTCTCGTGGGCGGTGCGACCCGGGTCGGGGAGGTCGCACTCATGGACCTGTTCCTGTCGGGTCGTATCCGGCGTCAGGCCAGGGGAGGGTTCTTCACCCTGGTCGGCCCGTCGAACGCCTATGTCACCGAGAAGGATCAGGTCCGCAGGGACATCGTCAAGGCGTTCAAGAACCGGACCGGTCTGACCGCACGCGGGATCATCCGGACCGCCACCTTCAGCCGGGGGGTCGACCGGGTGCGCGAGCGGCTGGCCGAACGGCGCCTGATCGCCCATTCGGGGGAGCTCACCAAGACGCTGGCCGACTTCCATGACGGGGGGTGGATCGCCCAGCGGCTGTCCTTCGTGGGGTCGGGACTGGTGGTCGGGGGCCTGGTCCTGGTGGGTGTGCGGGAACCGGACGGGTGGTCCGTCGCGCTGGTGGTGCTCGGCGCCGTCCTCTCCGTGGTGAACGGTCTGGCCGTCGCGTTGTACCTGGCCCGGGGAGGGCGGAACGCCTCCACCAGGACCCCGGCGGGGCGGGAGCTGGTCGGGGAGGCGGAGGTGGACTTCGCGGTCAGTGGCGCCCGGGGGCGGTCGATGGAGCGCGAGGTGGCCCTGCGGTACATGGCCGTGGTAGGACTCGGGCGTATGGGGCGGGAGGCCGGGCCGAGGCGTCGCGAGCGCGTCGGCGGTGGTGACGACTCGGTGCGGGTGGTGACCGACACCGGGTCGGTCCGAGTGGTCCAGGAGAGTCGTCACCGGGTGGGGGAGGAGACCCCGCAGACGCGGGAGGGCCTCGAACTCGACTGGGCGAGCCTGTGCGAGATCGCGGAGCTGTGCTCGGTGGGCGGGGACAGCGGTGGTTCCGGCGGTTCGGGTTCGGGCGGAGGCGGTTCCTCCGGTGGTGACGGTGGTTACGGCGACTCCGGGGATGGCGGGGGGAGCGACTCCGGCGGTGGCGGTGACAGCGGCGGCGGGGGCGGCGACTGACGGCCGGCGGCGGATTCCCGCCCCTGGAAGGGCGCCTGGGCTGTGCTTCCGCGACCGCGTAACCTGCGAACGGATTGGCCTCTCGGAACCGGGGAACCGAAGAGTGAACCGGTGGAGCGCGTGGGGCGCGTAAGTAGGAGGGGGCGGGTAGGGGTCGGGGGCCCGGCGATGCGCCGTGCGCATGGTGTTCCGCTCGGCGGTGAGCGGGAGCGGCGGAGCTGCGAGGGTGGTGAGGGCGTGTGGGGCCGTGCTCCTCGATCCGGGCCGGTGGCGATCCGACCGGCTCCGCTCCCCGCCCCGGGCGTCCCGGGCCCCGACCGAATCCTGTCCCAACCCAACCGAGGAGATTCCCATGGCTGCGGAACCGGAGGCGGGGGAGTGGTTCCTCCGCTACTTCGCGCCCGAGGAGCTGGACCGGCTCGAGCAGTTCCCGGTACGGATTCCCACCGGTCACGAGTTCGGCCTGCTGGGCCTGCTCGGCGCCTGGCACACCCATGTGCGCAGGCTCCGGGAGGACCTCGACCTGTCGGACGCCGACCCCTCCGCCTGTGGCGTCCACGACCTGGTCACGGCGCTGGTCCTGCGTGACTTCGTCGACCGGGGCATCGCGACGCTGGGTACGGAGCACACCGCGAGTGTGGACGCGGCCCTGGCCGACGCGGACGAGCGGTTCCGACGCCTCACGGAGGAGGACGGCACCGAGCGGCTGGCGCTGGCCGAACCCGAGGTGGAGGGCAGGGTCGCGGAGAACTGGTGGTGGAGACGCATCCCCCTCAGCGGGCCGGCTCGTAGGGAGCTGGACCGTGTGGCCCTTCGTGAGCAGGAGGGCCGGTCGGGCGGACGCTAGTCGGCGCGACGAAAGGGACCTGCGGCGGAGTCGGGTTCGGGAGGTCGGCCGGCCCTGGTTCCGAGCCGGGTACAAGTGTGGGGCGGGGCCTTGGGCCCCGCCCCACACCCCAGTGACCGGGGAGAACGGTTCCGGGCCCTGCCTGGCCCGGAACCGCGCCCTTGACCAGTACCCCCGGTCAGGGCTTCGTGTCGACCGTGGTCAGCCCGCGGCGGGGGCCTCCAGGTCGAAGAGGTCGGCCAGCAGTTCGTAGGAGCGGAACCGGGCCTTCTTGTCGTGGATCATCGAGGAGACCATCAGCTCGTCCACACCGGTGTCGGCGACGAAGAGGTCGATCTTGGCGCGCACGGTCTCCGGGGAGCCCACGAAGGAGTAGCGGAGCATCGCGTCGGTCTGCTCCTTCTCTCCGGGCCGCCACATCGTGTCCATGGCGGAGCTCTCCACCGGTGGCTGGAGCAGGCCGCGCGCGTTGCGCATGATGCCCAGGAAGGCCTGCTGCTGGGAGGTGAACAGCCTCTTCGCCTCGGCGTCGGTGTCGGCGACGACCACGTTGATCCCGGCCATCGCGTACGGCCTGTCGGCCTGGTCGGAGGGCGCGAAGTCTGCCCGGTAGGCAGCGAGCGCGTCGTGGAGCGCGCTCGGCGCGAAGTGCGAGGCGAAGGCGTAGGGGAGACCCAGGTGGGCCGCGAGCTGGGCACCGAAGAGGCTGGAACCGAGAATCCACAGGGGTACCCGCAGGCCTTCGCCGGGGACGGCGCGGACCGGCTGGCCGGGGCTGGCGGGCTCGAAGAGCGACCGCAGCTCCTGGACGTCCTGAGGGAAGGTCGAGGAGGCGGAGGAGTCGCGGCGCATCGCCCGCATGGTCCGGGGGTCGGTGCCCGGGGCGCGGCCGAGGCCGAGGTCGACGCGTCCGGGGTACAGGGACTCCAGGGTGCCGAACTGTTCCGCGATGACCAGCGGGGAGTGGTTCGGGAGCATGACGCCGCCGGACCCCACCCGGATGGTGGAGGTGCCCTCGGCGATGAAACCGAGCGCGACCGAGGTGGCCGCGCTGGCGATGGCCCTCATGTTGTGGTGCTCGGAGAGCCAGAAGCGGGTGTAACCCCAGCGCTCCAGGTTCTGGGCGAGTTCGCGCGCGTCGCGCAGGGCCTCGCCGGGGTGGGAGCCCTCGACGATGCTGGCGTGGTCCAGGACGGACAGGGCGGGCCGGTTCGCCGGTCCTGTGGCCTCCGTGCCCCCGGTTGTTTGCGACATCTCAGTTACCCCCACTGGCCTGGTTCATTCGATGATCGACGAACATCGAACACTGACGGTACACTCGCCGCTGAACGCACGCCAAATCCTGGTCGTCGGCCGACCCGGCCGTCGGGCCGGTGTCGGAGGGCTGGTGGTCCCTCCGGGTGAACGCGTGGAACGGCCGTACGGCGGAGGAAGTGGAGGTGGGGTCTTGGTTCCCAGGGGGACGTCCCGCGGGCGCGAGCATCCGCCCCTGTCGGAGGTGGATCTGGTCACGGTCCTGTCGGCGCTCGCCGAACCCACGCGGATGCGGATCGTGCGCATGCTCGCGGAGTTCGACGGCGAACGCGCCTGGAAGGACATCGAGCTGCCGATCGCTCAGTCGACCCTGAGCCATCATCTGAAGATCCTGCGCAACGCCGGGGTGGTCCAGAACCGTACCGAGGGCACGCGTTGCTTCGTCTCGTTGCGGGACCAGGACCTCGACGGGCGTTTCCCTGGCCTGCTCGAGACCGTACTGAGTTGCAGCGACCCCCGGTGAGGGGTGTCCGGGGCGCGGCGGGAGGCCGCTCCGGTGCCGTGCGCGCGGTAGGGGCCGGGGGGTGCGCCCCGGCGCGGCCCGGTGGCGCGGACACGTCATGTCTTCACTCACGCAGTCGCAACGAAGCCCGGTCACGCTGAGTTCCCGACCCTGCGGGATTCTTGCCGCGGTGTGGGGCGGGCGCCTTGCGACCCGGGGCGGGGGCGATCGGCGGCCGTATGCGCGATGAGGGTGGGGGCTCGACAGCCGCTCCCATCCGTGCGATGGGGACGACGGCGACCCCGGCCGGGTCGGCTCCGTGTGAGCCGACGCGGTCCGGGGCCGACGTCGAGGTTGGCCTCCGCTCCCGTTCCCCCCGTGGTGGAAGCGGAGTGGGCCCCCCTTTTTTCTCTTCGTGACCGGGTTCCGCGCCCTCTGTTCCCCTTTGCCCTCCGACGGCGGTGTTGTCCGGAGGGCAGCAGAGGTACGGCGGTCCCCTTGATGGCGAATGGAACATTCACGTGCTCGGCGAACGTGAATTCCCCCGAATCCAACGCCACCCCGGCGGGTGGGAGCGTCCTGGGTGGAAGTTCCCCCTAGATTCAGAACTTCCACGTGCCGTTCCCCGTCGAACCCGCGTCTCTCTCGTGTGACGAACGTGAGAAAGCGAGATCCCGCAGGTGCACTCTATCGCCTCGCCGCACCATGACGTCCCCGTTCGAAAACCACGTACCGCGGTGAACGTGAACCGACGGACGAGTCCCGAAAACGGACGAATGCGCGAAAGGCAGAGCGCACCACACGGACGCCCGGGTAGGCGCTGACTCCGGCTTCGAAGCTCGCGCCGCCTGGCGGCCGACGTTCCGAGTATGCCCCAGCCGGGTGGTGCTCCGCAGCCGTTCCGAGGCAATTCCCCAATCTGATTCCCGGGGTGCCTGGAGTGGTGCACTCGGGGTGGTCATTGGCGGCCTCCGGATTGGTGGGCGCGACGCGCTGACGCCGTCTTTTGTAGGTGGTTTGGTGTCTTAAGTCATCGCTTGGCGGAAACCGGACACCCTCGGGGCGGCTGATCCGGTGGCGCAGGGCCCTCGCGAGGCCCTCGTGGGGCGGGAGGCCGCGTGGCGCCACACCGGTGCGGCGGTGGCGGGTGTGGTCGCCACGGGCGTCTCCGGGGGCTCGTGGGGCTCTCCACGCGCTCACGGGGCGGACTTCTGCGACCAGGCGCGTGGCATCGGGCGGTGTTCCCTGTGGTGGGCCGACTGTCCGGTTCCCCCGCTCGCGGCGGCGCGGGCGCGGTGCCCTCAGGAGCGCGCGGTCGCGTCGCCGCCGGGAGTCGCGTTCGGAGCGGTTCAGGCTCCCTGTGGCGCGGTGCGCGGACCGACGCGTCCGCGGCGGGGTGGCGAAATGGTGAAGGCGCGTATTACCCGGGGGGTTTTCGGGGTGAATACGAATGGTCGTTACCGGAGAACGCCGTGTTGTTCCCCGGATGAAACGCGGGGCCGTGCCAGCTCGGCGGTGGCCCGCGCCGCTCGTGGGTCCTGGGTCGTGGGTCGGAACCCGACCGGTCACGCGGGAGTCGGCGGGCCGCGTCACGGGATCTATGCGAGTCCCGCATGGAGTGGTCCGTTCCGGGCGCGGACGGCGGTTCGTGCCGGGGAACGGTGGGTCCGACCCCGAACCACCCTTCCCGGGCCATCCGCCTCCGCTCTGCGCCCCCGTTCCCCGGGGCGGGGGCACCCGTTCAGCCCCGGCCCCGGGTCAGAAGGAGGAATCCGCCGCCCTGCCCGACGACCAGGCCGAGGTTGGCGAGCGCGTAGGCCCACCACAGCCAGGCCAGCCCACCGGACGAGGCGACCGGGAAGGCGGCCAGCGCCAGCAGTCCGAAGCACACGGCGAAGGCGTACAGGGTGGGGGTGGTGCGTTTGAGCGCTAGGAGCCCCATCCCGGGCACGGCCTGCACACCGTCGGCCAGGACCACCACGAAGAGGACCGGGATCAGCGCCGCCACCAGTGACGCGACCGCGGGGTCGGGGGTGAAGACCCCGACGATCGGCCCCGACACCGCCCAGACCAGCAGCATGCTCGACGCGACGACCGGCAGGGCCAGGGCCAGGCCCGCGCCCATCGCCCGGCGGACCTCACCGAAACCGTGCCGCGGGGTGCCCTCGGAGATCTCGGCCCCGGGGGCGGCGCGCGCCATGAAGGGAACCGCGGCCTGCCCCGTGGCGGTCGCCGGGAGGAAGACGAAGGTCGCCAACGTGATCATCACCTGGTGGGCGGCGGCCTCGACAGGACCGATCCGGGCCGCGGCCATCGCGAGCAGGCCCAGCACGCCGAACTTGATCAGCATGGTCGAGCCCATGGGCAGCCCGACCCGGGCGATGTGCCAGATCCCGGGCCAGTTCGGCGCGATGGGGCCCGAAGGGCGCGGGGTCGGTCCGGTTCCGCGTCGCAGCAGCACGTGGGCCGTGGCCGCCGTGGTGAGGGCGGTGAGGAACATCGCGATCCCGGCGCCGGTGATGTCCAGGCCGGCGACGAGGACCAGGGTGGGGGTCAGGGCCACGGACGACACGGTGCCGAGCAGTCCCACGGTCATCGCCTGCTTCGACCGTCCCAGGCCGATGAGCAGGACGGTGGCGCAGGACTGGAAGGCGTTGGCGAGGAGGGCGAGCGCCATCAGGAGGGGGAACGGCCCGAAGGCGGCCGTCGTCTCGGCGGGGACACCCACCAGCCGGGCGACCAGTGGTACTGCCGCGACCACGGTGCCGCCGAGCAGCCCCATGCACAGAGCGAGCCAGAGGGAGTCGCGCAGGGTGGGTGCGAGGGCTTCGGGGCGGTCCCTGTGCTGGGCGACGAAGGGCATCGATCCGCGCAGTGCTCCCTGGACCACCATCGCGGCCGGGTTGTACAGGGAGACGGTCACGGCGTAGGCGGCCAGAACGGCGGTTCCGGTGTGCCCCAGGACCCCGGCGGTCACCATGGTCCCGATGACGGTGGCGACCATGGAGAGGTAGAGGGGGAGTGCCTTGCCCGCGACCATTCCGACCAGTCGGGGGAAGGGTGGCGGCGCGTCCCCCTCCGGCGCGTCCCCCTCCGACGCGTCCCGCGCGGGAGTCCTCGTCGGCGGAGTGGTCGCAGGAGCGGCGCCGCCGGGTGCGGGGGAGGTACCGGCGTCGGGCTCGGTGGCCCGCGGAGGGGTGTCGTCAGCCATGGTCTTCTCGTGTCGTGAAGCGGGCTTCGAAAAACGCTATCAGCGGTGGTGCCGGTGGTTCGCGTCGTGCTCGGTCCGGTGTCCGCTCTGTGGCGGGGCCGAGTTTCGTTCCTGTTTCCCCGGTGGTACGCGGAGGCGCCGTGGGCGCGGGTTGCCGCGCTGGTGGGATCGGGCGCGGGCGTGTTCCCGGAACGGCTCCCCGCCGGTGGTCGCCAGCCGGTCCCGCGGCGCGCCAGTGGCCGGATGTGGCCCGAGTGGTCGGCGCCCCCGATCTCCCGGAGGGCGGCCCGGGCGGGGGCCGAGTGGCGGGCCGCCCTCGGGGCCCCGGGGACAGGCGCTCCGGTCACCCGCCGGTCGGGTCCGGGTTCACGGAGCAGTGCACCGATTTCCTCTCCTTCCCATAACGTCCTCACCCACTGTGTCCGGGGGCGGAGGTCGCGGTGAGACGGTTCGGCAACGGTGGCGACGACCGGGACGCATCCCGTGAACCCCGGTGATCAGGGGTGACACCGGTTCGGAGCCGCGCGGGAGGGTGCGCTCCCCGGAGTTCGCGCGCCGGGCCGGAAGGGAAGTGGCGCGTGCGCGAAAGAGGAGGAGTGCCGTATCGGATGCCTCACGAATTAGGTAGGTTCGCAGGGAAAAGGGATCGAATGTGCTATCCCGGCACAGCCCACCACAACCGTTCCTGATGTGTGGAAAGCTGCCCCCCAATGGACTTCTCCCTCCCCGCTCTGCCGCCGAACGTCGCCCCCCTGACCGACGGTGACCCGCTCCAGGTGGGCCGATATCGCCTGGTCGGGCGGTTGGGCGCCGACGGTGTGAGCACCCTCTTCGCCGCCGTCTCGCCAGAGGACGAACCGGTCTCGCTTCGCCTCGCCGGTGCCGAATGGGCCCCCGCGGACGACTCCGGGGGCCGGGCGGCGACGGGTCGGGTCGAGGGAGTGTGCGCGGCGGGAGCCCGGGATTCCGGGACGCACGAGGGCCGACCATGGGCCGTGATCGACCACCTGCCGGGACCAGACCTGGCCGAGCACGTGCGGACGCACGGTCGATTCACCGGAGACCCGCTTCTCGTGCTGGCCGCCGGACTGGCCGAGGCGCTCGCCGCGACCCACGCCACGGGTTCCGTGCACGGAGACGTCCGGCCCGACAACCTGGTGGTGACGGAGGGCGGTCCCCGGCTCCTGGACTTCGGCGTGCCCCGTCGCGTCGACGACGCCGCGTCGGTGCAGAGCGGGACCAGCCTGGGCTGGCTGGCCCCCGAGCGCTACGAGGGCTCGCCCGCCACTCACCGCTCCGACGTGCACGGTTGGGCCTGTCTCGTGGTGTTCGCCGCCACCGGTGAACCGCCCTTCGGCGCCTCTCCGGCCGGTCACACCCCGGGGCGGGTCCCCGGGCAGATCCTGTGGGAGATGGCGCGTCGCGCCCGTGAGTCGCGGGTCGACCTGAGAGCGCTCCCGGAGGACCTGCGCCCGCTCCTCCTGCGCGCCTTCTCCCCGGACCCGGAACGCAGACCCACCGCCGAGGACGCCTACCTGGAGTGCCTGCTGCTGTTGGGCATCGACGAACGGTCGACCGCCGACACCTGGCCCGGGCAGCTGCGCGGGCTCGTCGCCCGGCACTGGCCCCGGCCGGACGTGAGCTGGTACGACCGGGACCACTGGGCCCGGTTCGCCCGGGCTGAGGACCGGGGCGGGCGGGGCACTCCCGGTGTCCCCGGTTCCGCCGACGCCTCCAGTGGTCCCGGAGCCCTCGCCGCCGCGCCCGCTCCGGGCGCGTCCGACGCCCCGGCCCGATCCTCCGCCGACGCGCACTCCGGGGGGACCGGTCCGGCCCCCGGTCCCGGCGCGGACCCCGACCCGCTGGGTGAGGACGCCTGGGGGCCCGAGGCCGCGGCCGAGGCGTACGGTCACACCCCGCGACCGGCGACGGGGTTCGGGGACGGGCCCGCCCCCGGAACGCGTAGCGCGGGGACGGCGGGAAGGGGCGGGGCCGACTACCTGTTCGGACCCGCGACGGGCGGCGGGCGCGGTCCGTCCGAGGCCGAGGCAGCCGGGAGCGGCCTCGACACGGACGAGGACACCGACTCCCGGAGCGGGGTCGGTCTGTGGCTCGCCGTGGGCGCGGTCGGGATGGTCGCGGTACTGGGCGGCGGCTACCTCCTGTTCGACACCCTCGCCGCGTCACCCGCCGACACCGTGGTGGCCGAGGAGACCACCGACGAACCGGCCGGTCCCGAGCACGAGGAGATCCCGGAGGACGTCGTCACCTCGCTGGCCTGCGACGACGAGGAACGGTTGAGCGCGCAGCAGGACCACGCCCCGTGGCGGCCCTTCGGTTCGGGAGCCGTGTCCCCCGACACCTACGCGGCTCTGCTCGTGCCCGGCCCCGAGGGCGAGCCGAACTCCGATCCCGAGGTGTGGCCGTTCGTCTCCCCGCTCGACCACGACACCGTCGACTTCGGTCTGGTCACCTCCCTCGTAGAGGCGTTTCCGGTGATGAGCGTGTGCTTGACCGGCGTACGCGACACGGGCGAGGGCGTCGAGTTCACGGCCGAGCTCGCCTACTTCCCCGACGTCGGCAGCCACCGGGTGTACGAAGAGGACTTCCTGACCCTGACCCCGCTCGACCCCGACCGGAACGGGGGCGTCGACAAGGAGGTCGTCAGGGGAGGAAGCGGCAGTGAGCTCGGCGTTCCCATGACCGTCCTCGCCGAACTGAGCCCGCAGAACCCGACCGCCGAGGTCTCCGTCCTCGTCCCGGGGGCGCCGGAGCGCGCCGGAATCGCCTACCGGCCCTCCGCGTACTCGGGCGCCCTGCTCCATGACCCCAGCGGCCACTGCTACGACGTGGACGGTACCGAGGAGTGGCGGGACGCCGACCGGCTCGGTTCGGGCCACTTCGCCCTTCCGGGAACCCTTCCCGGTGAGAACGACATGACGCTCTGCCCTGCGGACGGTCCTCGGGGGCGGGGCGGCGACTGAGCCCGGGCGTCCGACCCCCGGAGCGCCGCGACGGCCCCGGTGTCAGTGCGATCTCCGGTCGCCGGACGGCAGGTGGACGCGGGCGTAGGTCAGCCTCCGCAGCAGCACCTCGGCCGGTCCGCGCAGCCCCAGCCGCCGGGAGGCCTCGGCGAGGACCACGGTCAGACTCCAGGTGAGGACCGCGACCCCGGCGGCCACCGTCGCGCTCGCACCGGCACCCCATCCCAGACCGTAGGGGGCGAACACCACGGTGAACACGACCGCCTGCGTCAGGTAGCAGCTCAGCGAACGCTCGCCCACGGCGGCGACGGCCGTGGCGACCGGACCGGGGGAGGCGTCGGCGCGCCCCGCACGGGCCCGTGCCCGCTCGGTCAGCCCGGACGCGACCAGGGTGATCAGGGCCGCCCATCCGGGCCCGCCCGCCCAGCCCGCGAGGTCGTGCACGATCCACAGTGACGTCAGGGGGACCCGTCCCGGCTCGGGCAGGAGACCCGAGGTCACCAGGGCGTCCGGCAGGCCCGCGGCCGTGGCGACCGCCAGGCCGACGACGGCGGTGCGTACCAGCAGGTCGCGGTGCTCCTCGGGGCGTTCCAGGATGCCCCGGCGACCGGCCCACATCCCGACGAGCAACGGCGGCAGCACCACGAACAACAGGGTGACCGGGGTGTACAGGGCCCACTCGGCGAGCCGTTCGGCGCAGGCCGCGAGGAAGTCGGACTCCACGAGAGAGGGAACCGCCGGCGCCGTGGCGGCGTCCTCGGGTGCGGACCCGAGCGCCCCTCCCAGACTGAGGAGCGTGTTCAGAGCGGCGGAGGCGACCGCGACCGCCCCCGCCGACCACAGCAGGACGGCGTCCCGCGCGCGCAGGAACCCCACGAACAGCAGGAGGCCGAGCCCGTAGGCCCCGACGATGTCCACCGGCAGGAGCAGTACCCCGTGCGCCAGGCCGATCGTCAGCATCCACCAGCCGCGGCGGCGCAGCACCACGCGGGCGTGCACCCACCCGCCGCCGGAGTCGATCACCCTCCGCATGATCCACACCGTGCCGTAGCCGAAGAGCAGGGAGAACAACGGGATCGCTCGCCCGTTCACCAGGGTGCTCTGGACGAGCACCAGCACCTGGTCGGCGACGGAACGAACGGTCTCGGAGTGGGTGAGGAAGAACTGGGCGTTGACCAGCGCGATGAACAACAGCATGAACCCGCGCGCGAGGTCCGGTGCGAGGGAGCGTCCGGGGGAGGGGGGCGGTGGGGTTCCGTTGGAGGGCGGGCGGGGGGAGCTGCTCATGGTGACTCTCTCGTCGACGCGGCTGCGGGGCAGGTCCGGGTTCGGGACCCGACGACGAAGCTACGGAGACCTCGGCCCCCGGCCGAGGGGGCCCGCACGAGACTTCGGGTGGGTTTGTCCCCACCGGAACGGGCGCCTAAGGTGGTGGTGCGTCGCGTGTTCCCGGCCAAAGAGCAGTGGGCCGGCCGGAAGCATGGAGGCGCCATGATCTTTCGGGGAGCCCATCGTGAGCACACACACCACGTTCCGCGTCTGAGCGGGCCGAGCCGTTCGCGGCTCCGGTGCGACACGTCCTTCGGGACCGTGAGCCTCCGGCCCCGGTGACTCCGGGCCCCGCGGGTCCGCCCCGCCGTCGCACCCGGGCCGCGCCTCGGCCGCCCCACCGCCCTTCGGTGCCCACCGCACCCTTCCGGGCGGACTCCTCCGACCCCTCCCGACCCGACGGCTGCCCGGTGACCTGCCCCGCTCCCGAACCGTACGGGCCTTTCGGAGTTCGAGCGCGCCATCGCGCCCTCGGCGGCGTCCGCCTCCACACCAGTGAGAGGACCGTCCCTTGACGGACAAGCACGACCAGAACACCCACGACAGCACCGACCACGACACCGCGTCGACCCCCGCCGACCACGACTCCGCGTCGACCCCCGCCGACCAACCGCCGGTCGGCCCGCACCAGCGTCCGGCCCCCAGGGTGAGCTCCTGGAACGAGGCGGTGGTGACCGAGTTCCGGGCCAACGGAGGCCGTGTGGGCGGCCGGTTCGCCGGCGGCGACCTGCTGCTGCTCACCACCAAGGGAGAGCGCTCGGGGCACGAGTACACCAACCCGCTCGGTTTCGTCCGAATCGACGACCGGGTGTTCGTGGTGGGCTCCGCCGGGGGCGCCCCGGAGCACCCCGCCTGGTACCGTCACCTGCTCGCCCACCCGATGGTGACCGTGGAGCTTCCGGGAGAGGACCCCCGCGAGTCCGTCGCCGTCCCGTTGGAGGGCGGGGAACGCGACCGTGTCTTCCAGGAGATCGTCCGCCGCCTGCCGGGGTACGGCGAGTACCAGGAACAGACGGAGCGGCTGCTTCCGGTGGTCGAGTTGCAGCACCCGCCCGCGTTCGGCCCCGACGAGGCGGACAACCTCGCGGACAAGCTCGTCCAGGTCCACACCTGGTTGCGCGGCCAGCTCGCCAACGTGCGGGTGGAGGCCGAGCGCTACCTTGCCGGGCGGGACGCCTCGGCGACCGACTCCGGCGTGGGGCTCAACCTCCAGATCCGCCAGCACTGCCTGGCCTTCTGCGAGTCCCTGCACTTCCACCACACCGGCGAGGACACCATGTTCCCCGGGCTCGCCGAGGGGTTCCCGCACCTGCGGGAACCGATCGAGCGCCTGGTGGAGGAGCACCGCGTGGTCGACCGCGTCCGGGGTGAACTGGAGGCCCTGCTCGCCGACGTCGCCACCGCCGACCGCGCGCGCTTCATGGCCGAACTCGACCGGCTGACCGAAGAACTCCAGGCCCACCTGGACTTCGAGGAGGACACCCTGATCCCCACCCTGTCCTCGATCCCCTTCCCGCCCAGGTGACCCGTCTCCCGCCCCGGTGACTGGGGGCCCGGGGGCCCGGGGGCCGACCGTCCCCCGGGCCCGGCTCCGCGGGGGTTCGCCACGATCCGGTCACGGAGCGAACCCCCGTGAGGGCCCGCACATCCCACCTTCCGTCACACATCGGTCACACGAGAGGACGGATCTTGGTAGGGGTTGACTCCACCGTCGGCGGCCACAGGCTGCTCCGTCTGCTGGGGCACGGCGGATTCGGCTCGGTCTACCTGGGCCGACACCCCGAGGGCGGACTCGGCGCGGTCAAGATCATGCACCCCCAGCACGCGGGTGACCCCGGCGTACGGGAGCGGTTCGCACGGGAGGTGGAGCTGGCCCGCACAGTGGCGTCTTTCTGCACCGCACGGGTGATCGACGCGGACCCGACCGCCACCACCCCCTGGGTCGTCACCGAGTACGTGGAGGGACGCACCCTCCACGAGACCGTGCGCCTGGAGGGACCGCGCTCCGGCGCGGACCTGCACCGCCTGGCCGTCGCCACCACCACCGCCCTGGCGGCCATCCACGGTGCGGGGATCGTCCACCGCGACTTCACCCCCGCCAACATCATGCTGGCTCCGGACGGGCCGAGGGTGATCGACTTCGGTGTGGCGCGGGCGCTGGAGGGGGCGGGCACGCTGTCGAGCGCGCTCATCGGTACCCCGAGGTACATGGCACCCGAACAGATCGAGGGTCGGCCGTCGACCTCGGCGATCGACCTCTTCGCCTGGGGATCGGTGACCGTCTTCGCGGCCACGGGCCGGGCTCCCTTCGACGGCCCGAACCCGGCGGCGATCCTGCACCGGCTGGTCTCCGCGGAACCCGACCTCAGCGGACTCCCCGACGCCCTGGGACCCCTGGTGGCCCGGTGCCTGGACAAGGACCCGCGACACCGTCCCACCGCTGCCGAACTCCTCGCCCTCCTCATCGGCGCCCCCACGGAAGCGGACCGCGCGACCGTTCCCTCGCCCCGCGCCCCCGCGCGGCCCCCGCTGTCCGGAGAACCGCCGTCCGGACCGCCGCCGTCAGGGGCTGGGAGACCACTCGCCCGCGCCCGCCCGGGGGAGGCGTTCGCGTTCGCCAACGGACTCCACCTGCACCCGGGCGACCTGGCCGAGGCCATGCGCCCGAACTGGGACCGTGCCGTCGCGCTCCTGGCCTCCCCGACCCGGCGGCGCTCGCTCACCGACTGGCTGCCGCCGGGATCACCGGCACGCCGTTGGATCGAGGACGACCACGGCGCGAGCCACGACCTGGAGGTCGCCCGGCTGGTCGCGCTGCTGCGTCCGGACCTGCCGCCCGTCTATCGGGGGGTCCGGATGACCCTCTCCGACCTCGCCCGCGCCGCTGACGACCCCGAGGCACCGCACGACCCCACCGTGAGCGCGGCGATCGAGAGCGGGGCCCTACCGGTCCTGGCCCGACACCACTGCGCACAGCCCGGCCACCCGTGTGAGGTCGGCCGCCCCTGTTCCGTGTACGAGGAGGTCGCCCGCCTCGTCCCGACCACCGTGCGCCTGGCCGGGGACTACGAACGATGGTCCTCGCCCCTGCGCGGCCGCTTCACCGGACCCCTCATGCGCGTCGACGTCCGGCCGCTGACCCTCACCGCCCACCTGGTCGTCGAGCTGTCCAGCGGCCGCACCGAGGAGGAGTCGCTGGAGCGGGCCCTGGTCCGAGTCCCCCAAGGGCCGTGGCGCACGGCCCTGGCCCAGGGCGCTCTCCGGACCCCTCCCGGAGACCGGCGGGCGGCGGCCGTCGCCGTTCGAGCGGTGGCCGGTGTCGCGCGGAGCGCCGGAAACGCGCAGCTGCGGCTGCGCGGCCTGCGGAACATGGAGGAGAGCCGCAGCGCGCTGGCCGGGGAGGCCGCCTTCACCGGTGTGGTCGCCTTCGTCGGGGCCGCGTTGTTCACCGTGGCCTGTCTGCTCACAGCCAACGCCATGGACGACGCGGGAGCCGTGGGAATCGCCGTGTCGCTGTCCGCCGCCGCCTTCGTCTGGGCCGCCCTCTACGGTTCCCGCAAGCGCCGCGACCTGAGGGACACCCCGTCCCAGAGCGAGGTCGACGCGGTCGAGCGGCTGCTCGTGGTGCCCGACCGCGACGACGCCCTCCGTGCCCTGGAGTTCGCCCTCGGCCAGCTGCCGGGCGTCGGCGGCGGACGCCGCTGAACCGAGCGGTCCCCGGGCGTCCTTGCCTAACCCCCGAGCAGCAGGGCGAGGTCGATGTCGGTGCCCAGGAACATCGAGCCGACGATGAGGATCAACAGGCCCGGGAGCAGGGTCGCGGCGGTCACCATCGTCACCCTCGGGTTGAGGCGCTGGGCCTTGCGCCGCATGTACTGGGCGTCGGCCAGGCGCATGTCCCGGCTGATGTCCACCAGGGTGTCGCTCAACGGCGCGCCCAGTTCCTCGGCCTGTTGGATGGCGGTCACGAACTTGCTCAGCGACTCGTTGCGGTTGCGGCGGCGCAGGGACTCGAAGGCCTCCCGGCGGGAGGTGCCCAGCTCCATCTGGCGCAGCGCGATGGTGAACTCGTCCGCCAGCACCCCCGGCATCGACACCGCGACCCGCGCCACGGCGGCGCGGAACGACATCCCGGCGCTCACCGTGACGGCCAGGACGTCCAGGAAGTCCGGCAACTGCGTCTGGACCTCGTCGGCGCGCTCCTGCGTCTGCACGTACAGGTTCAGGTCGGTCAGCCCGGTGAAGGCCAGCGCCAGCAGCGCGAGCATCGGACTGGAGTCCGCCACCAGCACCAGGACCGCCAGAGAGCCGTAGATGGCCACCTCGCCGACCTTGCGCCGCACGTACCGTTCCGTGGTCAGCCCGTCCGGACGCCCCGCCGCCTCGATGCGGGCGGAGACCGACGCCCGCTGGCGCTCACTCATCGACGCCAGCAGCCTCCTGGAGAAGGGGCGGCCGATCCGTTCGGTGATCCGGTGCAGGAAGAAGGTCTCGTCGCTCTTGACGATGACCGGGGCGTCGAGCGGGTCCTCCACTTGGACCCGCGTGTGCGACCGGGTCAGGTACAGGCCGTAGAAGGCGAGCAGGACGACCAGGGACGAGGCGAGCGCGGCCGCCAGCGGGGCCAGGAGCGGGAGGTTCACGGGGGTGTCCTTAGGTGCGGGAGCTGTCGGAGGAGACCGCGGCGGCGCCGCCGACAGCTACATCTTGAACCGTGTGATGCGGGCGACCAGCGCGAAACCGGTCGTGAACAGGGCGGCCACCACCAGAAGCACCGCGATGCCGGGACCGGTGCTCGTCATCGTGCGCATGATCCCGGGCTCGATGCCGTTGATCATGAACAGGGCACCCACCGACATGAACCCGAGCGCCCACACCGTGGAGGTCGTCTCGCTGAGGATGGTGTTCACCTCGCGTCGGGTCTCCTTGCGGCTCTCCAGCGTGGTGGAGATGTTGCGCAGCGCCGTCACCAGGGAACCTCCGGACCGGGACGCCACCACCAGCGTGGACAGCAGCACCCCCAGCTCCCGTGACGGCATCCTCTGGCGCAGGTCGGCGATGGCCTCCTCGAAGCTCGCGCCCAGCTTCATCGACTCCGCCATCCGGCCGAGCTCCTCTCCGGCCGGGCCGTCCAGCTCGTCCGCCGCGATGGCCACCGCCGTCGGCAGGGCCAGCCCCGCCGAGGTCGCGTTGCCGAGTACCCGTGCCAGGTCCGGCAGCTGGTTGGTGAACTCCTCCCGGCGCTTGGCCTCGGCCCTGCGCAGGTAGGAGAAGAACAGGAACACCACGCCGGCCGCCGCCAACAGCCCGAAGAACGGCGCGAGCACCTGCCACACCACCACGACCGCCAACAGGGCCCCGCCCACCAGCGCGAGGACGAACGTCGCCGGACGCACGTCCGTGCCCGACCGCGCCATCCGACGGGCCAGCCGGGAGCCCCACTGCGTGCGCCGCAGCCGGGCGTCCCACCGGGCCAGCGGCGTGGACGCCTCGTACTCCGCCTGTTCCAGGGCGCTACGCGCGGCGATCAGCCGCCGCTGCTCGGCGCTGGCCACGAACTCCCACAGCGCCCACAACATCACGGCCAGGACCAGGGCGAGACCGCCGAGGATCACCATGACCTGCCAGTTCACCCTGACTCCCTTCGAGCCGGAGCCGTCCCTCGACCCGCGAACACGCGACCTGCACACCGCGTCGGCGACGCGGTGCGGCCCCTCACCGGTCTCCCCGGGAGCGGTCGTCGGACACGACACCGAACACGGAGGGGATGCTCTCTCCCACGTGGTAGATCCGGCTCGCCACGTGGCGGGGAAGCGGATGGTGCCGGAACCGCCCCTCCACGGAGCGGTCGGGGTTCACCGGCAGCGCCGCGAACTCCATGAGTCGGTCGAGCCGGAACTCCTCGCGCCGCCGCGACGACACCACGGAGATCTCGTTGACCCGCCGCGACCCGTCCGGCCAGCGGCCCAGGTGGACGACGGCGTCCACGGCGTTGTTGATCTGGTCCCGGATCGCCTCGTAGGGCACGTTTCCCTCGCCCAGGGTCGCCAGGGTCTGCAACCGGTGGACGGCGTCGTCGGCGGAGTTGGCGTGCACCGTCACCAGGGAGCCGTCGTGCCCGGTGTTCATCGCCTGGAGCATGTCGATGGTCTCCGTGCCGCGGACCTCGCCGACGATGATGCGGTCCGGGCGCATCCGCAGCGCGTTGCGCACGAGGTCGCGGATGGCGATCTCGCCCCGGCCCTCGATGTTGGCGGGCCGGGACTCCAGCCGCACCACGTGTTCCTGCATCAACTGGAGTTCCGCGGAGTCCTCGATCGTGACGATGCGCTCCTGGCTGGGCACGAAGGCCGACAACGCGTTCAGGAAGGTCGTCTTGCCGGTGCCGGTACCACCGGACACCACGATGTTGAAGCGGGCCCGCACCATCGCCGACAGCAGCACCCCGGTCGGCTGGTCCAGACTGCCCATCCGCACCAGTTCCTCGATGGGGTAGGGCTTGGGGAACCGGCGGATGGTCAGGACCGGACCGGACAGCGACAGAGGGGGGATGATGACGTTGACCCGCTCACCGCTGGGCAGCCGCGCGTCCACCATCGGCGAGGCCTCGTCCACACGCCGGTTGACCAGCGACACGATCCGGTCGATGGTCTGGTACAGCTGTTCCTCGCCGTTGAACGTGGCGTCGATGCGCTCCATGCGGCCGCCACGTTCCACGAACACGTTGTCGGGCCCGTTCACCATGATCTCGGTGATGCTCTCGTCTGCCAGCAGCGGCTCCAGCACCCCCAGACCGAGGGCCTCGTCCACCACCCGTCGGATCAGCACCGACCGCTCGCGGTCCGACAGCACCGGACCCTCGCGGGACAGGAGGTGTCCGACCACCCTCTCCAGGCGGACGCGGCGCTGGGCGAGCGTCAGCTGGGTCAGGTCCTCCAGGTTGATCTCCTCCAGGAGGCGCCGCCGCCAGTGCGTGACACTGCCGCGGTCCGCGCGTTCGTCGACGCCGCGGTCCTCCTCCAGACGGTCCTTCAGCCCCATGTCCCTCGTCTCCTCCTTGCGTGTGCCGCCGTGGCGCCCCGAAACCCGTGACTCACACGTTCGGCATGTCCACCCGTCGGGTCAGCGTGAGGTTCAGGTCCACCGACGAGAACACGATCGGCAGCGGGTGCGAGACCTCCACGAAGTACCCGTCACTCTCGTTGGCCCCGCTGGTGACGGTGGCGCCGTCCAACCAACCGGGTAGGGCGGCGCGGGCGGCGGCCTCGGCCCCGGACAACTGCTGGGTTCCGGCGACCCGCGCCCCGGCCCTGGCGGCGGACTCGATGCGTTCGATCGCCGTGAACGCCAGGAAGACCTCCATCGCCACCACCGCCGTGAACAGCAGCACCGGCAGGATCGCCGCGAACTCCAGGAGGGGGCCGCCCCGGTCCGAACGCGGGTGGTCGCCGAACAGAAGGCGGCGCGGGCCCGACGCGTGACCGGAAGCTGGTGTGCGGTTCAGAGCTCTTCCTCCGGCTCCGTCTCGACGGTGTGCCTGGGACGGACCTCGGTGACCACCTTCGCCTCACCGGTGAGGGTCCACGGAACCGTCACCCCGGGCATGAACACCGGCATCTCCAGGCTCACCCGCGCGAACCGCGTGCCGTCGCGGTCGACGACCTCCGTGGACATCACGTCCGCGCCGTTCCACGGTGCCCGGACGCGTTTGCGGGCCTCCTCGTCGACTCGGTCCGGGTCGTCGGGGGTGACGGAGGCCTGGCGCGCCGCCTCGGAGGCCCCGTGGGACGCGTACATGGAGGTGACGCCGATCAGCAGCACCTGCCACACCAGGGCCAGGGCCAGCATCATGAACGGGACCGTCGCCGCGAACTCGACGAGAACGGCGCCCCGGTCCCCCCGGGGGCTCCGGCACGACCCGTGGGCCCCGTGGGCGTCAGCCACCGGTACCGCCGCCCCCCGGGAGTCGGGGACCCGGCCCCCAGGAAGGCGGGCTGGTCGGCCAGGTCGGGTGTCCGGCCGACTCCGCCCCCAGGGAGTTGAGGAACCCGGACACGTCGCGGGTGGTGGGGCCGGTCTGCGTGGGGGGCCGGGAGGCCAGCCCCGCCAACCCCTGTGGAAGCCCGCCCGAGGGTGTGGTGTGGCGGCCCGGGCCGATACCGCTCGCGGTCGCGGCGGGCGGCACGAGCAGGTCGAGCTCTGAGGCCAACCGGGCGAAGGCCCTGCGCAGCCCCTCGTCCGTCACCTTCGTGGGATCGCCGCTGTTCTCCCCGGGCTCCAACGCCCGGTAGGCGGCCGGAACCGGGGTGCGCAGCACCTTCGTGCCCAACAGCTGCTGGAGGAAGTCCGGCTGGATCTCGTTCTTGCGGCTGTGCCGGGTGACCAGCGAGTACACGTCCTCGTGGGAGCGGATCTGGAGGCGCTCCCACATGGCCATCAATCGCTGGGCGCCGCGCAGTGCGGGCACGTCCGGGGTCACCGTCACCACGGACCTGTCGGCCACCTCCACCGCCATGGCGGTGGCCTCGTTCATCGTGGAACCGCAGTCCACGATCACCAGTTCGTACCGGGAGCGCAGGGCGCTCAGGATACGACGGGTGGCCCTGGCCGTGACGTCCTCACCGCGCTCACCGTGCTGCGGGGCCAGGAGCACGTGCGGGCCGCGCGGGTCGACGTACAGGGTCTCGGCGAGCATGCCCGGGCTGATGTCGTCGGCCGCGTCCACCAGGTCCGCGATCGACCTGCGGTGCTGGAGGTTGAGGAAGGCGGGCAGGTCCCCGGCCTGGAGGTCCAGGTCCACCAGGCACACCAGCCGGTCCCGCCGGGCCGCCGCGAGCGACAGGTGCACCGCGCAGGTGGTGGTGCCCACCCCGCCCTTGGCACCGCTGAGCGTGACGATCCTGCCGCGCACCCCGGAGACGGGAAGGTCCAGCGACGCCGACTCGAGGTGTCGCCGCAACGTCCGCGACCACTCGGCCGCCCGGGCCACCCGGGTCTCCAACTCGGTCGCCCCCGAGTCGGCCGGGAGCACGCCCCGGGCACCCGCCTCCATGGCGGCGGTGAAGGTGTCGGGGTCCATCGACGGCGAGACCAGCAGGATGGCCAGTTGCGGGTGGCGGTGCGACAGGTCCCGGATCGTGTCGAAGACCGGGGAGGGGCCCAACTCCTGGTGCACCAGGACGACGTCGAGGTCGGGGTACTCGCCCGCCCCGTTGATCAGGTCCGTGCTGGTGAGGCGGCACGAGACGAGGTCGGCGGCGGCCAGCTCCTCGAAGCGCGCCGCGATCACCATCTCCGTCTCGGAGGTGGGCATCCCCGCCAGGACTCGGAAGTTCACCGCTCACTCACCCTTCCCGCGGCGTGCGCCGCTCGTCGTTCTGCGGACTCTGGCCGGTTCCGCCGAGTCCGTCGCCGAAGACCGCGTCGAAGTCACCGCTGCACACCTGGGTGTCCCCGGGGTCGCCGCCTCCCGCCGCGCTGACCAGGGCCATCCGCAGCTTCGTCGCGAACTCCTCGGCGTAGGCGAGCTGGAGCGCGGTCTCCGGGGAGAGACGGAAGGTGACCGGGACGACGCCCGCCACGCCACCGGACTCCGACTCCTGGCTGCGCAGTTCGCCGATGTCCAGGACCTCCACCGCGGTGACGATCCGGGTCGCGCAGGCCTCTCCGTGGTCACGCGGCTGGAAGGTGCCGTAGATGTCCACCACGGACCCCCGACCCACCTTGCCCGCGAGCCCGTTCTCGGCGTTCACCATGATGGCGATCTCGCGTTCTCCGGCGGCCAGGGTCGGCTGGGGCTTGACCATGCCGAGCTGGAGTATCGACCCCTTGGCCAGGTGGCTGGCGGCGACCAGCTCCTGCCCTTCGGGGACCTCGATCTCCTCCAGGTCCGAGATGAAGACCTCGGGATCGAAGTACGACGCGGGCACCTCGACGGCGGTGTAGGAGTCCCGGCCGAGGGGTTGGTTGGCGTCCACGTCCTCGACCAGCTCCAGGACGGTGGCGAGTCTGCCCCCCTGGTCCTGCTGCCCGTTGACGTAGGTGAAGACGGAGGCGAACACGGCGACGGCGCCGATAGCGGCCACGACCATGAGCAGGACGCCGCGTCGCTGACGGGGGTTCATAGGGGGTGGTATCCGTTTCCGTGTCGTCGTGGGTCGTCCGTCCGGGCGGCGGAGCGTCGGGCCCTAGCGGGAGTAGGTTCTGGGGGATTCCGGGCGCGGTAGACCGTCGGGGTCCGCCGGAACCTCGGGCGGGCGCACCGGTTCGGGTGCCCGGTGGTCCACGGGAGCGGCGAAGGGCTGTCGTCGCCCCCGTGCGGGACCGGTGTGTCGCCCGGTCGCGGGCGCGGCGGTCGAGGCGTCCGGCCCGGGTGCGGCCGACCGGCCGTCGTTCCGGGGCGGCGCGTCCCGAGCGGAGGCGGACCAGGGAGAGGACGTCCAGGGGGTGGCGGCCCCGGTGCCCGGAGGGGCGGCCCCGGGGAGTCGGGCGCCGAAGGCCGTTTCTGAAGAGGGGAGGGGGCCCGGCGTCAGGCCCTGCCCGTTCGGGGCGACGGCGGCCGGGGCGGTGCGCTCACCCACGGACCGTGGACCGGTCGCGTTCCGCGCGGTGGGCGCCGGGGCGGGGTGGTCGGCCCGGACGGGAGGGCCGCTGGCGTCGCCGCCGCAGAAGGGGCAGGGGGTGGCGGCGACGGACTCGCCGCACCAGGTGCACTCCGACGCGCTCAGTGCTCCGGCGGCGTAGGCGAGGGCCTGGGGATGCGCGCTCAGCGCCACGAACTCCACGTACTTGGTGGTGCCCCAGTAGGCGCTGCCCAGGGGTTGGACGGGCAGGCTGCGGGTGGCCACGGGCTGGATCGCCTGGGGCAGGTTCTCGTCGAACACCCGGGTGATGCTCGGGTCCGGGGTGGAGCAGAGCAGCTGCACCGGCTGCACCGGACGGAAGGGGAGTTCGGTGATCATGTCGGAGGCGCGCAACCGACTCACCTGGGCGGAGGGCGCGCAGTAGGCCAGGAAGGAGACCGTGGGCGCGTACGACCCCATGTGCTGCCCCAGGCTGGTGGGGAGCGTGGACAACCCGGACACGGTTCTCAGCCAGGCCCCCGCCAGGAGGTGCTTGGGCAGTTCCGCGCTGAGCGCGGCCACCATGCCCGGCGGCACGTAGGGGGCGAGGAAGGCGAGCTGGTCGGCGATCAGGGAGAGGGCCAGCGGGGACAGGTCGACGCTGATCCCCGCGATGTGGTCGGTGCGCAGGGAACCACGGGCGAAGTCGACCGCCTTGCGGGCGTCGGTGGCCCGCCAGGCGGGGTAGAGCGCCACGATCTTGCGGCCCGCGCGCGCCTCCTCCCTGGCGAAGGCGACGAAGGCCGCGCTGCGGGCGCCCACGTCGTCGCCGGTCATGGCGAACCGCCGCGCTCCGGTCTCGCCCACGTGGCCCGTGCTGGGGATGTCCGCCAACAGGGCTACGGTCGTCGCCGACCGCGGTAGGGCATTGGACACTGGGAAGGCTCCATCGGTTCTGCGCACTCGGGCGGTGTCGGTTGCTTCGGGGGCGCCCCGCGTCTCAGGTGCCACTCGGACGCATCGTAACGAATGGGTGCGGCCCAGCGGGAGGCCTGGTATTCACCACCTTGGGGCACGGGTGGAGCCATGTGGTGGGTTTTCGCCAATGAGGCCAAGGTGACCGGGTTGGCGGAGCGTGACACGTGTGCGCTCCGAGGCGGTGGGGTCCGGGTGAGGATTCCGAGCGGCCCCCGTTCCGTGGTACCGCGCCGGGCACGCGGGGGTGTCTGTTCTCCCGCGCCTCGCGAGCGGTGCGTTCTTTGGTCGTCGGCTCGTCACGGTGCCTTCTCGCTCGAGGGAACGGCCCGAGAGGGGACGCGTTGGTCGGTGGGTGCGGTGGGTGCGGTGGGTGCGGTGGGTGTCGGAGCGGCAGGGGCGCGGGTCCGCCCGTGTGGGAGGGGTGGACGGTGCGGTGTGGTGCCGTCACCTCAAGCATGCCCTTCCGGTTCGGGCCCCGCCAGGGCCTGCGGTCCCTCTGTGGACAACTCCGGGACCGGCAGGGAGCCCGTCCGCGGTCGTCCACCGGACCACCGGTTCGGCGACCGGGGGCGCGCCACCGGCCCGCTTCGCCGGATGCGTGCGGGGTCGGCGGTGTCGTGTCGGTCTCGTTCGGGGTTGCCACGCGGGTCAGGGGGAACGAACAGGGATGACTTCGCGTCATATCTTGAGAAGTCATTTGCCCCCTGAGGAGACGAACACGATGCGCAAGGCAAACCGGGCCGCTGCCGGTGCGGCCGCATGGCAGGTCATCCAGAACACGGACAGCAAGGTCTCGCTGTGGGACCGCGTGCGTGCGATCCCACGCATGCTCGGGGCGAAGCTGCGTGGCCGCTACCCGGGGCTCGGCGGCGGCAAGCTGTTCATGATGGTGGTCCTGGTGGGCTACATCCTGTCCCCGATCGACTTCGTGCCCGAGCTGATCTTCTCGGTGTTCGGTCTGGTGGACGACGTCGCCGTCGCCGTCTGGCTGACCACCATGGCCCTGGGCGAGAGCGAGCGCTTCGTGGTCTGGGAACGGGACGTACGGGCTCAGCAGGCCTTCGACCAGGCCAACCAGGCCGGTCCGGGGCGGTACTCCGGTCACCCCAACCAGGGGCAGCACCCGGGCCCGGGGCAGCACCCCGGGGCGGGAGAGTACCAGGGGCAGCACCCCGGCCAGGGGCAGTACCAGGCGCCGGGTCAGGGGCCGGGCCCCGAACCGGCCGCCCACCGGCGTCCCCGAGGCTGACGGCGGATGTGCGTTCCTCTCTAAGATGAAGGGGATCAACATCCACATGTCAGTCCTCGAAGGGACAACATGGACACATCCCCCACCGCGTCCGAACCTCCCCGTGACCCCGGGGAGGCGCGGGGACCATCACCGTTCGAGGACCACGAGGTGGACCTGGACCTGAGGGGGGCCGGTCACCCTCCTCTCCCGGTCCACCACCGGCCGGGCCGTGCCAGGACCCCGCTGATCGTCGGTGCGGCCGTGCTCGCGACCGGTCTGGTGGCCGGTGCCCTCTACTGGGTGTTGCCGGACCCGGCCGCGGGGCCCGGTGCCGAACCCGTGGCCGAGCAGGCCCCCGCCGTTCCCTACGCGGGCGACCTCCTGCTCGGCGAACCCTCTTGGCGCTACGACAACTCCCGTCTGGCCCAGGAGATCAGCGCGGCGTGGACCGACGGCATCGACGAGGTCACCTTCACCGAGCAGGTGGCGCATGACATCTTCGACCCCGGGGTGGAGTTCCTGGCCCTGGAACGGGAGGTCAGGGCGCCCAGAGACGGGAACCCCTACCGCAACGACGCCGTCCTCACGGAGAACCGCTGGTACGTCGAGCTCCAGGACGGCACCCTCGACGTGCTGGAAGGCGACCCCGTGGCCGAGCCCGAGGACGTCATGGTCCTGGGCAACGTCCGGCCCCGGGCGCTCCAGTACCTGGTCAGGGCCGACTCGGACCTGCGCTCCGTGAGCGACCTGGAGGGGACGCGAGCCATCTTCTCCTGGGACGACGAGGAGACCATGGCGGTGAGCGACCTGGTCATGCTCGCGGCGGGTACCGACCCGTTCGCCATGGAGATCGTCTCGGAGGGCGAGGTCGACGCCTTCACCCCGCAGCAGGCCCTCATCGACGGTGACGTCGACGTCTACGTGATCTGGGACGAGGTCCCCAACGCCGAGGTCGACCACCTCGAACGGCAGGGAACGGAGGTCCGGGTCCTCGCGTACCCGGAGGAGGTGGTGGAGAAGGTCGCCGTCGTCTACCCGGAGCACACCGACCTCACCGTCGAGGCGGGCACCCTGCCCCGGCAGGACGAGGAGCTCAACCTCATGGCGACCTGGGAGACCCTGTACGTCCACGCCGACCTCGACGAAGACCTGGCGTACGCGATGGCGCGCACCGTGTACGAGGAGCTCGGTGAACGCACGCGCGGCGCGCCGACCGCCACCGTCGAGCAGGCGTTGCGCGGTGTGGACCCGGAACGGGTCCATCCGGGTGCGGCCCGCTACTTCGCCGAACACGGGGTGCTCTGACCCCGGCCGGGGATCGGGGACGACACGTACCCGCGTGTGAGCGAGCTCAGGGCATCCTCGGCAGCGAGTGTGCCCGGCCCGCCCCGCGCGGGCCGGGCCTCACCCGCGCAGCGCGGCCTGGGCGGCGACCAGCCTCGCCTCCTCCGAGGCCGTTCCCGGCTGTGTCCCCTCTCCCGTGCCCGTTCCAGGTTCCGATCCCGTTCCCGCCCCCGCTGCCGGTTCCCCTCCGATCCCGGCCTCTGGCCGATCCGACCCCGCGCCCCGCGCGCCCGCCGTCGTGTCCGCCCACGCGAGGAGCCGCCCGAGACGGAAGCCGGACACGGCGGAGGTGACGCGGGCACGGCCCAGGAACAGTTCGCCTCCGCTCCCGTCCACGGTCACGAGCGTGCCCTCCGGAACGTCCCGGTCGCCCACCCGGAGCCCGTTCGGGCCCACGGCCAGACCGTTCACTCTCACCACCGCCGGTGTTCCCAGGGATCGGGCGACGACGGCGGCGTGACTGGCCGGGCCGCCCCGGGCGGTGACGATCCCGGCCGATGCGGCCAGCCCCCGCATGTCCATCGGCGAGGTCTCCGGGCGGAACAGCACCACCGGTCCCCGCTCGGAGTCGCGGACCGCGCGGTCGGCATCGGTCACGACCCTCCCGATCGCCACCCCCGGGCAGGCGCCCACTCCTCGGGTGAGCGGCGGGCCGCCGTCGGAGGAGACGGCACGCGGAACCCGGGCACGCCGCAGGTCCTGGACCGAGACCCGTAGTAGCGCCTCCTCGCGGGAGATCACACCGGCCTCGGCGAGGTCGACCGCCACGCGGACGGCCGCGGCTCCGGTCGGTCGGGCCGGGCGGAGCTGGAGCAGCCACAGGAATCCCGACTCGTAGGTGAACTCCACGTAGCAGGCGTCGCGGTGATGCCGTTCCACCCGCGCCAACGCGTCCGTCAGGTCGGCCCACACGCCGGGTTCCCGGGCTGCCAGGGCTCCGAGGGGGGAGGTTCGCTCGGAACCCGAGACGACGGCGTCGCCCCGACGGCCGAAGAGCACCTCTCCGAAGGGGTGGTGCTCCCCCGTGTTGGGGTCGTGGGTGAAGGCGACCCCGCTGCCGCTGTGGGCGTCCCGGTCGCCGAACACCATCGCCTGCACGGTGACGGCGGTGCCGAGGTCGTCGGCCACGCCGTGCAGCGCGCGGTAGGTCCGGGCGCGGGGGGCGTCCCAGGACGCGACGACCTCCGTGATTGCCCGGAGGAGCGGGTCCAGCCGTTCCGTTCCGCGCCCGGGGCCGTCGGGTGGGACGGCGAGGTTGAGGACCGTGGTCATCATGCCGGGCATGGAGACGCTCGCGCCGGAGCGTACGGACACGGTCAGGGGTCCGCGGTCGTCGCCGAACCGGCGTGCGGTCTCGGCCTCCAGAGCGGTGAGGGCGGAGGCCACCTCGCGGCGTGGCCCGTCGGGCAGCCGCCCCGTGCGCCGGAGGAGGCGGCAGGCCTCGGTGGTGACGACGAACCCCGGCGGTACGGGGAGGCCGAGGCGGTGCAGGGTCAGGAGTCCGTACGCCTTGCCGCCCAGCAGGTCCGGACCCCGCTCGACCTCGGCCGAGAGCGGGTGGGTCCACGTCATGGCGTCCTCGTTTCGGGGCGGGGCGGGGCGTCAGTACCGGGGAACGCCGAGGGTGGCCAGCAGGTCCTCGTGGAGCTGGGCCCACACCGAGTGGTAGGAGTCGGTGCCGTCCGCGACCTGGTCCAGGGCGCCCGCGCGGGCTCGGGAGAGGGCTCCGGCCAGTCGGACCCGGTAGCGGGCGAAGCGGTTCAGGTGCGCGGAGAGTTCCGCGCACACCGAGGCGAGGCGCCCGTCGAGGTCGGAGAACAGGTCCAGTACCCGGGTGTCGTACTCGGTGTCGGTGTGGTCGTTGGCGGCCGGGACGCCGTCGACGTCGCGCAGCTGCCAGGCCGTGCAGAGGTCGAGCAGCTCCGGGTTGAGCACGGCGAAGCCCTCGTGGGCGTGTTCGACCAGCGGTCGGGCGCCGGTGGCGTCCAGTTCGGCGTGGATGCGGGTGGCGCACGTCGTGCGCCCCGACCCGCTGAGCCCCCATCCACCGAAGGCCCCGGGGGTGCGGGTGACGAGACCGTCGACGGCGAGGTCGATCAGCGCGGACTCGGTCTCGTCCTCGCGCAGTCCGGTGACCTCGGACAACCGCCCGGTGCCCGAGAACCCGGCACAGCGCAGGGCGTGCAGGACCAGGAGGTCCCGTTCGGTGGTGTGCGGTGTGGTCGCGTGCTCCATGGGCCCCCTCTGCTCCTGACCCTTAAAATACTCCAATCATCTGAGTGATAAGAACATGTGGATTGTGGGCGAAGGGGACGTGGGGTCCCGACGTGGCGGCGCCCCGACGTGGGGCGCCGCCGGAGAGCGGGTCAGAACTCCTTGGCGAGCGGGCCCAGGACCGGCACCCATTCGCGCACCGACACGTCGGAGACCAGGCCTTCGACACGGAACGGGTCCGGCTCGGTGTGGTCCAGGGCCTCGCGGGCGGACTCCGCCCGGAACAGCAGCAGGGCGCCGGGGGCGTCGTCGGGGCCGAGGGGGCCGGAGCAGAGGTTGACGTCCTGTTGGGAGAGGCCGTCCAGGTACGCGCGGTGCGCGGGCCGGTGCAGATCGCGGGCCTCGGTGCTGTTCTCGGCGTAGGTGTAGGTGACGGCGTAGACGGCCATGGTGGGTGCCTCCTGTCGGGCTGCCCGGGGGCAGGGGTGGACGATCCGCAGTCAGGATGCCAGGTGCGGCGGGTGGGCGGACGCCGTGCCCGGTGGAAGGGGGCTCGTTGGCTCACGTCCGCCGCCCTGGGCGCTGGTGCGCGCCGTAGGGATGGTGCGGCGCCCGCGCCGGTTGGGCGTCGGCGGGTCGATCCGGGGCGATCCGAAGCGCGTCGTCCGACCCGCTCGTGCGCGCCGTCGTGACCGGTGGCAGACTGATCGCAGCAGTGTTCGCCATGCGACCGAGCGCGCGATGGGCGAACGGACCGTTCGGGTGCAAAGGTGCGCGGCGATGGCCAGGTCGACCTCGGGGGAGTCCGTTCTCACCCGTGCCATGAGGGTCCTGCGCGCCTTCGGAGCCGGTACCCCGGCGCTCACGGTCTCCGAGATCGCCCGGCACGCCGACCTCCCGGTGACCACCGCGCACCGCATGGTGCGCGAACTCGTCGCGCTCGGAGCACTGGAACCCGCGCCCGGCAAGCGCGTCCGCGTCGGGTACCAGCTGTGGGAGATCGCCTCACTCTCCTCACCCGTCCGTGACCTCAGCCGTACGGCTCTGCCCTTCATGGAGGACCTCCACGCGGTGGTGCGCGAGCACACCCAGCTCGGGGTGCTGGAGGGCACCGACGTCCTCTACCTCGAACGCCTCTCCGCCCGCGACGCCGGGCACAACGCCGCCGAGATCGCGGGACGGCTGCCGGTCCACGCCACCTCCACCGGCCTGGTACTGCTCGCGCACGGCCCCGCCGCCCTCCAGGAGAGGGTCCTCGGAGGGCGGCCGCGCCAACACACGCCGCACACCGTCACCGACCCCACCGACCTGCGGCGCCTGCTCGCCGCCGTGCGCAGGGACGGATACGCCATCGCCTCCCGGATGATCGACCCGGGAGCCGTGGGGCTCGCGGCGCCCGTCCGCGACCGGGACGACCGGGTGGTGGCGGCCCTGTCCGTCGTCGTCCCCTTCCGCGATGACGCCCCGGCGCGTACGTACGTCCCCGTCCTGCTCGCGGCCGCCCGGGGCATCTCCCGCGCCATGGGCGCTCCGCTCCCCGGCGGGGACGCGATCAGGACCAGGGGCCACCGCGCGCCGCCCGGCTGAGACCGGCGACGGTGCGCCCCCGGCGGCCCGCGCACCCCACCCTCGAGTCTTCGCCGTGTGCCCGGCGGAGCGTGAGCCCGCCCGTCACCCCGTTCTCGGCGGTCCCCGGAGGAAACCTTGCCATTCAACGGAAGCGGGGCTGGTGCCGGACGTCCGGTGGACCGCATCCTGTGCTCATGCGCACCAACCCTCACCAGGAACGGACCCGGGTGGCCGTCGTCGGCGCCGGGCCCGCGGGCCTCCTGCTCTCCCACCTGCTCTCCCTGTCCGGCATCGACTCCGTCGTCATCGACGTGCGCACCCGCGCCGACATCGAGGCGACCATGCGCGCCGGCATCCTCGAACAGGGGACGGTCGACCTCATGACCGGTACCGGGGTGGGCGCCCGGCTCCTCAGCGAGGGTCGGCGACACGAGGGCGTCGCGATCCGCAGCAGGGGAGAGTCCCGCCGCATCGACTTCCCCTCCCTCACCGGGCGCGCCGTCCACCTGTACCCCCAGCACGAGGTGCTCAAGGACCTCGTCGCCGCCCGCCTCGACGACGGCGCGGACCTGCGGTTCGGGGTGGGGGACGTCAGCGTGCACGGTGTCACCTCCGACACCCCGGTGGTCCGCTTCACCGAAGCGGACGGCACGCGTGTGGAGCTCGCGTGCGCCGTCGTGGCCGGGTGCGACGGCTCACAGGGCGTCTGCCGCACCGCCGTCCCCCGACAGGCGCGCACCGACTACTTCCACGCCTACCCGCACGGCTGGTTCGGCATCCTCACCGAGGCGCCGCCCAGCTCCGACGAGCTGGTCTACGCCCACTCCGACCGGGGGTTCGCGCTGATCAGCTCGCGTACGCCCACCGTCCAACGGATGTACTTCCAGTGCGACCCCGCCGAGGACGCGGCGGCCTGGAGCGACGAACGGATCTGGGCCGAACTGCGCGCCCGCGTCAACGGGAACGGGTTCGAGCTCCAGGAGGGGCCGGTGATCCAGCGGGGCGTCATCCCCATGCGCAGCTACGTGGTCGACCCCATGAGCCACGGGCGCCTCTACCTGGCCGGAGACGCCGCGCACACCGTCCCGCCCACCGGGGCCAAGGGGCTCAACCTGGCCGTCGCCGACGTCGCCGTGCTCTGCCAGGCGCTCGAACGCTTCTTCCACCAAGGCTCCTCCGAGCTGCTCGACTCCTACGGACGCACCGCCTCCGACCGGGTGTGGCGGGCACAGCACTTCTCCTGGTGGATGACGTCCATGCTGCACACCGCCCCCGACGCGGACGCCTTCGGACGACGCCGCCAGTTGGGCGAGATCGACCAGCTCACCGGCTCCCGGGCCGGGAGCGCCTACCTCGCCGAGGCCTACACCGGTTGGCCGCTCGCGCTCACCAACCCGGACTCGGTCATCAGCGACACCGTGCGCCGGTCCGCGGAACGCGCCCCCTGACCCCCGTGGCCCTTCAGCCGACGCCCAGGGCCTCGTCCATCCGCGAGCCCAGGACGTCGGCGAGCAGCAGCGCGTACGTGCCGGTGAGGTGGTGCGAGTCCCGGTAGACCACCACGTTGCCGATCACCGCCGGGCAGGTGTCGCCGGTGCAGATCCGGTCGTTGAGGTCGACCAGCGCGGCACCCTCCACCTCCCGGACAGCCAGCTCCTGGGGGTCGTCCCGGCTCAGCGCGGCCGACGCCGGACGATCGCACGAGGAGGGGGCCTCCGAGTGCCTGGCCAGGCAGTCGAGCACGTCCGACGAGGTGCGGGGGGTGTCCCGGATCACCACGAGCGGGACACCGGGCGCGACGACCTCCTCCCACAGTTCCACCATCCCCGCCGCCATGGCGTCACGCGCGTCGGGGCCGGACTGGTAGCCGTGGGGGAGCCCGGCGGCCGAGGAACTGGTGACCACCATGTCGGGCTCCAGCCGGTCGATCTCGTCGGCCACCGCCCGGTTCCACTCCGAGCACTCCTCGTAGACCGCCCCCTCGCGACCCACCTCGGCGGCGGTGAACGCGCACGCCGACTTGTTGAACACCACCAGCCGCCAGCCCCGCTCCTCCGCCAGTTCGTTCAGGGCGGGGAACCACTGGGTGCTGTGGGAGTCACCCGTGAGCGCCACCGTGGTGTCCGCGTCGTCGGGACCGTACACGCACGGGTCCGAGGGGTCGCTCTTGTCGAAACCCGCGTGGCAGCCGTCGTCGTAGGCCTCGGGGGTGTCGTCCTCCGCCCCGATCGGTGAGGGGAACATCAACGCCCGCTCGGGGGAGGGCAGGCCGATCGCCCGGGGGCCCAGGTGCACCTCGGGGTCGAACTCGCTCGTCTGGAAGCGCTCGAGCCGTGTCAGGGCCGCGGCGCTGACCGCGGCCACGGACAGGACGCCCACCAGGGCCACGGCGAGGGCGGCGCGGCCGGTACGCACCAGCCCGTACCGGGCCACCGGGTCCTCCACCCACAGCTTGGTCGCCCACGCCAACAGGACCGACAGGACGGCCACCGCGACGGCCCCGAGGGGTCCCAGGGTGTCCCGTTCGAGGAGCACCAGGGCGAACACGATCAGCGGCCAGTGCCACAGGTACAGCGCGTAGGAGACGTCACCGACGAACCGGGCCGGTCCGGTGCTCAGCACACGGGAGGCGGAGGGGCCCTCGGAGCGTTCGGCGGCGATCACGGCCGCGGTACCGAGGACGGGCAGCAGCGCCGCGTACCCGGGGAAGGGCGTACCCGAGTCGTAGAGCACGGCGGAGGCCACCACGGCGCCCAGACCCGCCCAGCCCAGGGGGAGCCGGAGCCGCCGGGGCAGACCGCGATCGGCCAGGAACACCGCCAGCAACCCGCCCGTGGCCAGCTCCCACGCCCGCGTCGTGGGCAGGAAGTACGCGGCCGGGGTGCCGCTCGCGGTCAGCAGCACCGAGCAGAGCAGCGAGGCGGCGAACACCGAGGCCAGCACCACCGTGAGCAGCCGCAGCCCGGAGCCGGGAGCCCGCGTCCGCCGCCGGAGCATGAGCGCCCACAGGACGAACAGCAGCGGCCAGACCACGTAGAACTGCTCTTCCACCGACAACGACCAGAAGTGCTGGACGGGGCTGGGGGCGGTCTCGGCCGCCAGGTAGTCCAGTGCCTGGTCGGCGAGGTACAGGTTCTCCACGTACGCGGCGGAGGCCAGCGTCTGCCAGGCGGTGTCGGCCAGCCGGGTGACCGGCAGCAGGGCCAGCGCCGCGGCCCCGGTGGTCAGGAGCACCACCGTGGCGGCCGGGAGGAGGCGGCGCACCCGGCGTACGTAGAACCCGGCCAGCGACACCCGGCCGTGTTCGCGCACCTCCCGCAGGAGCAGCGAGGTGATGAGGAAGCCGGAGATCACGAAGAACACGTCGACGCCCACGTAGCCGCCCGGCAGGAGCCGCGGATTCAGGTGGTAGGCGAGCACGAGCAGCACGGCCACGGCGCGCAGCCCCTGAACCTCGGGTCGGAACCGGCTTCCCCGTCCCCGGGCACCGGTTCTTTCTGGGGCGGCCTCGACCTGTGGCGAGGTGGAGTCGGGTGATCGCATGCCGTCATCCTGCGCCCGGAGACACCCCGCGCGCACCGAACGCGGAAGAGCTTTCGCCAGTGTTTCCTGAGTCTTCGCCCTCTGGAGGGACACCACCCGCGTCGACCGCGACGACGATCACGTCCGCAGGTACCGGAGGGGCGGAGATTCCCGCATCGCGCCGTGAGGGCACCGGACGGTCACGGACGGAAACGGAGTGTGGGCGAGCGGGTCGGGGCGCGCTATGGAGATCCGGAGGGACCGTGCCCGCAGAACGGGGGGAACCGGTGCGGAGCGGACGCCGAGGGGCCGCCGAGTCGACGTTGGTGGCGCGTCCGCGCTGGTTCTCGGGCACACTGGCTTGAGGACCCTTTCTTCCCCACCCCCAGCCCCCGTGCGAGGAGACACCCCGTGGCCACCTTCGCCCGTATCCGTCTGGCGGCGGTCATCGTGGTGCTGATCGTTCCCGCGGTGCTGTTTCCACTGGTCGGCGGCTGGGCGCTGCTCTGGCTGCCCTGTGCGATGGCACTGCTGGGCGCGGCCCTGGCACGCCCGGAGCTGTTGGCTGCCGCGCTCGGGCCGCTGACGGCCCGGCTCGGGGTCGAGGAGGGCGAACCGCGGAAGGAGACCGACGTGCGAGACTCCGCTGGCGAGCTCCGCGAACGCCCGGACCAGGGCGACGAGCCCGCGCCGGTCGAGGCGCCGCGCGGCCGGACCGGGACGCGGGGGGTGCGTACACGCCGGATCGACCTGCCGAGCGCCGTCGACGACTACGCCTTCGGGTTCTCCGCGCTCGTCCACTGGCGCTGGGCCCACCGGGTCGACCTGAGCCTGCGCAACCCGGCGGGGCCGGCGGTCCGCTCGGTGGTGCTGCGCGCCCGCGAGGTCCTGCGGGACGTGCACCCGAGCGATTGGGCCGTCGCCGAGAGCGAGCTGGAGTCGGCGTTCGCGGTGGAGGAGCCGGTCTGCGGCGGGACGATCCAGGTGTGGGCGGAGAGCGTCCGCCTGGACCTGGACGACGAGGACGAGGTTCGCCTGGACCGCATGGCCCACCTGCGCAAGGACCGGGCGCTGTGGGCGGCCGAGCACGAGGCCGCCCGTGTGCGCGCGTCGATGTCCGACGAGATCGGGGACGTGATCGGTCCCGGAGGCGGGACCCGCCCCGGCCGCGAGCCGGAGCCGCGCTACACGGCCGCGGCCCACGACCTGCCCGGGGCGCCGGACCTGGTGGACCTGTCGGACGTGGCCGTCGTGCACGGGCCCCACGGGACGACCGATCTCCGGGAGGACCTCGACCAGGGGCCGCCCACCCCCGGGAGCGGGGTGGACGAGGAGGGCTACGAGAGCTACTGGTGGCCCGCCGAGCAGGAGCCGGACGAGGGCGGCATGGAGCAGGACGTCCAGGTCGCCATCCTGCGCGGTCTCATCGACTCGGTGGAGGGGGAGGCCGAGCGCGCGGCGTTCGTCCGTGAGCAGGTGGAGATCCTGGAACGGAGCGGGTTCCCCGACGTCGCCGAGCGCATCCAGTCCGTCTACCCGGAGCGCTGACCCCGGGCGTTCGGCTGCGCGGGCCCCGAGCCCGCCCCGGTCGCGCGGTGCGGGTGAGGGCGCGCACGAGTTCACACGCTGGCGACCTCGGGCGCGTACGCCGCGTGCAGCACCAGCGCGGCCGCGCCGATGGCCCCGACGTCCTCGCCGATGCTCGACGGTTCCACCCGGACCCGCCGCACGGAGCGGGCGATCGATCGCTCGGACACCGCATCGTGCAGCGTGGAGCCGTACAGCCCGCCGACGTGCGACATCCCCCAGCCGCCGAGCACCACCAGGGGTACGTCGACCAGGTTGAGCAGCGTGGTCGCGGCCTGGCCGAGGCGCCGCCCGGCGGCGTTCACCACCTCCAACGCGACGGGGTCCCCGGCGTGGGCCTCGCGGCACACCCTCCGGTAGGCGGCGACCGTGCGGGCCTGACCGCGTTCGAAGTCCGACGCCTCGCCCCGGCGGCGGGCCGCCTCCGTGGCCACCGCGTGCGGCGCGACGTAGGTCTCCAGGCATCCCCGGCTCCCGCACGGGCACAGTGGTCCGAGCGGGTCCACCGTGACGTGACCGATCTCGGCGGCGTTCAGGGTGGTGCCCCGGTAGACGCGCCCGTCCAGTACCAGGCCGCCGCCGACTCCGGTGCCCACGTAGACGAAGGCCATGTCGGAGGAGCGCTCCTCGCCGCCCGACCAGCGCTCGCCGATGGTCGCGGCGGTGGCGTCGTTGTCGATGACCACCTTCAGCCCGGTTCCCTCCGCCAACGCCTCGCGCAGTGGTACCGACCGCCATCCGGGCAGGTGGGGAGGGGTGACGACGCCTCCTGCGGTGTCGAGGGGGCCGGGGGTGGCCACCCCGAGGCCCAGGATGCGGCCCGGGACGTCCGCCTGCTCCACGACGGACCGCACCGAGCGGCTGAGGGCGTCGATCACCCGTCGGGGCCCCTGCGACGCGGGGGTGCGGCGGCGGCTGCGCGCGACGACCCTCCCGGCCAGGTCGGTGACGACCAGCGTCGTGGAGGCGGGGTCGATGTGCATGCCGACCGCGTAGTAGGCGCCCGCGTTGAGGCGGAGCACCGTGGCGGGCTTGCCCCCGCGCGAGGTGGCGCGGCCGTCCTCCAGAACCAGCCCGCCCTCCAGGAGCCTGCGCACGATGTTGGAGACCGTCTGCGCGGTGAGCCCGGTCCGCTCGGCCAGTTCCACCCGGCTGATTCCGTCGGAGCGGCGCACGGCGTCCAGCACCCTGCTCTGGTTGAGCCCGCCCAGCCACAGCAGGTTGGTGCTTGTACGCATACGCCGATTCCTCTTCCGCCCGACCGGGCCGCCGACTGACCACATGAGGGTAACCGCCCCGGAAGGGTCCACTTCACCCATTGTCTTTATCCAAGGTTTTTAGTAAGCAAGTGATGTGAGTCACGTGTCGGGGGCTACGGGCGCCCGGCACCCACTTCGTCGCGAGGGGCCCCGATGAGGAGAATCCGACGGAACACCATTCGTGCGGCGGTCGCCGTCCCGCTCCTGGCACTGGTCGCCTCGGGCTGCTCGGCCGGAGCGGAACGGGACGCGGACACCGTCCGCGTCGTCTACCAGAAGTTCGGCACCTTCATCGCGATGGACTCCCTGATGCGCCAGGTCAAGGAGGAGTTCGAGGACGCCAACCCCGGCGTCACCGTCGAACTCCACGCCGTCGAGGCGCAGGCCGAGGACTACCAGACCCAGGTCAACCTCATGAACGGTTCCCCCAGCGAGGCACCGGACCTCATCTACCAGGACACGTTCACCATCAACCAGGACGCCGACGCCGGGTACCTCATGCCGCTCGACGACCGGTTCGACGCCTGGGACGAGCGGGACCAGTACAGCGAGCAGGAGGCCTCGGCGGTCACCTCGCTGGACGGCCAGCGCTACGGAGTGATGCTCGGCACGGACGTGCGCGGACTCTGGTACAACACCGAACTGCTGGAGCGGGCCGGGATCGCGACCCCCTGGACCCCGTCCACCTGGGACGAGGTCCTCGACGCCGCCCGCACCGTGCGTTCCGAGCTCGGTGACGGCGTGGTGCCGCTGAACGTCTACTCCGGAACCCCCGCCGGGGAGGCCGCCTCCCTCCAGGGCTTCCAGATGCTGCTCAGCGGCACCGGGGGGACCCTGTTCGACGACGAGACGCAGCGCTGGGTGACCGGCGGCACCGGGTTCACCGACTCCCTCGGGTTCCTGCGGACCCTCTACGAGGAGGACCTCACCCTCGACCCCCAGGACGCCCTCGACGCCAACGTCGGCACGGTCAACAACGAGGAGCGCTTCCCCTCAGGGCGGATGGCGATCAGCCTGGAGGGCTCCTGGGCCACCCAGTCCTGGATCGCGGAGGCCAACCAGCCGTGGCCCGAGTGGGAGGAGGTCATGGAGTTCACCCCGATGCCCACCCAGGAGGGGCAGGGCGCCGGAGCCACCAGCATGTCCGGCGGTTGGGCGCTCTCCATGGGGGCCAACGCCACCGACCCCGACCTGGCCTGGGAGGTCATGACCCACGCACTCAACCGTGAGAACGCCGTCAAGTTCGCCGTCGAGGGCGGACAGATCCCGGTCCGCGCGGACGTCGCCGAGGACCCCGTCTTCCTGGAGGCCTCTCCGATGGCCGGGGAGTTCGCCGCACTGGTCGACATCACCGGGTTCCGGCCCGCCTACAGCGAGTACCCGAGGATCTCCCTGGCCGTCCAGGAGGCGATGGAGGGCGTGATGCTCGAACAGGCCACCCCGGAGGAGGCGGCGCGGGCCTACGACGAGGAGGTCGAGGGCATCGTGGGGCCGGACCGTGTCACGACGGGCTCCTGAGCGGTGTCCGCGGTCGGGTCGCGCCAGCCCCTGGCCCGGGCGGCGCGGTGGGTGGTCCCGATGGCCCCGGCCCTGTTCCTGCTGTTGGCCTTCTTCGCCGGGCCGATCCTGTGGACGGTGTGGGCCTCCCTCACCAACGCCGCACTGACCGGGGCGCAGGCCGCGCACACCGAGTTCGTGGGGTTCGACAACTTCTCCCAGCTGCTCGCCGACCCCCGGTTCCGGACCGCCACGCTCCTCACGGCCGTCTTCCTGGTGGGGTGTGTGGCCGGGCAGACGGTCCTGGGGCTGGCCCTGGCGCTGCTGCTCCAGAACCGCCACGGCGCGGTCCGGGCCCTGGTGGGCGCGGTCGTGGTCGGCGCCTGGGTGGTGCCGGAGGTCGTGGCAGGGTTCGTCTGGTACGCCTTCCTCGAACGGGAGGGCACCCTCAACTCGGTGCTGGCCCGGGTCGGAGCCGATCCCCAGAACTGGCTGTTCACCGCCCCGCTCCTGGCCGTGGTCCTGGCCAACGTGTGGAAGGGCACGGCCTTCTCGATGATGACCTACTCGGCGGGGCTGTCCGAGGTCCCCGGTGAGCTCAGGGAGGCGGCGCGGGTGGACGGGGCCTCCGGGTTCCAGGTGCTGTGGCACGTGGTCATCCCGCTCCTGCGGCGTACCCTGGCCACCACGCTGCTGCTGGTCACGCTCCAGACCGTGCAGGTGTTCACTCTCATCTTCGTGATGACCTCGGGCGGGCCGGGAGCCCGCAGCACCACGCTCCCACTGCTCATGTACCAGGAGGCGCTGCGGATGGGCGACCTCGGGTACGGCACCGCCATCGCGCTGGCGCTGCTCGTGGTGGCCGGGCTGTTCTCGACCGTCTACGTGTGGATGCTGAGCAAGGAGGAGCGGTGAACGACGAACCGAACGAAGGCGGGGGCGGCGACCGGCGGCGGCACGGCGCCGCGGGTCGGGCCCGTGCGGTGGTCAGTTCCCCGAGCCGGGTCGCGGGTACCCTCCTCACCCACCTCGTGCTGGGCGTCCTCGCGGTGTTGTTCCTGGTGCCGATGCTCTGGATGCTCGTGGCGGCCGTCGACCCCGAACCGTCGTTGCGGGCCAGCGCGCCCTCAGGGTTCACGCTCGACCACTTCGGGGCGATCCTGACCCCCGAGACCGTCTACCTGCCGATCTGGAACAGCATCCTGACCTGCGGGGGAGCGGCGCTCATCACGGCGGTGTGCTCGATGCTGGCCGCCTACCCGCTGTCCCGGTACAACCTCCGGTTCCGCAGGCCGTTCCTGTACACGGTGCTGTTCGCCACCGGGCTTCCGGTCACGGCGATCATGGTGCCGGTGTACGGGATGTTCGTGCAGGCCAACCTGTTGAACTCGCTGGTCGCGACCACCCTGTTCCTGTCCGCGAGCACCCTGCCGTTCGGGATCTGGCTCACCAAGAACTTCATCGACGGCATCCCGATCGCCCTGGAGGAGGCGGCCTGGGTGGACGGGGCCTCGGCCTGGCAGTCGATCCGCCACCTCGTGGCCCCTCTGCTCGCGCCCGGGCTGGCGGTGGTCGCGATCTTCACCCTCGTCACCACCTGGGGCAACTTCTTCGTCCCGTTCATCCTGCTGACGAGTCCGGACAAGATGCCCGCGGCGGTACGCGTGTTCACGTTCTTCGGCCAGTACGGTTCGGTGCGCTACGGCGAGCTGGCCGCGTACTCACTGATCTACACCGTGCCGGTCGTCGTGCTGTACATGGCGGTCTCACGGGCCCTGGGCGGCCGTTTCGCCCTGGGTGGCGCCGTGAAGGGGTAGATCCCGTCTCGACCAGCACACCTGGCGACCACGCTCTCCCGGGCCGGGACGGGAAGGGCAGAGGCGCGGTGACCGGGGCCCGGGCCCGGGACGGCGGGCCCGGGCCCCGGAGTCGGTCAGCGCTCCAGGCGCAGGGTCAGGATCTGGAACGGCCGCAGTGAAAAGGACACCCGACGGGGTCCGGGCTCCGACGAGGTAACCGGCTCGACGAGCAGCTCCGGGGCCTCCTCGTCGTCCTCCTCCAACAGGTTCACCGCACGCACCCCCGTGACCGGGAACCCGGTGCTCACCGTGGCGCGGGCGCGGCCGCCGCGCGCCTCGTACATCCGCACCACCACGTCGCCCGAGCGGTCGTCGGCGAGCTTGACCGCCTCGACCACCACGCCGGGGTCGTCCACGGCCACCAGCGGTTCCACCGCGGCGTCACCGGGCACCTCGCGCACCGGCAGGTTGAGACGGTAGCCCTCGCGCACGGCGTCCCCGACCTCCGCCCCCGGCGCCAGCGCGTACCGGAACCGGTGCTCGCCCTGGTCGGTGTCGGGATCGGGGAAGCGCGGGGCGCGCAGCAGCGACAGACGCACCGTGGTCGTGGTGCCACCGTCGTCCCGGACGTCGCGGGTCACGTCGTGGCCGTAGGTGGAGTCGTTGAGCACCGCCACCCCGTACCCGGGCTCGGCCACGTGCACCCAACGGTGGGCACAGATCTCGAACCTGGCCGTGTCCCACGACGTGTTGGTGTGCGTGGGGCGCCTGACGTGGCCGAACTGGATCTCCGACGACGACTCGTGCGCGCGCACGTCCAGCGGGAAGGCGGCCTTGAGGAACTTCTCCCGTTCGCGCCAGTCCACGACCGTCTCCACGTCCAGTCGCCGGGTACGAGGGGACAGGGAGATCACCTGGACCACGGTGGAGTCGCCGAAGGAACGGGTGACGCGCAGCGCGACGGACGCGGAGCCGGGGGGCTCGGGCTCCACGCTCTCGACGTCGGTGAGGTCCACCGTGGTGTTGCGGTAGAACTCGTCCACGTCCCAGGCGTCCCACTGGTTGGGCAGGTCCTGGTGCACCTGGAGCAGGTTGCCGGGGCGTCCGGGCGCGAGCACCTCCCGGCCCCCCGCGACCGCGGACAGGTCCAGGACCGAGGTGACCAGCCCCCGCCCGTCCACCCGTACCCTCAACAGCTCGTTCTCCATGACGAAGCCGCCCGGAGTGAGCGGGTCCGGGCCGAGGAGGGCGGACCCGGGGACCCCGTCACCCATCCGGTGCCGGGGCAGGGCGCCCAGGGCGGGGACGCCGTCGAGTTCGTGCGGCGTCGGGTTGAACACCACACCCGACGATCCGGGCTCCTGTCCGTCCGCTCCGTCACCGGCGAGCCGGTCCTGCGCCAGCGCGATGATCCCCTCGAGTTCCCGTGCCACCCGGGCGTAGGTCTCGGCTGCCTCCCGGTGCACCCAGGCGATCGAGCTGCCGGGCAGGATGTCGTGGAACTGGTGGAGCAGGACCGTCCGCCACAGCTCCTCCAACCGTTCGTACGGGTAGGGGGCGTCCGTGCGCACGGCGGCCGTGGCCGACCACAGCTCGGCCTCGCGCAGCAGGTGCTCCGATCGCCGGTTGCCCTGCTTGGTCGCGGCCTGGCTCGTGTAGGTGCCGCGGTGGAACTCCAGGTACAGCTCGCCCCACCACACCGGGGCGTCGGCGTACTCCTCGCGCGCCTTGGCGAAGAAGCGTTCCGGGTGCTCGATCTCCACCGTCGGCGAGCCCTCGAGGTCACGCAGGCGCGCGGCCCGGGCGAGCATCTCGCGGGTGGGTCCGCCGCCGCCGTCGCCGTGGCCGAACGGCACGAGGGAGCGCGAGGCGCCCCCCTTGTCACGGAAGTTGCGTGACGCGTGGGCCAGCTCGGCGCCGGTGAGCTCGGCGTTGTAGGTGTCGACCGGAGGGAAGTGGGTGAAGACGCGGGTGCCGTCCAACCCCTCCCACCAGAAGGTGTGGTGAGGGAAGCGGTTGGTCTGGCTCCACGAGATCTTCTGGGTGAGGAACCAGCGCGAACCCGACAGCCGGACCAGCTGGGGAAGCGCCGCCGAGTACCCGAAGGAGTCCGGCAGCCACACCTCCCGCGTGTCCACTCCCAGTTCGTCGCGGAAGAAGCGCTTGCCGAGGACGAACTGGCGGGCCAGCGCCTCCGACCCGGGCATGTTCGTGTCGGACTCCACCCACATGCCCCCGACCGGGACGAACCGCCCTGCCTCGGCGGCCCGCACGACCCGGGAGAACACCTCCGGACTGTGGTCCTTGAGCCAGGCCCACTGCTGGGCCTGGGACATCGCGAACACGAGCTCCGGGTGGTCGTCCAACAGCGCCACCACGTTGGCGCTGGTCCGCGCCACCTTGCGGACGGTCTCGCGCAGGGGCCAGAGCCAGGCGGAGTCGATGTGGGCGTGTCCCACGGCCGACACCCGGTGGGCGCTGGCCGACGCGGGGGAGCGCAGCACCGGGGCCACCGCCTCCCGGGCCCGCTCCGCCGTACCGGGAACGTCCTGGAGGTCCAGGGCGTCCAGGGCACGACCCAGGGTGCGCAGCAGCTCCCAGCGGCGGGGGTCGCCGGTGTCCAACTCGCGCATGAGCCCGCCCGCGACCTCCAGGTCCAGGGCCAGCTCCCACACCTGGCCTTCGAAGACGGCCAGGTCGGCGCGGGCCAGCCGGTACAGCGGCCGGTCCTCGGGGCCGAGCCCCGAGCCGAGGTCCGTGGGCCGGAACGGTGGATCGCCCAGGATCACCGGGTTGGCGGCGGCCTCCACGTGGAATTCGACGGTCTCGCCGCCGTCCACGGGCGAGCCGACCGGAATCCAGGCGTTGCGGGGGTTGAGCCCCTTCACCACGGTGCCGTCGGCGAGGTGGACCAGACCCTCACACTGGAAGCCGGGCATCGCGTCGTCGAAACCCAGGTCGACCACGGCCTCCACCGTGCGACCGGCCCACTCGGCGGGCACCCGGCCGCGCAACCGGAACCAGGTGGTGCCCCAGGCCGGGCCCCAGGCGTCACCCACCCGGGCGGGCGCGTGGGGCGCGCCGATTCCCTCCTCCGCCGGGACCGGCTCCCCGGGCGCGTCCCAGCGGCCCACCTCCAGGGGGATCGAGGTCGTGTACACCGCGGGCCACACGCGTTCCCTCAGAACGCGGTCCAGTCGTGCCTCGGTCAGCCGCCGGTCGTCGTGCACGGTGGGTCTCCGTTCGGTCGTCCCCTGGCAGATGCCGCGTACACTGCCAGCGCTTCGGCACTTCGTCAATGCTTTGGACGAAGTCCGTTCGGGGGGTGTCGCCGCCGCACCGGGCGAGCGGGACAGGAGGGCGGGGTCCGTGGGCGCCGCCATAGCGCATCCATCCGAGTTCCACCCCTGTCGATCGACAGGGGGCCACCCCGCCGGTCGTCAGTGTCGGCCCCGGTGCCCCGATTCCTAGCGTGGTTCCAGATAGCGGGACACGTGAGGGAAGGGACCCGATGACGACCACACCGTCGCGACAGCGCGACACGGTACTCCAGGCGAGCGAGCTCGTCCGGAGCTACGGAGAGGGAGAAACCGCGGTCACCGCCGTGGCGGGCGTGAGCCTCGCCTTCCACACCGGGGAGTTCACCGCGATCATGGGCCCTTCCGGCTCCGGAAAGTCCACGCTCATGAACCTCCTGGCGGGCCTGGACACCCCCACCTCGGGGCGGGTGCTGGTCGAGGGACGAGACCTCTCTCGGCTCACTGACCGGGAACTCGCCCGGCTACGGCGCGAACGTGTCGGCTTCGTCTTCCAGTCCTTCAACCTGTTGCCCGCGCTCACCGCCGAACAGAACATCCTGCTTCCGCTGCGGCTCTCCGGCCAACGCCCCGACCGCGCGCACCTGGACGAGGTCGTGGCGTCGCTGCGGATCGGTGACCGGCTCGCCCACAGACCTCCGGAACTCTCCGGAGGGCAGCAACAGAGGGTCGCCGTCGCCCGCGCCCTGCTCACCCGCCCCGCCGTGCTCTTCGCCGACGAACCCACCGGGGCCCTGGACGTCACCAGCGGTCGGGAACTGCTCGAACACCTGCGTTCGGCCAGCACCGAACTCGGCCGGACCATCGTCATGGTCACGCACGACCCCGTCGCCGCCACCTACGCAGACCGGGTCCTGACGATGTCCGACGGGCTCCTGCGCGACTCCCTCGAACGGCCCACCACCAACGAGGTCCTCACCGCGATGGCCCGAACGGAGACCCGATGCTGAACCTCGCGTGGGCCCAGCTCCGCGCCCACCCCGCCCGGCTGCTCGCCGTCCTGCTCGCGGTCGTGCTCGGCACGCTCTTCCTCGCGGCCACGGCGGTGTTCTCCTCGACCTCCAGCGCGGGCCTGCGCGCGGTGGCCGCCGCGCCGCTGACCGTCGCCGACGTGGTCGTGGACCTCGACCCGCAGGGCGCCGACCCCGGGCCGGACTGGGCCGACCGGGTCGCCGCACACCCCGACGTCACGGCGGTCGCGCCGGTCCACGCGCGCACCGTCGAGGTGGTCACCGACGGCCTGCGGGGAACCGCCAACGTCTACGGGCTCGCGGACGACCCCGGGCTGCGCTGGTTCGACCTGGCCGAGGGCGACTGGCCGACCGGCCCCGACGAGGTGGTGGCCGACACCGCCACGCTGGAGTCGCTGGGGCTCGCGGTGGGGGACACGGTCCGGCTCGTCGGGGGGCACGACCCCGCGCGCGAGGGTAGGGCCGGGGAACGGGTCCATGAGGACGGCGCGGGGGACAGCGCGCGGGAGGGCGCGGCGGCGGGCGGTGCGGTCGGGGACGCCGCGCCGGAGGGCGTTGACGTCGCCCCGGCGGTGGACGCCCCGCAGGGGGCGGGCGCGGCGGACAGCACGCACGAGGTCACGGTGGTGGGCAGCACCGACCCGGGGTTTCGACCTCTGACCGGCGTGCGGCACACCTTCCACGCCCCCGCGGCGTACTTCGCCGGAGACACCCCCCTCACCGTGCTGGCCAGCACGGTCGACGGGGTCGACCCCCAGGACGCGGTAGACGGCCTCACCGGCGCCCTGCCGGGTGACCTGCACGTGATGACCGCCGAGGAACAGTCCCGGATGGCCGCCGACCGGTTCGCGGGCGGTTCCCAGCAGCTCGGCCTCCTCCTGCTCGTGTGCGCGCTCATGGCCCTGCTCGCGGCGGCGATGGTCATCTCCAACACCTTCACGATCCTGCTCTCCCAACGCCGTCGCGACACCGCGCTGCTGCGCCTGGTCGGCGCCGATCGCCGTCAGGTGCGCGAGCTGGTCGTCACGGAGGCCCTCCTCATCGGGCTGACCGGCTCCCTGATCGGGGCCGGAGCGGGCATCGCCGCCGGATACGCGGGGGCCTCCCTGGCCGGGATGGCCGGAGACGGTCTGCGTCTGGCCCCGCTCCCGTTGCTCGGCTGCGTCGCGGCGGGGGTCGGCACCACCGTGGCCGCCGCCTGGTTCCCGGCGCGCTCGGCCTCCACCACCGCTCCGGTCGAGGCGCTGAGGTCGGCGCCGTTGGACGACGGAGTACACCTGCGCCGCAGACGCGTGCTCGGGGCGCTACTCGCGCTCACGGGGCTGGCGACCATGGCCCTTGGCACCTGGACGGGGTCGCTGCCACTCGCGATCGCCGGAGGCTTCGCCGGGGCGATCGGTCTGCTCCTGGCGCTGCGCCACCTGATCGCCCGACTCCTGCGCTGGGCACATGGTCCGCTGCGCCGGATGGGCGGGGTCGCGGACCTGGCCGGAGCCAACCTCCGCCGGGACACCGGCAGAGCCGCCACCGCCACACTCGCCCTCGTCCTGGGGCTCGGCCTGATCAGCGCCCTCACCACCGCGGCCGCCACCGGCAGGGCCACCATCGACGGTGACCTGGACTCCCGCTACCCGGTGGAGGTGAGCGCCCGCGCGGACACGGGCTCCGTCGACACCGACACAGTGGAGCGGATACGGGCGATCGAGGGGCTGGAGTTCGTGGAGGCACCCCGGACGGCGCCGGTGACGGTCCAGGGGTGGGACGAGGTGACCCTGATCGGCGTCTCGCCGAGTCTCGCCGAGGTCGTCGGTGCCGACGAGCTCCTCGACACCGGAACCGGCACGGGCGTCGGCGGAGGTTCCGACCGGGGGACCACCGGGGGGACGGAGCCCGTCATGCTGGTCTCCGGCGATCAGCTGAAGGCGCTGGGCGCCGTACCCGGGCAGAGCACCGAACTGGTCCTGGACGGCACCGCCCGTACGTTCACCCTGTACCCGTCCGCCCTGGCCACCGCCTCCGGAACGGCCGCGCCGGTGGTCCTCGAGGACGTTCTTGACGGTGTCACCCGGGGTTGGGATCAGGGCGTGGTGTGGGGGGTGGCGGCCCCTGGAGCGGACCGGGAGCACCTCGCCGACCAGATGGACCTGGTGGCCGGGGCTGATCCGGGTGTCGCGGTCAGCGGAGCACTCAGCGAGAGGAGGGACCTCACCGAAATCCTCGACCTCTTGGTCGCGCTGGCCCTGGTGATGCTGCTCGTCACCGTGGTCATCTCCAGCCTCGGGGTGGCCAACACGCTGAGCCTGTCGGTCCTGGAGAGAACCAGGGAGACGGCCCTCCTGAGAGCTTTGGGCCTGAGCCGGGGCGGTCTTCGTGGAACCCTCGCCGTCGAAGCCGTGGTCATCTCCCAGCTCGGAGTGGTCCTGGGAGTGCTGGTCGGCCTGCCGTACGGCGTGCTCGGGGTGGGCGCGATCGTGGGGCGCACCGCGCCCCTGGTGGTGTCGGTTCCCTGGGCGCAGCTGGGACTGCTCCCGGTCGCCGCATTGGCGATCGGTGTACTCGCCACCCTCGCACCCGCCGTTCGTGCCGCCCGTATCGCGCCGGCCGAAGGTCTCACCCGGGCGTGAACGCTCATCCGAGCCACCCTCGTCCGGCGGCTCGCGCGGGATCGTCCGCGATTCGGGTGGGGGCCGTCGAGACCCCCGTTCGGAGCTCGATCCGGGGCCGGAGCCCAGCCGGGGCGACGGCGACGCCGCTGGTGTCGGCCCTGGGAGCGACGCCGCTGGGGTCGACGCCGTGCCGGGAGCCACGGCGCCGTCAGTACCCCGATCGGCGACGCCCCCGGTGCCGTCGGCGCGACCGGGGGCGTCGCGGTTGGACGGCTGGTGGCAGTGCGGTCCCTGTGCCCGTGACAGGGCCGACGACGGCCGTGTCACGGCCGGTGCCGCTGGACCCCCGACTGGAAACGGGGGCCGGAGACGGTTCCGGCGCCGGACCGGTCCCCTCTCGGGGGGCACCGGTCCGGCTCCGTCAGACCGGCCTCGTGCGCGATCGCCGCCGCCTCCACCCGGTTACGGACCCCCAACCGACGCAGAATGGTACTCACGTGCCCCTTCACCGTTCCCTCCACCATGAAGAGCCGACGCCCGATGTCTCCGTTGGACAGCCCGATGGCCAGCAGGTGCAGTACCTCGTGCTCCCGGGCGGTCAGCCCGGCGAGGCGCTCCCGGGCGCGCAAGCGTGCGGTGGAGCGTTCGTGGGCCATGCCGTCGAGGACCCGGCGGGCCACCTTGGGGGAGAGGAAGGCCCCGCCCTCCGCGACCGCGCGCACCCCCAACAGCAGTTCCCTCGGGTCTCCGGTTTTGAGCAGGAACCCGTCCACACCGCTGTCGAGGGCCCGCACCACGTACTCCTCCTCGCCGAAGGTGGTCAGGATGACCACGCCGACGCCCGGTACGGCCCTGCGGATCTCGACCGCCGCCTCCAGCCCGTTCATGCCCGGCATACGGATGTCGACCAGAGCCACGTCCGGCCGGTGCGACCAGGCCATCTCCACACCCTGGCGTCCACCGGAGGCCTCGGCCACCACCTCGATCTCCGGATCGTTGCCGAGCACCGCCCGCACGCCCGCGCGGACCATCGCGTCGTCGTCAACCAAGAGCACCCTGACCACGCTCACACCCCTTCCCCCGTCCTCACGGCAGTACCTCCGCCGAGACCAGTCTCAGCGAGTCGAAACAGAGCCGGTAGCTGTCGAACTCGCCGGAGAGCACGTCCGCGCTGGACCGGTAGTGGCGGCAGTCCAGCCCCTCGGGTTCCTCGGGCCAGTACGCGGCGGTCACGGCGCCGGGGTTCAGCTCGCGAGGGGGGAGGAGGGCTTCCACCTCGGCTCGGTCCTGACCGACGCGCAGGCCATCGTAGACGCCCGGATCGAGGGTGGAACTGGCCGCCTCGTGCGTGGACATCCCCAACAACAGCCCGTACCCGACCATCGCGGCGAGGATCGGAACGGTCACGATGGTGCTGATCGCCCACAGGGTACGACGACGCACGCGTCGTTGCGGATGCTCCTCGATCTCCCCCGGGATCTCGTCCACCCCTGGAACCTCGTCGTCCGCCCCGCGGTCAACGGCGGTCCGGGCGCGGAGCCCGCAGCTGTCGGCGTCGCGCGGTTTCCGGTTCCCGCCCGGATCGTGACCACCGCGTCGACTCCCGTCGCACGACCGCCGACGCCCGTCAGCCCCCTGGTACCGGCCCCCGCCCCCGCTCCCAGATCCGGACCCGCTGCTGGTTCTGTGGCCGGACCCAGGGCCGGGACCGGGTCCGAACACCCCTGCGGACGTTCCCGCCGGGTGGCCGACCGTGGCGGAGGCGCCCTGAACGGCCCGGTCCCCTTCAGCGCCGCCGGTCGCTTGGGCGTCCTGAGCCGGGCCCGGCTCCCGCGTCGGGAGCTGGGCCACCACCACCCAGTACCCGTTGTCCGGTCCGGCGGTCAATGCGCCCCCGGCCAGGTGGACCCGTTCCCGAAGCCCGACCAGGCCGCTACCGGCCCCGGGGGCGGGGCGCCGGTCGCCCCATTCCCGGGGCAGGGGGTTGCACACCCGCACCCCGACCGAGCCCGAGCCACCGTGCAGTTCCACCCGCGACTCCGTGTCCGGTGCGTGTTTGGCGACGTTGGTCAGGGCCTCCTGGACCACCCGGTACAGGGCCCGGTCGACCATCAGGGGAAGGTCGACCAGCGGGCCGCGTTCTTCGAGGGTCACGCGCAGACCCGCCTCGCGCGCGTCGTCGACCAGCCGGGTGAGACCGTCCCCGGTCGGGGCGAGCGGAGCGGGATCGGCGTCGGTGCGCAGGACGCCCACCGCGACCATCAGCTGTTCGGCCGCGCGGCCGGCCGCCTCCCGGAGCTGCCCGGCCTGGGCCCGGCGCTCCTCGGGCAGGTCGGGTGCCGTCTCCATCGCGCCGGCACCCAGCGCCAGCAGGCTCAACTGGTGGCCCATGGCGTCGTGCAGGTCCCGGGCGATACGCGAGCGCTCCCGCATGCGTGTGCGCTCGGTCCTCAACCGCAACTCCCGCTCCAGGGTTCGGGCCCGCTCCCAGCCCGCCCGTTCCAGGGCGGAGGTGCTGCGCAGGTACAGGCCGAGCAGCCACGGCAGCACCACCGCGAACACGGCGAGCACGCCTCCGGTCACCCACAGGCCCACGGGGTGGCCGCCGACCACCAGCGCTCCCACTCCGACCAGGCCCGCCACGGCGTGGGCGCATCCCGCCGCGCGCGGGTCCCGGGACAGTCGTCCGGTGAGCATGGCGGGCACCGGGACGGCCATCAGCAGGAACGGCCACCGCGGGGCCAGGACCAGCAGTAGGAGCGTGGCGGCCAAGGCCAGATCGCCTGCTGACACACGGCACGGTCGGTGGTGGGTGGGAGAGGAACGCATGGTGGGAACCTAGCCCGCCGGATGGGGCCGCGTCCCCTGTCGAAAGTCAGGGTGGGGACGCCGGGCCAGTGAGGATGGCACCGGTGGCGGGGCCGCCGTCCCAGGAGGACCCCGGAGAGCAGGGGCGGCCCATGAGTCCGGTCCCGCCCACGCGTCCACGCGTGCGCGCCCCCGGAGCCGCTCGGCTTCCCACGGGCCTCGGAATCCTGGGAGCGCGCCGCCCGGCGCGCGGAGCCCGCACGGCCGTGCGGTGACCGTCCGTGTCGTACTTCCCACTCCTTCGAACCCTTCCCGGGGCGAACTTTCGCGTGTTCGGAGCCCGGGCGCGTGGCATCCTGGGAGCGACACACCCCGGGGAGGAACCCAGCACATGAGCATCGACGCCTCACGGGACCGGTCTCGGTCGGTCCTCGGTTCGCTCACGGAGAGTGCCAGCCTGCGCGCGCGGGTGACGGAGGTGCTGCGTGAGGCCATGATCGCCGGGGAACTCGAACCCGGCCTCGTCTACTCGGCCCCCGCTCTCGCCGAACGCCTCGGCGTCTCCGCGACCCCGGTGCGCGAGGCCATGATGGAACTGACCCAGGAGGGGCTCGTGGAGACCCTCCGGCACCGGGGCTACCGCGTGGTGGAGTTCAGCGACGTCGCCCTGGACGAGCTCATCGAGCTCCGTGCGCTCATCGAGGTCCCCACGGTCGGCCGGGTCGCCGCGACCGCCACGCCCGAGCAGATCGCCGCGCTGCGTCCGCTCGCCGACCGGCTGACCGAGACCGCCGAGACCGGGCGGTTGCGCGAGTTCATCGCCAACGACATGGCCTTCCACCTCCAGCTGTTGTCGATCGCGGGTAACCGGAGGCTGGTCGAGGAGGTGCGTCGGCTCCGTGGGATGTCACGGCTGTCCGCGCTGCGCGGCCTCTATGAGCAGGGGCGCCTGGTCGACACCGCGCAGGAGCACCACGCGCTGCTGGATCGCCTCGAAGCGGGTGACGTGGCCGGTTCCGAGGCGCTCATGCGACACCATCTCGGGCACGTGCGGGGGGTCTGGGCCGGTCGGGCGGAGGTCTGAGGCCGGAGAGGAGACGCACGCATCAGGTAGCTGAGCTGCTTCGATTCGGTCACGGGTCTTGATTCGGGGAGGGTGCAATTGTACGTTGCACAAGTTCCCATCTTGAGGCCCCGCTTCGTCGGGCCCTGATCCGAGGAGTTGTGAGTGGCCTCGCAGCACTCGGTGGTCGGTAAACCGGCCACCAACCGCCGTGTACTCTTTGGCAGCCTGAGCGGCAGCGCGATCGAGTGGTTCGATTTCTTCCTGTACGCCACCGCCGCGGCGCTCATCTTCGACAAGCAGTTCTTCCCCAACGACGATCCCGTGATCTCGTTGATGCTGTCGTACCTGACCCTGTCGCTCACCTTCTTCATCCGGCCGTTCGGCGGGATCGTCTTCTCCCACATCGGCGACCGGATCGGGCGGAAGAAGACCCTCGTCATCACCCTGTCGCTCATGGGCGGCGCGACGGTGGCGATCGGTCTCCTGCCCACCTACGACCAGGTCGGTCTCCTGGCGCCGGTCCTGCTGATCCTCTGCCGGATCATCCAGGGCCTCGCGATCGGCGGGGAGTGGGGCGGCGCCCTGCTGCTGGCCTACGAGTACGCCCCCGAGAACCGCCGCGGCTTCTTCGGCTCCGTGCCCCAGACCGGCATCACTATCGGCATGCTCATGTCCACGGTCGCCTTCGGGCTGGTCAGCCTGCTCCCGGACGGTGCCTTCGAGGCCTGGGGCTGGCGCATCCCCTTCATCGCCAGCATCGTCCTCGTCTTCGTCGGCCTGTGGATTCGCAAGGGCCTGGCCGAGACGCCCGCGTTCCGCGAGGCCAAGGAGAGCGGCAACGTCGCCAAGCTCCCCATCCAGGACACCCTGCGCGACCACTGGCGGTCCGTGCTCGTGGCGGTCGGCGCCAAGGTCGTCGAGACCGCGCCGTTCTACATCTTCGCGACCTTCGTGGTCAGCTATGCGACCGGCACGCTCGACATCCAGCAGTCCGTGGTCCTCAACGCCGTCAGTGCGGGCGCGCTGGTCAGCACGTTCGCCATCCTGCTCATGGGCGCGCTCTCGGACCGTTTCGGCCGCCAGAAGGTCTACCTCGGCGGGACCCTGCTCATCGCCCTGTTCGCGGCGCCCTTCTTCATGCTGCTCGACCTCCACATGAACTGGGCGGTGTACGCGGCCGTCGTGATCGCCCTCGGTGTGGCCTGGCCGCCGGTCACCGCCACCCTCGGCACCCTGACCTCCGAGATCTTCACGACCCGCGTGCGCTACACCGGTGTGACGCTCGGTTACCAGATCGGCGCCGCGCTCGCGGGCGGAACCGCCCCGCTGCTGGCGACCTGGCTGCTCGCCCGCTTCGACGGCGCCTGGTGGCCGATCGCCACCTACCTGGTGGTCCTCGCCGTCATCTCCTTCACCGCCGTCGCGGTCTCCGGCAGCGTGGTGCGCAAGGAGACCGCCCTCATCGAGGCCCGTGAAGGGGCCTCCCGTGACGAACAGCCCGAGGTGTCCGCATGACCCAGACCCAGACCGGTCTGCCCCTCGTGAGCGCCGGGGAACTACGGGAGCGGATCGGCCCCCGCCGGGCGTTCGAGCTGATCGAGCGCGCCCTGCTGGACGGCTTCGACCCCTCCGAGGACCCCGCCCGGGTCCACGCCGGGGCGGGGGACGGGCACCTGTTGCTCATGCCCTCGACCCTCGGCGACTGGGTCGGTGTCAAGGTCGCGTCGGTGTCTCCGGACAACCCCGCTCGTGACCTGCCCCGCATCCAGGCCGTGTACATGCTGATGGACGCCAGGACCCTCACGCCCAGGCTGCTCGTCGACGGTGTCGCGCTCACCTCGCTGCGCACTCCGGCCACCTCCGCCGTGGCGGTGGACCGGTTGGCCGCGGCCGACGCCTCCCGGCTCGTGGTGTTCGGCAGCGGCCCCCAGGCGGTCGAGCACGTCGTCGCGGTGGCGCAGGTCCGTACGCTCACGAGCGTTCGGATGGTCGGCCGTACCGCGCACCGTGTGGACGCCGCCCTCCGGGAGCTCGCCGAGCGCGGCATCGCCGCCGAGGCGGGGGTCGGGTCCGACGTGCCCCAGGCCGACATCGTCGTGTGCGCGACCTCGGCCAAGGACCCGCTGTTCGACGGTTCCCTGGTCAGGGACGGGGCCTGCGTGGTCGCCATGGGTTCGCACGAGGCCGACCGCCGCGAACTGGACGCCGCCCTGATGGGCCGGTCGTTCGTGGTGGTCGAGGAGAGCGGCGCCGCCCTGCGCGAGTGCGGCGACGTGGTGCTCGCCATCGAGGAGGGCACCCTCACCGAGGCCGACCTCGTCGGCCTCGCCCCGCTCGTCCGGGGTGAGGTGGCCCGGCGTACCGACCGGCCCAACGTCTTCAAGGGTTCCGGTATGTCCTGGGAGGACCTCGCTGTCGCCGTGGGTGTCGCACCCACCCTCTGACCGGTCCGAGGGCGGACCAGTCGCCCGGGCCGAACCGTCCTGTCGGCCCGTGTGACACCGGGCTCCGCACCGCGAGACGCATCGCGGTGCGGAGCCCTTTCGTCGGGTCCGGGACGGGCGCACCGCCCCGGCACCGGCCTCCAGGCAGGCCCACCGGGTTCGTTTCCACGCGGTACCCGTCTCCAACACGCGTGACGCGCCCGACCGCGAGGCAGGGGTTGACTTCGAACGCGCTCGAAGTCCTGGTGTTCACGTCGTGAACCACGACACCACCGTGCCCGTACGAGGTCACGGCCCGTATCCGCTGCACCGATCCCGCGCGGGTTCCGGAGGCCCGCGCCGCGCTGGGCGACCTGGCCAGGCGGACCCGGGACGAGCCGGGCTGTCTCGGGTTCTCCGTCCCTGCGGTGGCTCGCCGCGGACCGTCGCACCGGCCGCAGCAGGCCGATCGCTCGTAGTACCGCAGTGTGTGGGGGGAGAGCCCGGAGCGCTCGGACATCAGCGCGACCGTGAGTCCCTCGGCGCCGGTTTGGTCGTGCACACCCGGCAAGGTACCGGGTTCCGGTCGGACCGGGACGACGGGGCGACGGGATGACGGGGCGCGGCCGGGTGCCCGGCGGAGGCCGCCGCGCGGCTGACTTGTTTCGGTTTGTTGTGAAATGACGTTTTATGGTTTCCGGATATTGCCCGGCGGAAATTCCGGGGTGATTCCGTGTGTGCGGGGGGCTCCGTGAGGGCTCTGTTTGCCTTGTGGGGTAATGGTGGTTTTGGTCCGGGTGAATACCCCCGTTGTTTGTCGATTGCGGTGTGAATTTGGTAAATTCCTCGTAGTTGAAGGCGCGGCTCCACGTCTCGCCGGAATCGTTTTTCGGTCACAGTTGGAAGGTGTAGGCACACACCGTCATGCGTCGTACCCTGACCCGCGCGACGGCGGCCTGTGCGAGCCATGCCCTGGTTCTGGTACTGGGGGTGGCCGTGGGGGTGGCCGCCCCCGCCGCAGCTGACGAAGGCGTCACCGCCCACGGGCGGGCTCCCGCGACCTTCTCGGAGTCCGTCGACCCCGTCTCCGGAACCGTGCCTCCCGAGCGCGGTACACGGAATCCCCCGGATTCCGCCGACGCCGTTTCCGGGGAAAGCGCTTTCGGATCGTCTCGCGCAAACCCGATGTCCGCCGAGGTCGCGAGTTCCCGGTCGGCGTTCGTGGATCGCGCCTTTCCGGACCTGCCCTCCCGCGTGTCCGAAACCGGAAGTGTGGGCACGGGGCGCCTCGCGTGGGAGGACCGCGTCTACACCCGAAGGGCCCTCTTCCGATTCCCGGTGGCACACGATTCCGGTACCGCGGTGGAATCCGCCGTTCTCCGTGTGGAGGTGGCCTGGTCCTACGACTGCGCGAACGACTCCCTCGTGGAACTGCGCCGGGTCGGACCCTTCGACGAGAACGCCACCTGGAACGACCAGCCCACGGCCCACGAACTGCTGGACACCCGGAACGTGCGCGGCGGTCACCCGTCCTGCCCGGTCGAGGGCGGTGTCGAGTTCGACGTGACCGAGGCCTACCAGCGGGCCCTCGACGCGGGGGAGGACCACCTCCACCTCAGGATGGGCGAGCGCGACGAGTCCGGAACCACCGCGTGGCGCCGTTTCGACGTCGCCGACGCCCCGCCGGTGCTGGTGGTCGACCACGCTCCTGCGCGGGACGCGAACCCCTCAGCCGAGGACACCCGTGCCACGACGGCGACAGCGGGCCCCGGTCCCCGCCTCGATCCAGCCCCCGGCACGTATCGGCACGACTCCACCGCCGACCCCCTACCTCCCGTGGAGCTCCCCGCGGTCCCACCGACCCGGCGAATCGACCACGTCGCTCTCACCGACCCCACGGGCATCCACCGGGTCGACGAGGAACGCACTCCTGGCTCCCGTACACACCACACGGCCGCCCCTGTCGGCGAACGGTCGGCCGACGACACCGCGGACCGGGCGAGGGGACCCCCATCCCCCCGCCACACGACGACCGACCCCGGGTGCGACAGCCTGGGAACCGGTTGCCCGTGGACGTCCCCTCACACCGACACGTGATCCTCGGGCGCGGACGCGTATCGGTGCGGCGCAGCGGTCATCGCGGCACGGAGCACCATGGTGGGGTGCCACCGGCGGTCGGTGAACCCGTACCCTCCCACCCGGCCACCGGGCGCAGTGGCCGAAGGCGGAAGGTCCGGTACCGCGCCAGCCGAGAGAGCGAACGTCCCGGAACCCGGACGTGCCCGGAGCGGAACCCGGCGGGGCTCCGCACCGGGAAGCCGCGGAGGCCCGGAGCCGCCTGTGTGCGTGGGCAGCACACAGGTGTACTCCGGGCCGCCGCGGAGCGTTCGCGTGCCACGAACAACACACGTCGCTCCTGGAAGGAGGTTCAGGTCAGGGCGTCGACACCCTCGTAGTCGGCCAGTGGGGCCGCACCGGTGGTCGCGTACTCCAACAGGAGCACACCAGCCGGGGTGTCATCGCGCCCGACCAGGCGCAGCCCCGTGCTCTGCGACGGGTGCGTGAACAGGCGTCGTCCCTCACCGACCACGGTCGGAGCGACGACCAGGCGGAGCGTGTCGACCAGCCCCCCGGCCAGGAGCGCACCGCCGAGTCTCGCGCTGCCGTGGATCTGCACCTCGCGCCCGGGTCGCTCCCGCAGCCTCCGCACGCCCTCCACGTCACGCAACACCGTGGTGGGAGCCCACGTCCCCTCGGCGAGGGTGGAGCTCACGACGTACTTGGGGAGCGAGTTCATCCGTACGGTGAACGGGTCGGGCTCGGTGATCCGGGGCCAGTCGCGCGCGAAGGCCTCGTAGGTGCGTCGGCCGAACAGCAGACCGTCCGCGTGGTCCAGCCACTCCGAGGCGGTCCGCACGAACGCCGCGTCCATGAAGGGAACGAACCAACCGCCGCGACCGAAACCGTCGGAGGTGTCCTCGTCGGCCGACCCGGGCCCCTGGCTGACGCCGTCGAGCGAGACGAACTGGGTGAGGGTGATCTTCACGCGGGCTCCTCTCCGACGGCTCGACCACCGTCGCCGGTCCAGTCTCACACCCGGGCGGCCCCCGTCCCCGTATCCACGCCGGGTGGCCCGCATCGTCCCAGGAGACCCGTCCCGTCGGGTCCATGAGTTCCGGACTGATGGTGGCCCGCGTCGACACCGACCGCATCGACCCCTCCTCCAGGTCCGCGCGCGAGCAGTGCGAGATCCGCTGACCGCGGGCACGGCCTCAGACGGGGTCGGGGAAGGCGCCGCCGTCCTCGGGCAACACCTGGCCCCCGTCGACGACGATGGCCTGGCCGGTGACGAACGACGCCCCCGGGCCTGCCAGGAACATGCAGGCGGCGGCGATGTCGCCGACCTCCCCGATCCGCCCGAGAGGGATCGCCGCGCGCATGCGTTCGAGGTAGTCCGGTCCCATCTCCTCCAACCCCTCGGTGCGCACGTTGCCGGGCAGCACGGCGTTGACGGTGATCCCCCGTGGCGCGAGTTCCAGGGCGGCGCTGCGCATGAATCCCAACTGGGCCGCCTTGGTCGCGCCATAATGCGACCAGCCCGCGTACCCGGTCAACGGTCCGGTGATGGAGGAGGTGATCACCACCCTCCCCCTCCCCGAGAGGGTCAGGGCCTCCACCGCCGCCCGTACCGTGAACACGGTGCCCTTGAGGTTGGTGTCGATGACCCGGCCGAGTTCCTCCGGGTCCATCGTCACCAGCGGGGACGAGGGGAACACTCCGGCGTTGGCGCAGACCACGTCGAGCCCGCCGGTGTTCCGCACGGCCCGTTCGACCACGCGCGCGCAGTCCACGGGGTCGGCCACGTCACCGACGGCCCACTCCATCCCCGCGACATCGCGAGCTGCCTCCCGCGCCCTGTCCTCGTCGCGCCCGACGACCAACACCTGGTCCCCGGCCTCGGCGAACGCCCTGGCGATGCCGAGCCCGATCCCCCTCGTGCCGCCGGTCACCAGAACCGATCTGCCCACAGCCGCCCCCCGTCGCCGGACCGGTCACCGTCGTACCCCGCGAGGGGACGGCGGAACCCCGCCCCTCAGGCCTTCGCGGCGCCGTCACGGGGTCGCGAGCGTGCCCGGTGCTCCTGCCTGGACACGTGCGCCCCTCCAGCGCACCCGCATCGCACTCCCCTGAGCACCCGTCCTGACGGGACCCCCGCGGGTCCGGGACCTGGAAGGACCCCGACCCTCCACAGGTGGGCGACAGCGTTCTACCGAGAGGGAATGACGCTCGATCCCACGGTCCGCGCCATCTCGGCGCGGAACCGCTCCTCTCCCAGGGCGGCGCGCACCTTGGTGGTGATCCGGTCGACGTCCCCCCGCTCCCCGGGCGGCAGCGGGACACCCACCGACGCTCGTGCCGCGACCGCCGCCCCGAGCAGCCGGGCGGCGTCATCGTCGCTCTCGGCGAGCGCGTACGCCCCTGCGAGCCCTTCGAGCGCCAGTGCGATCGCGCGCGGGTCCTGCGTGGCACAGGCCGCGTCGTACCCCTGCGTGTGCAGGTCCCGAGCCCGCTGGGCGTCACCGCGCAGCTCCGCCGCGAAACCGAGTTCGGAGAGAACCAACGCGACCCCGGCGTCCCAACCTCCCCGACGGTTCCAGTCGAGCCAGTGGGCCAGGTGGGCCTCGGCCGCCTCCAACCGCCCCTGTCGACGGGCTCCGATCCCCAAACCCAGCTCGGCGAACTGCTTCAGGGGCTTGTTCGCCTGGTCGGCGGCCAGGCGCATGGCCCTGTGGTGGAACGCGTCGGCCTGTTCGAAGTCGCCGTTCAGCAGTGCCACTCGCCCGAGCCCGGACAGTTTGTACGAGACCTCCGTGCGCAGCTCCAGATCCTCGGCGATCCGCAACCCCTCCCGGTGCACATGCTCCGCGCGCTCGTAGTCGCCCGTGATCTGGGCCAGGATCGCGAGGGCGTCGGCGGCCTGGAGCACGCCCCAACGGTCCCCGAGCTCACGGAACACGTCCATGCTGTGCTCAGCCTCGCTCCGGACGGCCGCGAAGTCACTGCGCAGCAGCGCGTCCCAGGCGCGAACACTCAGCGCCGCGGCGAGCCCCCACCGGTCTCCGACTCGGCGGGAGGTCTCCAACGACCGGTTGACCAGGCCCTCTCCCTCGGGCGCATCCGGCATGGCCGAGCCCAGAAGCAGTTCGGCCCTGGTCCGCCTCCGCAGATACCGGTCGTCCAGGCGGGGTCCACGAGACACCTCGCGCCTCGGTGACACCGTCTCGACAGTGTCGACGTCGTCCCCCGAGAGCGCCGCAACGGCCGCCCACCACGAGGTGGCCAGGTCCCGCAGGCCGTCGGGCGCCGCCCCCTCCAACGCCCGGGCGCGGGCCAGCGCGCGGCGGCCCTCGCCGAGTCGTCCGCGCAGCACCCAGTACCAGGACATGGCACACACCAGGCGGAGCGCCAGCTGCGCCTCGTCGCGCCGTAGGGAGCTCTCCAGGGCGGCGCGCAGGTTCGCGGCCTCGGCGTCCATCCTGCGCAACCACTGGCGCTGCGCGTGTCCCCGCAGACACGAGTCGGCACGTTCCGCCAGTTCGACGTAGTAGAGGTCGAACCTGCCCTGCGTGGTGACGGCCTCTCCGGCCTCCCGGAGTCGGGCGACGCAGTAGACCGAAACGGACTCCAACAGCCGGTAGCGGGGGGTGTCCCCGGGGACCACCACGACGAGTGAACGGTCCACCAGACGGGCCAGCAGGTCGACCACGTCCGCGCGTTCCACCCCGTCACCGGCGCACACCTCCTCGGCGGCGGCCAGTATGCAGCCGTCAGGGTGGACCGCAAGCCGCCGAAGCACGGCCTGCTCGTTCCCGGTGAGCAGCTCCCAGCTCCAGTCGATCGTCGCCAGGAGGGTCCTCTGCCTTTCGGGTGTGTCCCGTCGGCCGGAGGAGAGCAGACCGAACCGGTCGTCGAGGCGGGCCGACAGCTCGTGCACGCCCAGGGCGCGCACCCGTGTCGCCGCGAGTTCCAGGGCGAGGGGGAGGCCGTCCAGCCTGCGGCAGATCGCGGCAACGGCCGCGGTGTTGTCGTCGTCGAGGGCGAACCCGGGAGCCGTGGCGGCCGCCCTGGCCACGAACAGCCGGACGGCACTGGCCCGGCACGAGACGGACGGCTCGGCCGAGACCGGAGGCGACTCCAGGGGCGGGACCTCCCGCAACCGCTCTCCGGAGATGCCCAGGGGCTCCTGGCTGGTCGCCAGGATTCGCAGGCCGGGCACCGCTCTCAGCAGGGTCTCACTCAGCGTGGCGGCCGCGCCGACCACGTGTTCGCAGTTGTCCAGGACCAGGAGTACCTCCTTGCCGGACAGAGCTTCGCAGACGCGCTCGACCAGGGGCGTACCGCCCGGCCTCGGTACGGGCGCCGGTCCGGCGGGGACGTCACGGACCCCAAGCGCCTCAGCCACGGCCTCCGCGACCCGAAGTGTGGAGTCCCGCCGGGTCCGTTGGTGGGACCTCTCCAAGGACGCCAGTTCGACCATCCACACCCCGCCACCGAATGCACCGGCCATGCGTGTGGCCACCTCGCACGCGAGCCTCGTCTTGCCGACGCCACCGGGGCCGGTGAGCGTCACCAGACGCGCCTCGCCGAGGAGCCCCTCCGTCCTCGAAGCGTCCTCGTCCCTGCCGATCAGCTCCGTGAGAGGTGCTGGGATGGTGAACGGGGGCCGTACGGGTTCCCGGGCCGGGGCGCCCAACGACAGACCGGGGTCCTGCCCCAGGATCGCCTGGTGCAGGGCCACCAGGTCGGGTCCGGGATCGACCCCCAGTTCGTCGGCCAGGAGGACCCGGAACGACCGGTGGCAGTCCAGCGCCTCGCCCTGGCGCCCCGACCGGTAGAGGGCGAGCATCTGCGCGGCGCGAAAACGCTCCCTGAACGGATGGCGTTCCACCAGATCGGCGAGTTCACCCACCAGGAGCCCGTGTTCCCCCAGCTCCAGCCGCGCCTCGGCCTGCTCCTCCAGGGCCGTCAGGCGCTGCTCCTCCAACCGGGCGATCTCGGCGCCCGCGAACGGCTCGTCCGCGAAGTCCGCCAGGGCCGGCCCGCGCCAGAACGCCAGGGCCTGTGTCAGGAGCGCGGCCCTCCCGTGCGGGTCCCCGTTCCCGTGTGCCCGGGCGAACAGAGCCCCGAAGCGGTCGGCGTCGAGGGCCTCCGGGGGCGTTCGCAGCTGGTAGCCCGGCCGGAGGAACACGATCGGATCGGCGCCGTCGGGATCAGCCTGCCTCAGCACCCGGCGCAGTTGGGAGACCTTGCTGCGCAGGACTCCGGAGGGGTTGGCCGGAGGGTCGTCTCCCCACAGGGTGTCGATGAGGCGGTCCGTCGGCACGGGGGCGCCCCGGTGGACGAGCAACACGGCCAGCAGCGCCCGAACCTTCGTCTCGGGGACTCGGATGGCTCTGCCGTCGGAATCCCACAGCTGGAGCGGACCGAGGATGCCGAATCGCATACGGCAACAGTAGTGCAGGCAGGGCGGGAGTCGGCCCCGGGCGCGGCGGCACCGGAGGAGACGCAACCGCGCCGGAACGTTACCGGAACCCTCGGGTCGCACCGTGGTGGGGTGCGGAGCCCGGCCGAGCGTGAGGGAATGCGACTGGCACCGGCACGTGTGGACGACCGAACCGGCGGAGCGGCCGACGGACTCCTCGCGCGCGACCCGGCCCCGGGCTCGCGCCGGTGCGCGACCGACCCGCCGCTGGAACCGACGCGACCACCGGGGACGTGCGCCGCCGCCTCCCGGAGGGCGGCCTCGGCGACGCCCCACCCCCAGCACGAGCAGGATCACCTTGGAAGAGAGTGCACGACCTATGCCATCGCAGACCTCCGACACGGCCGGTGTTCGCGCCGGCGCGAAGGAGTGGATCGGCCTCGCCGTCCTGGCCATGCCGACGCTGCTCCTGTCCATCGACATGACCGTGCTGTACCTGGCCCTGCCGGAACTGAGCGCGGACCTCGCCCCCACCAGCACCCAGCAGCTGTGGGTCCTGGACATCTACGCCTTCATGATCGGCGGATTCCTGGTCACGATGGGCGCCCTCGGCGACCGCATCGGCCGACGTCGACTGCTCGTCATCGGCGCGGTGGTCTTCGGCGCCGCCTCGGTGCTCGCGGCCTACTCGGTCAACGTCGAGATGCTCATCGTCAACCGGGCCGTCCTGGGGCTCGCGGGTGCGACACTGATGCCCTCCACCCTCGCCCTCATCCGGAACATGTTCGAGGACCCGCAGCAGCGCGCGGCGGCCATCGGCGTGTGGATGATGTGCTTCATGGGCGGCATGGCGATCGGTCCACTGGTCGGCGGCCTCGTCCTCCAGTACTTCTGGTGGGGGGCCGTGTTCCTGATCGGCGTTCCGGTCATGGTGCTCCTGGTGGTCACCGCACCGTTCCTGCTCCCCGAGTACCGTGCCCCGGGCGCGGGTCGTCTGGACGTCCTGAGCGCCGTGATGCTCGTGTTCACGATCCTGCCGGTCATCTACGCGCTCAAGGAGTTCGCCTCGAACGGCCCGGGAACGTGGTCTCTCCTGGCCCTGGTGACCGGACTCGGAGTCGGCGCGCTGTTCGTCCTCCGCCAGCGCGGGCTGGCCGATCCGCTCCTGGACATGGACCTCTTCAAGAACCGCGTCTTCAGCACCGCCCTGGGAAGCATGCTGTTCGGCGTGATGGCCATGAGCGCGGTCATGCTGTTCGTGACCCAGTACTTCCAGATGATCCAGGGGCTGTCGCCCCTGCGTTCCGGCCTGTGGCTGCTTCCCTCGGTCGCGGGCATGATGGTCGGGTTCATGGTGGCCCCGGCCCTGGCGGCCAGGATGCGTCCGGGCACCGTGATCGGTGGCGGGCTCGGGCTCAGCGTGCTCGGTTTCCTCGTTCTCACACAGGTCGACGCGAGTTCGGGGTTCGGCCTGCTGATCGTGGGCCAGGTGGTCCTCGGTATGGGCATCAGCCCGCTTCTCGCCCTTGGGACCGACCTGATCGTGGGTTCCGTTCCCCCGGAGAAGGCGGGCTCGGCCGCGGCCATGTCGGAGACCTCGGGAGAACTGGGTGGAGCGCTGGGCGTGGCCACGCTCGGCAGTGTCGGTGCGGCCGTGTACCGGAGCCAGATGGCCGACGCCGTCCCGGAGGAAGTTCCCGCCGCGGCGGCCGAGAGCGCGGGCGAGACCCTGGCCGGGGCGTTGGCCGCGGCCCAGCAGTCGCCATCCCACGCCCAGGCCCTGATCGCCCCAGCTCAGGAGGCGTTCACCCAGGGGATGAACACGGCCGCCGGGGTCAGCGCCGCCCTGCTCGCGGTGGTGGCCGTGTTGACGACGATCCTCATGCGCCACATCCGTCCCATCAGCGGGGAGGCCGGGGAGAACACCGCCGAGCCCGTCTCCACCAGCGGGGACGGAGCCGTTCCACAGACCCGGGACTAGGGTCCCCACCGCGATCCGGCCCGCGAGCACCGCCGAGGGCCGGTCGGGCGCCGACGAAGGCGGAGCCCCGGTTCGCGGGTCCTCGTGCACTCGCTGGCGCCCGTTCGGCAACGCGAAAGCCCCTGACCGCTGCGCTGGTCAGGGGCCTGAGCCTCCGGGGCGAGTGACGCGGGTCGTGAACGCTGGTGGGGAGTGTCCTGATTGCGGTAGCGAGAGAATCCGGAAGGCCGTGGGGGAGGTGGCTGCCGGGTTGCCCCGCGTCCCACCGGGTGCACCACAGGGAGCTGGTTCGACCCTTCTTGGGACGGCGCGAAGACAAAAGTGATCGCATGCGCCATACCAATCCGGCGAGGACGACTCCGGAACTCGGCCCGGAGCCGGGGCGGCGCCACACCGGGAGAGCACCCGGCACGAGAAGCACGTGCCCTGGGAGACTGAGCCACACGAGGGCGGCGCCTTGGTGCCAGGCGCGTCGAACGCGCTTCCCCTACTCCCCGACCTGGTATTCGTAGGCTTGACGGACCAGCCCCAGGACGTGGTCCACGTCCTCCTCGGCGCCCAGTACGACTTGGACGTTGCCGTTGCCCGCCTTGCCCTTCCCGGTCACGTCCCAGGCCATGGCGCGCTCGTCGTGGAGGGACTCGAAGGGCATGTTGAGGGTGAGCTTCAGCCGCTCGCTCTGCGCCACCACGTCGACGAAGTTCGTCTCGGCCTTGTAGGCGATGTACCGTTTCAGGAAGGTCTCCGTGACGACCTCGTCCAAGGCGAGCACCCGGCTACGGAACTTCTCGAACAGCGTCAGCAGCGGCCCCGTCAGATTCGGATGGTCCTCGATGGAGTATCCGGATTCCGTGGCCGAGCCTCCGGTGTGCGGGAAACCCTCAGGTCGGACAGGACGCGGCCAGATGTCCACGGCCTGCGCCGCCAGCCGCTCCGCACGTTTCCTGATGGTCACTTCGTTCCAGGATTCCAGAGTGCCGAGCCCCCTGTTGAGCCGTAGCGGGCTCTCCCGAAACCCGCCCTCCATGTCCCGCTTCTCGGCGAACGGTCGGTCGCTGTACTCGGAGTTGTAGCCGGTCAGCGTCAGATTGCCCAGTGTGTGCACACAGCGCTCCTGAATCTGGGCCCAGTCTGCTCCCAGATCCTCCCGCCACTGGGCGGAGAGCTTCTCGTTCTGCGGCAGAATGTGCTCGATCGTGTAGTCCTCGATCGAAACGTGTTCTTTCCTGTCGAAGTTCTCCAACCGTCGCAACAGGTACGACCGACGTTTGAAGTTGTACATGTTGGCCTTGGTCAGTTCATCCTTGAAGTCCTCGTCGGAGGGAAAGGCCCGATAGCTCTTCAAACCCAGCAGATGTGCCTGGACGCTCTCGACGTACCTCTCTTTGTCGATCGCCTTGGTGAACGTGCTGAAGGTTCTGTTGAGCGAGTTGGTGGGCACGCGGCAGACCGCGCGGCGGAAGATGTAGGAGGTGACCATCTCGACGATGGTGACCAGATCGTCTCGCTGGAGGAGGCCGTGTTCGTAGTCGGTGTAGAGCTCCAGCAACAGCGGGTAGACGACGTCAGCCTTGATCTCCCTCAGGTCTTGGAAGGCCGCGGCGAGAAGCTTGTCGTCCTCCTGTCCAAGGGCCACGGCGCAGTATCGCTTGGCGTAGGCGTGTAGTTCGCGGACGAGGGCCTCGATCTCGACACCTTCGGTTCTGAAGGCCTGCGCATGCTTCTTGTAGGCCCCATAGACGTTGTCGAAGCGCGGGATCTCACCGGTGACGACGGTGAGGTAGTGGCGTACGAAGTCGTCGAACTGCTTCTCGTAGGCGGCCTGGCCGAAATCGGTCTCCATCGGCCGCCAGTAGGTGTTGTAGAGCTTTTCCTGGACGGGTGGTGCCTGGCCCATCAGCACGAAGTTGCGGATGAGGTCCGCCTGTGACAGTTGCAGTCCGGTGGAGTTCATGGACTCGAAGATCAACTGCGGGTTGTCCGATGCTCGGTCCAACCGAATGTCGACGACGACCAGCTTGGCGAGTCCGCGGCAGACGTTTCCCAGGTCCGTACTCGGTTTCGCGAGGTGGTCCAGGAATCGCTGGTGGTTGTTGCTCACGCTCTCAGACGGGTTCGACGGCAAGGGGGTGCGGCCGATGACGGCCTTCAGCGTTTCACGGTCCTTCTCCGACAGTAGAAGCTTGAAGTAGTCATCGCCCTCCTCGTCGTTGTTCACCAGGTAGCGGTTGCGCAGCTTCCTGGGCGAGAAATCCGGTAGTGGAAAGGGTGTGCCCTCCGGAAGACTCTCGAGGGCGCGCGCCAGGGCCGAGACGAGGAGCATCACCGTGGTCATCCGCTGCTGACCATCGATCACGAGATGGGGCTCCTGCGTCGTCAGGTTCGACAGCCCCTTCTCCACATAGACGATCGAACCGGTGAAGTGCGAAGTCAACGTGTCGTCGCGGCCAGCGCGCTCGATGTCGGCCAACAACTGGTCGCACTCCGCCGCGGTCCACGAGTACGCGCGCTGGTAGATCGGTATGACGAACTGGTGACCCTGCTGGATCAGTTTCAGCAAGGGGGTCTCGGATGCTTTCACCGTGCTGGAGAGCCTTTCTGGCCATGGCCCTGAGCGAATCCGTTGGGGCGCCACGCGTGTGGGCTACTGGTGTCCCAGCGAGGGTTCGTTGCCGTCATCGCGGATTCACGGGGGATCTGTCTGAGGCACAGGGGGGAGGTGGCTGACATGCTTGTGCCCCGAGACTAATGCGAGTGGGGGAGCATGGGGACTGGGTGCCGAATCTCCAGCCGCTGCGGGCGCCTCCAGAGCTTGGGCGCGGTCGCTTCGGGGTGCACGGGCGTGCGCCCCTTCACCAAACCCCCTACGCCGTCGAAAGCGAGCCCCCTGTGTCCGACGCCGCCTATGCACCGCGCACGTTCCCCGTCTCAGTCAAAGGCGTCGTCGTCCGTGACGGGCGGGTACTGCTGTTGCGCAACGAGCGTGACGAGTGGGAGCTCCCCGGCGGAAAGATCGAACTGGGAGAGACCCCGGAGGAGTGCTTGGCCCGGGAGATCGAGGAGGAGACGGGCTGGCCGGTCACGGTGGCGCAGATCCTCGATGCGTGGATCTACCACATCACCCAGGTCGACAAGCACGTCCTCATCGTCACCTACGGCTGTCATGTGGACTCGGACGCCCCGGTCGTGGTCTCCAGCGAGCACAAGGAAGCCGGGCTGTTCACCAAGGACGAGGTACCCGGTCTGAAGATGCCGGAGGGGTACAAGAGGTCGGTTCTCTCCTGGTTCGCCCAGCCGGACACGTGACCGCTTCGACCTCCACCCGCTGGCTGTGGCTGCTACCCGAGGCACGTCGAGCCCTGGAGACCCGGGAGCTCGCGGTGATCCTGCGTTGCTATCGCAAGTTCGCGGGACTCTCCCAGGTGGCGATGGGTGAGCTTCTCGGATACGACCCCTCCTATATTTCCCTGCTGGAGCGGCGCCAGCGCACCAGCAATGACCGGCAGGGGTTGTCGCACATCAGCCGGGTCCTGGGCGTTCCGCCGCACGCCCTGGGAATCACCAGCGACGAGGATGCGGACTTCCTCGCCGCACTGCAGTTCGGGGAGTCGACGGTACGGCTCGCCGAGATCGCCAGGCAGGCGGGACGCGCGGCAGAGGCGGTCGAGGAGCTGTGGCCGTCGGTGGTGCGGCTGGAGGCACGCCTGAGTGAGGGACGGGTCGACTACGGGACGGCCTCTCTGTTGGCACGGGCGCGGGCAACGCTCGGCACGTCGCTGGGGCACGTCCTGCCAGAGGAGCAGTTGTACCTGGCCGCGCGATGGACGGGCGGTGCCATGCGGCTCGCTCGGTACCTGGATGAGGGTGACTTCCTCGGGCACGTGCTGCGTATGCACGGCAGCGAGCTGAGGAAGGCGGGCCGGTCGGGAGCCGCTATCGCGCGTCTGGCTGATGCAGTGTCGCAGATGGATTCAGAGGAACACGAGAGAAGGCGCCATGAGCGTGATCGAATACGAGGCCAAGGTCTTGGACATCGCCCCCGAACAGGTCGCCCGGCTCATCTTCGACAAGGGCGGTGCCGACCTGGGCGAGGTACTCCAAAGGCGCTACGTGTACGACATCGAGCCCGGGGACACGTCGCGGTGGGTGCGGCTGCGCGACACCGGGAGCCGGGTCACGCTCACGGTGAAGGAGATCGACTCCGACGCCATCGGCGGCACCCGGGAGACCGAGACGGAGGTCGGCGACTTCGAGACCGCCAACGCGTTGTTGGGCAAGCTCGGTTACACGCCCAAGGCCTACCAGGAGAACCGGCGGCACAGCTTCACGTTGGACGGGGCCCAGTTGGAGATCGACTCCTGGCCGCGAATCCCCGCGTATCCGGAGATTGAAGCAGTAAGCCGCGCCGAGGTGGTGCGGGTGGCCGCCCTGCTCGGATTCGACGAGTCGTCTTTGACAGGTGAGAACACCACCAAGGTCTACGACCGCTACGGCATCGACCTGTCCGGCATCGCGGATCTGCGCTTTGAAGCCTGAGGAGGGTTGATCGCTGCCACGGCACCGTGGGCGCGCTCGGCGATCTCGTGCAGCCAGGCGCGACGGTCGGTTCCGGTGAGTTCCTTCCTGGGGCGTTCAGTCATCCGCGGCGTTGCAGGATTTCGTCGAGGGCTCGGCGCAGCCACGGCTGCGGCACGGCCGTGCACCCCCGGCCGTATCGGTGAGTGACGGGATGTGTGGTGCACACTCACCGGCCTGGGGCGTGGGTCCCGTGCACCCCGGCAACGCAAAAGCCCCTGACCACTTTGCGTTTCCGCTGGTCAGGGGCTTAAGCCTCTGGGGTGAGTGACGGGACTTGAACCCGCGACTTCTTGGACCACAACCAAGTGCTCTACCGGCTGAGCTACACCCACCACGTCCGCCTGGCCTCGCGGCCCTGCGTACGTATGAAATCTTAGCGGACTCCGGGGAGTGCTTCGATCAGTTTTGCGGGGACGGGTCGTGGAGAGCCGCGTCACGTGCGACCAGACCGGTGCCGTCCGCCACGACCTCCGCCGCGATGGCGCGGGCGGTGGCCGAGCTCGGTCCGGGTTCGGGCACGAAGGCCGCGGCGCGGAAGTACCGCAGCTCACGGATGCTCTCGGTGATGTCGGCGAGGGCGCGGTGGCCGCCGTTCTTCTCCGGGCTCGCGTAGTAGACGCGCGGGTACCAGCGGCGCAGGAGCTCCTTGATGGAGGAGACGTCCACCATCCGGTAGTGCAGAAAGTCGTCGATGCGGCGCATGTCCCGGGCGAGGAAGGTCCGGTCGGTGGCGATCGAGTTGCCGCACAGGGGGGCCTTGCGGGGCTCGGTCACGTACTGGCGGATGTGCTCCAGGACGCGGTCCTCGGCCTCCTGGAGCGTCACGCCCTTGTCGAGTTCGTCGAGGAGCCCCGACGTGGTGTGCATGTTCCGGACGAAGTCGCCCATCCGGTCCAGAGCCTCCTGCGGGGGCTTGATCACGACGTCCACACCCTCGTCGAGGATGTTCAGCTCGCCGTCGGTGATCAGACAGGCCACCTCGATCAGGGCGTCGTTCTCGAAGTCGAGGCCGGTCATCTCGCAGTCGATCCACACCAAACTGTCATTCATACCGGTCAGCTTAGGGCTTGTGGACGCCGACGGGGGCGGTGGGTCGTCGACCCGCCGCCCCCGGTCGCGGTGCGCTAGTCCCAGACGAACGGGTCGGACCCGCCCTGGGGCATGCCCACGCCGAAGATGTCGTACATCCAGTCCCACACGTCCCAGAACTGGAGGTAGGCCATGACCAGGACGACGAGGAAGAGCAGCACGAAGAAGAAGCAGCCGCAACCGCAGCCGCCCTTCTTCTTGGGCGGCTTGGGCGGGGCGGGCGGTGGGCCGTACGGGTTGTTGGGCGGCCCGCCGTAGGGGGCGCCGCCCCTGGGGCCGCCGGGGGGCGGGCCCCACTGGCCGCCGGGTGGGGGTCCGGCCGGACCCCCCATGGGCCCGTGCGGTCCGTGGCCCGCGGTGGGCGGACCGAACCGCTGCGGCGGTGGTCCCTGCGGAGGCAGGCCGTGGGGCGGCATCGGGGGCCGGTTCACGCCCGGCGGCGGCGGATAGCCCCCGGGGGCGTACTGCTGCTGGTGCGGCGGGAAGCCGGGCTGGGGGCCGGAGGGCGGTTGGTTCGGCGCGTACTGCTGCGGGCGCTGCGGTCCGGTCGGTGGACGCTGACCGGGGAAGGCACCCGGCTGCGGGCCGGACGGGGGTTGGGCGGGACCGCCGAACCCGGGCTGGGGCCCGGAAGGCGGCTGGGGCTGTCCCGGGGCCTGGTGCGGCCCCGAAGGCGGCTGGGGCTGTCCCGGGGTCGGGGGCTGGCCGGCGCCCTGCGGCTGCCCCGGGTTCTGCGGGGTCCAGCCCACCGGCGGGACACCAGCGGACTGGGGTCCCTCGATCGGGGGGACCGCGCCCGGAGGTACCGCGCCGGGGGGTACCGCGCCGGGGGGAGTGACGGGAGCGTTGCGGGCGGCCTCCTCGGCGCGCCTGCGCTCCTCCTCCGCCCGCTGCTGGGCCTCCTCGGCCTGCTTCTTGGCCTCGGCCTCGCGGAGGACCCGCTCCTCCTCGCGTTTCTTGGCGGCCTCCTCCTCGGCGTGGCGGCGCTGTTCCTTGCGCTCCTCGGAGAGGTCGGCCCAGCCCTCCTTCAGGTTGCCGAGGAAACCCTTGAACTTGCCGCCCTTGCGGTCGTCCTCGTCGCCGCCCCCGCCCGAGAACATCGGGTCGTTGGGGTCGAAGACGGCGGTTCCGCCGGGGGCCGGACCGCCCGGGGCCGCCCCGCCGGGCGTGAACACGGCCGTGCTCGGGGTGTCCCCGACAGTGTTGGGGTCGAACACGGCCGTGCTCGGGGTGTCCCCGATCGTGTTGGGGTCGAAGACGGCGGTGCGGGGGGTCTCGCTGACGGACGTGGGGTCGAAGACGGCGGTGCGGGGGGTGTCACCGATGTCGTCGCCGGTCAGGTTGGCGGTGGGCACCTCGTCGTCGGTGAGGTCCACCGTGGGCGGTTCGTCCTGGGCGCCGGGCAGGTCGGAGGGGCTGACACGCATCGTGGCGCCGACGTCGCCCATGTCGGCGGTCGGCTCGTCGTCGGCGGTGTGCGCGGCGGGGGCCTGCTGGGCCCAGGAGGGGTCGATGCGCATGGTGCTGGGCTCGTCGCCGACCGGGGTGGGGGAGGGGTGCGACGGCGACTGCCGGGGTGAGACGTCCTGGCCCCATGCGGGGTTGATCCGGACGGTGCTGGGCTCTTCGTCAGAGGGGGTGGTCGGGGCCTGGGGGGCGGGGTCGGGGGTGCGCCGGGCCCAGGAGGGGTCGATGCGCATGGTGCTCGGATCGTCGTCGATCGGAGCCGGGGTCGTCGTCCCCAGCCGGACCGTTCCCTCCTCGTTGTCGGGGGAGGGGTCCCCGTCCTGGCCCAGGTAGGTGGTGGCTTCCTCGTCGGCGCTGTCGGCGCCGCCCTGGAGCTCGCTCAGCGAACGGGTATGCCTCGTCCACTCGTCACCGTTCCACCATCTGAGCGTCTGCGCGTCGCCCTGCGGGTCGGCGTACCAACCCGGCTCGATAGATCCACCCATGGGCGACAGACTAAGGGGTTTTGGAGCTGTACTTAACCAGTGGTATCCGATTCTCCACAGTGGTGGGCCTTTGCTCCGTTTGGTGTTGCGTGTGCGTGCCCGAGCGGTTACCGAAGGTGTCCGCCGGGGCCTGGGGCGTGGGTGGACGCTCCTCGTCGGGAGCCCAGCAGGTGTTCGGGGTCCACCCGTCCCGGTGCGGTCGAGGTGGAGCCCGGCACCTGGTCGTGGCCGAAGTGGCCTCCCCTGGACCACGCGCGGGCACGCTCCGCCGTGCCGGGCCGGTGCGCGCGCTCCCGCCCGGGAGGGCCGGCGGGCCATGTACGGGGGACGCCCCACGATCCCAGCCAGTCCAGGATCGGCTCCAGCCCGGCCAGCGGGCCGTCGGTGAACGGCTCGTGCTCCGGGGACACCACCGCGACCACGAGGCAGACGCGACCCTCGTCGCCGTGGTCCAGTTCCCGGCCGGACCAGGGGGTGCTCCCCAGGGGGAGGCCGCTGCGGCGGGTGGCGGCCAGGGCCTGGGCGATCGCACCGGTCCGCGGGTTCCACACCAGGTGCGCGGCCCCGCCCTCACGGACCAGTCGGAGCGCCTCCTCGCGCGCCGACCACGTCTCCGGGTCGGTTCCGGTCACCGTCCAGACGGCGCGTGGAACGCCGACTCCCGGCGCGGTCCGCACGGTCGCCCCGGCGATCCTCTCGGCTCCGGCCATCCACGCTCTCGCCATGGAACCCCCTCCGGCCCTGCGGCCCGTCGGTCCGGGGCGGGGCGCCGGGGCCCGTGTCCGGACCCTTCCCGTGGTACGCGACCGGGGTGGAGAAGTCCAGGGTCGGGAGCCGGGGGACAGGGTCATGTCACCTCCTGTTCCGGAACGGCGGCCCCGCTACCCCTCGTCCGCGTCCTCCGCGTCCTCAGCGCCGTCGGCACTCTCCTCGTCTCCGACGATCCTCAAGGAGAAGGCCTGGAGGAAGATGTCGCCGATCTCGGTCGGGTCCTCGGTCATGTACGCCGCGCCGCCGGTCGCGGCGGCGATTCGCTGGAGCGGCTCCAGGTTCTGGACGTCCGGCCCGAAGGCGATGGTGATGATCGGGATGGGCCGTGAGGGGCTGGCCATGGATTCGAGCTGGGACATCAGCTCGTCGAGTTCCATGCCGCCGGGGTTGTCGTTGTCGCCGTCCGTGAGCATGAGGATCACGTTGGTGCGGTCGGGGCGGTAGGTGCGTGACATCTCCTGGTAGGCGGCCAGGTAGGTCTCGTACAGCGCGGTGTCGCCCTCGGGGAGCGGCTGCATGCTCTGGAGGGCGGCGCCGAGCACGTCCCGGTGTTCCTCCCCGGTGTCGCCGGTGGCCTGGAGCTCGCGGATCGGGGCGACCTCCTGGTAGTGGAGGGCGTTGTTGACGTTGGTGGAGAACTTCCACAGGCCCAGTTCGGAGCTGTCGGAGAACATCTGTAGGCCCTCGGCGGAGGCCGCGCCCGCCACCTGCATGCGGGTCAGCCCGGTGCCGGGCACCTCGGCCAGCATGGACCCCGAAACGTCGACGATGGTCAGCACCCGCGAGTCCATCTTCAGCTGGTTCCAGAACCGGGTGAGCTCTCTGACGGAGCCGTCGGAGGGGGCGGGCAGCTCGGTGGGGACGTCCGCGCCGAAGCCGGCGTCCGCGGTCAGCACGCCGTCGTCGAGTTCGCCCTCGGGGCCCCGGAACCCCTCGCCGAGGAACAGGTCCACGGCCGCGTCGGAGCGCACCGCCGCCCGGAACTCCTCGGCGGCGCGGGTGATCTCGCTGTCATCGCTGCGCACGATGTACGGGTAGTCGAGGAAGTAGGTGCCGTCGTCGAGGTAGTTGGGCTGAGCCACGGCGTCGGCGTGGTCGGTGTTGTAGCGCCACACCGCCTGTTCGGACATGACCATGACGGGCGGGGCCTCGGAGCTGCCGCCGCTCAGGGCCAGGAAGGCCGAGTCCTCGTCGGCGGAGGCGCCCCGGTGCAGGGCTTGGAGCGCGGCGGTCATGTGCGCGTTGAAGGTGTCGGCGTCGGGGCTGGCCTCCTCCAGGGCGCCGTTGAGCAGGTAGAGGGTGGCCAGGCCGCTGGAACTGCGGGTCGGGTCGACCACGCGGACGACCCGTTCGGCCTCGTCGCCGGGTGCGGTGGTGGGGACCACGTCCGCCCAGGTGGTGCCGTCCTGGTCGTCGGCGAACTCGGACAGCTCGGCCACGACCAGGGGGGTGCGGGCCACGGAGGTGCCGGTCTCGGTGATCACGGCGTCTCCGGCCTGCCCCTGGACCAGGCGGGGCCACAGGGAGGAGTCCGGAATCCACACGTGGGAGTCGGTGTCGCCGGTGGTGGCGCCGGCACCGGTGATCTGGAAGGCGACGTTGGCCGAGTCGGCCTCGCGTACGTCGGCGCGCACACAACGTTGGTCGACGGTGTGCTCCTCGGCGTTGAAGTCGTCGGCGAGCTCGCTCAGGGCGGGGGCCAGCTCCGGGCTGACGGCGACGACCAGGTCGATGTCGGAGCCACCGCACCCGTCGCCCCGCCCGAACGCGTACACGCCCGCCACGGCGAGTCCGACCACGATGACCATCGCGGCGGCGAGGGCGGCGACGGCGCCGCCGCGCCCCTTGCGGCGCCTGCTCCGGTCCGAGGGTCCTTCTGCGTACTTTCCGCGGTGACGTCCCACAGCTTTCCTCACGAGGTGGTGTACGGACGGGTGTCGTACAGGGGGATGGGGTCGTTCGGGGGTGACGGGCACCCGTTGACGGGGTCAAGGGTGGTCCGTGCGCGGCGACCGGCGTCCCGCCGCCTGGCCTTGCGTGTGTTGCCTGGGGGAACGTTACTGAACGTCCGTGTTCGGGTGAAGGGGCAGGTCCGGGGCTTTCGTCCTGTTTGGTGGCCCGAGCCGGGCTCGGGCGGCTGCATCAGTTGTCGCAGTCGGGGACGCACAGCCGCCGGGAGATCGAGCTCAGGAAGATGTCGCCGATCTCGTCCGGGTCCTCGGTCACGAACGACGATCCGCTGGTCGCACGCGCGATCTGCGCCAGCTCCGGGCCGTCCGCCTGCTGCCCGAAGGCGATGACGAACATCGTGACCGGGCGCTGGGGGTCGAACCGGTCCTGCAACGCCGCGACCAGCTCCTGGTGGGTGAGGTCGCTGGACCCCTCGTCCTGTCCGGCGGTCAACAGGATGACGCTGTTGATCTTGTCCTCGTGGTAGTTGGCCTGGACCTCGTCGTAGGCGGCCAGGATGTTGTCGTAGAGACGGGAGCCGCCGCCCTCGACCTCCAGCTCCTGGGCCACCCGCACCATCTCCTGGCGCCGGGTCACGTCGCCGTCGTCGGCGGCGCCCAGGGGGTGCAGGTCCGCCGACTCCTCGCGCCCGTCGTCGCCGAAGCCCTCCGACATCAGCCACAGGCCCATGTCGGTCTCGTCGGGGAACAGGCCGAGCCCCATCAGGGCCGCCTGCTTGGCGACCTCGATGCGCCGGGGTCCGCCGTTCAGGTCGTCGTCCATGTTCTGTGACGCGTCGGCCAGTACCAGGGTCCGGGACGGCATGGAGAGCCGGTTCCAGTCGGTGACCGAGGCCAGCAGGGCGTCGCCGGTCAGGGGGTCCCCGGCGGGCGGCGGCTCGGCGATGACGCCGGTCCGGTCGGCCAGGGGCGGGGCGGCCTCGCCGTTGGGGTCGCGAAAGCCCAGTTCGCGCAGGCGCTCCCGGTACTCGGTGCCGCGTACGACCTCGTAGAGGTCGGTGGCGGCCGACCGCAGCGCGGTGTCCTCGGCCACGGTGACGTAGGGGTAGTCCAGGTTGACCGTCCCGTCGGCGACGTAGTGCGCGCGCAGGGCCGGGGCCGAGTCCGCGCGGCGGTCGTTGTAGGCCACCACGGCCTGCTCGGGAACGGCGATCACCGGGTCCACGCGGTCGTTCGAGGCCGCGGAGCCGGTGAAGACGTTGGTCAGGTCGATCTCGCCGAACGCGCTGTCCAGTTGGACGTCGCGCACGAAGTCGGTCATGGCGGTGTCGGCGTCGTCCCCGGAGCCCAGGTGCTCGCGGATCGCGCGCATGACCGTCATACCGTCGGCGCCCCGGTTGGGGTCGACCATCACCACGGGCCGGTCCGGGTCGCGCGCGTCGGGCAGCAGCATGGTCCAGCTGGCGTCGTCCTGGTCCGGCATGCCCTCGGTGCCGGGGGGAGCGGCGAGCACGACCGGTGAACTGGCCAGGGAGGGCGGATCGGTCTCGATGCCGCGCGCCCCGCCGTCGGAGACGCGGGCCAGTTCGACCCAGGCGGAGGACTCGGGGACCCACACGTGCGGGGCGATGGTGGAGTCCGCGGGCTGTCCGCCGGTCAGCGCGGCCATGATCCGGTGCGGCGCGATCTCGTCGACCTGCGCGAACACGCACTGTCCGCCGTAGTTCGGCCGGTCCGCGTTGAACTCCGTCGCCGCGGCGCGCATCACCGGGGCGACGCTCTGGGTGGTCGAGACGCGGAGGTAGCGGGTCTCGCCGCAGCCCAGGGCGTTGAGGGTGACCGGTACGGCGATCGCCGCGACGGCGATGAGCGCGACGACGATCGCGGTCACTCCCAGCGGTGACGTCACCGCCCGGCGGGTGCGGGCGGCGGTCTGTGAGGGGTGGCGGTGGCGTCCACTGGACACGGGAACTCCGGGGGTGTGGGCTCCGGTCCCGGGCCGGGGAGCGGCCGGGAACCGGTCTTCGGGGGCGGTCGCGGGGGTCGGCGCCCGGCGCGCGGCGGATCGGTGAGAACCATCGTGGGGCGGAGGGCGTCACACCCCGTGGATGTGATCAACCGACCGGTCGGACACGAACGATTCCTCACCAGGACCTTACTCGTTGGTAACGCGAGAGCGGAAGGGGAGGGGTGGTCTGGCTCACAGGGCCCGCACGCGGGGTGGTCCGGTGCGGTCGGTGATCGCTTTGTTACGGCGCCCGACGGGTGCCGGTGTTCACTCCGGGCTACCATTGCCCCGGTATTCGCTTGACCGATACTTGGCGTCCGCTTGCCCGGACGCCCCGAGAACGGGGCGTCGCGCGTGGCGTTCGCCCCCCGTGACCAATCGACCCCCGAGGGTTATGGCATGTCCCATTCGCACAGTGACCGTCGAAGCCGAGGCAGTGTCGGTACCGTGCTGCTCGCCGGAGCCTGCTGTGCCGGCGCGGTGGCCTACGCCGTGTTGGTGGCGCCCTCGATGCTGCCGCCGCAGGACGTCGAGACGACGAACGTCAGCACCCCCGAGGTGCTCGGAAGCGTCATCGAACCCGAGGAGGAGTCGACCGACCTCGACGGCCCGGTCGGGCACCTGCGCATCAACGTCAGCGACCGGGGCCTGGCCTGGGTGCAGACGCTGAACTGCACCGGGAACCTGGCCGAGGACCCCGAGCCCTGCGCCGTCATGGCCGAGGCCGCGGCCGAGCTCGCCGGAGACCCCACCGCCACCGAGCCCGCCGGCGCCGACGACGAGGGCGCCCCCACGGCCTCCGGGGACCAGCTGTTCACCGAGGTCCGCGAGGGCACCGTCTGCACCGACAAGGTGTACGGCCCCCAGGAGGCGGCGATCGAGGGCACCTGGGACGGCGAGGAGATCGACACCACACTCTCCCGTAAGGGCTCGTGTGAGGAGGCCCGCTGGCAGCGCCTGCGCGCCGTCACGGAACAGATCGGCTGAGCCACCCCGCGCCGCACGGGATAATCGCTGACCATGGATGCCATCAGGGTCAGTGACCCCGCCGACCCGCGTCTGGCCGACTACACCCGGTTGCGTGACGTCAACCTGCGCCGCCACCTGGAGACCGAGCACGGCCTGTTCATGGCCGAGGGCGACAAGGTGATCCGGCGCGCCGCCGACGCCGGGTTCGTTCCCCGCAGCTTCCTGCTCACCGAGCGGCGGGCCCGCGCACTGGACGACGTGGTCGCCTCCTCCGAGGCTCCGCTGTACGTCGTGAGCGAGGAGACCGCCGAACGCCTGGTCGGCTTCGACCTGCACCGGGGCGCGCTCGCCGCGTTCCACCGCAAACCGCTGCCCTCGCTCGACGACGTCCTCACCGGGGCGCGCGCCATCGTGGTGCTGGAAGACCTGGTGGACCACACCAACGTCGGCGCGATCTTCCGCAGCGCCGCCGGTCTGGGAGTGGACGCCGTGGTGCTGGCGCCGCGCTGCGCCGACCCCCTGTACCGCAGGTCCGTGAAGGTGTCGATGGGCGCCGTCCTCACCCTCCCCTACACCCGGCTCGACGACTGGTACGGCGGCCTGGACACCCTGCGCGGGGCCGGGTTCGACCTGATGGCGCTCACCCCCGGCGAGGGGTCGCTGCCGTTGCGGGAGGCCATGGACGCCCTGGCGCCCGACGCCCGCGTGGGGCTGCTGCTGGGCACCGAGGGCGACGGCCTGTCCGCACGATGGCTGGAGCGGGCCACCTCCCGCGTGCACATCCCCATGGCCGACCGCGACGTCGACTCCCTCAACGTCACCGCGGCCGCCGCCGTCGCCTGTTACGAGCTGTCGCGCATCGGTGCCGTGCCCGCCCGCGACCACCGGGTCTGAGGAGGGCGGACCGGTCCGTGTCACCCGACCACCGAGCCCCTAGGGTGTCGGGTGACACGGACCGAGCCGAAGGAGGGCGCGCGACATGGGCGGCCGAGTACTGGTGCAGTGGGAGCAGAACAGGGACAACGCGCCCCGATCTCTCCACGTCGACCTCTACACCGGGGGACCGGCCCCCGACAGGGGGCTGGAGGACGTCACGTTCTACCAGGTGCCCTACGCGCCCTCCACGCAGGGCGTGGACGAGCGGCTGGACATCATCGCGAGGATGCCCGAGCTCCGGGTGGTGCAGCTGGTCTCCGCCGGGTACGAGCAGGTCCTCGACCTGCTGCCCGACCACGTGACCCTGTGCAACGGGCGCGGGCTGCACGACGCCAGCACCGCCGAGCACACGCTCGCGCTCATCCTCGCCTCGCAGCGCGACCTGCCCCGGTGGGCCGTCGACCAGCGCGAACACCGCTGGGGCTCGGTCCCGCAGCGCTCCCTGGCCGACTCGCGCGTGGTGATCGTCGGCTACGGCAGCATCGGGCGGGCCGTCGAGCGCCGTCTGCTGCCCTTCGAGACCGAGGTCGTGCGGGTGGCCAGCCGGGCCCGCCCGGAGGAGGACGTCCACGGGGTGGACGAACTGCCCGCCCTGCTGCCGGAGGCCGACGTGGTGGTGCTGGTCACCCCGCTCACGGAACGGACGCGCGGCCTGTTCGGCGCGGACGAGTTCGCGCTGCTCCGTGACGACGCCCTGGTGGTGAACGTCGGCCGGGGAGCGGTGATGGACACCGCCGCCCTGATCGCCCAGAACGGTCGGGTGCGCGCGGCCCTGGACGTCACCGACCCCGAGCCGCTGCCGGTGGACCACCCGCTGTGGGACGCGCCCGGCGTGTACCTGACTCCCCACGTGGCCGGGGGGTCGGCGGCGTTCTACCCGCGTGCCCGCGCCTTCGTGGACGCCCAGCTGGAGCGCTGGGCCGCGGGTGAACCCCTGGCCAACGTGGTGCGCCCCGGGAGCTGAGACTGCGGCGTCGGCGCCCGTGCGCCGGATGCCGATTGTCGGTGCCGGGGAGGACACTGGGGTCATGCGGATCGCGGTGGTCGCCGACGGCGACGGCGGGGGGTGGCTGCGGGAGCTCGGTGAGGGCGCCGGGCCGGTTCGGCCGCGCCGGGTGGACGACCTCGCCGCCGCCGTGCGCGAGATCGAGCGGGCCGGGCCCGTCACGGCCGTGTCGGACCCGGCCCCGGACCAGCGGGAGAGCTCCTCCGCGCCCGTCCGCTGGGTCTGGGCCGACACCTGCGACGTCTACCCCGACCTGGTCCGGGCCGGGGTGCGGGTGGCTCGGTGCCACGACGTCGCCCTGACCGAGGCCCTGCTGCTCGGGTACGCGGCCCGGCACTCCGAACCCCGCTCCCTGGGCGCGGCCTGGGCCCGCCTGCGCGACCTGCCGGTTCCCGACGACCCGGTGCGGCCGCTGGGCGAGGGCACGGCCGCCCAGCCCGCGCTGTTCGAGGCCGACCGTTCCACCCTGCCTCCCGGGACCGACCGGCTCGCCGCCCTGGTGGAGGTCCACGACGACCAGCGGCGGCGGGTCGCCGCGCTTCCCGAGCCCGGGCGCATGGCGCTGCTCGCGGCGGTGGAGTCGGCGGGCGCCCTGGCCGCGGTCGAGATGGGTCACGACGGCCTGCCCTGGCGACCGGACGTCCACGACCGCGTCCTCACCGAGATCCTCGGTCCCCGCCCCCGACCCGGAGAGCGGCCGACGGTCCTGGCCGACCTGGTCACCCGGATCGGCGAGGTGGTCGGGCACGACGTCAACCCGGACTCACCGGCCCAGGTGCTGCGGGCGATGGCGTGGGTGGGCCACCCGGTCGCCTCCACCCGCTCCTGGGTCCTGGAGGGGGTGGACCACCCCCTCGTACCGCTGCTGCTGCGGTACAAGGAGCTGGCCCGCCTGTACTCCGCCAACGGATGGTCGTGGTTGGAGACGTGGGTGCGCGAGCTGCCCGGTGCGGACCCCGGCGGCCCGCGCCTGGGCCGTTTCCACCCGGACTACGTGGTGGGAGGGGTGGTGTCGGGGCGGTGGGCCACACGGGGCGGCGGCGCCCTCCAGATCCCCAGGTCGGTGCGCCGGGCCGTGCGGGCCGACCCGGGATGGGTTCTGGTGCGCGCCGACGCCGGTCAGCTCGAACCCCGTGTGCTCGCCGCCGTCTCGGGGGACAACGCCCTGGCGTCCGCGGCGGCCGAGGAGGACCTGTACGCCCGGCTGGCCGTGCACGTGGGCGACGACCGCGAACGCGCGAAGATCGGCCTGCTCGCCGCCATGTACGGACAGACCTCCGGAGACGCCGCGCCGCTGCTGGCCACCCTGCGCCGCCTCTACCCCCGAGCCCTGGAGTACGTGGACGCGGCCGCCCGCACCGGTGAGGGCGGCGGCATCGTCCGCTCGTGGCTGGGCCGTACCTCGCCAGCACCGCACGACTGGTCGGCCACCGTCGCGGCCGCGGACGGCGACCGAAGACGTCGCGCTCACGGACGGTTCACCCGCAACTTCGCGGTGCAGGCCACCGCCGCCGAGTGGGCGCTGGTCCTGCTGGCCGCGCTTCGCCAGGAACTCCCGCCGCTCCCCGAGGGCGGAGGTATCGTCTTCTTCGTCCACGACGAGGTGGTGGCGCACGTCCCGCGGGAGCTTGCCGAGGAGACGGTCCGCGCGATCGACCGCGCCGAGGTCCGGACCCGGGAGACCCTCTTCGGGGACACCCCGGTCCGCTTCCCCCTGTCCGTGTCGGTTACGGACTGTTATGCCGATAGGTGAGACGCGGCCGAAAGACGCGATTCCCTCAGTGAACGGACAAGCGGCTGATAGGTGGACGTCCGGTATCGGACGGCGTGGGCGTCTTGCCAACACGCTCGGGTACGCCCATTCTTGGACGCGGACCCTGTCTTCGAGGCCGTGCGCCGCAGCGACTCCCCCGCCTGCCGCGGCCTCAGAAAGGATGATGGAACCCCGTGCGGAACCGTCTCAGAACATGTGCGGGAACCACGGCCGCCTTCGCGGTCGCCTTCACGGCCTTCGGGGCCAACCCCGCGATGGCCGAACCCGTCGCCGAGGACCGGCCGCCCCTCGCCGAGCAGGTCTCGCCCGAGACCGCGCCCCCCAGCGGCACCGTTCCCCGAGCACCCTCCCCTCCGACCGAAACCCCCGTCAGCCCCGACGTCGCCGACGTCGGTGAGCTCCAACGGGACACCTACGTCGCCCCCTTCCTCGAAGCGCGCTCCGTCGAGTACTTCGCCGTGGCCCCGGAACGGCTGCCCCGCGAGGTCGTCGACGCGGTCCGCGACATCGACGGTGTGGAGCACGTGCTCACCGTCGACGCGGCGCGCGTGGAGGTCGAGGGGCAGCCCACGGCCGTGCTCGGCGTCAACCCCTCCAGCTTCCGCAACCACGCCCCCCGGCCCTCCGCCGAGTCCGACGACGTCTGGCAGGGGGTGGCGGAAGGGCACGTGGCGCTCTCCAAGGACGCGGGCACCGAACGCGAACTGGAGGTGGGCGGCCGCATCACCCTCGCGGGCGGCAACGGCGAGATCCCCCGGGAGGTGTGGACCCACGCCACCTCGGGCATCGCCGGGATCGACGCGCTCGTCTCCCGCGAGGTCGCCCGGGACCTGGGCATGCCCGAGGGCAACGCCCTGGTCGTCTCCGCTCCCGACGCCGACCTGTGGGAGCTTCACGGGGAGCTGGAGGAGGCCCTCGGCGAGGACGCCTCCCTCCAGCTGGTCGCCGACGCGCCCGAACCCCGGGTCGACGGCGACGCGGTGCCCTCCTCGGTGATCGAACAGGTCATCGCCAACGCCGAGACGCAGTTGGGCGTGCCCTATGTCTGGGGCGGCACCACCCCCGACGTCGGCTTCGACTGCTCCGGCCTGCTCCAGTGGGCGTTCCGTGAGGCGGGGGTGTCCATCCCTCGCGTCACCCACGACCAGTGGAACGCGGGCGAACGCGTGGAGTGGGACGACCTCCAACGCGGCGACCTGCTGTTCTGGCGTTCGGACCCGACCGCGCCCGACTACATCTCGCACGTGGCGATGTACCTCGGCGACGGCACGATGCTGGAGGCCCCGCGCAGCGGACTCGACGTGCGGGTCACCCCCGTGCGGACCGCCAACTACGCGGGCGCGGTGCGCGTGAGCACCTGAGTCGCCCGGGACCGGAACCGGAAACGGGGAAGGGCCGTGGCGCCACCGGGGCGGTGGCACCACGGCCCTTCCTTCTCCATGTCCGAAAAACCGCCGGGAGGGGAAGGCAGGCCTCGGTCAGGAGGGGGGACAGGGCCGCCGCTGAGGGAGGGGGAGACAGCGGTGGTCGGCCCTTGGGGTGGTATGGAGTTGTGGCGGGAGCTCGCGGGCCAGCGGCCCGGCGCCCCGCCGCACAGGACTACATAAGCAGTGACCGACCGATTTGGCAAGAGGTCCGGTCAAGCCATGCAAGTACCCCCACCCCGCGACAAAGCCCCTCCTGTCCAGCGGAAGGGGGCTTCCGTGCGCTTTCGTCTGCCACCGGTCAGCGGCCTGCGGCGTACCCCTGGGCCCCCCGGGGGTCGGCGGCCGCGCGCAGCTCACCGCTCTCGGGGTCGCGGGCGACCGCAGCCAGCCGACCCAGGGACCACTCCGGGGCCACCTTCACCCGGTGCCCCCGCCCCCGCAGCTCCTCGACGACCTCCTCGCCCACGCCCGGCTCCACGACCAGGTCGCCGGGGACGGTCTCCCGGGGGTGGAAGGAGCTGGGGAAGGCGTTGGTGTGGAACATCGGGGTGTCCAGGGCCCTCTGGAGGTCGTCCACCCCGTTGAGGACCCGCACCAGAGCCGTGGTGGTCCACTGGTCCTGCTGGTCGCCGCCGGGGGTGCCGATGGCCAGGACCGCCTCGCCGTCCTCGCGGGTGACCAGGGTGGGGGAGAGGGTGGTGCGGGGGCGGCGACCCGGGGAGAGCGCGTTGGGCGAGGCGGGGTCGAGCCAGAACATCTGCGCCCGGGTGCCCAGGGGGAACCCGAGCTCCGGGATGAGCGGCGAACTACTGAACCAGCCCCCGCTGGGGGTCGCGGAGACCATGTTGCCGCGTGCGTCCACCACATCCACGTGGCAGGTGTCACCGCGCAGGTCGGCGGGGGTCCGGCCGGAGGCGTCGCGGACGGTGGGCTCACCGGTGGTGCGGTCGCCCGGGGTCGCTCCGGGCAGGTACACGGGCGCCTCGAAGGGGACGCGGCCGCCCGGGGCGCCCGGGAAGGGCTCCAGGCAGGCCCGACCGCCGTCGATCCCCCGCACCCGCTCGGCCGCGTAGTCGGCGGACAGCAGCTCCTTGAGGGGGACCTCGGTGAAGTCCGGGTCGCCGTACCAGCCCTCGCGGTCGGCGAAGGCGAGCTTGGCGATCTCGGTGCTCCAGTGCACGAAGTCCGCGCTCACGCCCGCGCGCGCGTCGGCGCCGACCCCGACCGCCTCCGCCATGCGCAGTTGCTGGAGCATCACCGGCCCCTGGCCCCAGGGGCCGGTCTTGTGCACGGTGTGCGACCCGTAGGAGACACTGACGGTGTCCTCGTAGGAGGCGCTCCAGTCGGCCATGTCCTGCGCGGTCAGCAGGGCCTGTTCGGGTTCGCCGCGACCGTTGGCGACCGGACCGGCGAGGAAGGCGCCGACCGCCTCGGCGACGAAACCCTGGGACCAGCTGCGGCGGGCCGCCTCGATCTGGGCCTCCCGGTCGACGCCCGCGGCCTCGGCCTCGGCGACCACACGCCGGTAGGTGGCGGCCAGCGCCGGGTTGCGCAGACGGGTCCCGGCGGCGGGAGCGGAGCCGTGCGGCAGGTAGACCCGCGCCGAGCCCGCCCAGTGTCGGGAGAACACCGGGGTGAGGGTCTCCAGGGCGGCGGAGATCCGCTCCAGCACCGGGTAGCCGCGTTCGGCCAGGCCGATGGCGTGGTCGAGGACCTCCCGGACCGACATCGTGCCGTGGTCGAGCAGGAGCCGCATCCACGCGTCGAAGGCGCCGGGGACGGTGGCGGCCAGGACACCGCTGCCGGGGACGCGGTCCAGCCCCCGCTCCTCGAAGGCCCCGACGGTGGCGGCGGCCGGGGACACTCCCTGCCCGCACAGCACGCGCGGTGAGCCGCCCGCGGCCTGGAACACGACCGGCACCTCACCGCCGGGTCCGTTCAGGTGGGGTTCGACGACCTGGAGGGTGAAGCCCGCCGCGACGGCCGCGTCGAAGGCGTTGCCCCCGCGTTCGAGGACCGACATGCCGGTGGCGCTGGCCAGCCAGTGGGTGGAGGCGACCATGCCGAAGTCGCCTCGGAGCTGGGGTCGGGTGGTGAATCCGGACATGGGCTGTCCTCCTGCGGACGGGGGAGGGCGGGGTCGCCGCCGGTCTGGGGGCGTCGACCGGTGCTCGGTGGGAACCGGCCGGACGAGGGCGACGGTATCGCATGGGGTGGCCCGGATGTCGGGTGATCGGGTGGTTCGGGACCTTGGTCGCCGTTCGCGGCGGCGCCGGTGTGGCGTACCCCGGGCCGGGCATGACCGAAGCCCGGCCGCGGCTCCCTGGGAGTCACGACCGGGCTTCGGTCAACGCGGTTCGACGGGTGTGGTTCAGGGGTTCTCCACCGGGATGGACCACGGCAGGGAGTCCCACAGATCGGCCCATTCGTCCGCGCCCACCGGCTCCGTCACCGAACCGGCCCCGGCGGCCCCGCCGCTCGCCTTGCTGACCTCGTCCATCGAGTTGGCCATGCTCTCGTTGGCCTCCTGGACGAGCTCGCCGATGATGCCGGAGACCTCGGCCAGGGCGTCCTCCACCTCGGCGCGCTCCAGGCCGAGCTGACGCGCGCAGTCGTTGGTGGCGTTCACCTTGGCGCTCTCGTCACCGTAGTACCAGACCGTGGCCAGCAGGCGGTCGCGCTCGGCGTCGCCGAGGTCGGTCGTGGCCAGGGCGCGCTCCACGAAGGCGCCGCTGGTGCTGGTCATCTGCGTGGTGTCGAGCTCGGACGAGCCGGACCCGAAGTCCACGAAGTGCTCGGTGAGGCAGGTCTTGACCTCACGGGAGGAGACGTTCGCGGCGGGTTCGGTCTGCTCGGCCGCCTCTTCCTCGACGACCTCCTCGACGGGGGTGATCTCGCCGACCTCGGCCCCGTCGACCACCTCCTCGTCGACCGGTGCCTCCTCGACCGGTGCCTCCTCGGCGGGAGCCTCGGCGTCCGGGGCCTCCTCGGCGGGAGCTTCCTCGACCGGGGCCTCCTCGACCGGAGCCTCTTCCACCGGGGCTTCCTCGACCGGGGCCGCTGCGTCCGGGGCCTCCTCGGCGGGAGCTTCCTCGGTCGGCGCTTCCTCCGCCGGGGCCTCTGCGTCCGGGGCCTCCTCGGCGGGAGCCTCCTCCACGGGGGCTTCCTCGACCGGGGCCGCTGCCTCCTCCGCGGCCTCCTCGGAGGTGACCGCGCTGGCGTCCTCGGTCACCGGCTCCCCGTCCTCCGCCGAGGCGTCCTCCTCGGTGACGGACTCGGCCAGCTTCACGAGGTCGGCGCCGTCCCAGCGGTCCGGCTGGAGGTGGGTCGCGATCGCCACGCCCGGACGCTCCACCCAGAACAGGTCCCCCGTCTCCTCGGAGAGGTAGGCGCCGTGCTCGAAGGCCTCGTTGGGCTCCACCTCCTCCAGGGAGCTCTCCGAGAGGTGGCTGTAACGGCTCTCACGCACGTCGTCCAGGTCCTGGAGACGCTCCGAACGCAGTACGGCGACCCGGCCGTACAGCTGGTCGGGGCCCTGCACCCACGACAGCTGGGACTGGCTGTTACCCCTGCGGTCGGTCGTGGAGGTGGCGTTGATGCCGTACCGCTCCAGACCGGCGGGCAGGTAGGTGATCTCGAACCCGTCGACGCTGTAGGTGGACACCCCCTGCCGTACCACGGGCCAGCTGAGCGCCTTCGTGTCCCGGTCGTCCGCCGTGGCCGGTCCCGCGAGGCAGACGAGCCCCGTCGTGGAGATCGCGGCGGCGCCGAAGAGCGCGACCCACCTCGTGTGGTGCTTGCGCATGAGAGTTCCTTCCCATCGACTACTAGTCGTGATGTTTTCAGGACTCTGGGTGATTATCGAGGGGGCGTGCCGTCAAAAATCAGACATGAAGCGATCAATTGCCTACATAGGGTGAGATGTTTCGCCGGGTATCCCTTGTTGCCCAAGGGACGCGCTCGCACCAGAAGATGGGCGCCGCATCACCGGATGCTCCGCGCGTGGTCACCGTCCGGTCACCATGCGCACTCACCCTGAGGTGGCAGTCGGCCAGTCCACGCGTACTTGGGAGGCCCGGTGCACCAGCGCATCGGATTCGTAGTCGGAGCCGTATCACTCATGTTGGCCATGGGATCGAGCCCGGGGCTCGCCGTCCCGAACCCCGCGACCGAGAACGCCCAGGCGGTCGCGGCCGCAGGGGCCGCGACCGCGCAGCGGGTCGGACCCGGTGCCGGATTCCGTCCGCCCCAGCAGCCGTCACCGACCCGCCCGCTGATCGCGGTCGCCCACCGGGGGGCCTCCGGCCACGCGCCCGAGAACACCCTGGCGGCCATCGACGAGGCCCACCGGCTGGGCGCGGAGGCCGTCGAGGTGGACGTCCAGCTCACCTCCGACGACCGGCTCGTCCTCATGCACGACACCACGCTCGGCCGCACCACCGACGTCGCCGAGGTCTTCCCCGGCCGCGCGCCCTACGACGTCGGGGACTTCACGCTGGCGGAGATCCGGCGCCTGGACGCGGGGTCGTCCTTCGACGCCGCGTTCGCGGGAGAGCGGGTACCGCTCCTCGGGGAGGCGCTGGACCGTCTGGAGGCGCACGGCATGAACCTGCTCCTGGAGGTCAAGGAGCCCGCCCTGTACCCGGGCATCGAGAACCAGATCGCCGAAGAACTCGCGAGGAACCCGCACTGGCTGGTGCCCAACGCGCCCGACCAGCCGCACCGGATCGTCGTGCAGAGCTTCGACTGGGAGTCCACCGAGCGTTCCAAGGACCTGCTGCCGACGCTCCCGCACGCACTGCTCGGCCGGGTGCCGGAGGAGCGGATCGGCGAGTTCGACTGGGCGCACATGATCAACCCGAACCACACCACCATCGACGCCGACTACGTCGGTCGCGTGCACGACGCGGGGTTGGAGATCATGCCCTACACGATCAACGACCCCGCGGACATGGGGCGGGTCCTGGACATGGGCGTGGACGGTTTCATCACGGACTTCCCGGACCGAGGACAGCGGGCCATCGCGGAGTACCTCGAAGCGAACCCGGGCGTGACCAGGGGGTACGCCGACGAACGCGTCATGGCCCCGGCCCCCGGCTAGCCGGTGCGCCCGCGGGGACCGTCCGGAGCGCCGGGCGGTCCCCGCGCCGTCTCCGGGGCCCTGGACCCGGCGCCGGGGAGGGGTGTCATCCGGTGCCCGTGGTGGGAGGATCGGTCGCGTACCCACACGATCCGGCAGCGGAGGCCATGTGAGCGACCGGCTGAGCGTCCCCCAGGAACACGTCGACTGGCGCACCAAGGGCCTGTGGTGGCCGGGCGAACCCGTCACCCTGGCCGAGTTCGCCGCACGTGGCGACCACCTGTTCGACGGCCCGTTCACCTGGCCGCTCATGGTGCTCGGCGCCTCCGCCCTGGACCGCAACATCGCCGCCCTGTCCGAGTTCACGCGCGGTCACGGGCTGCTGTTCGCTCCCCACGGCAAGACGGCGATGTCCCCCGTGCTCACCCAGCGCCAACTCGACGCGGGGGCCTGGGGCATCACCGCCGCCACCGGCAACCAGGTCCTCGACTTCCGCCGCTTCGGGGTGGACCGGGTCCTGCTGGCCAACGAACTCCTGGACCCCAAGGTGCTGCGCTGGGCGGCGGCCGAGCAGGACGCCGACCCCGACTTCGTGTTCCTGTTCTACGTGGACTCCCCCGAGGGCGTCGCCCTGGCCTCCCAGGCGGTGGCCCGCGACGGGGGACGTCCCCTGAGGGTCCTGGTCGAGCGCGGTGTCCCGGGCGGCCGTACCGGGTGCCGTACGAGGGAGGCGGTGCTCGGCGTGGCCCGCGAGGTCGTGCGGGCCCCCGGCCTGGAACTGGCCGGGGTGGCCGGTTACGAAGGGCCGCTCCGTGACGCGGCGGGGGTCCGGGGCTTCGTGCGGGACCTCCTCGGTGACGCGGCCGCGCTGGCCGACGCGCACGGGCTGGAGCGACCGGTGCTGTCGGTGGGTGGTAGCGCGTGGTTCGACGTCGTCGCGGAGGAGGTCGGCGGCCGGGCCGACGTCACGCCGATCCTGCGCAGCGGGGCCTACGTCGCCCACGACGACGGCCTGTACCGGCGGACCACGCCCTACAACCGGCTGCCCGAGGGCGGCGACGCGCTGTCCGGGGCGCTCGAACTGTGGGCGCAGGTCACCTCCACCCCGGAACCGGGCCGGGCGATCGCCGGGATGGGCCGCCGTGAGGCCAACTCCGACCAGGGTTTCCCGGTGGCGCGCGTCCTGCGCCGGAGCGACGGTGGCCTGGTCCGGGCCGAGGGGGTCGCGGTCACGGACCTCAACGACCACCACGCCTACCTGGACGTGCCCGAGGAGCTCGGGGTGCGCCCGGGTGACCTGGTCTCCTTCGGGATCTCGCACCCGTGCACGGCCTTCGACCGCTGGAGGGTCATCCCGGTCGTCGACGACGGGTACCGCGTGGTCGACGCGATCGCCACCTACTTCTGACCCGTGCCCTGGTGTGCCCCCGCCTCACGGAGGCGGGGGCACGGTGCGCGGGCTGTCGCGGCCGACTCTCCGAGCCGGCCGCGACGTCGGGGCTACACCCCGGTGTGTCCCTGCTCCGGGGCCTCCTGACCGGGCTGGTAGCCCCAGCCGTAGACCCCCGGGCGGGTCTGCCAGGGGTGCGGGCCGTCGAGCGGCCGGTACTCCACGCCCGCCGCGTCGAGCCTGGTCAGATGGTGGCGCAGCCGCGGCTCGAACTCGGCGAAGTCACGCTCGCCCTCGGTCCAGACCTTCTCCGCGAACGCGGTCAGGCGCGGGAAGACCATGTAGTCGAGGCGGCGCGCGTTGTCGATGTGCTCGCTCCACAGGTTGACCTGGCCGCCGAGGACGTGCCGGGCCTCGTCCTCGGTGAGGTCGGCGGGGACCGGGTCGCCCGCGTACACGTCCTCCAGCCGCAGCAGCGTGCCGACGGGGACGGGCTCGTCGGGCCGCTCGGACTGCTTGTAGTCCAGGTAGGAGGTGGCGGTGGGGGCCATGATCACGTCGTGGCCCGCACGGGCGGCCGCGATCCCGCCCTGCTCGCCGCGCCACGACATCACCGTCGCGCCGGGGGCCAGACCCCCCTCCAGGATCTCGTCCCAACCGAGCAGGCGGCGGCCGCGCAGGGTCAGGTGGTCGTCGAGCTGACGGATGAACCAGCTCTGGAGCTCGTCCTCGTCGGCGAGCCCCTCGTCCTTGATCCGCTTCTGTGCCGACGCGCTGTTCTTCCACTGCGTCTTGGGAACCTCGTCCCCGCCCACATGGACGTAGGTGCTGGGGAACAGTTCGATGAGCTCGTCGAAGACGTTCTTGTAGAACTCCAGGACGTTGTCGGTGACCGCGAGGATCTCCTCGAAGATCCCCCACTGGGTGCCCACGGGGATCTCGCCGACCTCGCCGAGTTCGGGGTAGGCGTGGATGGCGGCCTGCGAGTGGCCGGGCACGTCGATCTCCGGGACCACGGCCACGTGCCGGGCGTCCGCGTAGGCGACGATCTCGCGGATGTCGTCCTGGGTGAGGAACCCGCCGTGCGGACGGTTGTCGAACGTCGCGGGCTTGGTGGCGCCCAGCTGGCTCTCGGTGCGCCAAGAGGCGGCCTCGGTCAGCTTCGGGTAGCGGCGGATCTCGATCCGCCAGCCCTGGTCGTCGGTCAGGTGCAGGTGCAGCACATTGAGCTTGTGCATGGCCAGCAGGTCGACGAAGCGCAGGATCTCGCGCTTGGGCTGGAAGTGGCGGGCGATGTCGAGCATCGCGCCCCGCCACTGGAAGCGCGGGGCGTCGGTGACGCTGACGGCGGGCAGGCGCCATTCGGCGCCGCCCAGGGGGGTGGTGCGGTACGCGTCGGCGGGCAGCAGCTGACGCAGGGTCTGCGCCCCGTAGAAGACCCCGGCGGGCTCGTTGCCCACCACGATCGCTCCCTCGGCGTCGATGATCAGGCGGTAGCCCTCGCGCCCGAGCCCCGCGCCGGGGTCGACGCTGAGCCGGATCTGGGCGCCCTCCTCGTCGCCGGTGGCCAGGGGGAGGCCGGTGGCGGCGCCCAGCTCGCGCTGGAGCCAGGCGAGCGTTCCCTGGGCCTCCTGGTCGGCGGAGATCCGGGTGGCGGCGGTCAGGACGAGTCCGCCGGAGCCGTCGGTGGTCAGCTCCCGGGGCCGGGGCAGCAGGGAGACGGGGTCGGGGTGGGGGTTCTCAGGCACGGGGTACTGCTCCTGTCCGGTCTAGACCAATACCCGGACATAGTGTCACGTCCTGCTGTGCGGGCACAGGGCTGACCGGCAATCGGTCCAGGTGGGTTCCGCTATTCAGGTCCACCCAATACCCACTCTTGACCGGCGGGGACTCTTAGCCGCGTGGCTTTTGCGGGAGACGTAGGGAAGGAGGAGCGCCTTCGCTCGGTGCCGAAACCGTCAGCGGGGCCGGAAGTCCCGGGGCGGGTGCGTGCCCGTCCTCCGGGGTGGGGACGACACTACGACGAAGACGGGGGGTGGCGTTATCGCCGGAGCGTGCCGTCACTCCGTACTGTTTGGCCCGTACCCGGATTCCGGGCGGTCACGGGCGAGTACCGAGGGACGGGGAGATGCGGTGATGCGCGGAGCACCGGAGACGGCGCCGGCCTGGACGGGGTGGCGCGCCTGATGCCCCTGCACGTACTCATGGCCGTGGCGGGAGCCTTCTCCCTGGCGCTCGGCTCGGCCCTGCAGGAACGCGACGCCGTCCGGGCCCCCGGACAGAAGGTGGCCCGCGCGGGCTTCCTCCTGCACCTGCTGCGCCAGCCCCGCTGGCTCCTCGGCACCGGAGCGGCGGTCGTGGGCGCCTCCCTCCACCTGCTCGCCCTCAGCGGGGCGCCGCTCACCATCATCCAGCCGATCGGCGTCACCGGTCTGCTGTTCGCGATCGTGCTGTCGGCCGTGTTCAACCGGCAGCGGGTCCGCGTCTCGCAGATCCTGGCCGGGATCGCGGTGATGGTCGGTCTGGTCGGCCTCCTGACGACCTTCCCCCACAGCTCCCATCCGCCGGTCATGTCGACCCAGACCGCCCTGTGGCTGTCCGGCGGCATGATCGCCGCCGGGGGGGTCGTGTACGTCACGGCGCACTGGCTGCCCAGCGGCGTGCGCGCCCTGCTCCTCGCGACGGCGGGCGGCGCGGCCCTCGGCACCACCTCGGGCCTGGCGCGGGTGATCACCTCAGGGGCGGTGGGGGACCCGCTCAAGCTCTTCAGCTGGCTGACGGTCATGGCCGCGGTCACCGCCGTCTTCGGCGCCCTCCTGCTCCAGAACGCCTACCGGACCGGTCACTTCGCCGCGGCCTACGCCACGCTCCTGATCGCCGACCCGGTGGTCGGCGTCGGCATCGGCGCGCTCCTGCTCGGCGAGGGGGTCCCGAACACCCCGCTCGAACAGGTCGGCGCGGTGCTGTTCGCCCTCCTCGCCTTCGCGGGGACGGTCACGCTGGCTAGGTCCCGGCACCGCAACCCGGAGGCGGACGACGACACCGGTTCCGCCGCCGCCCCCAGTAGCCGCACTCGTTGAAACAGGGAGTTCCCAGATGGCACAGCCGAACCGTCCACTGCGCGTCCTGATCGCCTCGGACACCTACCCCCCCGACGTCAACGGCGCGGGCTACTTCACCCACCGTCTGGCGGAGGGGCTGGCCGCCCGGGGGCACCGGGTGCACGTGGTGTGCCCCTCCGAGCGTGGCGAACCCCGGGTGGCGGTCAACGGGAGCGTCACCGAGCACCGTCTGCGCTCGGCTCCGATCCCCTTCCAACCCTCCATGCGCGCGGCGGTACCGCTGGGCATGGGCGGACACATCGCCCGGGTCCTGTGGCGGCTGGACCCCGACGTCGTCCACGTGCAGAGCCACTTCACCCTCAGCCGTTCGACCCTGCGCCGGGCCCGGGCCGCGGCGGTCCCGGTCGTCCTCACCAACCACTTCATGCCGGACAACCTCTACGCGCACGCCCGCGTGCCGCGTTCGATGCAGCGGGCGGCGGGCTCGCTGGCCTGGCGTGACATGGTCCGGGTGGCGGCGGAGGCCGATCACGTGACCACCCCGACCCCGCGCGCGGCCGAACTCCTGCGGGACCGGGGGTTCGCCCGTGACATCGAGGCGATCTCCTGCGGGATCGACCTCGACCGGTTCCAGCCCCGGGCCGGAGACCGTGCGGGGGCCAGGGCCAGGTTCGGCCTGCCGGACCGGGAGACCGTGGTGTTCGTGGGGCGGCTGGACGAGGAGAAGCGGCTCGACGACACGATCCGCGCTCTGGCGCTGACGGTGCCCGAGCGCGACGCTCAGCTGGTGCTGGCCGGAACCGGGCAGCGCGAGACCGAGCTGCGCGCGCTCGCCGCCGCCCTGGGTGTGGCCGACCGCGTGTACTTCCTGGGCTTCGTGCCGGACGAGGAGCTGCCGCTCGTGTACGCGGCGGCGGACGTGTTCGCCATCGCGAGCGTGGCCGAGCTCCAGAGCATCGCCACCCTGGAGGCGATGTCCACGGGTCTGCCCGTGGTGGCGGCCGACGCGATGGCCCTGCCGCACCTGGTGGAGGAGGGACGGAACGGGTTCCTGTTCCCGCCGGGTGACCACCTGCTCCTGGCCGACCGGCTGCTGACGGTGCTCGGCTCGGAGCGTCGGCGCGAGGAGCTGGGGCGGGCCAGCCGGGAGATCGCCCGGGAGCACGACCACCACCGGTCGTTGGAGCGGTTCGAGGCGGTCTACACACGGCTCCAGGGCGGGGGTTCGGGCCGTCTGGAGGCGGAGCGGGCCATGGTGGCCTAGGTGTACTGACCATGGAGGGCGCGTGTCCAGGTGTGCCCGTGAAAAAAGTCCGCTTTGGGTACTTTCTGTATTCTTTGCGTAGCGAACGGTGATCTTGAACCACTTCGGGAAAGACCACAACTGTGTGGTTCGAAGGCATCAGCGGACAGGCCGGCGTCGGCCGGATCGCCCGGAGCGGAAACGCCACCGAGGGCCTCGCGGATCGGCTGGTCAGTGCCGAACGCGAGGCGGGTTTCCACGAGCGCGACATGTCGTCGTTCGAGCGAGAGCGCATCGACCTGGAGCACCGGGTGAACCGGATGGAAGCCGAGCTGGAGTCCCTGCGCAAGAGAAGACTGGAAGCCTACGCGCGCTGGTGGAACGCCCGCGACGACCGCGACCGAGCTCGCCACGTCTGTCGCAAGCTCCGCCGCAGGATCGACAAGGCGCGCCGACGGAGCGACGACCCGTGACCGGAGACCGACCAGCCCGCCGGACACGAACCAGAGAACATCGAACACGGCCCGACCCCGGCTGAGGGGCGGGCCGTGTGCTCGTTCCCGTCTCCGCTCACCCGGCCCCGGGCTCCGGAGGGGAGTCCAGTCGGAGTTCCCGCTCCACGCTGCGGGCGGCGTCCCGTAGTGCCGACAGGGTCACCTGCACGGCCGGTCGCCGCAGCGAGGCGGGACGCAGGACCGCGTACACGTGCCGCTCGGGCGGGGAGGGGAACCTCCGGTACACGAGCCCCGCCGGAGCGCCCACCATGGCCAGCGCGGGCACCGCCGCGATCCCGATGCCCCGCGACACCAGGCTGAGGATCGTGCCCAGCCCCTCGAACTCCCACGCGGCCGCCGGCAATCCGCCCACCTCGGCGAACAGCCTCTCCGTGCCGTACCGGGACCGCTCACCCTCCGGCGCCACGATCCACGACTCACCCAGCATCCGCTCCAGCACCAGCGGGACCCCGGGGTCGGCCAGCCGGTGCTCCTCCGGTACCGCCAGCACCATCGGGTCGCGCAGCAGGTGGACGTGGCGCAGCCCGCTGTCCGGGCCACGCCCCGGGTGCTGTCCCGTCCAGTCGTCGACCAGGGCGATGTCCACCTCGCGGGAGCGCACCTTCTGGGTGCCGGTGGCCAGCAGGGTCTGGCGCAGCACCAGCTGCATCCCCTCGTAGGCGCGCAGCGGCGGGGCCAGCAGCGGGGCGAAGGCCACCGCCGCCGTGGGGAAGGCCGTGACCGTCACCACGCCCAGCGCGATGTTGGACTGCTCGGCCAGCACCGACTCGGCGGCCTCCACCAGGGCCAGGATCTCCTCGGCCTGGTTCACGAGCAGCTGCCCGGCGTCGGTGAGCTCGGCGCCGCGCGGAGAGCGGTCCAGGAGCGCGACCCCCGTCTCCCGTTCGAGCGTGGCGAGCTGTTGGGACACCGCCGAAGGCGTGTACCCGAGGGCGTGCGCGGTCGCGGCGATGGTCCCGCGCGTACTGAACTCCCGCAGGAGCTGGAGGCGTCGTAGGTCGAGCATAAGAACATCTTATGCTCAGCATCGAAAAGACTCGCTTGTGCTGATGGCGTGAAGTGGGCAGGCTGTGTGGTGAAAGGCCACCAGCCGGACCACGGTCCAGCTCAACCGGTGGTCAGCGCCTAACGACAAGCCGGAGATGAGTCATCCATGGCCGTCACTGTGTCCGCCACTCTCGCCGTGAACGAAGCCCTCAACGACAAGCGCCGCCAGGGGGTGCGCGTGCTTCCGCTCGGGTTCGGTGAGGCCGGTCTGCCGGTGCACCCGGTCATGCGCGACCAGCTCACGGCGGGCAACGCCGCCAACTCCTACGGGCCCGTCGCCGGATCGAGTGACCTGCGCGAGGCGGCCGCCGGGTACTGGGGCCGCCGGGGCCTGCCCACCGACCCCGACCTGGTGATCGCGGGCCCGGGCAGCAAGCCCCTGCTCTACAGCCTGCTCCTGGAGATCGGCGGGGACACCGCGATCGCCGCGCCCAGCTGGGTCAGCTACGCCGCGCAGAGCCGTCTCGTGGGCCAGCGCCCGGTCATGGTGCCGACCGCCACCGGCCAGGGCGGGGTACCCCAGCCGGACCTGCTGCACGCGGCGGTCACCGACGCCCGGGAGCAGGGGCGCACCGTCAACGCGGTGATCGTCACCGTCCCGGACAACCCGACCGGCACCGTCGCCGAGGCCGACACCGTCCGGCGCCTGGCCGAGGTCGCCCGCGAACTCGACCTGGTGATCATCTCCGACGAGATCTACCGCGACCTCGTCCACGTCGACGAGGGCGGCCGCGACCGGGCCGACGTCCACAGCCCCGCCGAGTACGCCCCCGAGCGCACGGTCATCTCCACCGGCCTCAGCAAGAACCTGGCCCTGGGCGGATGGCGCATCGGCGTCCTGCGCCTGCCCGACTCCGAGATCGGCCACCGTCTGCGCGGCGGCCTCCTCGGGGTGGCCAGCGAGATCTGGTCCAGCCCGGCCGCGCCGGTCCAGCAGGCGGCCGCGCACGCCTTCGCCGAACCCGCCGAGCTGCGCGACCACGTGGACCGCAGCCGCCGCCTGCACGGGATCGTCGCCCGCGCCGTCGCCGACGTCTTCTCCGGGGCCGGGGCGCTCGTGGCGCCCCCCACGGCCGCCTTCTACCTCTACCCGGACTTCGAACCCGTCCGGGAGCGGCTCTCGGCCCTGCACGGGGTGGACACCGGGCCGGAACTGACCGGGCTGCTCCTGGACCGCTTCGGGATGGGGGTGCTTCCGGCCGTCGAGTTCGGCGAGAGCCCCGCCGCGCTGCGGATGCGCGTGGCGACCAGCCTCCTCTACGGGGACACCGAGGACAAGCGGTACGCGGCGCTGTCCGCCGAGGACCCGCTGGCCCTTCCGTGGGTCAGGGGCCACCTGGACCGCCTCTCCGAGGTCCTCGGATCGCTCCTCGCGGAGTCGCCCAGCGCCGTGATCCCGGCGCCCCAGCCGGTCGCCCAGCCGGTCCACTGACCGCGCGACGGCACCCAGGTCGTGCCCGCCTCACTGTTACGGGGTGAGGCGGGCACCAAGGACGGGACCCTCCCTCTCTCTCCCAGGGAGGGCCCCGTCATGCTCGCCCCCGCCGCGGCCCCTCCTCCAACGGCGGCGCCCGGAGCGTTCACGCGCTCCGCGCCGCCACCCGGTCGCGGCGGGCGGCGAGTTCGCGACTGGGCGCGATCACCGCCCGGTAGTGCTCCACCAGTTCCTCGTTGACCGACCGCCACGTGCGGTGCTCCACCGAGGGGCGCGCCCCCGCGGCGAGTCGGTCCCGCACCCGCCGGTCGTGGACCAGGCGGCCCACCGCCACCCGCAGCTCACGGACCGAGTCCGCGCCGTACAGGAAGCCGTTGCGTCCGTCGGCCACCAGGTCCACGGGGCCGCCCGCGTCCGGGGCGACCACCGGAACGCCCGAGGCCAGCGCCTCCTGCACGCTCTGGCAGAAGGTCTCGTCGGCGCCCGTGTGCACGAACACGTCCAGCGACGCGTACAGCCTGGACAGGTCCCCGCCGGTGCGCTGCCCGGTGAGGACCGCGCCCGGCAGCAGCCGACGCAGGCGGGCCCGTTCCGGGCCGTCCCCGACCACCACCAGGCGCAGGCCCCGCAACCGGGCCAGGTGGGCGAGCAGGTGGACCCGCTTGTCCCGGGACAGGCGGCCCACGTACCCCACGATCGCCTCGCCGTTCGGAGCCAGCCTCCGGCGCAGCTCCTCGGAACGGTGGTCGGGCGAGAAGCGCTCGGCGTCCACACCCCGCCGCCACAGGCCGAGCCGGGGGAACGCCCGGCCGGAGAGCGTCTCCAGGGTGGCGGAGGAGGGGGCGAGCGTACGGTCCACCGCGGAGTGGAGGCGGTGCAGGTGCGCCCACAGCGCCTCGCCGCCGGGCAGACCGTAGCGGCCCGCGAAGCCGGGCAGGTCGGTCTGGAACGCGGCCACGGTCGGCAGCGCCCACCGACGGGCGACGTCCACCGCCGTCGCCCCGAAGAGCGCGGGGGAGGCCAGGTGGAGCACGTCGGGTGCGAACGCGCGGATCGCGGCGGTCATGGTCCGGCGGGCGGGCAGGCCCATGGAGAAGTCGCGGTACAGCGGCAGCGGCACGGCGGGCATCCGCACCACGGGGAAGCCCGCGTAGGAGGAGGGCCCCGGCCCGGGGGCCAGCACGAGCGCGCGGTGGCCCTCGGCGGCGAGGTGCTCGCTGACCCGGCACACGGAGTTGGTGACCCCGTTGACCTGGGGGAGGAAGGACTCGGTCACGATGGCCACGCGCAGGGGCGGCCGGTGGTCGGAGGGCGGGGGTGTGGGGGACATGCGGGGCTCCCAACGCCGAGGTGTCACGCCGAGTGGCGGCTGCCTCCGACGCTAGGGTCGGGGAGTGAACCCGGGTCGCCGGGCGGGAGAACCTCGCCCGAAGGCGCGCCCCGGGTTGGCCGATCAGGTGGTGACACCGTCCGGACGGTCGCCTGACCGCCGGATGACCCCGCCTCGGCCGTGATCGCCGAACGTGACCGACCGAACGCCCCAAGGAGCCGTGTGGTGACACTCGTGGAATGGTCCGAACTGGTCCGAGCGGAACTGGACCTGGACGAAACGGACCCTCTTCAGAAAGCCGACGTGGACCGCGTCCTGGACCTCGCGCGCGACGCCGCCCACTCGGTCGCCCGACCGGCGGCCCCGCTGACGACCTACCTGTTGGGAGTGGCCGTGGGCCGGGGGGCCGACCCGGAGGTCGCGGCGGCCGTGCTCAGCCGCCTCGCCCTGGCCCGGGCGGAGGAAGCGGGCGGGGCCGAGAGCGGAGAGGGGTAGCTCCCCCTGAGAGGACCGGGATCAGGACACGTGAAAAAGACGTGTTAGGTGGCCGTAATAAGCATTCTGACCTCGTGTGATGCGTTCGTTACGCGCCAGTGCCATTCTTTCCCGATACCGAACGGTACCCACCGTTTCCAACGTGTTTCCGTGGGTCCCGGTTCCCCTTCACACCACAGTCTTCCCCTACCCCACGTAATCACCGAAAGAGAGGTCCCCCCGTGGACCACCTCCTCGAAATGGCCGAAGTCCTGCGGGACGTCATCTGGGGCCCGTACGTCCTCATCCCGCTGCTGCTCCTGACCGGTGTCTTCCTGACGATCCGGTTGAACCTGCTCCAGTTCACGAAGCTCGGCCACGCGCTCTGGCTCGCCTTCGTCCGGCGCAAGGAGGACCACCACCAGGCCGAGGGCGACATCTCTCACTACCAGGCGCTCAGCACGGCCCTGGCCGCCACCGTCGGCGTCGGCAACATCGCCGGTGTCGGCCTGGCCATCGGGATCGGCGGGCCCGGCGCGCTGTTCTGGATGTGGCTCACGGGCCTCGCGGGCATGGCCACCAAGTACAGCGAAGCCCTTCTGGGCGTCAAGTACCGGGTCAAGGACGAGAAGGGCGAGCAGGCCGGCGGCCCGATGTACTACCTCCGCAACGGGCTGCCCGGCCGGTTCGGGTACTTCCTCGGCGGCGCCTTCGCGATCTTCGGCGCCATCGCCGCGTTCGGCATCGGCAACGGCACCCAGGCCGAGGCCGTGTCCAGCTCCCTCAACAACGTGACCGGCGTCGACCAGCGGATCATCGGCGTGGTCCTGATGGTGCTCGTCGCCATCGTCATCCTTGGCGGGATCAAGAGCATCGGCCGCTTCGCCTCCGCGATCGTGCCGTTCATGATCATCGGGTTCATCTTCATGAACCTGCTGGTGCTGATGATCAACTGGGAGCAGATCCTCCCCGCCTTCGTGCTCGTCTTCACCGACGCCTTCACCGGCACCTCGGCCGCCGGCGGATTCGCGGGCGCCGGCCTGATGCTGGTCATCCGCACGGGTGTGGCCCGGGGCATCTTCTCCAACGAGTCCGGCCTGGGCACGGGCGCCATCGCGGCGGCCTCCGCCAAGACCACGCAGCCGGTCCGCCAGGCCATGGTGTCGATGACGCAGACCTTCATCGACACCATCATCATGGTGACCCTGACCGCGCTGATGATCATCACCTCTGGCCTGTGGAACGCGAACGTGAGCGCCGGGTTCGACCCCGACGACAAGGGCGTGCTGCTCACCTCGGGTTCGATGGAGCAGGGCCTGTCCATGCTCAGCCCGGCCCTGGGCACCTTCGGCGTCGTCTTCATCGCCTGCGCCGTCGCGGTCTTCGCCTACACGACGATCCTGGGCTGGTCGTACTACGGCGAGCGCTGCATGGTCTACCTGGCCCAGGGCAGGCGCACCCTGGTCCTGCCGTACCGCCTGCTCTTCATCGCCGTCGTGTACGTCGGAGCGACGGCCAGCGTCGAGTCGGTCTGGCTCTTCAGCGACATCGCCAACGGGTTGATGGCGCTGCCCAACCTCGTGGGTCTGATCCTGTTGTCGCCGGTCGTGGTGGCGGAGACCCGCAAGTTCTTCGGCCACCCGCAGTGGCGCAACCCCGACGTGATCATGGACGACGTCAGCAAGTAGTCCGCGTGCGGCCCGGGACGGCGTCCCGGGGCCACGACGAGGGGGACCGGCCGCGACTGCCGGTCCCCCTTCGCGTTGCCGGGCGGCTACCACCAGGCGTGGAAGTGGTGCACCGGCCCCTGCCCGCCGCCCGCGTCGATCTCGTCGGCGCGGCGCAGGGCCTCGGTGAGGTAGGCCTTGGCGTCGGCCACGGCCGTCACCGCGTCCGGCCGCTGCGGCAGCAGGGCCGCGATCGACGAGGACAGGGTGCAGCCGGTGCCGTGGGTGTTGCGGGTGTCCACCCGCCCCGCACGGAACTCGACGGGCTCGCCGACCCCGTCGACCAGCAGGTCGACGCTCTCAGCGCCCGGCAGGTGCCCGCCCTTGAGCAGGACCCGGCGGGGGCCGAGCCCGAGCAGGCGCTCGGCCTGGTCGCGCATCTCCCCGAGGGTGGTGGCCTCGGCCTCGCCGAGCAGGTCGGCCGCCTCGGGGAGGTTGGGGGTGAGCAGGTCGGCGCGGGGCAACAGGACGCTCCGCAGCGCCTCGATGGCCGACCGTTCCAGGAGGCGGTCGCCGCTCTTGGCCACCATCACCGGGTCCACGACCACGTTCGGGAGCCGGTGGCGGTCCACGGCGGCCGCGACGGCCTCGGTGACCTCGGACGTGGACAGCATGCCCACCTTGACCGCGTGCACGGTCGCGTCGGTGAACAGGGTGTCCATCTGGTCGGTGACGAACGACGCGGGGACACCGTGCACTCCGGTGACCCCGCGTGTGGACTGGGCGGTCAACGCCGTCACCACGGTCATCCCGAAGACCCCGTGGGCGGAGAACGCCTTCAGGTCGGCCTGGACGCCCGCGCCTCCGCTGGGGTCGCTTCCGGCGATGGACACGACGTTGTACGCGCTCATTGGCGTTCCTTCGCTAGTACGAACTAGGGCAGGTTCGACGGGTGTGCTCTCAGCCGGAAGGACGCTTCCGGCACCCCGCGCCGCCGGGGCCTCGCGGCCCCGGCATCGGTATTGGTTTGTGGTGGTTCCGACTGTAGTGGACGGTTCGCAGGAGCGGACCGGGGGCTCTAGACGGAGACGTCCTGACGGGCCTCCACCCGCTGCTGGGCGAGCTTGCGCTGTTCCCAGACGATCATGCCGACGACCACCACGAAGCCGCCGACCGCGAAGGCGAGCGTCACGGGGACGTCGGTCATCGGCAGCAGGTCGCGGTTCTCGTCCTGCCACGGCCACAGGGCGCGCAGCGAACCGGCCATGAGACCGGTGAGCACCACCAGGGTGATGTGGTGGTGGTTCTCCAGCAGGAACTGGAGCACCTTCACGAACAGCGCCAGACCGGTGATCATGCCCAGCACGAAGACGGTGATGTAGGGCAGGTCGGCGGCGCGCAGGGCGGCCATGGTGGGCTCGTACAGGCCCAGGGTCAGCAGGATGAACGACCCTGACAAGCCGGGCAGGACCAGCGCGCAGATCGCGACGGCCGCCGCGAAGAAGACCACCACGGGGTGGGTGGGCAGGTTGGCTCCGGGCAGGCCGGTGAGGAGGAACGCGAGTACGGCGAACACCAGCGCGACCGCGTAGTGCCAGGCCTTCCACTTCTTGCCCGCGCCGGTGTAGGGAATCCACAGGCAGGCCAGGACCAGGCCGAAGAAGAGCGCGTAGGCGTACTGCGCGTACACCTCGACCAGCGGGGCGAGGAAGACCGCGGCCAGGATGAGCGCGACGGCCATGCCGATCAGGGCGGGGACGAGCACCGGCCAGTCGACCTGGCGGAACTGCTCCTGGGCCCGCTCCTTGCCCTTGCCCCGGGGGACGTCGGTGACGTAGCGCTTGATGCCGCTGACCACGTGGCCCGCGCCGCCGATCAGCTTGTCGTAGAGGCCGACCATCAGCGCGACGGTGCCGCCGCTGATGCCGGGAAGGGCCTCGGAGGTGCCGACGGCCCCGCCGCGCACCGCGTTGAAGATGTAGGAGCCTACTGACTTGGCCATGTTGTCGGGCGCGGGCCCGGGAGAGTCCCGGGACGCGGCGCCGTCCTCCGTCCTGATGGGGCCGCCGACACGGTGTCGATGCCGGTCGGCGGTGTCAAAGGGGTGCTGTGTCGCGCGGGTCGCGGGGGCGACCTCCACCGGTTCGACGCCCCGGCCCGCGCTGATGTGTGCCGCCCGGGCCGTGCGATGGGGGAGGAGAGCCGACAGGCCCCGGGCCGGGCAGTGCCGATTCTAGCGGCGCCGGGCGGGGCCGAGACGTCCGAGCGCCCTGATATTCGGGGTTTTGGTCAGGTATTCGCCCGTCAGGTCCGGAGTCCGAAAACAGAACGTGACAGGCGGCCCCGAACCCCGTCTCAGTTCCGGCGCGACGCCGACAGCGGAGCGAGCGGGACGGCGGGCGCGGCGGGGTCCTCCCCGGCCACCGACGCGGCCCACCGGTAGTCCTGCTTCCCCACCGCCGTACGCCGCACCCGGTCCACGAAGTGCACGGTCCGGGGCACCTTGAACCCCGCCAGGCGCACGCGGCAGTGCGCCCTCAACGCGCCCTCGTCGGGGGCCGAACCCGAGGCCAGCGAGACCAGGGCCGTCACCCTCTGCCCGAGCCGCTCGTCGGGGGCGGGCACCACGATCACGTCCTCCACCGAGGGATGGGCCTTCAACACGGCCTCCACCTCTTCGGGATAGACCTTCTCTCCGGCGGTATTGATCACCACGCTGCCCCGGCCCAGCAACACGATGGAACCGTCCGCCGCCCGAGTGCCGTAGTCGCCCGACAGCGCCCAGCGCCGCCCCTCACCGTCCGTGGGGAACGTGCGGGCGGTGGCGATCGGATCGTTGTAGTAGCCCAGCGGAATCCGGCCGGTCCGGGCGATCCGGCCGACCTCGACCGACCCCGGGGGCAGCGGCCTCAGGGCGCCGTCCAGCACCGCGATGCTGCCGCCCATGGTGAAGCTGCGCCGGTCGGCGGAGTCCGCGACGCTCGTGTGCTCCTCGGGTGCGGTCGCCGAGCCGCACACGCCCGTCTCCGACCCCCCGTAGGCGTCGGCCAGGGCGACGTCCTCGCGCCAGGCACGCCACAGCCCGCGCACGGCGGGCGTGAGCGGGGTGCCGCCCGAGCGCACCGACGTCAGGTCCGGACACAGGTCGGGCTCGGTGAGCAGGTGCCTGGCCAGCGGACGCGCCATGGCGTCCCCCACCAGCTGCACGGCGTGCACCCCCTCGCGGTGCGCCAGTTCCAGCACGCGGTCCGCCCGGAGACTGCGGTCGGTGGAGAGCACCACACGCTTGCCGCACAGCAGCATGCTCAGCGCGTTCCACTGCCCGGCGGCGTGCATGAGCGGACCGAGCACCAGCATGCGCAGAGGGAAACAGCGGGCCGCGCGATCGGCCACGTCGGAGGGGGTGGCGGCGCGGGGGGAGCCCGGGTCGCGGCGCTCCACCGCGGCGCGGAAGACGTCCGCCTGACGCCACAGCACACCCTTGGGATAGCCGGTGGTGCCCCCGGTGTACAACAGGTAGTGGTCGTCACCGCTGGTCACGGGCAGGGCCACCGCCTCGTCGTCGGTGACGGGACCGTGCGCGGCGAGTGCCTCCTCGTAGTCCGCGCCGCCCAGGGTCGCGTCGCGCACGGAGCCGTCCTCCAGCAGGAGCACATGCCTCAGGCGCGGCAGGTCCGAGCGCACCGCGGCCACCGTCGCGGCCAGGGAGTCCTCGGCGATCAGGGCCACCGAGTGCGAGTCCGACAGCACGTGCCGGAGCTCGCCCGCCACGTACCGGTAGTTGACGTTCACCGGGACCGCGCCCGCGCGCAGCACTCCCAGGAACGACTCCACCCACTCGGCGCGGTTGAACGACAGGATCGCCACGTTCTCCCCGGGGCGCACACCGGCCGTGACCAGGTGGCGCGCGAGCCGGGTGGCCCGGTCGTCCAGGGCGCGGTAGGTCAGGCGCCGGGGCCCGGCGACCAGGGCGATCCGGTCGGGGACGGCGTCGGCCACCGCCGACATGAGGCCGGCGAGGGAGAAGGGGGTGTCCGGGGACGCGTGGGGCACGTCTGATACCTCCCTGACGATCGGTACTGCCGTCCTCGGCGGGGGCGCTCGCGGCGGCTGTGGCTGGCTACGAGCGAACGTACCCGTCGGGCCGGGACCCGATCGCCGTGGGGGCTGTGTACCGCGTCACCTGCGTAACCGTCCCCCGTCACCCTCCGGACGGGCGCCGCCGGGCCACGCCCGCTCAGCGGGGGTGCCGGTGCGGAAGGGGCGGGGGTTTCGGGCCCCGGCTCCCGCTGGTGATCTTCGCCACCCCTTGTGGGCTCACCGGATCATCTGCTCAACTCGTGGAGATCCCGCCGCGGGGCTCTACCGGGCCGCGCGGTGGGTATCTACTGTCTGACATCGGTCAATGGTGATCGGAGCGGCTAGATGACCACCCAGAATCTGGGACAGCAGGACTCCGCCGGAAACCCCGGCGGACAGGGACTCTCCAGCGCGGACCACATCGAACTCGCACGGACGAGGTCGGCGCACAACTACGCACCCCTGCCCGTCGTGATCGCCGAGGGCCGCGGTGCCTGGGTGACCGACGTGGAGGGCAAACGCTATCTCGACTGCCTGGCCGGGTACTCGGCCATGAACTTCGGCCACCACAACCCCGACCTCCTGGCCGCCGCGCACGCCCAGCTCGACCGGGTGACGCTGACCAGCCGGGCCTTCTACAACGACCAGTTCGGCCCGTGGGTGAGCTCGCTCGCCGACATGGTCGGCAAGGAGAAGGTCCTGCCCATGAACACCGGCGCCGAGGCGGTGGAGACCGGCATCAAGGTGGCCCGCAAGTGGGGCTACGAGGTCAAGGGCGTCCCGGAGAACCAGGCGACCATCGTCGTGGCCGGGGCCAACTTCCACGGGCGCACGACCACGATCATCTCCTTCTCCTCCGACCCCGAGGCGAAGACGGGTTTCGGCCCCTACACGCCGGGCTTCCGCTCGGTGGCCTACGGGGACGCCGCCGCCATCGAGGAGGCCGTCGACGAGACCACCGTCGCGGTGCTCATCGAACCGGTGCAGGGCGAGGCGGGCGTGATCGTGCCGCCCGACGACTACCTGCCCCGCGTCCGGGAGATCTGCGACGCCAACCGGGTGCTGTTCATCGCCGACGAAGTGCAGGCGGGCCTGGGGCGCACGGGCACGATCCGGGCCTGCGAGCACACCGGGGTCGTCCCGGACGCGTACCTGTTCGGCAAGGCGCTGGGCGGCGGCATCCTGCCGGTGTCGGCGATGGTGGCCGACGAGGACGTGCTCGGCGTCATCCAGCCCGGCCAGCACGGGAGCACCTTCGGCGGGAACCCGCTCGCCGGGGCGGTGGGCCGGACGGTCGTCCGGATGCTGACCGAGGGCCCCTACCTGGAGAACGCACGCAAGCTGGGTGAGGTGCTCCGGCGCAGGCTGGGCGAGTTCGTCGGCGACGGGGTGGTGTCGGCGCGCAGTATCGGCCTGTGGGCGGGTGTGGACGTGGACCCGGCGCTGGCCTCCGGCAAGGAGCTGTGCAAGCGGCTCGCCGAGCACGGGGTGCTGGTCAAGGACACCCACGGTTCGACGGTGCGGATGTCCCCGCCGCTGGTGATCAGCGAGGACGACCTCAACTGGGGTCTGGACCGGTTCGCCGAGGTCATCGCCGAACTCAAGGCGGAACGCGGGTAGGACGCCGCCGAGGACGCGAACGGCGCGGCCCCACCCCGGCAGATCTGCCGGGGTGGGGCCGCGCGTGTGCGCCGAGCGGCGTTCGGGGTCAGGAACCCGCCCCGGCCTCGGCCGCGCCCGCGTCGTCCCCGCCGTCTCCGTCGGCCTCCTCGGAGTCCCCGGGGGCGTCGGTGCCCGGCACCGCGTTGGCCGGGTCCAGCGGGCCGCCGAGCTCGGTGTGCAGCAGGTCCGCGTTCACCTTGTCCAGGGTCTCCCGCGACGTGTACAGCACCCGGTCCGGCCCCTCCTCGATCTGGAGCCTGACCCGCTCGGCGATGGACCGCTGTCCCTGGGCGGTCGGGTGGAAGCTCGCCCGGTCCACGCGCAGGCCCTGGCCGAGCTGGCCCAGGACGATCCCGTTGAGCCAGGCGTCGTCCTCGCTGACCTCGTGGCCCTTCAGGGCGGTGAAGACGTTGACGAACTCCACGCTGCCCGCCTGCCGGGCCCCGTACACCTCGCCGTCCGCGCGGATCGCGGTGTCCCTGATCCGATCGTTGAAGCGCTGCGCGACGGAGTTGAGCCACAGCTGGTCGCTCTGGGAGAGCGTGTAGTACATGCCGGGCGGCTGTTCGGGGAAGAGGCGCGGGTAGCCCAGGACCAGCACCCGGGCGTCGGGGGCACGGTCGCGGATCTCGGTGATCACGGTGGTGAGCGTCTCCTCGAAGGCGTCCATCTTCTCGGTGACCTCCTCCTCCTGGTCCGTGCAGGCGGTCCGCTCCAGCAGCGGCATCCGCATGATGCAGGTGCGCAGGACGGGGATGAACCCGAGGTCGTTGCCACCGATACCGACGGTGACCAGCGACGTGTGCTCGGTGACGCGCTCGATCTGCGATTCGGGGGAGCCGATCTGGCTGAGCATGTCCGAGCCCTTGTGACTGCTGCACGCGTAGAAGCCGAGCGCGCCCTCGAACGAGAACTCGCGCTCGACGACGCGCGGGTAGGCGTGCTCGGAGCGCCAGCACTCACCGGGCTCGGCGGTGCCCTCCTCGTACTCCCCGGCACCGTCGCCGGAGGAGTAGGAGTCGCCCAAAGAGACGTAGTTCCCCCAGACCGCGGCCTCCTCGGGTTCCATGCGGACCCGCCAGTCCTGCTCCTCGTCCTCGGTGATGGGGGGCAGGGGCTCGCCGGGGCACACGCCTCCGGTGGCGTCGCACCACAGGCCCAGGAGGGCGTCGCGGCTGGCGGGCACGGCCACGACCGCCAGCAGTGACAGGACGAGCACGGACACGACGGCCAGCGCGAGACGGCGGCGCCGACGGGGGCGGGCAGGGGCCGCGTCCTCGGTGGCGTCGGTGGTGGCGGAGGCGTCCGCGCGTTCGGGTCCCTCGGCGTTGTCGACCCCTTCCGAGGCCGACGCGGTCGCATCCGGCGCGGGGCCGCTCGCGGGACCCCCGTCGGGCGGTACCGCGGCGGGGTCCTCAGGCTCCCGGGGGCCTCGGGGGTCACCATCACGCTCTGACACGATCTCCTACCGCCTCCCAGGTCCGTGGGGCGTGCGGGGTGCGTACGGCCGCCACACCCTGATCCACCGGCCAGACTACCCGGGGCGGTTCACCGCGATGACGTCGAGAACCCGTCGGACGTCGGCGTCGTGCAGGGTGGACCGGGCGCTCAGGCGTAGGCGCGAGCGCGAGTCCGGGACCGACGGCGGACGGAAGCAGCCCACCCTGACCCCGTCCGCCAGGCACGCGTCCCGCCAGGCCAGCGCCTCCTGGGGGGAACGCGCCGGCACCGACACCACGGCCGCGTCCGGGGAGCTCGCCTCCAACCCGCGTGCGCGGAGCCCCTCGGCCAGCGCACGGGCCCGGGCACGGACGTCCTCCGCCCGTCCCGGCTCGGCCCGCAGCACGCGCAGCGCGGCCAGGGCCGCCCCGGTCGAGGCGGGTGCCAGGCCGGTGTCGAACACGAACGTGCGAGCCGTCTCCACCAGGTGGCGGATCACCCGCCGCGATCCCAGCACCGCCCCGCCCTGCGCGCCGAGGGACTTCGACAGGGTCACCGACACCACGACGTCGTCGGCGGAGCCCAGCGCGGTGCCGCCGACGGCGCCGCGGCCTCCCGCCCCGAGCACCCCGAGCCCGTGCGCGTCGTCCAGCAACAGCGCGGACCCGTGGCGACGCGCCACCCGGGCCAGGGCGGAGGGGTCGGAGAGGTCGCCGTCCACCGAGAACACGGTGTCGCTCAGCAGCAGGCGCCGCCCCCGCCCCTCGCCGAGCAGCTCGGCGGCGTGGTCGGCGTCGCGGTGGCGAAAGACCGCGACCCGGGCCCCGGCCACCCGGGCCAGGCGGGTGGCGTCGATGAGGGAGGCGTGGTTGTGGCGGTCGCACACCACCAGCGGGGGTTCGACGTCCTCGGGGATCGGGGCGGCCAGCGACGCCACCATGGCGAGATTGGCCGCGTACCCGGAGGAGAACACCAGGGCCGCCTCGGACCCGTGGAAGTCGGCCAGCTCGCGCTCCAGTTCGCCGTGCAGCTCGGTGTCCCCGGCGACCAGCCGCGAACCGCCCGCGCCCGCGCCCCAGACACGGACGGCGTCTGCGGAGGCCGCCACCACGGCGGGATGCCGGGAGAGCCCGAGGTAGTCGTTGCCCGCCAGGTCCAGCGGTCCGTCCGAGGGTGACCGGGGGACCGTGCGGCGGGTGAGCCCGGCGCTCGCGCGTCGTTCGGCGGCGCGGTCCAGCCAGGCCAGCGGGTGGTCCGGGCGCGGCGGCGCCGGGGCGGCCTTCGGGCTGGTGGCACGCAGGGGCCAGGGGCGGCGCGCGGGGCGGGCGGCGGTGTCGAGGCGATCCATGCGGAGGAGGCTCCTCGGGTCGGGTGGCGGATGCGGTGGCTGGTGCGGCTCCGTGCGTGTGGGGGCGGGGGAGGGGCTCCGGCCCGGGAGAAACCTCGTGCACGAGGTAAGTGCGCGGGTGGTCGGTCCGGCGGGAGGATGCCCTGGCGGGTCGACCCAGCGACGGCCAAGTCCGCTGGGGCGACCCGTCCCTTGCAGTGCCAGGGAGGCGCCTACGACTCTGCCGGTTCGCGCCGCCCCGGTCACCGGTGGAAGCCCACAAAGATTGGGCGGGGATTCCTGGCTCACTCGTACGGGGTGCCAGCGGCCGCGTGCGCGGAACAATGGGTCACCATGTCGCGAACCAGCACCGAGACGCCCCGTCCCGACCGGGTCCGAGCCGCCGACAGCGCCCACCTGTGGCACCCGTACACCAGCGTCCCCGCGACCGAGACGCCCTACGTGGTGACCGGAGCCGCGGGCGTGCGCCTCGACCTGTGGGCGGACGGGCGCGACCACAGCGTCGTCGACGGCATGGCGTCCTGGTGGTCGGCGATCCACGGGTACCGCCACCCGCGCCTGGACGCCGCCGTGCACGCCCAGACGGACCGGTTCAGCCACGTCATGTTCGGCGGGCTCACGCACGCCCCCGCCGCGGCCCTGGCCGAGGCGCTCGTGCGGATCACCCCCGAGGGGCTCGACCACGTCTTCCTCGCCGACTCCGGTTCGGTGTCGGTGGAGGTGGCCATGAAGATGTGCCTCCAGTACCACCGGTCCACCGGGGCGTCCGGCCGCCGCGGGTTCCTCACCTGGCGCGGCGGCTACCACGGCGACACCTTCCACGCCATGAGCGTGTGTGACCCCGAGGGCGGCATGCACGCCCTGTGGGGCGACGTCCTGCCGCCGCAGGTGTTCGCGCCCGAACCGCCTGCCGGGTTCGACACCCCGCCCGACCCGGACTACGTCGCCCGGTTCGAGGCACTGGCCCGCGACCACGCCCGCGAGCTGGCCGCGATCATCGTCGAACCCGTGGTGCAGGGAGCGGGCGGGATGCGCTTCCACCACCCCGGCTACCTGCGGGAACTGCGCCGGATCGCGGACGCCCACGGCCTGTTGCTGGTGTTCGACGAGATCGCCACCGGGTTCGGCCGCACCGGCGAGATGTTCGCCGCCGACCACGCCGGGGTGGTCCCCGACATCCTGTGCGTGGGCAAGGCCCTGACCGGTGGCTACATGACGCTGGCCGCGACCCTGTGCACACCGCGCGTGGCACGCGGGATCGCCGACGGCGACGTGCCGGTGCTCGCGCACGGGCCCACGTTCATGGGCAACCCGCTCGCCTGCGCGACGGCGCTGGCCTCCGTGGAGCTGCTCACCGAGGGCGACTGGCGCGGTGACGTGGCGCGGATCGGCGCCGGGCTGCGCGAGGGCCTGGCCCCGGCGCGTGACCTTCCGGGCGTGCGCGAGGTGCGGGTGCTCGGCGCGATCGGGGTGGTCGAGCTGGACCGGCCGGTGCGCATGGGAGAGGCCACCAGGGCGGCGGTCGGGGCCGGGGTGTGGCTGCGCCCGTTCCGCCGCCACGTGTACGCGATGCCCCCCTACGTGTGCACCGGGGCCGAGGTCGCGACCATCGCCGCCGGGATGGTGGCCGCGGTCGAGGCCTCGGTGGGAGCCGACGCCGACGCCGGGGCCCGGGACGCGGGCGAGGACGCGGAGGGGGATCGGTGACGACCGTGCTCGTGGTGACCGGCACCGGAACCGAGGTGGGCAAGACCGTGGCCACGGCGGCGGTGGCCGCCCTGGCCCTGGACCGGGGCCGCCGGGTGGCGGTGCTCAAGGCCGTCCAGACCGGGGTGCTCCCCGGCGAGGAGGGCGACGCGCGCACCGTCGCGCGACTGGCCCCCGGCGTGACCGCCGCCGAGACCGCCCGTTTCCCCGAACCCCTCGCCCCCGCCACCGCCGCGGCCCGGGCGGGGCGGGACGGCCCGGCCGCCTGGGAGGTGGCCGACCGCGCCCTCGACCTCGCGCGCGGGCACGACCTCGTCCTGGTGGAGGGCGCGGGTGGACTCCTCGTCCGGTTCAACAAGGACGGCGAGACCCTCGCCGACGTCGCGGAACTGCTGTCCTCGCCGGTCCTGCTCGTGGCCGACCCCCGGCTCGGCACGCTCAACGCCACCGCCCTGACCGCCGAGGCCCTGCACGCGCGCGGGCTCGTCCCCGCCGGTGTGGTCGTGGGCTCCTGGCCGCGCGAACCCGACCTGGCCATGCGCTGCAACCTCACGGACCTGTCCGCGATGGGTGCCGGTCCGCTCTCCGGGGTGCTGCCCTCGGGAATGGGGGACCTGCCCCCCGCGGCGTTCGCCGGGGCGGCCCGCCGGTCCCTGGGCGCGGGCCTCGGCGGCACGTGGTCGCCCCCGGAGCGGCGCTGACCCCGGCGTCGGAGCCCGCCACTGGCGGACCCCTTCAAGGCCGGAGCCGATTCTTTGTGCCGTTCCACGGCAGACGCGCCCCGCCGCGCGCCGGTACGTTGCCACTGCCAGCCCGAACACCGCCTTCCAGGGGACCCCTTGAACCTGCTCATCACCGGCATCACCACGCAGTCCTCCATCGCGTACGCGATCGCGGAGGAGGCCATGAACCAGGGCCACGAGGTGATCCTGACCAATCCGCCCGGCCGTGCCTTCTCCATCTGCGAGCGCATCGCCAAGCGGCTGCCGAAGGAGCCGGTCGCCGTCCTGCCGATGGACGTCACCGACCCCGCGCAGATCGCCGCCACGGCCAAGGCGGTCGGTGAGCACTGGGACCACGTGGACGGCCTGCTCCACGCCATCGCCTTCGCGCCCGAGACCGCCCTGGGCGGCAACTTCCTCAACACCGAGTGGGAGGACGTGTCCAAGGCGATCCACATCTCCGGCTACTCGCTGGCCGCGCTCACCGTGGGTCTGCGCGACCTCCTCGCCAAGGCGCCGCAGGGCGCCGGCGTGGTCTCCCTGACCTTCGACGCCAGCGTCGCCTGGCCGGTCTACGACTGGATGGGGTCGGCCAAGGCCGTCCTGGAGAACTCCGCCCGCTACCTGGCCCGCGACCTGGGCCCGGACGGTATCCGCGTGAACACCGTCTCCGCCGGTCCGATCAAGTCCCTCGCGGGCGGTTCCATCCCCGGCTTCGCGCAGATCGCCGACTCCTGGGCGGGCCACGCCCCGCTGGGCTGGGACACCAAGGACACCTCCGTGGTGGCGGGCCCCGCGCTCTTCCTGATGTCGCCCGCGGCCCGCGCCGTCACCGGCACGGTCATGCACGTGGACGGCGGCTACCACGCGATGGGCGCGCCGCTCGCCCCCACACCGGGCCCCGTCTCGGCCTGATCCCGCGCCGCGAGGGGCGTGCGGGAGAGGGCACCGGGCCCGGCCGTTCGATGGCCGGGCCCGTTCGTGCGAGGGGGCGGCGCCCGGCCTCCGCCACGGGCACCCGGCCTCCGGGTCGCTCCTGGCCCCGGGAAGGGTCCAGGCTCTGGTGGTACGGGTGGACCGATGCCAGTATCGGGTTCCGGCCCGGACGTGAGGAGTGCCCATGGCGCCAGGAGCCGAACCTGTTCGACGCACCGACGACGTGGTGGACTCCCTGGGGACCTGGTCCACCGGGAAGGGGGCCCTGCACCGGCGCCTGTCCGACGCCCTGCGCGACCTGGTCGACCAGGGCACCCTCGTCCCCGGTGAGCGCCTGCCCTCCGAACGCGGCCTGGCCGCCGCGCTGCGCGTCAGCCGCACCACCGTGGTCTCGGCCTACGACCACCTGCGCTCGGAGGGCGTCCTGGAGAGCCGCCGGGGCAGCGGGACCCGGGTGTGCGGTTCACGGGCCCCGGTCCGATCGGACGGGTGGAGCCCTCACGGCAACGGCACCACCGTCTACCGCAACCTCCTCCAGGCCGACGAGAACGTCATCTCCACGTCCTGCCTGACCACCCCGGGTCTGTCGGAGGTGGAACGGGCCATCCGTGAGGTCACCGCCGAGGACCTGCCGGCGCTGATGGCCGAGGGTGACTACCACCCGCGCGGGCTGCCCGCCCTGCGCGAGGCCGTCGCGCGCCACTACGAGGCCCGGGGGCTGCCCACCCACCCCGACCAGATCGTGGTCACCACCGGCGCCCACCAGGCCGTCGCCCTGGTCGCCCAGCTCTACCTGCGACGGGGGTCGCCGGTGGTGGCCGAGGACCCCGGGTTCGCGGGCTGCCTCGACCTCATCCGTGACCGGGGCGCCCGCGTGCGCGGGGTCCCCCTCGACGACCAGGGGATCGACCCCAACGGGGTGCGCCGCGCCTGCGCCGAGGCCACACCCCACCTGCTCTACGTGATGCCCTCCTACCACAACCCCACCGGCACCCTGATGTCCGCCGCCCGTCGCCGGGAACTGGGGGAGATGTCCGCCCGCCTGGGCTTTCCGATCCTGGAGGACAGCGCCTACACGGGCCTCCGGGCCGACGGCGAACCCGCGCCGTTGGCCGCCCACGCGCCGCGCGGTGCCGAGGTCCTCACCGTCGACTCGCTGTCCAAGGTGGGCTGGGCGGGCCTGCGGCTGGGCTGGCTGCGCGCCCCGGCCGAGATGGCGCTGCGTCTCAGCCGCCGCAAGGTCCTGGCCGACCTGGCCAGCCCCCTGCTCGACCAGGCGATCGGGGTGCGTCTGGTCGACCGCTACGCGCGGCTCGCCAAGGAGAGGTCCGAGCTCCTGCGGGAGGCACTGGAGCACACGGAGAGCCTGCTGCGCAGGGACCTGCCCGGCTGGCGCTGGCGCACCCCCGACGGCGGGGCGGCCCTGTGGGTGCGCCTGCCGGGGGCCGACGCCCGCGCGTTCGCCCAGGTCGCCCTCGGGCACGGCGTGGAGCTGGTCCCCGGTCCGACCATGGCGACCTCGGAGCAGGGGGGCCACGACGAGTACTTCCGGCTGCCCCTGGTGCACGACCGCGCCACCCGTCAGGAGCTGGTGTGGCGGCTGGCCCGCGCCTGGCGCGAGCTGGACCGGCACGGCCCGGTCCAGGCGCACCCCGACTCCCTGGTGGTCTGACCCACCGGGTCGCCTCGCCCCCGGGACCGGGCGGCACGGGCTCCGATCCCCGTTCCCGGCGGCCCACCCGAACGGACCCCCGGCAGCAGCGAGGGCGGCACCGCGCGGTGCCGCCCTCCGCCGTTCCCGGCACCCCGGCCGATCGCCGACCGGCGCGCGCGGGGGCCCTAGCCGAGCTGCACCTTGCGGGCCTCGGCGAAGCGCTCCTGGACGTCGGCCCAGTTGACGACGTTCCAGAACGCCTTGACGTACTCGCCCTTGACGTTCTTGTACTGGAGGTAGAAGGCGTGCTCCCACATGTCCAGCATGAGCAGCGGCTGCGTGCCGATGGCGATGTTGGCCTGCTGGTCGAACAGCTGCTCGATGATCAGGCGCTGGCCGAGGGCGTCCCAGGCGAGGATCGCCCAGCCCGAACCCTGGATCGCGGTGGCGGCGGCGTTGAAGTGCGCGCGGAAGGCGTCGAACGAACCGAACTGGTCGTCGATGGCGGCACCCAGCTCACCCTCGGGCTTGTCGCCGCCCTCGGGGGAGAGGTTCTTCCAGAACACGGAGTGGTTGACGTGGCCGCCCAGGTGGAACGCGAGGTTCTTCTGGAGCTGGTTCACGGTGCCGAAGTCGCCGGACTCGCGGGCCGCGGCCAGCTTCTCCAGCGCGTCGTTGGCACCGGCGACGTAGGCGGCGTGGTGCTTGTCGTGGTGCAGCTCCATGATCTGACCGGAGATCCACGGCTCCAGGGCCGCGTAGTCGTAGGGCAGTTCGGGAAGCGAGTATGGCGCAGACATCTCTGACGCACCTTTCCAAATGACGCGATTCTTCGGGCTTACAGCGATGGGATCGCTCTAGTCAGCAAGCTATCAGCCAGGCGGGCGGACACCCGATGTCAGGCTCTTTACACACGGACCCGGGAATAAACGCCCCCTCGCGGGGGCGGTGTGACGGGTCCCGGCGTGTGTCCGACCCCTCCGGTCCGGCCCCGGTCGACCCGTGCTCTCCGCGTGGCCTCCCCCCACCCTTCCCTCCCGTCCGCCACACGAACCATCACCGTTGTTCCCGAACCTCCCGAATAACGCCGGGGCCGTCCGTTCGCGTTCCGCCGACCTAACCTGGCCGGGTCGTACGAGGTCGGCCCGGCAGGGTAGGAGAACGTTGTCCGGGCGTTGGTCCGCCATTTACCGGACGGGCATCGGGAACGGCGATAATGCAGCGCCGAATTCGAGTGACGAAACCCGTTCAGACGCCTCGTTCGGTGCACAGAATCCCTAGCGCTCCGAGGCCGCCGCCGCTCATGGACCCTTCCACTCCGAAGCCCCTCGTTACGAGGGCCACCTCAGTCACGTCAGCCACTTCAGTCCCAGACGACGCACGCATCAAGGGCGGATCGGGGGGATTCCGGCCCGAGATCGAGGGCCTGCGCGCCGTCGCCGTCCTCCTGGTGGCCGTCTACCACATCTGGCTCGGCCGGGTCTCCGGCGGTGTCGACGTCTTCCTGATGCTCACCGGGTTCCTCATCACCGGGTCCCTGGTCAGGAGCGTCGAACGCGAGGGCCGGGTCCGCTTCGCGGCCTTCTGGACCCGGCTGGCCCGGCGGCTCGTCCCCGCCGCGGCCGTGGTCCTGGCGGCGACCATGGCGGCCACGTACCTGGTGCTGCCGCGCTCGCGCTGGGCCGACGTCCTCGACGAGGTGCGGGCGGCGGCGCTCTACCACGAGAACTGGGCGCTGGCCCGGGGCGCCGTGGACTACCTGGCGCGGGAGGCCGCGCCCAGCCCCGTCCAGCACTTCTGGTCCCTGTCCATCCAGGGCCAGTTCTACCTGCTGTGGCCGGTGCTGGTCGCCCTCGCCGCGCTCGCGGCCGCACGGGTGCGGCTGCCGTTCCGGGCCACCGTCCTGGGCCTGGTCACGGCGGTGTTCGCGCTCTCCCTGAGCTACTCGGTCTCGGTCACCGCGAGCGACCAGGCCTGGGCCTACTTCGACACCGGCGCCCGCCTGTGGGAGCTGGCGCTCGGCGCGATCCTGGCCCTGGTGGTCCACCGCGTGCGCCTGCCCCGGGGGCTGCGCGTGTTCCTGGGCTGGTTCGGCCTGGCCGCCCTGGTCTCCTGCGGGGTGCTGCTCTCGGTGTCCACGCTCTTCCCCGGATACGTCGCTCTCTGGCCCACCGGCGCCGCCGTCCTGGTGATCCTGGCCGGGACCACCGGCAGCCCGCACGGCGCGGACCGCCTGCTCACCTGGAGGCCGCTCACCGACCTCGGCAAGCTCTCCTACCCCCTCTACCTGTGGCACTGGCCGGTCCTGGTCTGCTACCTGGAGGTCACCGGCCGCTCCCTGGCCAGCCCGCTGGGTGGCCTCGGCGTGCTGGGGGCGTCCCTGGTCCTGGCCTGGCTCACCCACCGCCTCGCGGAGGGCGGCCTCGACCGCTTCACCCGTCCGGCGGCCCGCCGCACCCCCGCGTGGTCGATCGGGATCGCCGCCGCCCTGATCGTCCCGGTGCTGGCCGTCTCCCTGCTGTGGAGCGACCGCATCGACCGGGAGCGGGCCGAACGCGCGGTGGAGATGGCGGCCCCGGAGAGCTACCCGGGGGCCCTGGCGGTCGCCGACCCGGCCCTGGCCTCGGTCCTGGCCGACGTCCCGGTGCGGCCGGACCCGGCCGACGCCCGCCAGGACCTCTCCTGGCACCACCAGGAGGGCTGCCACGTCACGCTGGCCTCGGAGGAGCTGGTGGTGTGCGACAGCGGCCCCCAGGACGCCGAACGCACGATCGCCCTGGTCGGCGCCTCGCGGGCCGCCCACTGGTACCCCGCGGTGCATGAGGCGGCCGACGCCCGGGGGTGGCGCCTGGTCTCGTTCACCAAGAGCGGCTGCCAGTTCAGCACCGACACCTCCTACCGGGACGGCGTGGTCTTCGACGAGTGCGAGGTGTGGAAGGCCGCGGCCATGGCCGAACTGGAGGAGCTGCGTCCGGACGCGGTCCTGACCTCCTCCACCCGTGCCACGCTCAACGGCGAGCGGGTCCACGACGGCTTCCTGGACATGTGGGCGTGGCTGGACGGACTGGGTGTCGAGGTCCTGGGCCTGCGGGACCTGCCCCGGCTCACCTACCAGGGAGCCGAGTGCGTGGAGTCCGGACCGGTGGACCGGTGCGCGTCGCCGGTCTCCGCGAGCCAGGCGGAGACCGACCCGGCCGCCGAGGCCGACCTGCCGCCCAACGTCACCCTCATGGACCTCACCGACCAGGTGTGCCCGGGCGGTACGTGCGACGCCGTGGTCGGCAACATCCTCGTGTTCTGGGACCACTCCCACGTCACCGCCACCTACGCCCGCACCCTGGCCCCGGCGATGGAGGAGGCACTGGTCGAGGCGACCGGATGGTGAGGTCGTGAGCGGGTGAGAGGCGGGGCCCTTCCGGCGGAACGGACGCGGAAGTGTCCGGGCGTGAAACCCCGGTGATCCATGGGTGAACGCCGGGGGAATTGATTCCCTTTCGGGTTTCGATTTCCCCGGCGGGCAACAATGCGGGCGCTTTGAGGAGTTAGTGTCGAAAGTGTCCGGGGCTTTTTCTCCCCTCATCCCGGAACGCCCCCGAAAACCCGCTGCCGCGCGACTCCCGTGGAGGTTCCCCTTGCGCACGCTCCGCCGCCGAGCCACACTCCTCCTGGCGATCGGCGCCGTCCTCGGCCCGGCCGCGCTCGCCCTCCCGATCGTGGCGGGCGCCCTGGGGGTCCTGGACTGGGCGGAGGCGGTGATCGCCACCGCCGTGCTCCTGCTCGGCGGTCTGGTGTGCGTGCTCGGCCTGGCCCTGTGGTCGCTGCGCGGCTCCGTGCGCGCCCTGTCGGTCGCGGTCGCCGGGAGCGCGCGCGGGGTCACCGAGGTGCTCGGCCGGGACCGCCTGGAGATCACCCGGTCCCTGGACGGGGTCGCCGAGCGGCTGACCCGGCTCCAGGACCACGCGCTTCCCCGGGTCAGCCGGGAGATCCAGCGCGCCGTCACCGTGCAGGGCCGCCACGACTACGAACAGCAGGTGGCCTGGGCCGAACTGCGCGCGTACCTGGACGCCGCCCCGTTCATGCCGCCGCTGCGCGGCTGGGCCGCCTCTCCGGACGTGCTCCGCCTGCTCGTTCGGCTCATCGACCGCCACCGCCCCGAGCTCGTGGTGGAGTGCGGCAGCGGCGCCTCCAGCGTGTGGCTCGGGTACGCGCTGCGCCGCGCGGGCACGGGCCGCCTGGTCGCGATCGAGCACGAGGAACGCTACGCCGATCTCAGCCGCGACCTGGTGGCCGCGCACGACCTCGACGACCTCGTGGAGGTCCGGTACGCCCCGCTGACGGAGGTCGAGCCGAATCTGGCAGGGGAGGCGTCCGACGGCCCGGACGAGTCCCGGCCGCTGTGGTACGACCTCTCGCGCCTGGACGACCTGGACCGCGTCGGCCTGCTGTTCGTGGACGGTCCGCCCCAGGCCACCGGCGCGCAGGCCCGGTACCCGGCGGTCCCCGCGCTGCTGCCGCGCCTGACCGACGACGCCGTGGTGGTCCTGGACGACGCCGACCGGCCGGACGAGAGGGCCCTGGGCGAGCGCTGGGTTCGCGAGTTCGGCCTGCTGCGCGCCGAGGAGCCCCTGGAGAAGGGCGCCCACGTGTTCACCCGCCGGAGCCCCTGAGCCCGACACCGTCCCCGGCCCGTTGGCGGCGGCCCCTTCGAGCACCGCCTCCCGATCCGCCCTCGTGCCCGTACCGACCCACGTAGCGTTCCCTCCCGCTCCGACACCGCCCGGCAGCCCGCCCCCAGCCGCCTCCCGACCTCGAAGGCCACCCGATGATCACCACCGTCCTTCGTCACGCCCTCCGCGCTCGCGGCAAGGAACCGGCCGTGCTGTGCCACACGGGCGCGAACACCCGCGCCGAGCTGACCGGGCTGCCCACCGCCCCCGGCGACCTCGTCCTCGACCTCGACGCCCGCCCCCTCGGCGCACCCGTCCTCGACGACGACCCGGTGGCCGGTCTGGTGGCGCTGGTCGCGGCCACCACCACCGACCTCCACCGGGCCCTCACCAACGCCGTGCACCTGCCGCGCGCCGTGCACCTGGTGGCGGCCCTGGTCGCCACACCCGGCCACCAGGAACCCCCGGTGCCCGTCGGGCCGGGCCTGGGGCAGTGGCGCGACCTCCAGGAACTGCGGGTGCGCAGGGTGGGCAGCCGGGGCTGGGTATGCGAACTGTTCTTCCCCAACGCCATCGAGTCCGCACCGGTCCTGGACGCGGTCTTCCACGGCACACGCGGCCGTCGGCGCGGCCCGGCCGTCGCCCCGTCGGCCGCCCTCAACGGTGTCGAGGCGGCGCTGTGGCGGCCCGGCGACACCGGCGCCCACGGCGTGTCCGCCGAGGGGCCGGTGCCGCTGCGCCGGGTCACCCCGGTCGGCGACCTGGCCCTGCGCGCGCACGGCCCCGACGCACCCCCCGACTGGACCGACGCGAACGTGCCCGTCCTGGACCGCGCCACCACCGGCACCGACTCCTGGGAGGCGCTGACCGGACCGCACGGCCACGACCGGGCGGGCCGCTCCCCGCTCCTGGTCACCGACAGGCCCGGCGCCGACCCCGTCCACCACGTCGCGCCCGTCGACGAGACCACCGTCAACCCCACCGGGTTCACCAAGGCCGAGAAGGGCCCCTTGGGCGACCTCACCCTGCGCGGCGACTCCGCCGTGGTCGCGGACGGCCGGAAGGACCTCGTCACGGTCGCCCCGGACGGCACCGTCACGGACGTCGACCTGTCCCGCCTGCGCCACCTGCGCGGGGTGCGGGTGGACTGGTCCGGTCACAGCGGCCCGCACGCGGCCGTGCGCGCGGTGGCGTCCCTGGCGGCCGGGGGCGTGCCGCTCGTCAGCGGCCCGGTCCCCGCCTGGGCGGCCGGGCTCGGAGCGCCGCTCACCGCGCTGCTCGGCTCCGCCGCCGAGGCCGACCTCTCCGACCGGCTGGCCCGCGAGGAGTACAGCGTCCGCCTGCGCCGCGCCGCCCTGTACACCCACGGACAGCGCTCCCGCTGGCGGGCCCTGGCAGCCGAGGCCGGGGTCCCCGTGCCCCCGGCGCCCCGGGTGTCGGTCATCCTGTGCACCCGCCGTCCCGACATGGTGGGCTTCGCCCTCGCCCAGATCGCCCGCCAGCGCGGCGTGGACGTGGAGACCGTCCTCACCCTGCACGGCTTCCCCGCCTCGCTGCCCCGGGTGCGGGCCGCCGTCGACGCCTACCGGGCCACCGGCCTGCCCCTGGTCGTGCACGAGGCGCCCGCCGACCGGGTCTTCGGCGCCGTCCTCAACGACTCCGTCGCCCTGGCCTCCGGCGACCTCCTCGCCAAGTGGGACGACGACGACTGGTACGGCCCCGAACACCTGGCCGACCTGGTCCTGGCCCGCACCTACTCGGGCGCCGAACTGGTCGGTACCGGCCAGGACTTCGTCTTCCTCCAGGAGATCGACCTCATGGTCTGGCGCAGCCGGGAGTCGGAGACCGCCACCCGGTTCATCGCCGGTGGCACGATCCTCACCGACCGCGTGGTGCTGGAGGAGACCGGCGGGTTCCGCCCGCTGCCCCGCGCCATCGACACCCAGCTGCTCATCGCCGTCACCCGTGGCGGCGGCCGCGTCCACCGCACCCACGGGCTGGGCTACGTGCTGCGCCGCACCGGCGGCGGCCACACCTGGTCCGAGGACATGGCCTACTTCCTGCACAACTACGCCCGACAGTGGTCCGGCTGGCGGCCCAGCTCACTCCTGGAGGGCGAGCCCGCCCCGCTGGGGAGCGGAGCCGAAGACGGACGGCCGGTCGGGACCACACAGCACACGGGGGGACACCCTTGACCAGTACCGAAGAACACGCCGCCCCGGCCGTGGGCCCGGTCTCCGACACGGGTCCGGCGATCGTGCCCGGGGAACCGCTGCCCCGAGGCGCGGTGGACTTCGGCGGCCAGCTCCGCCTGCGCCGCAACGACTACGCCCCGCTCACCCCGCCCGTGCTGGGGGAGTGGACGCCGACGCTGTCGGTGAGCGTGGTGATCCCCGCGCACGGCCACCCCGAGAAGCTGGCGTTGGTGCTGGCGTCGCTGGCGGCCCAGAGCTACCCGGCGCACCTGATGGAGGTGGTCGTGGTGGACGACGGATCGCCCGAGCCCCTGACCCTGCCGGAGGTGCGTCCGGAGAACACGCGGCTGATCACCTCGGCGCCCGGCGGCTGGGGTTCGGGACACGCGGTCAACACCGGTGTCGCGGCCTCCTCGGGACAGGTGGTGCTGCGTCTGGACGCCGACATGCTCGTCTACCGCGAGCACGTGGAGTCGCAGATGCGCTGGCACCACCAGATCGACTACGGGGTCGCCCTCGGTCACAAGATGTTCGTGGACTTCGACCCGGCCGCGATGACCCCCGCACACGTGCGGGACGAGGTGGCCGCCGGGCGCGCCGAGCTGTTGTTCGACCGGGAGGGCGCCGACCCGCACTGGGTGGAGCGGCTCATCAACAAGAACGACCGGCTGCGCACCGCCGGACGCCTCTCCTACAAGGTGTTCGTCGGCGCCACCGGGTCGCTGCACCGGAGCCTGTTCGAGACGGCGGGCGGCCTGGACGCCGCGCTGGTCCTGGGCGGCGACACCGAGTTCGCCTACCGGGTGGCCCAGAGCGGCGCCGTGTTCGTTCCCGACCTCGACACCAGCAGTTGGCACCTGGGACGCTCACAGATGCAGACGCGGCGCGACGCGGGCACCCGCTACCGGATGCCGTTCGTCTCCAACCGGGTGCCCGACTTCCACCTGCGCCGCAAGCACCCCGAGCGCCAGTGGGAGGTGCCGCTGGTCGACGTCGTACTGGACGCCGCCGGGCACACCCTGGAGGAGGTCGACGCCACCGCCGCCGCCCTGTTGGCCGGTACGACGCCGGACCTGCGCCTGTGGCTCGTGGGGCCCTGGGACTCGTTGGACGAGGACCGCCGTTCCCCGCTCGACGAGGAGCACCTGGACCTGCGCCTGATCCGCGAGACCTTCCGGGGCGACCCGCGCGTGCGGTTCGTGGCCGCCGCCCCCCAACGCGACCCCCGGGTGACCTTCCGGCTCACCGTGGGCGCCGGGACGGCCCCCTCCCCGGACGCCCTGGGGGACCTGGTCAAGGAGATCGACAGGGAGGGCGCCGGTCTGCTCTGCGCCCCACTGCCCGGGGCCACGCGGAGCGACGGGGTCCTGCGCCTGGAGCGGGCCTCCGCCTTCGCCCGCGCCCTGCACCTGGAACCGGGGGCGACCGGCACGGACCTGGACCGCGTGGTGGAGCTGACCTGCGGCACGCACTGGATTCCGGGGGAGCCGTTCGTGGTCGACCCCGGCGCCGAGGAGGTGTCCGAGGACCGTCCCGAGGTGGTCCGGAACCGTCTGGACCGGGCCCTGGCCGAGGCCGACCGGCTCCGCGCGCGGGCTGAACGGGCCGAGCGCAAGCTGCGCTGGTTCACCCCCGGTCTCACCCGGAGGGTGCTGCGCAGGCTGGCCCGCTGATCGGAACTACCGGGCACGCCGCGGGGGCCGGAGTCGCGGCCGGGCCGTGGGTCCGACTCACGGGGCCGGACCCCAGTGGCAGGGGTGGTTCTGTCCCCGTGACGGACACGCCGTGACGGTAAGTCACCGTGTGTGACGGGAGTGGCTAGGGTGGGGCGGTGTGGCCGGTCAGGGCCGGTTCGCACCTCCAGCCCACTCCGAACCCCGGGGTCGCCCGATGATCCACTCCGTCCTACGCCAGGCGCTGCGCACGCGCGGCGACGAACCGGCCGTCCTCTGCCACACCGGGGACCGCGAGTCGACCCTGAAGGCGCTCTCCGGACTACGGCTGCGCCCCGGCGACCTGCGTGTCGACCTCGACCACCACCCCCTCGGCGAACCGTTCGCGATCGCCGGGGTGGGCGGTCAGGACCAGCCGGACGCGGTCGGGCTCGTCGCCGTCGTGGCGGCCAGCCTCACCGACCTGCGCCGCCACCTGGTCACCGTCCAGGCCCTGCCGCGCACCGTCCACCTCGTCACGGTGGTCGTCGACACCCCGGGCCACCACGGGCCGCTCGTCCCCGGCCCGCCGGGCATCGACGAGTGGAACGACCTCCTCGAGTCGCGCGTGCGCCGTGTGGGCAAGCGCGGCTGGATCTGCGAGCTGTTCTTCCCCAACTCCGTCGAGACCGGCCAGGCCCTCGACTGCGTGGTGCACGGCACCACCGGGGGCCGTCGCGGAGGCCGGGTCACCCCGCTGGCGGGGGTGCAGGGTGTGGGCGCGGCGCGGTGGCGCCCCGGTGACACGGCCGCCACCGGGGTGAGCGCCACCGGACCCGTGCCGCTGCGCCGGGTCTCGCCCGTGTCCGACCTCGTGGTCCGCGCGGGCGACAGACAGCCGCCGCTGTGGGAGGACGCCGTCGTCCCCCACCTCGACGTACCGGCCGTGGGGGCCCGCGCCGACGTGTCCGACCCCGTCACGTCCCTCGCCCCGATCGACGAACAGTGCGTCAACCCCGTGGGCTTCACGAAGAAGGCCGGCGGACCCCTGGGTGACCTGTCCGCCCGGGGCGGGCGCACCGTCCTCCGTGAGGGGGAGAAGGTCCTGGCCACCGTCCCCGAGGACGGCACCGTCACCGACCTGGACGTGGGCCGGGTCCGCTACCTGCGCGGGGTACGGGTCGACTGGTCCGGGCACGCGCGACCGGTCGCCGTGGTGCGGGCCGTGGTCGCGCTGGCCGCCGCCGGGGTGCCCGTGGTCAGCGGGCCGGTTCCCGACTGGGCGGCGGCGCTGGGACCGGAGCTCACCGCCACGCTGACCCGCCTGGACGCGACCGAGCTGGCCGACCCGCTCAGCCGGGAGGAGCACAGCGTGCGTCTGCGGCGCGCCGCGCTGCGCGCCCACGGGCAGCGGGCCCGATGGCGGGCGCTGGCCGAACGCGCCGGGGTCCCGGTGCCGCCCGACCCGCTGGTGTCGGTGATGCTGTGCACCCGCCGTCCGGAACTGGTGGGGTTCGCGCTGGCCCAGGTGGCCCGTCAGCGCGGGGTGCGGTTCGAGCTGGTCCTGGCCCTGCACGGGTTCTCCGCGGGCCACCCCGAGGTCGGGCCCGCCGTGGCGGAGTTCGCCGCGACCGGCATCCCGATCACCGTGTACGAGGCCCCGGCCGACCAGGTGTTCGGCGCCGTCCTGAACGACGCGGTCGACCGCACGTCCGGCAGCGTCGTGGCCAAGTGGGACGACGACGACTGGTACGGCCCCGAGCACCTCGCCGACATGGTGATGGCCCGCGCCTACTCCTGCGCCGACCTGGTCGGCGTCACCCAGGACCTGGTGTACCTGGAGGAGCTCGACCTCACCGTGTGGCGGAGCTACCAGACGGAGAAGCCGTCTCCGGACGTGGTGGGCAGCACGATCGTCGTCGACCGCTCCGTGCTGCGCGACGTCGGCGGCTTCCGCCCGCTGCCCCGGGCGATCGACAGCCAGCTCCTCCTCGCGGTCCGCCGCCACAGTGGTCGGATCTACCGCACCCACGGCCTCGGCTACCTGCTGCGCCGGGCCGGACAGGGACACACCTGGGGTGCCGACATGGGCTATTTCCTCCGCAGGAGCACCCGGCAGTGGTCCGGCTGGCGGCCGAGCTCGCTGCTGGAGGGTGAACCCGCGCCGTTGGGCCGGCCGGAGTCCGGCCCCGGGCGGACCCTGCTCCGGACCACCGAGTACACGGGAGGACAGTCGTGACCAGTGCGGACAACGTCTCCAAACGCGGCCCGGAGACCCGGGCCGACACCCGGGTCCGGGTCGGGATGGTCCCGGAACAGGGGCGGGAGCGGCGGCGGACCGGAGCGGATCGGTACACGGCGCCGCAGGGCCAGCCCCTGGTGTTCCGCAACGACTACGCCCCGCTCACCCCGCCCGTGCTGGGGGAGTGGACGCCGACGCTGTCGGTGAGCGTGGTGATCCCCGCGCACGGCCACCCCGAGAAGCTGGCGTTGGTGCTGGCGTCGCTGGCGGCCCAGAGCTACCCGGCGCACCTGATGGAGGTGGTCGTGGTGGACGACGGATCGCCCGAGCCCCTGACCCTGCCGGAGGTGCGTCCGGAGAACACGCGGCTGATCACCTCGGCGCCCGGCGGCTGGGGTTCGGGACACGCGGTCAACACCGGCGTGGCCGCCTCCACGGGGCGGGTGGTGCTGCGTCTGGACGCCGACATGCTCGTCTACCGCGAACACGTGGAGTCGCAGATGCGCTGGCACCACGTGGTGGACTACGCCGTGGTGATGGGCCACAAGATGTTCGTGGACTTCGACCCGGCCGCGATGACCCCCGCACACGTGCGGGACGAGGTGGCCGCCGGGCGCGCCGAGCTGTTGTTCGACCGGGAGGGCGCCGACCCGCACTGGGTGGAGCGGTTCATCGACCGCCACGACCGGTTGCGTTCGGCCCACCACGAGGCGTTCAAGGTGTACGTGGGGGCGACCGGGTCGCTGCACCGGAGCCTGTTCGACGCGGCGGGCGGCCTGGACCCGGAGATGATCCTGGGCGGCGACAGCGAGTTCGGCCACCGGGTGGCCCAACGGGGCGCGGTGTTCGTTCCGGACCAGGAGACCAGCAGTTGGCACCTGGGTCGTTCGCAGATGCAGGAGAAGAGGGACGCCGGGACGCGCTACCGGATGCCCTACGTGGCCAACCGGGTGCCCGACTTCCACCTGCGCCGCAAACGCGCCGAGCGTCTGTGGGAGGTGCCGCTGGTCGACGTCGTGCTCGACGTGGCCGGGCACACGCTGGAGGAGGTCGACGCCACCGCCGCCGCGCTGCTGACCGGTACGACGCCGGACCTGCGCCTGTGGATGGTGGGCCCGTGGGGGCGGTTGCGGGATGAGCGCCGTTCGCCGCTGGAGGAGGACGACCTCGACCTGAGGCTGGCGCACGAGACCTTCCGGGGCGACCCGCGTGTGCGGTTCGTCGAGAGCGAGCCGGGCACGGACCCGCGCGTACCGCACCGGCTGTACCTGGAGGCGGGCGCCGAACTCTACCCGAGGGCCGTCGCGGAGATGGTGCACGCCTGCGACACCCACGCGGTGGGCCTGCTGTGCGCGCCCATGCCGGGCGCGCTCACCGCGGAGGAGGGCATGGTGCGCCTGGAGCGCACCGCCGCGTTCGCGCGGGCCCGCCACCTCGACCCGGAGGCGTCCGGGCGGGAGCTGGACCGGCTGGTGGAGGAGGTCCACGGCATCCACTGGATGCCCGCGACCGACCTGGTCCGCGCCTCGGACGAGGAGGAGGCCCGGTTGGAGGCTCCGGCGGCCGCCCCACCGGAGGAGGCCGACGCTCCGGACGTGGCGCGGCTCCGCGCCGACCTGGAGCAGGCCCGGGCCCGGAGCGATCGCATGCGCCGCCGGGCCGAGCGGGCCGAGCGCAAACTGCGCTGGTTCACCCCGGGGCTGGTCCGCCGGGCGCTGCGCCGTGTGGCCCGGTAGGGCCCGGAACCGGTCGGTCAGTCGCCGAAGGACGTGAGCGAGCCCCGGGCGTCGAACCGCGCGCCCGGGGCCCAGGCGATCTCCCAGCGGTTGCCCTCGGGGTCGGCGACGTAGGCCGACCTCCCGCCCCAGGGCCGGGGCGCGGGTTCGGCCACCGCCCGGGCGCCCGCCCGCACGGCGGCGGCGAACGCCTCGTCGACCTGCCCGGGGGTGTCGACGTTGCACGCGAGGGTGAATCCGGACCAGCCCGCCGAGGCGGGGACCTCGCCCTCGGCGGCCTCGGCGGCCAGTTCCCCCACGGGGAACAGGGAGAGCAGGACCCCGCCCAGGAGGAACCCCGTCCAGTCGTCGGAGCCGGAGGACAGTTCCTCCCAGCCGAGGGCCTGGTAGAACCGGCGCAGCGACGGTAGGTCCCGCGCGCCGAGGGTGACCACGGTCAGGCGCGGTGGAGGTACGGACACGCCAAGAGGGTAGGCCGTTCCGCCCGGGCTAGGGAACCCACAGGCCGAGGGCGGTGGCGACGAGGGCGGGGCGGTCGCGGTTCTCGATCTCCACGGTGTGCTCGGTGGCGACCAGGTACCCCTTGGGCGTCTCGCGGACCTCGCCCAGCACGACGGCGTCGCGCACCCGCGACCCCACGGTGACCGGTTGGAGGAAGCGCACCCGGTCGAGCCCGTAGTTGATGGACATGCTCGGCTTGCGGGTGAGGGAGATCAGGCTCTGGGAGAAGTGGGCCAGCAGCGACAGCGACAGGTAACCGTGCGCGATGGTGGCGCCGAAGGGGCCCCGGGCGGCACGCTCCGCGTCCTGGTGAATCCACTGGTGGTCGTCGGTCGCGTCGGCGAACAGGTCGACGCGGTCCTGGGTGATGGTCAGCCAGTCGGTCCGGCCCAGGGGTTCACCCTGGGCGGCGACGACCTCCTGGACGTCGGCGAACACGCGCACCGCGCCTCCACGTGCGTCGGGGTCCGGCACCGGGTCCGGACTCGGTGCCGCAAGGGTACCTAACGGCGTTCGGTTATGGGGAGGTCTCCGGCGCCGAATGCGTCCCGTGGCCCACGACCACCGTCCGGGACGTGTACCCCGACAGCGCCGCCCGGTCCACGTCGTGCCCCAGACCGCTCTCGGCCAACGGCACCGGCACCACCCCGTCGTGCGCACGCACCGGCGGAACCACCAGGTCACGGCCGCGCCCGCCCGATCCCCGCACCTCCACCGGCAGGGTCGCCCCCGCCAGCGAGGCCAGCGCGACCGTCGCCGCGCGCCCCACCCCCGTCACGGCCGAGGACCCGCACCACACCTGCCAACCGGCGTCGACGGCCCGGTCGACCGCCCGTCGAGCGGCCGTCAGCCCGCCCAACCTGGCAGGGTCCACGCTCACCGCGCGGCCCGCCTCCGCCAGGATCGCCTCGCGCAGGTCCTCCACCGACGACAACGACCGGTACAGGGCCACCGGCGTGCGCAGTTCGGCCGACAGGCGCGCGTGCGCGCCCAGGTCACCGGCGGCGAAGGGGTCCTCGATGGTGAGCAGCCCCAACGCGTCCAACGACCGCAGGGCGTCCAGGTCCGAGGGCGACTCCGTGTACCGTCCGCCCGCGTCCACCTGGAGCACCAGGAACGGGAAGCTGGACTGCACCGCACGCACCACGTCGGTGTCCCACCCCGGCTCGACCTCCAGCCTGATCCGCCGGAAGCCCGCACCCACCCGGCGGTTCACCTCGGTGACCACCGACTCCAGGGTCGACTGCCGGGGCAGGGTCGCCCCCGCCGTGAGGGCGGTGCGCTCACCACCCAGCGCGTGGGCCAGCGGCGTGGAGCGCTGACGGCTCCACAGGTCCCAGCACGCGGTGTCCAGGGCCCCGGTCAGGGCCGGGTCCCAGGGCAGGTCGGCGAAGGCGTCGGCCACCTCGGTCGGGCGGCGCCAGGCGTGCTCCAGCAGCGCCGGAGCGTAGTCGCGGGCGAGCCCCTCCCACTGCTCGGCGGTGGCCCGGGCCACCTCGCCCCAGCCGCTCACCCGGCCGTCGGACACCCGGACCAGCACCGGAACGGAACCGTCGGAACCGCGCCCGGCCAGCGAAGGCCGCAACCGCACGAGTTCGAGCTCGACGATCCGGGTCACCGTTACCGCTCCGGTGTGTGTCACTACAGTCCCCACCTCATGTGCTCGGGCCCCGGTCACGGGCCCCGCCACCGGAGGGGCCACCCCTCGACGGTACCCCCGCCGTCGCGGCCCGACCACCCCGTGACGAGGCACGAATGCGACCGGTGACCCCAGGTGGGACGGGTTCGGGGCGGGACGGTCGGCGGCGCGTCGGGCCGGTCACACCGAGGAGGGGCCGCCCGAACGGACGACCCCCCGTGTTCCCGCGCTCCCGTGGCGCCCCTAGGAGGCCAGGACCTCCGAGAGCGAGCGGTACTTGAGCCCGTGCGCCTCGGCGACCGGGGCGTACACCAGCTCCCCGCCGAAGGTGTTGAGACCCTCCGCCAGGGCGGCGTCGTCCCGCAGGGCCTGCTTCCACCCCTTGTCCGCCAGGGCCACCGTGTACGCCAGGGTGTCCTTGGTCAGGGCGTGCGTGGAGGTGTTGGGCACCGCGCCCGGCATGTTGGCCACGCAGTAGAACACGGTGTCGTGCACGGCGAAGGTCGGGTCGTCGTGCGTGGTGGGCCGCGAGTCCTCGAAGCACCCGCCCTGGTCGATCGCGATGTCGACCAGCACCGCGCCCGGGCGCATCCGCGAGACCAGCTCGTTCGTGACGAGCTTGGGCGCCTTCGCACCGGGCACCAGGACCGCGCCGATCACCATGTCGGACTCCAGCACCGACAGCTCGAGCTCGAAGGCGTTGGAGACCACCGTCTTGACCTGGCCCCGGTACAGCGCGTCCACGTGGCGCAACTTGTTGACGTTGAGGTCGAGCACGGTCACGTTCGCGCCCATGCCCACGGCGATCTGGGTCGCGTTGAGCCCGGACACCCCGGCGCCGATCACGGTGACGTTGGCCGGGCGCACCCCCGGGACCCCGCCCATCAGCACGCCCCGCCCGCCGTTGGGGCGCTGGAGGGTCACCGAGCCCACCTGCGGGGCCAACCGCCCGGCCACCTCGGACATGGGGGCGAGCAGCGGGAGCGAACCGTCGGGCAGCTGCACGGTCTCGTAGGCGATACCGGTGACCCCGCGCTCCAGGAGCGCGTCCGTGCACTCGCGGGAGGCGGCCAGGTGCAGGTACGTGAAGAGGGTCTGGCCCTCGCGCATCCGGTGGTACTCGGCGGGGACGGGCTCCTTGACCTTGAGGATCAGGTCGCCGGTGGCCCACACCTCGTCGGCGGTGCCCAGGACGGTGGCCCCGGCCGCGGCGTACTCCTCGTTGGTGATCGAGGACCCCGCACCGGCGTCGTGTTCGACGTAGACCTCGTGACCCCGGCGGGTCAGTTCGTGGGCTCCCGCCGGGGTGATCGCCACCCGGTACTCGTGGTTCTTGATCTCACGGGGCACACCGATGCGCACGGTTCCTCCAACTGGTATCGCCATTGACACCTTCCACTGTGACCTGCGAGGGCGTGCTCACACCATCGCCAACGTGCATGGCCCTGCACTGCCATGTTGACAGGCTGTAAGCCCGATGTGTGTGGTGTGACACGGGTCTAGCGCTGATGCGGCCCGGGGCGGGACGCACGCCCCGCCACCCAGGTCCGCCGCACCCGACCGGTCAGACGCATCCCCGCGTAGGGGCTCGGGTCCTGGTGCGGCACCGCGACGGTCACCTGGTCCTCGAAGGCCACCAGGTCGGCGTCGTACCCCTCCTCCACACGCCCCCGGCCGCTCAGCCCCACGAGGTCCGCCGGCTCCTGGGCGGTCCACCGCGCCAGGTCGGCCAACGACCGGCCGCGCCTGCGCGCCGCCGTCCACAGCGCCGACAGGCTCCACTCCAGGGTGTACAGCCCGATCGCGGGCAGGTGCCCCGAACCCACCGTCCGGATCGGGGAGTCGGGCTCCAGCAGCGAACTCCACAACGCCTTGCGGTTGGCGTCCGACCGCAACGGCGGACGGCACCCGTGCACCGCGGACCCCGGCCCCGGGAACTCCGAGGGCAGACACAGGTAGTGCGGGCAGGTGTGCGCGGTCAGCCCCACCCCCACCGACCCGGCGGCGGCGAGCAGGGCGGCGCACTCGGCGGCGGTGAACGGCGCCACGTGCGTACGCGCCCCCGCCACCCGCGCCGCCGCGATCACCCGTTCGAGCCCCCGCCGCTCGGCCCGGGGCGGCCGCTGGTCCGCCGACACCGGCGGCGAGCCCAGCTCGCGCGCGTCCTCGGCGTGCACCAGCAGCAGGCCGTTCAGGGTGGCGATCTCGGCCATGGTCTTGCGCAGGTGCGCGTCGCCCAGCGCGGCCATGTCCGGGGCCCCGCCGTCCGACAACGACCCCTGGAAGGCCACCACCCCTCCCGCGTGCAGGTCCGTCAGGTCCAGCGGACTCGTGCCGTGCGTGACCCCGCCCAGGAAGAACACCGAGACCTCGGCCCCCGCCGCCGCCCGCTGGTGCACCTGGAGGGAGTCGGCGCAGGTGATCGCCGGACGGCCGGGGGCGGGCGCGACCACCGCGCAGGTGACACCGCCGCGCAGCGCCGCCTCGCCCATCCGCCGGTAGGACTCCGCCAGTTCCTCCCCGGGGGCGTGCACGCCGGTACCGAGGTCGACCGCGCCGGGCAACAGGGCCGTGTCGCCGAGGTCGACCACCTCACCGGTCGACATCGCCGCCGAGTAGGGGCGGACCGCCTCGATACGGCCGTCGCGAACTCCCACGCTGACCGGCCTGATCCCCCCGGGGACCACCGTTCGCGTGGAACGGATGACACTGTCGAACTCGGGCATCGCCCTCCCCCTTCGTGCGCTTCTCTGTCGTCGTCGATCTGGGAGCCGCGGAGGGGGCGCGGCGGTGCGAGGTGACGGGCGCGAGGGGGTGGTCCGTGACCTCCTGTAGGGATGTCGAGCGTATCGCGAAGGCCCTCCGACGAAGGGGGAAACGTCACTTCTTGCGGGCCCCGTGCCGAACCCGGCGGGGATTTCCGGCACTAGGGGGGTGGGCGGACGGACCCAAGTCCGACACTGTGTAGTAAACGGACTAACCTTGGTCGAGGTGTCCCTCCGCGCCAGGTCCCCGCCGGAGCCCGAAGGACGGCAAGGTGCGCAAGACCGGTGCGGCCGGGGCCCTGACCTGCAAACCGACCGACTCGACGACGGAGTGGCGCGTGGCTCCTCCCGCCCAGAACGACACATCTCCCAAGGACAATCAGGACCAGGCCCCCGGAACCGCGAACGCTCCCGTCTACGCCCTGGCCGCCGTACTCGTGTGCACGGTCGCCCTGGGCGCCACCCTCATCCTGGGCGGCGCGGTCTTCGCGCAGATCATCCCCGGCATGGAACGGTTCGACTCCGGCGAGTTCGTCCGCTGGGGCATGCCCATCGCCAAGACGGTCATGGACACCGCCGCCGTCCTGACCATCGGCCTCATGCTCATGGCGGTCGTCCTGCTCGGCTCGGACAAGGGACAGCTGACCCCGCAGGCCATCGGCTACGTCCGCGCCGGAACCTGGACCGCCCTCGGGTGGGTCGTCGGCGCCGTCGGCACCCTGTACTTCCAGACCGCCGAGTTCCTCGGCAGGCGCGCGGGCCAGGTGACCGTCGACGAGGTCACCGCCTTCGCCGGGTCGGTCGGCTCCGGCGTGGCGCTGATGTTCGTCATCCTCATCGCCACCGGCATCGCCCTGTTCGGGCGCACCATCACCACCGCCACCGGCGGACTGTGGCTGCTCGTCGCGTCCCTGGTGGCCGTCACCCCGCCCGCCCTCACCGGCCACGCCGCCTCCTCCGGCGCGCACGAGCTCGCCGTCACCGGACTCGCCCTGCACCTGGTCTCCATCTGCGCGTGGGTGGGCGGGCTGACCGTGGTCACCTACCACGCCATGCGCAAGGACGGCCAGGAACCGGCCGTGGCCGCGCACCGGTTCAGCCGCATGGCCCTGTGGGCCTACGTCGGCGTGGCCGTCAGCGGCGCCGCCAGCGCGCTGGCGCGCCTGTACTCCGTCAACGACCTGCTCGGCACCGAGTACGGCCGCATCATCCTGGTGAAGGTCGTCCTGTTCGTTGTCCTGGGCTTTCTCGGCAACGCGCACCGGACCCGGGTGCTGACCCGGATCGACGCCGCCCCCGGCGGCAAGGCGGGCTACTCCTTCCGCCGCCGGAGCTTCCTGCGCCTGGCCGGGGCGGAGGTCATGATCATGGCCGCCGTCATCGGCGTGTCCGTCGGCCTCGGGCGCACCCCGCCGCCGTCGGCGCCGGCCGAGACCGTCCAGGACCCGGCCGCCGCCATCCTCGGCTTCGCCATCCCGCCCGCGATGAGCCTGGAGACGGTGCTCACCCTGTGGCGGCCCGACCTGTTCTTCATCCTGTTCGTCGTGGTCGCGGCGGTCCTCTACCTCGGCGGGGTGTGGCGTCTGGTCCAGCGCGGTGACTCGTGGCCCGTGGGCCGCACCGTCGCGTTCGTGCTGGGCCTGCTCACCATCGTGGCGGTACAGCTCAGCGGGTTCGCGACCTACGCCATGATCATGTTCTCCATGCACATGATCCAACACATGGTGCTGGCCATGGTCACACCGATCCTGCTGGTGCTCGGCGCCCCGGTGACCCTGGCGCTGCGCGCGCTCAGGCCCGCCCAGACCCGCGGCGACCGGGGGCCGCGCGAATGGCTGAACGCCTTCCTGAACAGCCGGTTCTCGAAGATCGTGACCCACCCGGCGGTGGCCGCCCCCATCTTCGTGTTCAGCCCCTACGCGCTGTACTTCACCCCGCTGTTCCCCACCCTCATGAACGACCACCTCGGTCACCTGTTCATGGGCGTGCACTTCCTGATCTCCGGATTCCTCTTCTACTGGGTGATCGTCGGCATCGACCCGGCGCCCCGCAGGGTCCCGTTCCTGCTCAGGATTCTCCTGCTGCTGGTGGCGATGGGCTTCCACGCGTTCTTCGGCATCGCGATCATGGAACAGGCCACCCCGATGGCCATGCAGTACTACGGGCAGTTCGAGATCCCCTGGATGGCCGACCAGGCCGCCGACCAGTACGCGGGCGGCGGGATCGCCTGGGCGTTGGGGGAGATCCCCACCGTCATGGTGATGCTGGCGCTGGTGGTGCAGTGGTCGCGCGACGACGAGCGCCAGGAGCGTCGCAGGGAGCGGCACAGCCGTCGCGGTGGTTCCGACGACGCCGACATGGACGACTACAACGCCTACCTCGCCGAGCTCGACCGCCGAGCCAAGGCGGCAGCCGGAGGGGTAACGGCGGCTGGTGGTGGTGTTGGGAGTGCCGGTGGTGGTGCTGGTGGTGGTGCTGCGTCCGGTGGTGACGGTGCTGGTGGTGAGACTGACGCCAGCGAAGGCACCGGCAAGGAGTAGGCAGCGCCAGTAGACGGTAGTCAGTGGTGAGGATTCAGCGGCGGTAGCGGTAGGGAGAAGAGCCGCCTGCTTGAGGGGGTGCGTCCGTCCGGGGCGCGCCCCCTTTCCTTTGGGTCGGTGTGGTCTGTGAGTTCTGCGGTTGTGGTTGTTGTTTGTAGCGGGCTCTACGGCCTGTGGTTGATGTGAGCTGTGGGTACGGCGGTTGTGGTTGATGTGAGCTGTGGGTACAGGGCCTGTGGTTGCCGTAGCGCGAGGGTTCTACGGCCAACCCGTTTATCCCTTTGGGCCGGTAGGTCCTGTGCGGCTTACTGCGTACCCCTTGTGTGTTGAGGACTCCGGTCAGGGCGGGGTGTGTGGATGGTGCTCTGCCCGGACCGCACTTGGCGGTTGTGTTTTCGTGTGACACGACTGGCAGGAAAGGGCCAAGCACGGCACCGGGCCACCCCCCAGGACAACTGATGTGTTCGAGAGATGCGTGTCCCCCGGACTGGTAAAAACCCCCGCCGTCCGGGCGCCGCTTGCCGCTCTACGGCCAACCCGCTCTCCTGAACCCAGCACTCACGTGCACGTTTGTACCCCGCTGTGGTTGAGGGGGTTTGCGCCGTGCGGCTTACTACCGCACGTGACTGAGGTTCCCACCCCCTGGGGGTTGAGGGGGCACCGAAGTGCTTGGGTCACCACCACGGGGTGAAGGGGGAAGCTCCCCTCAGGGGTCGCAACAACACGTGGCGGGGGTTCACACCCCTCGTGGTGCTGGTGGGCGCGCTGTCACAGGCGTGAAGCAGACTCCAACGCAGACCCCTCAACCCCCAGGGGTTGGTCGCCCCCATCACGCACAGTAGTAAGCCGCGCGGCGCAACGCACCCCGGACACAGCGGGGTACAGCTGAAGGCGAGGTTTCCCCTTCACCCCCAGGGGGTTGGAACCCCAGCCATGTGCGGTAGTGAGCCGCGCGGCGCAACGCACCCCGGACACGGCGGGGTACAAACCTGCGGGTACGCGCTTTCCTGTGGTGAGCGGGTTGGCCGTAGAGCGGTAGGCGGTGCTCGGACGGCGGGGGTTTTTACCAGTCCGGGGGACACGCATCTCTCGAACACATCAGTTGTCCTGGGGGGTGGCCCGGTGCCGTGCTTGGCCCTTTCCTGCCAGTCGTGTCACACGAAAACACAACCGCCAAGTGCGGTCCGGGCAGAGCACCATCCACACACCCCGCTCTGATTGGAACGCTCAGCGCACAAGGGGTACGCAGTAAGCCGCACAGGACCTACCGGCCCAAAGGGATAAGCGGGTTGGCCGTAGAACCCTCGCGCTACGGCAACCACAGGCCCTGTACCCACAACTCACACCAACCACAGACCGTAGAACACATCCACAAACAGCAACCACAGCCCCTGTACCCACAGCTCACATCAACTACAGACCGTAGAACGTCCAGTCGTGCTCAGCCCCAGCGGGTTTCGATGCTGGAGACCGGTGGTCCGCCCTACCACTGACACCGCTACGGGGAAGTGGAACGGAGGCTCCCAGCGCGCGCGGTGATGGGCCCCCGGAATGACGACTCTTGATCACGTATGAACTGCTCTCTGCGGACTCAGCGATGACGGGGCCCGGCGTGTGCACCGGACCCCGTCCTTGTTGTTCGACTAGATCGGGATTCCGAAGTTGCGTGAGTGGTCCCGGGTTTCCAGGGTGTTCAATCCGTGGAAGAGGGTGGTTCCGACAGCGGTGGCGAGCCAATTCCACCAGCGGCGCGGGGCCCGGTGACGGCCCCGAGCACGTACGGGGACCCGCTCAGCCCGAGCGTCGGCGGCTGCCTGTCGGGCTTGGCGGGCGGCTTGTTCGCGGTGGCGGCGGGCGACCTTGACCCAGTGCGGGACGGGGCCGTGCCGGAGCATGTACGCGACCCGGGGATTGTCGCCCATCTGACGCAACAGCCGCTCCTGACGATCCTGGTGCGACTCCGAGCGAACTGGGACGGCTCGCAGGGAACGCGGGTTCGGTCGGGAGAAGCGTTCGCCTCGGGGTGCGGTCAGGACCGACCGCACTTGAGTGCTGACGTGCGCCGTCATCGGGTACCCCCAGCGGTGAGCAGCATGGGCAGGGTGAACTCGGCCCAGATGACCGTGCCCAGTCCTTCGCAGAAGGGGAAGTCCAGCACGGGCCGGAACCCCCACTTCGACGCCAGCTCACCCATGAGCAGCAGGCCTCGGCCGCGTTCGGCCTGCTCCCAGTCCTTGCGGGTGCGCCTGCGCGGAACCCTCGGGAGGGAGTCCACGATGGTGTCCGTCCTGGTGCCGTCGTCGATGATCGACACCCTCACCAGGCCCGGGACCGGTGCTTCCAGGGTTCGGACCACCCTGCCGTCCGGGTCCTGTCCCGAGCGGGAGTGCTCGCAGGCGTTGGCGAACATCTCGCTCACGCACAACACCATCTCCTCCCGCACCTCGGCCGGGAGGGAGAGCAGGCGGTTCAGGTCGGTGTTCATGTCGGAGCGGACTCGGCTGATCTGGGCGAGCTGTCCCGGGTAAACCCGGCACTCCCACCGGGACTCCGCCGGGGGAGGGTTGTTCGTGTGGTTCAGGGCAGGGGTGTGCGGCACAATAGCCATGTCGGCAATCTGCTTTCTCTTCAACGGGGTGTGGGTTGTCGGCCTGCTCTGGGGGTGTTAGCGCACCTGCCAGAGCCTTTTTCATGACCGCCTTCGTCAGGCTTCAGGCGGCGGTTGGGGGCTCCGGGGCGTCGTTGTGGTCGGCGCGGTGGTGGTGGGAGAGCAGTCGGGACCCTGGTACCGGCCTGTTGCCGGGAATTCGGGTGGGGGCGGGGTAGTCGTGTACGGCCTGGTCGATGAGCTGCATGGCCCGTTCGGCGTCGCCTTCTTCGCGGGCGATTCGCAGCGCCTCTTGGATCATGGGGATGCGGTTGCGCAGGGTGTGGTTGTGCCACACGTCCTCCTGCGCGGGGGTCAGGTGTCCGGGGGCGGTGAGGGCGTTTTCGGCGCTTTCGAGCAGGTCCCTGGTGTCGATGTCCAACATCAGCACTCCACCTCGTTCTTGCCGATGTCCTCGGCGTCGTCGGTGTCGATCTGCATCCACGGGTTGTCGGTCAGGTCGTAGGCCAGGAAGAACCACACCTGCCGGAACTTCGGGTCGCCGTTGTCGCCCCACCGGTCCGCGAGCGCGTCGATCAGCGCCAACCCCCGACCGGTCGCGGTTTCGGCTTCGATGTCGGCGAACGTGGCGGCGGTGAAGGTGCCCTTCTCCTGCGGGAGACGGCTGCCCTGGTCACGGCAGATCAACGTCATCCCCTTAGCACCCCGATCCACCGTCAACGTGTACGTACTGCCGCGTTCACTCGACCGGCTGTGGGCGATCGCGTTGTTCGCCAACTCCGACCCGAGCAGGGTGAAGAGGAACTGGTACTCCTCACACCGTTCGGCTGCGCTGGTGTCCAGGAACGCCCGCACCAGGGGCATGAGTCCGGGGAGCCCGGCGAAGGAGTACTGCCGCTTGCGGTACGGGGGTCCCACGGTGCGGGAGAAGTAGTGGGAGTGGAACGGCTTGATGAAACTCGCCACGGGGGCTACCACTTCGCGGTGGGCGAGTTCGGGGGAGAACGGGGGCGCGGGCCTCATGGGGTGACCTCCAGGCGTCGCAGTCCGGCGAGGACGTTGCGCAGGACCTCTACCGGGACGGTTTCGACGGGCCTGCGAGGCGAGGGGATGACGGGTCCTCGCAGGTGGCCACGGGGGGTTCCGGGCGCTTGGGTGGGCCATTCGGGCGGGGGCCTCAGGTGGTCGGGGTTCATGGTTCTGCTTTCTCGGAGGTGTTCGTTGGGTTGACTGAGTCAGCCCTGGGCGGTGGGCGTTGCGCCGGATGCTCGGGCTTGGGGCTCTGTATCTGTGTGTTGAAAGAGTCGGGTGCGGTGTGGGCTAGTTGAGGTCGAGGACGGCTTCGACGGTGGTCTGTTGGACGCGGTCGCCGTCCCAGGTCCAGGACGGCGACCAGGAGAAGGCGAGGCGGTCCAGGACCGCGAGCCCGGACACCTGCGTCCCGGCGTTCAACCGGGGGTGCTCGGGCGCAGTGGTGGTGCGTGGTCCCTGGTCGGTCACGTACAAGCGCGGGAGCTTGGGGTGGGTCTGGTCCAGGACCACGCGGACGGTTCCGCCGGGCAGGCCCGACCGGGAGTGCCGGTGGGAGTTGCTGACCAGGATGCGCGCGATGCGAGCCAACCGGGTGCCCTGGACGGGGAGCGCGTTCCGACACCAGGCCGACAGGGCCCGGTACTCCCGGCTGGGGCCGAGCAGGATGCCGTGACGGGCGGGCTCGGAGAACCGGAGGACGCGGGGGAAACGTCCGGGAACAACCGGCGGCACCGGTGTCTCCTGGTTGGCCTGCATGTGTCTCACCTCGGTCATATCGGGGTGGCTCTCAACCCAGGTGGCCACTCGCAACATCGGCTCCCTGGGCCCTGCTGAACTTCGGGTTGTCGCACCTCTGCCCCAAACCGGGTTCTGGCGCTCGGGTGGGCGTGCCGATAACTTGACACATGCGCAGGTCAGGGCGCTATAACAACAGTGAAACTGTTCTTTTCTGGTTCTATGAGTGGCGAGGTGTTGTCTTCTGTTGTTCACTGTTGCTATGCCGAAGGATCAGATGCGAAAGTGGGTTCCTTTTGGTGCGGCAGTGCGAAAGCACCGGACGGACCTGGGTCTATCGCTCGCAGGCGTAGGAGAGCGCCTGGGGGTCAGTGGGGCGATGGTCGGATCGATTGAGCGCGCCACAAGAGTCGCAAAACGCCATCATGTGGACAAAATGGAAGTGCTGTTCGCGACAAGGGGTGAACTTCTGAGCTTCTGGCGGGACACGCATCTTGAGGGGGCAGTCCCAGAGCAGTTGAAGAGCGCTCTTTCGCTCGAACGGAAGGCGACGCAGATCCGTGAGTATCAGTCCATCATCTTCCCTGGCGTTATTCAGACCGCTAGCTATGCGCGTGCGCTGGTCAAGGCGCGAACTCCTGAAGCAACCGGAGACGAAGTCGACGAGATCGTGCGGGCGCGTGTGGTCCGGCTGGAGGCACTTCGGGCACGAGGAGTCAGGTTGTGGTTCTTGGCCGACGAAGTTGTCCTCACTCGCCCGGTCGGCTCGCGAGAGGTTCTGATCGAACAGCTGGCATGGGTTGAGGAGCTGGTCAAAGCCGGTACTATCCGATTTCAGGCGATCCCACTCGACGGTGCGCCGGGCTTGTGCGCCCCCTACCGCGTAGTCGACCTCGGTCCACGTAGGCAGGCCCTCTATCTGGAGAACGCCATGGGGGGTGAGATCGTAGACACGGAGAAGACCGTGCGTGAAGCCTACGACCTGTTCAGTGCGATGCAGGGCGAGGCGCTGTCAACGCGGGCGACTCTAGAGGTGATCAGCAAAAATAAGGAGCGGTGGGCCGCATGAACGAGTGGCACAAGTCGAGTTACAGCGACGGTGGTGGCGGTAACTGCGTGGAGGTCGCGGAAGGGTCGGTCACGTACATTCGCGACACCCGGTACCGCGAGCTTGGCCATCTGGAAGCTCAGACAGCGGAGTGGACGGCCTTCCTGAAGGCGGCTATCTCTTAGCTTCGAGCTAACCGGCCCCTTGCGGGCCGAGGCCCTGTCACCAGCCAAGTCCATCGAGCTGATCCAAGATCTAGTGAAGGGGCATGAAATGAAAGAAGCGTGGGTCTGGCACAAGTCGAGCTACAGCGCCAACGGCGCCAACTGTGTGGAGGTGCTCGAAGGGCAGCAGGTTACGGCGATTCGTGACACACAGAACCGCCATCTGGGCCACCTGGAAGCTCAGGCGGTAGAGTGGGCGGCCTTCCTGAAGGCCACCACTGCTTAGATCCAGGCCGAGCGCCTCTGAAGAGAAGTGAACCGGACCCCGCCAGGGATGTTGGCGGGGTCCGGTTCGTGTTGTGCCTGTTCAGGCTACCTGTAGAGGAAACGCATCGCCAGGACCAATGGCCTGAAAGAACCGTTCATAACTACTGTCCCAGCTTTCACGACTGGCCCCTGGCACTGGTCAGGCGGGCGAACGATCGCTTTCTGGATAGTCCAAAGGGCCGAGATCTTACACATAGTGACTGAAATGATCGAGGCTGATTTACTGAGATCCAGCCTAGATCGCTTCTTGGGTGCGACGCTGAGTACCTGACCGGACGGAAGGCGGAGGAGATTCTCATGACGAAGTGGCACAAGTCGTCGCACAGCAACGGTGAAGGCGGCGACTGTGTGGAGGCTCGGGCGGCGGGTCAGGGTGCGCAGATGAGGGACACCCAGAACCGTCACCTGGCCCAGCTCGACGCTTCCGCCGCTGAGTGGAAGGCGTTCGTGGCGGCCGTCCGCCTCTAGACCAACGCTCACGGGCCCCACCTGCGAACCTGGTGGGGCCGGTTCTCTTCCGTAACATCCCGGTGTCGGATTCCCGGATGCTGGACGAGGCACTGGCGGTGTTCGAGAGTCGTTCAGCAAGCACAACCTCGCCCGCGTCTTCACGGCCCTGGCCTTCGGAAGGGGATGACTCCTCGATGCCACTGATGGAGATCGAGCGCAAGCGTGCGTTGGAGAGTCGCGAACTCCTGGAACAGCGACTCGAACAGTCCGGTTTCGTCGCGACGGGGCCGACAGTGGAGACCGACACCTACTACAGCAGGCCCGACGTCGACTTCCTGGTCACGGTCGAGTGCCTGCGGGTTCGGGAACGTGACGGCGGGTGCGAGGTCACCTACAAACCCGCCTCCGACTCCACCACCCACAGCACCACTGGTGTCATCGCCAAGCAGGAGACGAACGTGGCGCTGGCGGACACCGCCCAGGCCGCGCACGCCCACGCCCTTCTGGAGGCGTTGGGAATGGTCCGGCTCGCCCGGGTGGAGAAGTCGCGCACGTGCTACCGCGCCTCAGGACGACCGGAACTTTCGGTGGTGGTGGACACGGTGACGGGCCTGGGGTCGTTCGTCGAGACCGAAGTCGTCTCGGCGGGCTCTCACCAGGAGGCCGTACGGCAGCTCGAAGAGACCGAACGGCTCCTGGAATTGGGTCCCCACCCGGTGGTGACCTCGCCCTATCGGGACCTGTTGTTGAGCGTCCAAGCGACTGAGGACGCGATGCCCACCTCCATGCCCTGACCGGGGGGCCATGCTTGGTGAATCGATCCACACCCCAAGGACCGAGCTGCTCGTCAACTGGGGGCCAGCCAAGACCGACCAGAAGCCGGACCTCGTTGATCAACCGACCTACGACGAGTTCACAGCGACCGGATGACGTGAGGCCGGGGGCATTGCGCACCGACTACCAGTAGTCCAGGAGCGACTCGCTCTGCGAGGAGAACGTCACGGCGTGGAAGGGTGTCTCCTCCAGCTCATCCTCATCGATGGGCGTGTAGGGGTCCTCGCGAGTGGCGGTCGCCCTCGGGGGCTCACTGCTGGTCCGTCGACCCCTGGCTCACGAGGCCTGACGGCGCGCGATCCTGGCCCTCGAACGCCGCCAGCGAGGTGATGAGGCGCTCTGCCGCGGCGTCGACCTCGGCGGTCGGGCTCAGCAGCCTTTGCAGCAGGAGTCCTCGCAGGCACGCGGTCGCGACGATGCCCTGCTGCCTGGCGTCGGCCGCCGAAGCGCCGTCGCGCAGCGCGGCCGCTTCGAGAAGGTGCTCCAGGTGGTCGATGTCGACGACGAGTTCCTGGAGCGCGTCGCGCTCGTAGACCGCGAGCCCCACCAGGTGGAAGAAGGCGTTCGTGCGGTCCTCGTGTGCGGGGTCCGAGTAGAAGTTCCAGACGACTCTGCACAGCGCCACGAACCCGAGCTCGTCGCCGGTCGCCGCGATCACGAGGTTGTCGCGGCGGCGCGCCTCCAGCAGCACCGCGCGCAGCAGTCCCGGCCGCGACCCGAAATGGTACGTCAGCAACGTGTGGTGCACGCCGAGCCGCTCCGCCACCTGGCGCATCGACAGGTTCGGGCTGGGGCCGTTCTCGCCGAACACGTCGAACAGCGCCTCCAGCAGGCGCGTCTTCCCTTCCCCCACCGGCGATCTCACGTTGCCTCCGTTGACAGTTTCACCACTGTTGAGTACGTTATCGCACATCCAATTCACCACTGTTGAGTTCGATGCCGCGGGGCCGTGACGGGGCCCGGTGACCGACGCCTCGACGCCGTCCACCAGCGCCGACGCCGACATCGGTCGGGCGGCGCGGACGGGACGATCCGCCTCGGGCCTCGGGCACGCGCCGACGGGGTCACGCGCCGACCCGACCCGCTCCACGACCTCAGGGTGATCGCCGGTCCACACACGGGCGCCCACTTCGTCAGGGCGGCCGCCACGAAGGGGAGAGACCCGATGAGCGAGATGCTGCACGGCTGCCTGCCGGACACCGAGTACCTGGAGGTGACCGCACGGTCGGGGCGCCGCTTCGGCGTCTGGGTGACCACACCCCCCGGCTACGCGGACTCCACCGAGCCCCTACCGCTCGTCTACGTGCTGGACGGCAACTGGACGGTGGGCTTCACCGCGCCCCTCGTCGTCTCCCAGGCGGACCCCTACCTGACCATCGCCCCCTACATCCAGGTGAGCGTCGGCTACGCCGGTGAGGAGGCCGAGGACTGGGCGCAGATCCGCAACCGCGACCTCGTGCCGCCGGGGGAACCCGTCGGTGACGACACGCTGGCCACCCTCAGGGCGGCGCGCGAGACGGGCGCGATGACCCAGGAGCAGGTGGACGCCTACCTCGCGGAGCTGACGGCATCCCGCGCCGACGCCTTCCTCGACTTCCTGACCGACGAACTCCACCCCCACCTGCGGTCGAGGCTGCGCGTCAGCGACTCCGGGCACGGCCTCTTCGGCTACTCCTACGGGGGGCTCTTCGCCCTCTACGCGTGGCTGCGCGAGACGGGGCTCTTCGCGAGCGTCGGTGCGGGCAGCCCCGGTGTGGCCAGTGCGCACAGCCAGGTCTTCACCCTCGTCGAAGCCCTGCCCGAACCCGGCGAGACATCGACCGCACCGCGGCTGCACATCACGCTGAACGAGGCCGAACTGCTGGGCGAGATCCCCTTCTACCGTGGCATGGCCCGCCACGTCCTCGCCGTGGTGGAACGCATGCACGCCAGGGGACGATCGGAGCAGGTGACCAACGCCCTGTTGCGCGAGACCCACGTCACCGGGGTGCAGGCCTCGTTCCTCAGCTACCTGAAGACCTCCCACCGCCGCTGACGGCCCAGTGGCGCGCGCGGCGCGCGTACGGGTGGGCCCCGGGCCGTTGTGCCTCGTGGCACCGGGAGGCGCCGTGTCCGCCGGGACCCACGGCGGTCTGCGCAGCCTCCTACAGAGCACGGTCCCCGAGCACTCCCGACCCGCCGCCCTGGGCGTGGAGGAAACGGTGAGCGCGACGATCTGGGCGGCGTCCCCGCGTTGGTGGGTGTGATCGTCGCCGTTGGGGCGGGTGGCCGGTCGGCGCGATGGCCGCGGCCTCGTTCGCGATCGATACCCATGGTCCGTCAGGATTCGGCGTTGCCGAGGCCCTGCTTCATGAGCTGCAAGTACGCCGCTCGTTCAGTGGAGCGCTGAGTTCGTCCCTGCGGTGTTCGATCCTTGCGGATGCGAAAATGCGGAGCACCCCTTGAACCGGGGTGGTGCGACGACCACCAGAACCCAAGCTCGTCCGGTTCCGTCGATCAGCGGACCTCTCACCGCCCGAAGCGCACACCTCGCTCCACCTCGACGCGGGCCGGGACGCGCCGTCAGCCGACGGCGTGCGGGGGAAACCTCCCAGGATGCTGCCCGCACGCTGGTCACGACCCCCGCGCCGCACCATGGAGACACCGGGGGTGGACCCACCGCCGAACGCGAACACGAGGGGGCAATCCGTGACGGTCCTGAACGAGACCTACGACCTGGCCAACGGCGTGGCCATTCCGAAGATCGGTCTGGGGACGTGGTTCATCGACGATGGGAGCGCCGCGCAGGCGGTCCGCGACGCCGTCGAGATCGGGTACCGCAACATCGACACCGCCCAGGCCTACGGCAACGAACGCGGCGTCGGGGAGGGGGTGCGCACCAGCGGCGTCGACCGGTCGGAACTCTTCGTCTCGACGAAGCTCGCCGCGGAGATCAAGGACTACGACCGCGCGGCCGCCGCGATCGACGGATCGCTCACGGACCTCGGGCTCGACCACGTCGACCTCATGCTCATCCACAGTCCTCAGCCCTGGAGCGACTTCCGCGGCGGTGACTACGCCGAGGGCAACCGCGAGGCCTGGCGCGCCCTGGAGGACGCCCACGAGGCAGGGAAGCTGCGCGCCATCGGGGTGTCCAACTTCCTGCGGTCCGACCTGGACAACATCCTCGGGTCCTGCTCGGTCGCGCCGCAGGTGAACCAGGTGCTCGTCCACGTCGGCAACACCCCGACCGAGCTCATCGACTACTGCGAGAGCAGGGACGTCCTCGTGGAGGCGTACTCGCCGATCGCCCACGGGGAGATGCTCGGGAACCCGGAGGTCGCGGCGATGGCCGAGAGGTACGGCGTGACCGTCCCGCAGCTGTGCATCCGGTACACGCTACAGCTGGGCACCGTGCCGCTGCCCAAGACCGCGAACCCCGAGCACATGCGCGGCAACGCCCGGGTCGACTTCGTGATCTCCGACGAGGACATGGAGGCTCTGAGGGCCGTGCGCATGCGGGCCTACGGCAGGCACGACGTGTTCCCCGTCTACCGGGGCGAGTAGAGGGCGCGAGCCCGTCCGTCTTCTGGTGGGAGCGGCACCCGGTTCCACGCTTACCGCCCGGTGAGAGTGGGCTCACCGGGTCGGCCGACATGTCCGGTCATAGGACGACACGGGTCGCCGCTCATACGCCAACCAGGTGGCCTGGTCGACAGCATCCTTCCACAACAGGGCACGGGTGTTCTCGACACGACACCCGACACGACCCGAAAGGGAGATCGCCGTGGCCACCGAGGAAAGCGTCAGCATGTGGCTCCGCTACGCCCAGAAGCTCTCAGAGATGATCAACGCCGGGCCGGGCGAGGCGGTTCAGGTGACCACCCCCAGCACCCCGTGGGACTGGGGAGGGCAGACGCCCCCGCCCGGAAGCCTGCCCTACTCCCTCTGGTCGCTGCTGAACGTGGTCCCCTCCAACCCGCAGGAGCAGACCAACACCAACGCCGCCGCGGGCAGCTCCGGGTTCGACCACTCCTACCGGGTGTGGATGAACGCGCTCGCCGTCGGCAACCTCGAACACGACACCCACTACAAGAGCCTCCAGGCCTCGGCGAACGAGGCCCGGCGCAAGTACACCACCGACTACCAGGCCGCCCAGGCGCAGTGGAAGAACACCGTCCCCTCGGGCACCCCCGACTTCCACACCTGGCTCAACGACCCCGCCCAGTTCGCCCTGCTCGACCAGATCAACAACGACAAGCAGGACGTCCTCGACAAGGACCAGCAGCTCCGCGACTACGTCAAGCAGATCGAAGCACCCACCAAGGACATCCTCGACGCCTACGACAACCCCCAGTACCAGGCGACCTTCTCCAGCGCCGCCGGGAACGTCCTCGAACGCAAGTGGAACCTCGGCACCGGCAGCCCCTACCCCATCGACTACGTCATGGAGATCACCGGCAGCAACTTCGGCGGTGACGCCACGAACGGCACGGCATCCTCCCTGGAGATCAACCAGGACACCGCCGAGTACGACTACACCGAGCACTACGCCGAGTGGGGCGGCGCCACCTGGCTGGACTTCCTCGCCGCGGGCCTGGCGGGCAACCGCAAGGACGTGACCGCCTGGGGCCACAGCCAGGGGTTCACCGTCAAGATCGACTTCCAGGACGTGCGGACCATCCCCGTCAGGGCGGACGGCTGGTACTCGGGGGTGGACGCGTTCAAGGACGGCCCCTACGCGACCGGCTTCTCCAAGTACAAGAGCGGCAGCGACAACTACTTCTTCGGCGCTGGCGGCTCCCTGAGCCGGATCTACACCGGCATGGTCGTCGCCTACCGGCCCAAGGTCACCCTCACCACCTGGGAGTCCTACAGCAGCTACCTGTACTCCTCCTGGCACGACGAGGGCGGGCTCGACTTCGGGCCGCTGGACTTCGGCACCGAGGAGAGCGGGGAGAGCACCTCCGCCAAGGTCGAGCAGGACGGCGCGACCCTCACGCTCACCTCGACCGCGAACTGGCCGATCATCCTGGGCATGAAGTCGTCCTGGACCGTGCCCCCGAACGAGTAGGCCATCGGCCGAACACGACGGAAAGGACGGGGACCGTGCCCGTACGCGTTGTCCTGTGGGAGGAGAAGGAACCCTTCCAGAGGCCCCGGTTCAGGGCCGACCAGGCCCGGCAACTCTGTGCCGAACTCCGCGGCCACTACGCGGACTTCTGGCGCACCCAGGGTTCCACGACCATCATCACCGACGGCACCTTCCGCATCGACCGACAGGGTCCCAACACCAACCCGCCAGGAGTCCGCCTGCACGTCCAGCGCCAGGGCTCCAGCCTGGCCGCGGTGCTGGTCGACCGGAGCCTGGAGGAGTACGTGGGCAACCAGGCCGCCCAGAGGGAGGTCGAGGCGCGCGTGATCGAGGCGTTCGAGAACAGCATCGGCAACGGTGCGGGCGGACAGGCCCGCTACTGGCGAGTGACGGGGTCCTACCCGTGACCGACCGTCAGCCGGTGATCGGCGCGGGCCCGCGTTGCGCGACGCGGGCCCACCCACGTCGGGAAGCGGAGGCAGGGCGTCGATCCGGCGCACCGGCACGGGTTCGTCCGACGGCACCCCGCCGAAACGCGATCCGCGGTCTCCGGTCGTCGGAGGATCGTCAGCCCGCGGACGCGTGGGCGACCACGACCCGGGCGACCTCGACCGCCCTCTCACACGCCTCGTCCGCGCTGACCTGCACGTACACCGAGTGATCGTCGGAGACGGCCACGCTGAGGTTGCACGAGTCGGGGAACCGCGTGGTCACGCCCGGGTACCCCTCCACGTGGACGTACGTCTGGCCCTCCCGGCCGGAGAACGCCGCTTCGATGACTCCGGCGACGGCGTCCCTCTCCTCGTGCGTCTCCACACGCACGTCGACGCTGGCGTCGACCCGGTTGGTGTAGAAGCAGTTCGTGTCCGACTGCGCGCTACCGGAGCCCTCCTGGTCCAGGATGCCCAGCTCACGGGCGGTGGGATCGGACACCAGGGCACAGGGGTGAGCGTCGCTCGGGTCCCACGCCGACACCTCGAACTGGCGGATGGAGTCCCGGTCCGCCAACTCCCGGTCGGCGGCGCAGCCGCCGACCAGCAGCACACCCGCGACCCCGGCGACCGCGACCCTTGCCCACATACGACGCCGCTCCGTCCCTCGAACGCCCGGGGCCGGTGGGGCCCCGGGCACGAAGGTACAGAGCGGCGCGGAGGGAGCGGGCCGCGTGGCCGGAAACGGTCACGGCGAACCCCGGACGGCATCAGACGACGAAGGCGGTCACACCGGTGACGAGCAGGCCCACGGCGAGGCAGATCACCAGCCCGCCGAGCAGCACCGACGCGGACGGCCGCAGGTCGCCCAGCCCGGCGCGCCCGCTCACCAGGGCCTGGCGGCGCGCCACCACCGGCAGCAGCGCCACGTTGACCGCGTACATCACGGCGGCCACGGCGCTCGCCGTGGCGAAGCCCGCCCAGAACCCACCGCCGCCGGACATCACGTTGAACGCGGCCAGCGACGGCAGCATCACCAGCAGCAGCACCGAGGCGGCGCCGAAGACGGTGAGGAGACGGGGCGATGACCCGCGCGCACTCCCGGAGACCACGAGGAGGAGACCGATCAGGGCCGCCACCATGATGGCGCCCCCGATTCCGAACACGGCGATGTTGACCAGCGAATTCACGCTGGTCATTGTCGCACCGCCCGGCGGCGGACCCAACCCGGGGTGGCCCGGCCCGGGTTGGGCCACCCCTCGGGGGTTCGCGCTCACGGTGTGCGCACCACACGTGCTCGTCCCTGGGTGCGGAAGCCCAGCGCGTGTCGGTAGATCTCAGGCATTCGGTATCTACCGTCTGCGTCCTTGGCGAGAGCACCCCACTGCCTGAGCGCGTCGATGTGTTCGGTCTTGAGGTTGAGATCCTCCGCTTCGAATGGAACTTTGACATCTGGGTATTCCGACATCTGTGTCAAGAGTTCGCCGAGTGGTGGGTTCTCCTGCCGGATCTCCTGGATTTTTTCCTCGCTACAGACACTGAGTGCACGCCGCATGGCGGCTGGGGTGAGGACGCGATCGTCCCACCTGTTGTCTCCTTGAGAACTTTTGGCCGCTTCTCGGAGGAATCGAACGATATCCCGGGCTTGGATTTGGTCGTTGAAGTCAGCTAGCGCAGCTGGGACCCACCGGTCGCTTGATGCTTCTCGGGACTTCTCGGAACCAAGTTTCGCCCCCCAGAGCGGTAGAAGTGCTTCGACCAAAGCATCATCCCCCATGTCGGAAATCGGTTGCTTGGGGGTTGGGATGGAGTTAGCCTGAGTCGATACCCACAGTGCTAGGCGTAGGGCATCTTCGGTGTCCCACCTGAGTTCGTAGGGTGAGTAGCGATCAAGGAACTGGCCAAGATTCTGTCGGATCGCGGAAACAACGAGATCACGTCGAATAAAGACAATCAATCCGATTTCTCGTTGGCGTAGTCGTCGCATCCATGCGGGAACCCCGAGAAGTAGTGTTCTCAGTGCGATTCGCTTGGCCTCTGTGTTCAGAGTCTCAAGCCAGTCTTCGAGTCCATCGATGACGAAGACAAATGCTCTCGATGGGTCTTGGCTCAGCCCCATGAGGTAGTCCTGGGGGGAGCCTTCGGCATTCTTTCCGGCTGCTCGGGCGAGGCACTCGAGCCAGATCTCGAGCCAGTTCTCCGGGTCAGATTCCTCGCTGTTGAGACCGGCGTTGAGCAGGCTGAGAATTCTGTCAGCTGTGATCCCCTCTCCGCCTGCTGCGATATCGCGAAGTTGCTGTGGTGTCGTCGATGTGTGTCGACTCTCGGAGATGTTTACGGGGTCGAGAACTGGCACGAACGAAGCGTTTCTCTCAACCGACTGCTCGTTCTCCTCGGCGAAATTCTTCCACGTCCCTCGTGCGCACATCCTTGCGAACGTGAAAGTCTTTCCGGAGCCTTTGGCTCCGACCATGACCGCCACAGGAAGGTCTGTGCTGTGGTCGGAGATGATTCTGCGCACAGGCTCGGTTGTGAGAAAGCCGAGACCGTGGTCCATTCCACGGCGTTCTGCGTATACGAGTTCTCCTGCGCTCTCTGCCAGTGAGCGTCGTCGCTCATCCAAACTGGCCGGTTCCTGAGGCGGTGGTTCGGGGGTGCTCCGCAGGCTTGTACCCAGCTCGTCCAGAAGGACAGGGAGCGAGCAGCGTCGAATCACCTCGATGACTGAATCCCAGTTTCGAGGAAGGGCGAGCAATTCTTCTCGGAAGGGGCTGAGAATGGGTGCCGTGAGAACCTGTTCGTCTACTGAAAGATGCTCTTCTGTTTCCGTGTCGCTGATGGCGATCATGCTGGACAGCGCCCGTGAGAGGGTTTCTCGCGCCTCGCTGGCGTGGGCGTCGTGTAGATCGATGCGGAACTGAGTGACGATCGCGCTGGGGATGGGGTCAGTTCCGGCGAGGGCTGGTGACTTATCGCCTAGTTGTCGAATCAGCCCCTCCGTTCCCTGGAGGGACTGGTCGCTCACGGTCGTAACGAATACCCGATTGACGCGGGGGTCGAGCAGGATGGGGGCAGATAGTTCCGTGGCTCCCGCTCGCAGGTCGATGATGACGGTGTCTACATTTGCGGCGATCGCCAGCTTGGCCAAGGAATCACTGAGGAAGTATGGCGATCGATCCTCGGTGAGTAGGTCGTCTGGGCTGATGATCGGAGGGCTGAGGCGTTTGCGTCGGCTCGCCGGAAGAACTGATACTCGCCCCGTGCCTGGATACCGAGATGCCTGTTGGTTCGGAAGGTATGAGGCGGCTATTTCTACTGCCTTGGTGGGGTCTCCCTGGCTGCTTGAATGAAGAAGAGCCAGAAGATCCTCGTATGCGATGTCACAGCGCCCTCCCTGCGCTTGGTACATCCAGGTGATTCCTGGGGCTTCCAGGTCGGCATCGATAAGAAGGACGTGCTGGCCCTGGGAAGCAAGGCGATCGGCGAGGGCCAGCGCGTGCAGGGTGCGTCCCACCCCACCCTTGAACGAGTGAAATGCGGTGATTTGGCGATCTTCTGCAAAGCGATCCGTCTTTGGGCGAGGAAGAGGTTCGCTGAGAGCCGATGTCACTCTGCGTTCGCGCAGACGGGGAGAGCGCGGAACTGAAAGTGAGCTCGAGTTCTCGATGAGGCGGACCGGGAGAGATTCGGGGCTTTGGGATGACGGCCGATCGAGGATCAGTTGCATGTCGTCTGCGCCGGGAGTGGCGATGGAACCAAGGCCAAATTGCTGATCAAGCCACGTCCGCACGATTTCAGGCGTTGTGCCAGGGGCCACGGTGAGTTCCAAGGAGTCCCACCAGGCGTCGACTTCTGTCAGCCAGTCGGGCCAGCCGTGCTCAATCGCAACTTCTGCCAGTTGCGAATCAATGTCGACCCAAGTGAAAATCTTTCCCATCATGGATTGGCTATCCCTGTCTCGATTTATCTACCAGTATTTTCAGGGCCTCTAGTGCGGATTTTTCTGAAGACTGGTTCAGTTCTGCACCGTACCTCCACGCCTCGTGCAATTGGTGGCCCTCGATCCAGTCGCCGCCCTTGTGCCTTCGACATCTCAACGGATCTGGGCCGGGTGATGGGTCTTGCCAGTTGAGCGCTTTGGCGAGTCGCCGAAGGTCGTGAGTGCGTAGGTCAGCTGGTAGCGCAGAGGTATCTTTGCGTCGAATGTTCCAGCGTAGGTATTCAGCCTTCATTCCGCACTCGGCTGCATAGAAGTAGAGTAAGCCTCCGACTGCATGCTCTTCGTTCTTTTCTGCGGTTGCTCCTTGGGCTGCTAGTCGTTCTCGACTTCGCCTCAATTCGCCTACACCTACATCCACCATGATCATAGAATACCGAATGACCTGTGAGCTTGGTTGAAAATCAACCACCTGGTGCTTCCGTGAGAATTTCTATTCGCCTGAGTGGGCTCAGCCGTGGTGCTCCACGCGCGAACCGGCGGCGCCCTTGACCACGCGCAGGCGGGTGGTGACGCGTTGGCGGAGGTCGGCGACGTGGCTCACCACCCCCACCGCCCGACCCCCGTCGCGGAGCCGGTCCAACACGTCCAGGACCTCCTCCAGGGTGTCCTCGTCCAGGGTCCCGAACCCCTCGTCCACGAACAGTGTGTCGATCTCCGTACCGCCCGCCTCGGCCGTGGCCACGTCACCGAGCCCGAGCGCCAGCGCCAGGGAGCTGAAGAACGTCTCCCCTCCGGACAGCGTCGCCGGGTCGCGTTCCACCCCCGTCCAGCCGTCCACGACCCGCATGCCCAGCCCACCGGCCGACCGCGACCTGCCGTCCCCGGCGGCCTTGTCCACGGTGTAGCGCAGCTCGTACCGGCCGTCCGACATCGTCAGCAGCCGGTGGTTGGCCGCCTCCACCACCTGCTCCAGGCGGGCGGCCAGCACGTACGCGGACAACCGGACGCTGTCGGTGTTGTCCGGCGAGGTCCCCGACGCCAGGGTGCTCAACCCCTGCGCCACGGCGTAGCGGCGCAGTACCGGCTCCGAACCGGCCAGCCGCTCGTCGAGTTCGGTGCGCAGGGCGGCCAGGCGGCGGGCACGGTCGGCGAGCATCCCCTGCCAGGCCACCGCCCGGTCGGCGGCGCGGTCGGCCCGTTCGGCCTCGGCCTCCAGGAGGGCGCGGTCCGGCGCCGCCTCGCGTTCGGCCCCGACCAGGGCGGGATCGGCCAGCCGTGCCTCGACGGCCGCCCACTGGTCGTCGAAGTCGCGTGCACTGGTCCTGAGCTCACGGCGCCCCGGCTCGTCCAGCGCGGCCTCCAGAGCCTCGGCCTCGTCACCGAAGCGGGCCTCGGCCAGGCAGCGCGCGGCCTCGGCGGTCGCGGTCCGCAGCTCCTCGGCGGCCCGGCCGCGCGCCTCGACGGCGTCGGCCGCCCCGCGCAGCGACTCGGCCTCGCCGCGCAACCGGGCGATCCGTTCGGCCAGCCCGGCGTCCTCCCCGCGCGCCCGGTCCAGCAGCGCGGTCAGCCGCAGGTGCTCCCGGCCGCCCTCCTCGCGGCGGGCGGTCAGTTCGCCCTCCTCCCGGGCCAGCTCGCCCTCCCGCCGACGGGCCCCATCCAGGTCGGCCGTGACCTGGGCCAGCTCCTCCTCCAGGCGGTGCGCCTCGCGGGCGGCGGCGCGGGCGTCGGCCAGCTCCCGGCCCCGGACGTCCACCTCCTCGGCGGCGGCCTCGACGGTGCGGCCCTCGGCGCGCTCGGCGGCGGCCGCGCGCCGCTCCCGCAGCGCCACCACGGCGTTCTCCGCCTCGGTGCGCCGGGCGGCCGCGGTGTCCGCGGCCCTGTGCGCCGCGCGCTCCTCGTCGGCCGACACCAGCCCGCTCGCACTCGGCCGGGCGGGAGCGGGGTGCTCGACGGACCCGCACACCGCGCAGGCCTCACCGTCGGCCAGACCGGTGGCGAGTTCGGCGGCCATGTGCGAGACGCGCCGCTCCCGCAGCTCCTGGGCCCGGTCGCGGGCGGTCTGGGCGGCGTCGACCGCGAGCCGCCGCTCCTCCTCGGCCCGTTCGGCCTCGGCGCCCAGACGGCGCTCGTCCTCGGCGGCGGCCCGGCGCCGCTCCGCGAGGTCGAGGGCGGCGCGCGCCGGGTCGGTCAGACCGGACCGCTCCCGGGCCCGGCGCAGCTCCTCGGTGACCGTCGCCACCCGTCCCGGCAGGGCCGCCACGTGTTCACCGGCCCGGACGGCCTCGGTGCGCACGGCCGCGATCCGCCGGTCCAGTCCGGCGAGGTCGCGGTGCAGGGCGCGGCGGCGCTCGGCGTCCGCGCTCAGCTGGTCCAGCCGGGCGAGTTCGTCGTGCCTGGAGCGTTCGGCCCCGCGCAGCGCCGCCGGAAGCCCGGTGGGGGCGGCGGGGTCCGACAGGTCCGCGGGGGAGAGGTCGGCGAGGCCGCTCACCAGGGCCAGCCGGTCGGTCACCGCGAGCTCGGCCTTGTCGAGTTCGGTGCGGCGGTGGTCGCGGGCGCGCAGCGACGGCAGCACCGCCTCGGCCCGTTCGGCGGCGGCCAGACGGGCGTCCAGTCCCTCCCGCCAGGTGCGCCGCTCGGCCAGCCGGTCGCGCCGCTCCCGGGCCTCGGCCAGCCGCCGTCTGCGATCCAGCAGCTCGCGCGCGACCGTCAGGGCCTCGCGGGCGAGGTCGCGGGCCCCGGTGAACCCGGCGGTGACCTCCCGGGCGTCGCGGGCGGTCGCGGCCTGCACCGAGGCCAGCTCGGCGGCCCAGGCGGTGAGCTCCCCGGGGGCGTCGGGGGCGGTGGACCGGCCGACCTCGGCGATCCGGCCGGAGACGGCGCGCACCGTTTCGTCGGCGGCGCGCACCTCGCGCTCCAGTTTCCGGGCGTGGCCGCCGAACCACTCCTCCACGTCGCGGAACACCCGGGTGTTGAAGATGCGCTCCAGCGACTTGCGCCGGTCGTCCGACTTGGCCCGCAGGAACCGGGCGAAGTCGCCCTGGGGCAGCATGACAATCTGGCAGAACTGGGTGAGGGTGAGCCCCACGAGGTCGCCGACGAACTGTCCGGCCTCGTCCGGGCGGGTGGTCACCCCCTCCCACCGGTCGCCGCGCCAGTCGAGCACCCGCACCTTCTGGTTCTCGGTGACGGTCCCGGTACCGCGCTTCTTGGGCCGTTCCCAGCGCGGGTTGCGCTCGATCCGCACCCGGCGGCCCTGGACGGTGAACTCCAGGGTGACCTCGGGCCGCACCCCGGGCGCGGCGTGGTCGCTCCTGGGGGAGCGGTCCTTGCCGCGCGCGCCGGGCACGTCGCCGTAGAGCGCGAAACAGACGGCGTCGAGCACGGAGGTCTTGCCCGCGCCGGTCGGACCGTGGATCAGGAACAGCCCGCCCCCGCCGAGCCGGTCGAAGTCGACGGTCTCGGTCCCGGCGAAGGGCCCGAAGGCGGTCATGGTGAGGGTGTGCAGCCGCATCTAGCGTGTCCCTTCCTGGACGCGGACCTCTTCGACCGCGCGGTCCACCAGCGCGCGTTCCTCGGGTGTGGCGGCGCTGCCCCGGGCCCACTCGACGAAGTCGGCGACCACCTCGCGTTCGGGGCGTTCGGCGACGGAGGCGGTGACGGGCCTGCGCTCGGCGTCGGCCTCGTCGGGGTCGAACTCCAGCATGAGGGTGTGCGGGAAGCGCTCGCGCAACCGGTCCATGGGCTGGGCCGGGCGGCGGGGGTCGGTGAGGGTCACGTGCAGCCAGTGACCGGTGTGCGGCTCCCAACGGTCGTCGGTGAGCAGGTCGTCCAGCCTGCCCCTGATCCGGGAGAGCGGCCGGGGGACGGGGGCGTCGACGAACTCCGCGCCGGCGAAGCCGTCGGCGTCCAGGTCCACCACCCAGCAGCCCTTGCGGTGGTGCTGCTCGGAGAAGGAGTAGGCCAGCGGGCTGCCCGGGTAGCGCACGGACGGCGTGATGGTCTGGCGTCCGTGCAGGTGGCCCAGGGCCACGTAGTCGACGCCGTCGTAGACCGAGACGGGCACGTGCGAGGCGCCGCCCACGGAGATGTCGCGCTCGCTGTCGGAGGGCTCGCCCCCGGTGACGAAGGCGTGGGAGAGCACCACCGAGCGGGTTCCGGGGCGTTGGGAGAGGTCGGCCCGGACCAGGCCCATCGCGTGTCCGATCGCCGCCGGGTGGCCGCGCTCGGGCAGGTCCCAGTGGTGGCGGGCGATCTCCGGCTCCAGGTAGGGGATGCCGTAGAAGGCCACCGGTCCGTGCTCGTCGTCGATCACCACGGGGGTGCCCACACCCTCCAGCGAGCTGCGCAGGTGCACCCCGGAGGCGGCGATGAGGTCGGTGGCGAAGGACATCCGGGCCATGGAGTCGTGGTTGCCGCTGATGAGCACCGCCCGGGCCCCGGTCTCGCGGACACGGCCCAGGGCGCGGTCGAACAGCCGCACGGCGTCCACCGGAGGCAGGGCGCGGTCGTAGAGGTCGCCGGCGACCACCACCACGTCGATCCGTTCCGCGTGGATGGTGTCGACGAGGTGGTCGAGGAAGGCGGCCTGGGCGTCGACGAGGTTCTCCCGGTGGAAGGAGCGACCCAGGTGCCAGTCCGAGGTGTGCAGCAGGCGCATGGAACTGGACATTACCCAAGATCGGCCCGGTCCCGCCCGGGGAACCGTCCGCCCTGTGGACAACTCCCGGCGGAGGTTCCCCGTACGCGGGGCGTCAGAGCCTGCGGGCCAGGGTCAGGCCGTCGCCGATGGGCAGCAGGACCTGTTCGACCCTGTCGTCGGCGACGAGCCGCGCGTTGAAGTCGCGGATGCCCTGGACGTGCGGCGCGGTCTGCTCGGGGTCCACCACCCGACCGTGGGACAGGGTGTTGTCGGCCAGCAGCAGACCTCCGGGGCGCACCCGGGGCACCAGCTCCTCCCAGTAGTCGACGTAGCCGGTCTTATCGGCGTCCAGGAACGCCAGGTCGAACCGGGGCTCCTCGGGCAGGGCGCGCAGCGATTCCAGGGCCGGGCCGATTCGCAGCGTGATCTTGTGGTCGACCCCGGCGCGCTCCCAGTACCGGCGGGCCACCGAGGTCCACTCCTCGCTGATGTCGAGCGCGAGCAGGGTGCCGTCCTCGGGCAGGCCCCGGGCGAAGCAGATCGAGGAGTAGCCGGTGAAGGTGCCGATCTCCACGGCGTCGCGGGCGCCAGACAGCTGGGTGAGCAGGGTGCTGAAGGCGCCCTGCTCCGGGCCGATCTGCATCCCCCGGTAGTCGGGGAACAGTGCGGCGGTCTCCTCCGCGAGGTCGGACAGGACCGGGTCCACCGGCTGGCTGTGGGCGACGACGTAGGCGTGCAGTTCGGGGCTGATGCCCTCAGTGGTTCGAGTCACGCACGCCACACTAGGAGGCGCGGCCCGGCCGGGCCAGCACCACTCCCGGACCGGCCGGTGCGAAGCCCGGGTGAGGCGGCCTGGATGTACTGACCTGAGAGGTCAGTGCACCTAGTGCGAGGGCAGCAGGGTGGGCCAGTCGAAGAGGTACACGGACCCGATGATGACGCCGATGGTCAGCAGGGGGGTGACCACCTTCTGCTCCACCGGGCCGTTGGTGACGAAGCCCTGGCCCTGGCCGATGCGCTTCTTCCAGAACGGCCAGAAGATCGGCACACCCATCTTCGTGATCATGTCGCCGAAGAAGTGCAACACGATTCCGAAGGCGACGGCCAGACCCAGCCACGTGTAGTTCACGCCGACCGAGAACAGGGTGAGGGTGATCGCCGCCGTGCCCAGCGCGTTGATGATCCCCGAGGCCGTGCGGTTCTTGTCCATGCCGAACCCGAGCCCCTGGAGCGCGATTCCGACCAGCAGGAACACGAAGATCTGCACGGCCAGTTCCGACCACAGCGCCAGTGCCTGGACCAGGACGCCCATGAGGATCGCGAAGAAGAACGAGTGGGTGCCCATCCGGTGCCCGCCGAACGCCCAGCTGAGGATGTCGCTGAGGATCTCGGTGGCCTTGCCGTAGGTCTTGGTGACCGTCGCGCTCTTGTGGTCCACGTCCGGCAACAGGGCGGCGCCCGCGCACACCAGCGAACCCGCGATGATCTCACCGGGGCCCAGGTCGAAGCTGAGTCCAAGGAATTCCGTGCCCTGGACGAGCGGTACGACCGCCATCCAGCCGACCACGCCACTGAGTGCGTGCGAGTGCCCCATCATGGCGGGAACCGTAGCGGAGTCTGCCATTCGCCGCGAATCAGGACCGGTTTCGGTCAGGGAACAAAAGCCCCCACACCCTCAGGAAACACGAATGCCTCCGACAGAGGAGTCGAATGTGTTGCGATATTCCGCCTCACCTCGAAGATCGTTGACGCTCCTCGCGGCGAGTTGGTAGACAACCAACAACCCCCAGGTGGCCATGCCACCAACCCCACGAAACCTGACAGGGGCCGTCATGAAAACCCAACATCCTCCCACCGGCACCCTTCTTCGGCGGACCGCGGCGTCCGGCAGCGCGCTCCTCCTCATCGGAGGCCTCGCGGCGGCCCCCGCCGCCGCGAACGAGGCGGGCGGCACCACGCTCACCGTCGCCATCGCCCAACAGGTCGACTCGTTCAACCCCTTCACCGCGCAGCTCGCGGTCACCACGAACATCCTCCGGCACGTCTACGACAACCTCACCACGGTGAACCCCGAGACCGGCGAGCCCGAGCCCTCGCTCGCCGAGAGCTGGGAGACCTCCGACGACGGACTGACCTGGACCTTCAACCTCCGGGACGACGCCCGCTTCAGTGACGGAGAACCGCTCACCTCCGACGACGTCGCGTGGACGTTCACCACGATCATGGAGAACGACGCCGCCGCCGTCGCCAACGGCAACTACGTCTCCGGGTTCGAGAGCGTCACCGCCGAGGACGAGACCACCGTCGTCATCGAGCTGGACGAACCGCAGGCCACCATGGAGTCCCTGCGCGTGCCCATCGTCCCCCGACACGTCTGGGAGCCGATCATCGAGGAGGAGGGCGACGCCTTCTCCGACTACACCGCCGACGAGTTCCCCACGGTCGGCAGCGGCCCCTTCGTCCTCACCGACCACTCGCGTGGAGAGCACATCCGGCTGGAGGCCAACCCCGACCACTGGCGCGGCGCCCCCGGCTTCGACGAGCTGTACTTCCGCTACTACTCGGAGAAGGACGCCGCCGTCGAGGCGCTGCGCAGCGGCGAGGTCTCGTTCGTCTACGAGCTCACCGACGCCCAGATCACCTCGTTGGAGACCCTCGACGACGTCGCCGTCAACATCGCCGACGGCAAGCGGTTCCAGGCCTTCACCATCAACCCCGGCGCCGTCACCCAGGACGGCGAGGAGTTCGGCGACGGCCACCCGGCGCTCCAGGACCGCACCCTGCGCCAGGCCATCGTGATGGGCATCGACAACGAGGAAATCGTCCAGCAGGGCGCCAACGGCCAGGCCGTCGCGGCGGGCGGCTACATCCCGCCCCGCTACACCGACTTCCACTGGCGGCCCGAGGGCGAGGAGGCCATCCTCGACTTCGATCCCGACGCCGCCAACGCCATGCTCGACGAGGCCGGGTACGAGCCGGGCGACGACGGCGTACGCGTCTCGCCCGACGGCGACCGCCTGAGACTGCGCATGCACGTCCACGCCGACCGCCCCGACAACGTCCAGGCGGGCCAGGTCATCGCCGAGCGCCTCGCCGACATCGGTATCGAGATCGACAACCAGACCGTCGACCCCGGCATCCTGAGCGACGCCCTCTACGACGCCGAGTACGACCTCATCTTCACCGGGTGGACGGTCAACCCCGACCCCGACTACGTGTTCAGCATCCACACCTGTGACGCGCTGCCCACCGAGCCGGGCACCATGCAGGGCGACGCGTACTTCTGCGACGAGGAGTACGACGAGCTGTACGCCGCCCAGCTGGCCGAGTACGACCGCGAGGCCCGTGCCGAGATCATCCACCAGCTCCAGGAGGTGCTCTACCGGGAGGCCGTGGTCAACGTCCTGACCTACCCGAACATCATGGAGGCCTACCGCACCGACCACATCGCCAGCCTCCAGTTGGAGCCCGCCGAGGGCGGCAACATCTGGGGCCAGGACGGTTACTGGGCCTGGTGGTCGGCCGAGCCCGCCGAGGGCGCCTCCTCGGGCGGATCGGGCCTGTCCACCGGCGTGCTCCTGGGCATCGGGGCCGGTGTGCTGCTGCTGATCGTCGCCGGTGCCTTCGTCATCATCCGCCGACGTTCCACCGTGGAGGACCGCGAGTGACGACAACGCCCACCGAGGCGGACGAACCGACCGGGGCGGGGACCAGCGACGTCCCCGCCCCGGCGGGCCCCAGGGGGATCGGGCGGGCGGCCCCGGTGGCCGTCTACGTGCTCGGTCGCCTGACCACCGCCGCGGTCTCCCTGTTCGCCGTGATCGTCGCCGGGTTCTTCCTCTTCCGCATCCTGCCCGGTGACCCCGTCCGCGCCATGACCGAGGGGCGCGAGGTCTCCGCCGAACAGCGCGAGGAGCTGCGCCGCCAGTTCGGCCTCGACCAGCCCCTGTGGCAGCAGTTCCTCGACTACGCCGCCGGGCTGCTCAGGCTCGACCTCGGCGTCTCCTTCCAGTACCGGGAGCCGGTGGTCGACCTCATCCTGGAACGGCTCGGCCCGACGATCCTGCTCGCCGGGACCGGAACGGTCATCGCGGCGCTCCTCGGCCTGTTCCTCGGCACCCGTGCCGGGTGGAAGCCGGGCGGCCGCGGCGACCGCATCAACACGGCGGTGGCGCTGTTCTTCTGGTCGGTGCCCACGTTCTGGCTCGGCCTGCTGCTGATCGTGCTGCTGGCCTCCGGACGCGGGTTCATGCCCGGCCTGTTCCCGACCGGCGGCATGGTCTCGCCCGGCGTCAGCGGGCCGGTGGAGACCGCGCTCAGCACCGCGCGGCACATGGTGCTGCCGGTCCTGACCATGGTCGCGGTGATCTACGCGCAGTACCTCATGATCATGCGCTCCTCGCTCATGGACGAGAAGGGCGCGGACTACCTGACCACCGCGCGCGCCAAGGGGCTGCGCGACGCTCTGGTGCGCCGCCGCCACGCCGTCCCCAACGCCCTGCTGCCCACCGTGACGCTGATCTTCCTCAACCTCGGGCAGGTCGTCTCGGGGGTCATCCTCGTGGAGACGGTCTTCTCCTGGCCCGGACTCGGACAGCTCTTCTACTCCGGCCTGCGCGTACCCGACCTCGGCCTCGTCCAGGGCCTGTTCGTGGTGTTCGCGGCCTCGGTGATCCTCATGAACCTCCTGGCCGACCTCGTGTACCCGCTGCTCGACCCGAGGGTGCGCCCATGACGACACCCACCGGACCCCCCTCGGCCGGACCCGCGACCGGCGGGGGCCCGCCCGCCCCGGCCGTCTCCGCCAGCACCCTGGCCCGGCGACGGCGCCGCGAGGCCCTCGTCCGCTTCGCGCGCGAGTACGCGCGCAACCGGGCCGGGCTCCTCGGCCTGGGCCTGCTGCTCGCCATCGGCCTGCTCGCCGTCACCGCGCCGCTGTTCATCGACCAGACCCACCTGACCATCACCGGCGCACCCGGCGAGTCCCACGAACCGCCGAGCTGGCGCTTCCCCCTGGGCACCGACAACTTCGGCCGCTCGATCCTGGACCTCGTCATCTGGGGCGCGCGCGTCTCGCTCACGGTCGGCCTGCTGGCCACGTTCGTCTCGGTCACCCTCGGCACCCTGGTCGGCGTCACCGCGGGGCACTTCGGTTCCTCCGGCGGACTCGGCGGCCGGATCGCGTCCACCGTGCTCATGCGGGTCACCGACTGGTTCCTGGTCCTGCCCACCCTGGTGCTCGCGGTCGCCCTGGCCGCCGTGCTGCCCCGGGGCACCGGCACCATCATCGTCGCGATCGGCCTCACCGTCTGGCCGCCCACCGCGCGGCTGGTGCGCGCCCAGACCCTCGCCGTGGAGGCCCGCCCCTACGTGGAACGCGCCCGCGCCCTGGGCGGCGGCCACGCGCACGTCATGGGATGGCACGTGCTGCCCAACGTGATGCCGGTGGTGCTCGCCCAGACCACGCTGCTGGTGGCCACCTCCATCATCGCCGAGTCCACCCTCGCGTTCCTCGGCATGGGCGACCCCACCACCATCTCCTGGGGCGGCATCCTGGAGGCGGCCCGCACCGCCGGGGCGATCAGCGCCGGGATCTGGTGGTACATCGTCCCGCCCGGTCTGGCCATCGCCGTGGTCGCGCTCTCCTTCACCCTGTGCGGGCGCGCGGTCGAGTCCGTCATCAACCCACGGCTCAGGGGGCAGAGTTGAGCACCCTTCTCGACGTCAGCGACCTGCGCGTCACCTACTCCGGGAGCGGCGGCGACGTCCCCGCCGTGCGCGGCGTGAACCTGTCCCTGGACCCCGGCGACACCCTCGGGGTGGCGGGGGAGTCCGGCAGCGGCAAGTCCACGGTGGCCCTGGCGCTGCTGCGCCTGCTGCCCGCCAGCGCGAAGGTCACCGGAAGCGTCCTGCTGGAGGGCGAGGACGTCCTCCAGATGAAGTGGGGGCGGCTGCGCGCCGTGCGCTGGGTGGGGGCCTCGGTGGTCTTCCAGGGCGCCATGCACTCGCTCAACCCGGTGCGGCGGATCGGCGACCAGATCGCCGAGCCGCTGCTCATCCACGAACTGGTCGCGCCCGCCCGGGTGGGCGCCCGTGTGGCCGAGCTCCTCGAACAGGTCGGGTTGCCCGCCTCCCGCCGACGCGACTACCCCCACCAGCTGTCCGGAGGACAGCGTCAGCGGGTGATGATCGCGATGGCGCTGGCCTGCGAACCGCGCCTGATCATCGCCGACGAGGCCACCACCGCGCTGGACGTGATGATCCAGGCACAGATCCTGGCCCTGCTGGAACGGCTGGTGGCCGAGACCGGGATCGGGATGCTGATGATCAGCCACGACCTGTCGGTCCTGGCGGCCACCTGTGACCGGGTCGCGGTGATGTACGCGGGGCGCGTCGTCGAACAGGGGCCCGCGCGGGAGGTCGTGCACGCCCCCGCCCACCCGTACGCGAGCGCGCTCAGCGCGGCCTTCCCGAAGATCGGGGACCCGGCCTCGCGGCTGGCGCCCCGGGGCCTGCCCGGCGACCCGCCCGACCCGGCCGACCCTCCCTCCGGCTGCGTGTTCCGGCCGCGCTGCGCCGTGGCGGAGACCGTGTGCGCCACGGTCGACCCGCCGCTGTGGCCGGTGCGCCCGGACCGCGACGGCCGCTCGGACCGGCACGCCGCGTGCGTGCACGTGGGCAGCGGTCCCGAAGGCCCGAGCGGACCCGCCACCACGGGCCTCACGGGCACCAGCGACACCGAGGAGACGAGCCGTTGAGCACCGACACCGACGCACGAGGGCCCTCGCTCCCCGGGGTCCCGCACGAGGACACCGGACCGATCCTGCGCGCCGACGACGTGCGGGTGGCCTTCGCGGCCGGGGCCGCCCCGGGAGGCGGCCGGGGGACGGCACGCGCCGTGGACGGGGTCAATCTGGACGTGGCGGCGGGGGAGATCGTCGCCCTGGTCGGCGAGTCCGGCTGCGGGAAGACCACCCTGGCCCGCGCCCTGCTCGGCCTGGAGCGCCCCACCGGCGGCCGGGTCCTGTTCGAGGGGCGGCCGCTGGGCTACCGCTCGCGCGACCTGCGCACCTACCGGCGCCGGGTGCAGCTCGTGCAGCAGGACCCGATGGGATCGCTCAACCCGCGCCGGACGGTGTACGAGTCGGTCGTGGAGGGGCTGCGTATCCACGAGGGCACCACCGCGGACGAGACCGAACGGGTGTCCCGGGCGCTGTCCCGGGCCGGTCTGCGCCCGCCCGAGCGGTTCTTCTCCCGGTACCCGCACGAGCTCTCCGGAGGACAGCGCCAGCGCGTGGTGATCGCCGGAGCCCTGGTCCTGGACCCGGAGGTGCTGGTGGCCGACGAACCGGTGGCGTCCCTGGACGCGTCGGTGCGCGGCGAGATCCTGCGGCTGCTGCTGGAACTGCGCGACGAACTGGGCCTGTCCGCCCTGGTGGCCACGCACGATCTCGGGCTGGCGTGGAACATCGCCGACCGGGTCGCCGTGATGTACCTGGGGCGCGTGGTGGAACTGGGCACGGTGGAGGAGGTCCTGTCCGCGCCCGCCCACCCGTACACGCGGGCCCTGTTGTCGGTGCTGCCCGACGCCGGGTCGTCGGAGGGACCCGTGGTGCTCTCCGGCGAGCCGCCGGACCCCAAGCGGGTGCCCGCGGGGTGCCGGTTCCATCCGCGCTGCCCGGTGCTGGCCTCGGGCGAGGCCGATCGGGCCGGGGTGGCCCACCTGTGCACGACGGTCGACCCGGTGGTGCTGGGCGGCGGCGCGGAGCGCAGGGTGGCGTGCCACTGGGCGGCCGCCGACGAGGAGGGGCGCCTGCGGGCGGACGGGCCCGCCGGTCCTCTGCCCGTGTAGGGGCCCGGGACCGGTCGGGCGGTGGGAGACACGGTCCGTCGGCCGACCGGTCCCGGACGGACGCTCCCGCGCCCCGCTGACCGCGGACGTCTCCTCCTTCCCGCGATCCACACCCGTTCGCCCCGGCCAGGTGCGGCCGGGGCGAACGGCGCCTCTTCCGGAACACCTCCGTTGCGGCCCTCGTTGGCACGGACATGTCGACCAAACCGCACTCCACGCCGCCCGTACCCGCCCCGGCGCCGGGGCGCGCCCCCGATCCGCAACCGACCCTGACCGTCACCGACCTCTGGCAGGGGGCCGCCCTCGACCTGGACGCCTACCTGGCCCGCCTCGGGCTGTCCGGTGACCTCCCGCCCACCCTGGACACCCTCACCGCCGTCCACCGCGCCCACCTGGCCGCCATCCCGTTCGAGAACCTCCAGCTGCTCCTGGATCAGCCGGTTCCGCTGGACGTCCCCTCGCTGACCGACAAGATGGTCCACCACCGCAGGGGCGGCTACTGCTACGAACAGAACCTGCTCCTGGCCGCCGCCCTGGACCGGCTCGGGTTCGACCTGACCGCCTTCAGCGCACGCGTACTGATGAACGGCGACGGTCGCCCCCGGCCGTCCACCCACGCGCTGCTGCGGGTCCGGGTGGGCGACGGACACTGGCTGGCCGACGTCGGTTTCGGTGGCGGCGGCCTCGTGGAGCCGTTCCCGTTCACCGACGGCCACCAGGCCTGCCAGGGCGGATGGAACCTCCGGCTGGACCGGGTCGCGGAGGTCGGCGACGAGGAATGGCTGCTGAGGGGGTTCGACGGCCTGAACTGGCGCGACCTCTACTCCTTCGCCACCGCCGGGGCGCTGCCGCAGGACTACGCGGTGTTCAGCCATTTCCTCACCTCCCACCCGCGTTCGCCGTTTCGCGGCCGACTGATGGTGGCGCGCACGGTCGGCGGGACCCGGCACGAGCTGAACGACACGACGTTGTCGGTGGAGCGGGTCGACGGCACCGGGGAGACCCGCGAGGTGGCTCTGGGAGAGGTGGGAACCGTGTTGCGTGAGGTGTTCGACATCGACCTTGACCAGGAAGAACGCCGGATCATCGAGGACCGGGTCAGGGGCTTCGTGGAAGCCCGGAGCGAGACCCACAACGTGTGATCGTGGTCACGTTTCGCGGGCGTTCGCGGGAACCCCTCCCGTGAACTCCGACGCCAGCGGGCGTGTCCTCGGTGAGAGGGCACGCCCACTCCGGCGGCCCCTCTCGGCCTTTCCGATTTGGGGTGATCGCACACGTTCGTGACCGTGCGTGTCTGGGCAGGACCTGTGGGGCGCGACCCGAGGGAGCTGTCCATGACGCACATGACCACCGACGACGTCCACGACTACGTCAACGGCGTCTGCTTCAAGACCGGCCCGCCAGGAAAGGTCGGGGCGGAGACCGAATGGCTCGTCACCGACCCCCTGCGCCCCACCGCACCCGTCACCATCGACCACCTCGCGGACCTGCTGGAGGCCTGTGGCCCCCCGCCCGCGGGAAGCCGGATCACCTTCGAGCCGGGCGGACAGATCGAGCTCAGCTCCGCCGCCCTCCCCGGACCGGCGCGCGCCCACGAGGCGCTCGCCCGGGACCTCGACCACATTCGCAAGACCCTCGCCGACGCCGGACTGCACCTGGCCGAGACGGCGCTCGACCCCGTTCGGCCCCCCGTCCGGCAGCTCCGCCTGCCCCGCTACACGGCCATGGAGCGGTTCTTCACCAACCGCCGCGAGCCCAGCGGCCGCACCATGATGTGCAGCACCGCCTCCCTACAGGTGTGCCTGGACACCGGGGCCGACGCCGCCGACGCCGTCTCCCGGTGGGAGCTCGTGCACCGGCTCGGTCCCGTCCTGGTGGCCGCCTTCGCCAACTCCGCCGTGTGGCGCGGCCGCCCCACCGGATGGAAGTCCACCCGCTGGGCGATCTGGGCCGCCACCGACGGCACCCGCACCCGCCCGGCCCTGGAGTCGCACAGCCACGCGGACCCGGCCACCGCCTGGGCCGAGTACGCCCTGAACGCGAACGTGCTCGCCGTGTCCGAGATCCCCGGCGGAGGAGGCGGGTGGACGGCCGACCCCGGCATCACCCTCGCCGAGTGGATCGCCGGACGCGGGGCCCGCCCCGCCACCGAGGCCGACCTGGAGTTCCACCTGTCCACGCTGTTCCCGCCCGTGCGCCCGCGCGGTTGGTGGGAGCTGCGGATGATCGACGCCCTCCCGCTGCGCTGGTGGCCGGTGCCGGTGGCCCTGGCCGCCGCCCTGGTCGACGACCCCCGCGCCCGCGCCGTCGCGGAGGAGGCCACCGAACGGCTGTGCCGGGGCCGACTGCCCGCTCCCGACCTGTGGCGTCGCGCGGCCAGCCTGGGCCCGGCCGACCCCGGCGTCGCCGCCTGCGCGCGGGTGTGCTTCGACGCCGCCGTCGAGGCGCTGCCGGGGATGGGCGCCGCAGGGCTCGCCCATCTGGTGGACTCCTACGCCAACCTGTACGTCCGGCGCGGGCTGTGCCCGGCGGACGGGGCGCTCGGCGCACTCGTCCCCGTCCCGCGCGACGGAGACGGGCCCCGGGAGCGTGAGGACGCGCACCGGGAGCAGGAGGAGTACGGCGGCGCCGGAGCCGCCCACGGGGGAGGTCCCGCATGAGCCGCGAACAGGAACGCCTCAAGGAGCGCATCGCCGCCGAACTCGACCGCGGCAGGAGGCGCAGCAACGGCCTGACACTGGACGCCCTGGACGAGGAGGACCTGCTCGCCCAGCACTCCCCGCTGATGTCCCCGCTGGTCTGGGACCTGGCGCACATCGGCAACTACGAGGAGCAGTGGCTACTGCGGGCCGCAGGGGGGCGCGCGGCGCTGCGCCCGGACATCGACGGCCTCTACGACGCCTTCGAGAACCCCCGGGCCGACCGGGTCGCGCTGCCCCTGCTGCGCCCGGAGGAGGCGCGCGCCTACAACGACCGGGTGCGCAGGGAGGTCCTGGACGCCCTCGACGCGGCGGACCTGGACGCGGTGCCCGCTCCCCGGGCTCCGGGGGAGAGGACCCTGCTGGAGGCGGGATTCGTCTACCACATGGTCATCCAGCACGAGCACCAGCACGACGAGACCATGCTCGCCACCCACCAGCTGCGCCGGGGAGCGCCGGTCCTGCTGGAGGAGGAGGCGGCCCCTCCCCGGGCGGTGCCGCCCCCGTCCGAGGAGGTCCTGGTCCCCGCGGGGCCCTTCACCATGGGCACCGACGACGACCCCTGGTCCTACGACAACGAGCGCGGCGCGCACACCGTCGATCTGGACGCCTACTGGATCGACACCGATCCGGTGACCAACGCCGCCTACCAGCGGTTCGTGGACGACGGCGGCTACCGGGACCGGCGCTGGTGGAGCGCGCGGGGCTGGGAGTGGTGTCGGCGCCGCGAGGCCGAGGCACCCGCCTTCTGGGACCGTGACGGCACGACCTGGACCCGGCGCCGGTTCGGCCGTGTGGAGGAGGTGCCGCCGGACCAGCCGGTCCAGCACGTGTCGTTCCACGAGGCCGACGCCTACGCGCGTTGGGCGGGACGGCGGCTGCCCACCGAGGCCGAGTGGGAGAAGGCGGCCCGCTTCGACCCCGCCACCGGGCGCTCGCTCCGCTTCCCCTGGGGCGACGGGGACCCCGACCACAGCCGCGCCAACCTCGGCCAGCGCGCCCTGGGCCCGCACCCGGTCGGCGGGCACCCGGACGGCGTGTCCCCCCTGGGGGTGCGTCAGCTCATCGGCGACGTGTGGGAGTGGACCTCCACCACCTTCCACGGCTACCCCGGGTTCGCCTCGTTCCCGTACCGCGAGTACTCCGAGGTCTTCTTCGACCGCGACTACAAGGTGCTGCGCGGCGGCTCCTGGGCCACCCACCCCACGGCGGTCCGCTCCACCTTCCGCAACTGGGACCACCCGGTCCGGCGGCAGATCTTCAGCGGGTTCCGCTGTGCGCGCGACGCGGACCGCGACTGATGTGCCGCCACCTCGCCTACCTGGGGCCGCCGCGCACCGTGCACGACCTGCTGTACGCGGCGCCCCACTCACTGCACGTCCAGTCCTGGGCCCCGCGCCACCAGCGGTACGGCACCGTCAACGCCGACGGGTTCGGGGTCGGCTGGTACCCGGAGGGCGCCGCGGCTCCCGAACCGCTGCGCTACCGCAGGGCCATGCCCATCTGGGGGGACGCCTCCTTCGCCGACGCCGCCCGGGCCATCCGCTCGGGGTGCGTGGTGGCCGCCGTCCGCGACGCCACGGTCGGGTTCGGCTCGGAGGAGTCCGGGGCCCAGCCCTTCCGTGCCGACCGCCTGCTGTTCAGCCACAACGGGGCGGCCCGGGACGACCAGGCGCTCCTGGCCGGGATGGCGGCGCCCTTCCCGCCCGACGCCCTGGACGCCCGGGCGCCCGTGGACTCCGCGCCCCTGTTCGCGCAGACCGTACGGACCTGGCGCGGTACGGGCGACCTCGCCGGGGCGCTGGTGTCGGCGGTCCGCCGCGCCAGGGAGCTCTCGGCGGGCCGGTACAACCTGCTGGCCAGCGACGGTGACGTGATCGTCGGGACGACGGCGGGGGACACCCTCTACACGCTGCGCGGCGAGGGGGTGTGGCTGGCCTCCGAACCCTTCGACGACGGGCGCGGCTGGCGTCAGGTCCCCGAGAACTCGGTGATCGTGGCCACCCGCGAGCACACCGACGTCCGGCCGCTCGGCTGAGCCCCGGTGCGCGGCCCACAGGCTCCGCCCGCCGGGTACATCCGTAAGGGACACAGGAGGCACCATGTTCAGGATCGACCGCAACCTGACCGCCGACGAGCTCGACAAGGCCCTGCGCGCCGACGTCGCGGAGGGCCTCACCGCCCGGCCCAAACAACTGCCGCCCAAGTGGTTCTACGACGAACGCGGCAGCGAGCTCTTCGAGGACATCACGCGGCTCCCGGAGTACTACCCGACCCGGGCCGAACGCTCCATCCTGGAGGCGCGAGCCGACGAGATCGCCGAGGCCGCCGGGTCCGTCGCGCTCATCGAACTCGGCTCCGGGGCCGGGGTCAAGACCCGCCTGCTCCTGGACGCCATGCGCCGGCAGGGGGACCTGGCCCGCTTCGTGCCGGTCGACGTGAGCGGGGAGTTCCTCGCCGCGTCGGCCCACCCGGTGGCCGACGACTACCCCGGGCTGGACGTGCACGCCGTGGTCGGCGACTTCGAACGCCACCTCGGCCTGCTCCCGGTCAGCGAGGACGGCCGCCAGACGCTCGCGGTGCTCGGCTCCACCATCGGCAACCAGGAACCCGGGCCCCGCGCCTCCTTCCTGCGCGACATCCACGACGTCCTGCACCCGGGCGACTGCCTGCTGCTCGGGGCCGACCTGGTCAAGGACCCGGCCCGCCTCGTGGCCGCCTACGACGACCCGGGCGGGGTGACCGCCGCGTTCAACCGGAACGTGCTCTCGGTGATCAACCAGCGGCTGGGCGGCGACTTCGACCCCGCCGCCTACGACCACCTCGCGGTGTGGAACGCCGAGTGCGAGTGGATCGAGATGCGCCTGCGCGCCCGCTCCGCCCAGCACGTACGCGTCGCCGACCTCGACCTGGAGGTGGACTTCGCCGAGGGCGAGCAGATGCGCACGGAGATCTCCGCCAAGTTCCGACGCGAGGGCCTGACCGCCGAACTCGACGCCGCCGGATTCGACCTCACCCGCTGGTGGACCGACGACGCGGGGGACTTCGCTCTCACCCTGGCCACCGTGCGCTGAACCTCAGGCCCCGGCCGCGCTTCCGATCAGCGTGCCGACCGTGTACGTCACCAGCATGGCGAACGCGCCGCCGAGCACGCACCGCAGCGCGGCCCGCACCGGCAGGGCGCCGCCCATCCTCGCGCTGACCGCGCCCAGAAGACCCGTGGCCGCGAGCACCGCGACCACCGTCACCGCGAGCCGCCACGCGTCGGGGCTGAGCAGCATGGCGAACAGCGGCACCATCGCCCCCAGCAGGAAGGAGAACATGCTCGCGAACGCGGCCTGCCAGGGGTTGACCCGGTACCGGTTCAGACCCAGCTCCACCTCGACATGCGCGCTCAGCGCGTCGTGGTCGGTGAGTTCGCGGGCCACCCTGCGGGAGAGGTCCTCACTGAGCCCGCGGTCCCGGTACATCCCGGCCAGCTCCTCCAGCTCGCCGTCGGGGTCGTCGGCCAGCTCGCGCCGTTCCCTGGCGATCGCGGCGCGTTCGGTGTCGCGCTGCGTGCTCACCGAGACGTACTCGCCCGCCGCCATCGACAGCGCGCCCGCGAGCGTCCCGGCCACCCCAGCGACCAGCAGCGCCTCGCGGTGCGGGGTGGCCCCCGCCACGCCCACCACCAGACCCGCCGTGGAGACGATCCCGTCGTTGGCGCCCAGAACAGCCGCACGGAGCCCGTTCAACAGCGACCCCAGCCGCTTCTGTGAGTGCTCCGTGTCGCGTTCCATGGGGTCAGAGTGACACGTGCGACGCGCCCCGACACGTCTCACCACGCCGGACTCCGCTACGCTCGTGCCGTGTTCAAGGTAGGAGTTTTCGGCGCCGATGGGCGCATGGGGTCAGAGGTCGTCAAGGCGGTTCGGGCCGCCGACGACATGGAACTCGTCGCGGGCGTGGACAGCGCCGACGACCGTGAAGCCGTGCTGGGGGCCGACTACGTCGTCGACTTCACGCATCCCGACGTGGTGATGGACAACCTCGCCTGGCTGATCGGCCACGGCATCCACGCCGTCGTCGGCACGAGCGGCTTCGACGAGGCCCGTCTCGCCGAGGTGCGCGCCCTCCAGGCGGCCACGCCCGGGGCGAAGGTGCTCATCGCACCCAACTTCGGCATCGCCGCCGTGCTCATGATGCACTTCGCGAAGAAGGCCGCGCCCTACTTCGACACCACGGAGATCATCGAGCTGCACCACCCGAACAAGGCCGACGCCCCCAGCGGCACCGCCTACCGCACCGCCGAGCTGGTCGCCGAGGCCCGCCGCGAGGCCGGGGCCGGGCCGATGCCCGACGCCACCACCTCGGAGATCCCCGGCGCCCGCGGCGCCGACGTCGAGGGCGTCCGCGTGCACGCGCTGCGCGTCCAGGGGCTCATCGCCCACCAGGAAGTGGTGTTCGGCACCGACGGCGAGACCCTGAAGATCCGCCACGACTCCATGAACCGCGCCTCGTTCATGCCCGGCGTCCTCCTGGGCGTGCGCCGGACCGCCGAGCTGGCCGAGCCCCTCACGCTGGGCCTGGAGCCGCTCCTCGGCCTGGACTAGCCGCCGCACACCGCACGAGGGGGACCGCCGCCACGGCGGTCCCCCTCCGTCGCTTCCCCGTCGGCCCGGGGTCCGGCTCAGGCGCCCCGGCGGCAGGTCAGGAAGATCTGCGTCTCGGGGTGCGCGCCCTCCGGCTCGTAGGTGAGCACTCGTTCGTCCTCGATGACCAGCCCGGCGCGCTCCACCACCTCGCGCAGCTCGGCCCGGGGGTACCCCGACACACGGATCTCGGTGCCCAGGAAGGGGATGGCCTGGTCGTCGACGTCCGCCTCCACCATCGACAGGCACACCAGCCCGCCGGGAACCAGCGAGGCGCGCACACGGCCCAGGGCCTGGGGGATGCGCTCCTTGGGCAGGCACAGCAGCGAGAAGAACGCCACGATGGCGTCGTAGGACCGCTCCACCGGATCGAGGTCGACGATGTCGGCCCGGCGGAACCGCGCCTCCGGGACGTTGCGGCGGGCCAGCTCGATCATCCCCTCGGAGATCTCGAACCCGGTCACCCGGGCACCCGAGCTGACCAGCTGCCGCGCGGTGGGCAGACCGGTCCCCGAACCCAGGTCGAGGACCTGCGCGTTCGGTGGCAGCAGGGTCAACAGCCTGCGGACGCAGTCCTCCTGACCCTCCTTGTTCGGGAAGGCCTCGTCGTAGCGTTCTCCGATCGTGTCGAACGCGTCGGCCTGGTCGGCGTTGCGTTCGGCCCAGGCCACCGGGTCGGGGGCCAGCTCGCGGGGATCGGTGGGGTGGTCGCTCGGCACGGTTCTCCAAGGGGGTACGTAGGCGGGGCGGGCATCGTAACCGGTTCGGGGTCCCAAGGTGGGATCACTCAGGACGGACCAGGCAGGACGGCGTGTCCGTTCTCCAGGTAGACCGGGCCCCCGCCCCGGTCGTCCGCCTCGACGGCGGCGAGCATGCGTCGGGCCGTTCCCTCCGGGAGGTGGTCGAAGAGCCGCTCCGGCCCCACCCACTCCCAGCCCGACAGCTCCTCGGGCTGCAACCGGAAGTCGGTGTGCGGCACGTCGGCCCGGAACACCCACTGGTAGGCGGCCGTGCGGGGCGGGCTGGGCGGCACCCAGTCCACGACGAGCGCGGCGCGCACGCGCGGGGTCACGCCCAGCTCCTCGACGATCTCCCGGCGGCAGGCGGCCAGGGGGGACTCCTCGGCCTCCATGATCCCGCCGGGCACGCCCCAGAGGTGGTCCGGGTCGTACACGCGCCGTACCAACAGCACGTCTCCCGACACCGATCGGATGAGTCCGCCCGCCGCACCCCGGGTCGCGGGCAGGCTCGCGAAGAAGTCCTCGTCGCTCTGGTCCACCCGACCGACCCTAACCCTTCTAGCCCAGGGCGAGCGCCACCGAGAACAGCACACCGAAGGCCATCTGGAGCCGCCCGGTCTCCCCGAGGCCGAGCACCAGGTCGCGGCCGACCTGCCCGCCGAGCACCCGGCGCAGCGGGGGCACCGCGAGCGGTGCCGACACCAGGACGATCGGTACCCACCAGGACACCGAGGTCAGGACCAGCGCGACCAGGAAGGACGCCACGACCATGCCCGCGTAGAGGCGGCGGGTCCCGGTCTCGCCCAGGCGGACGGCCAGGGTGATCTTGCCGGTCTCCCGGTCCGTGGGGATGTCGCGCAGGTTGTTGATCACGAGGACGGAGCACGAGAGCAGGCCCACCGGGACCGACGCCACCCACGCCTGCCAGGGCAGTGACCCCATCTGCACGAACACCGTGCCCACCACGGCCACCACGCCGAAGAACACGAAGACGGAGACCTCGCCCAGCCCCCGGTACCCGTACGGGGTACGGCCGCCCGTGTAGTACCAGGCCGCCGCGATCGCCGCGGCGCCGATCAGCAGCAGCCACCACGAGCTGGTCGCCACGAGTACGAGGCCCACCGCACCGGCGAACGCGAAGCTCCCGAGCGCGGCGGCCAGCACCTGCCGGGGGGCCGCCAGACCGCTCGCGGTGAGCCGTGTGGGGCCCGTCCGCTCCTCGGTGTCGGTGCCCTTGACCCCGTCGCTGTAGTCGTTGGCGAAGTTCACCCCCACCTGGAGCGCCATCGACACCACAAGGGCGAGCAGCGCCTTCCACCAGACGAACCCGTCCAGGGAGAGGGCCAGCGCGGTACCGACCGCCACCGGGACGATCGAGTTCGGAAGCGTGCGGGGGCGCAGCCCCGAGACCCATTCACTGACCGTGGCCACGCGCCGGTCCTCCAGTTTCGAGACGGTGGCGCGCCGAGCGGCGCGCCGGACAACTACCCAACGGTAGTGCCTGGCCGGACCGCCCCCCCCGACCGGTGGGGTCCAAGGCCCCGGTGCCGCTCCGTCGCCGCGCCGGGGCCCCGGTTCCACCGCGCTAGGGCGTGTTCCGTGGATGCTTTCGGTTGGTTCGGCGCTTGCGCCGATCGACGCGAGCGGCCTCCAGGCAATCTCTCGCAAGACGAGGAGCGAAGGTCAGCCCGGGTTTGGCTGTCCGAGCGAAGTCGGCGCAGCGAGAGGCAGCCTGGTGGTCGCGAGCCCGGAATGATCCGCGGAACACGCCCTAGCCCGAGACGGCCGCGTGCAGCCGCACCATCGGGAGCAGACGACCCATGTCGATCTCCCGCCGCGCGCCGTCCGTACGCCACCCCGAGGCCTCGAAGAACGTCCGCAGCGCGTTCTCCTCCTCCGGAACCCACACGTGCACGGTGTCGAACCCGCCTTCCACGAGGTGGTCCACACACGCGTTCACCAGGCGGCTGCCGTGGCCCTGCCGCACCCGCTCCGGGTCCACGTGCAGGGCGAACACCTCGGCGTCCCTGGCGGGCCACACGTCCGGGTCGCCCGCGGGGCCGAACGCGGCGAACCCCACCACCGTTCGCACGCCGCCGTCCTCGTCGGTGGCCACCACGAGCCGGTGCTTGGAGGTGGGCGGCGACTCCAGCGCCGCCGTCCACTGCTCACGGAACTGCTCACGGGCCTCCGTGCCGGAGAGCCCCTCCGCGACCTCGGCGGGCAACAGCTCCCCGTACACCGAGCGCCATGACGCGACCTGGAGGTCCACCACCCGCTCCACGTCGGCGGCACGGGCGGGACGGACGAACTGAGCACTGGACACGAGGGGCCTCTCGGTTGGTTCCGGGGCGGCGCGCGCCGGTCGGCGACACGCCGGTCGAGAAGATCACCCACGCCGGAGTTTCCGGACCTTGCACCGGCATGGGAACATCTACGTTGTGAGCCTCATTATCAGAGTTATCGCGAACGCGCTGGCCCTTTGGGCCGCTGTCCTCCTCATCGACGGGATCGACGTCACGGCGCAGGACACCGCCGGTCAGATCGTCGTCTACCTCGTGGTCGGCGCGATCTTCGGTGTGGTCAACGCGGTCATCAAACCGATCGTGAAGACGGTCGGCTGCCTGTTCTACGCCCTCACGCTCGGGCTGATCGGGCTGGTGGTGAACGCGCTGCTGTTCATGCTCACCGCGTGGATCGCCGGACTGTTCGACGTCCCCTTCTACGTCGACGGGTTCTGGCCCGCGTTCTGGGGCGCCATCGTCGTCACCATCGTGAGCTGGGTCGTCAGCATGTTCCTGCCCGACAACAAGGACGACTGAGACACGCCCGAAACGACACCCGCACACCGTGCGCCGACCACGGTGACACCGGGCCCCGTCCGAGTGACGCGGGCCCGGTGCGGGTAGGTTCACACAGCCGGGCACCGGTCGAGCGCGTAGGCTCCAGGTGACCCGGTCCGCCGCACCACCGGACACGGCCCCTCACCTCAACCCGCGAGGACGGGGGCCGAACCGGGCCCGCTCCCGCGCACTCCCACGTGTGCGGGACACACAGACTTTCCCGCTTCCGGTCAGAGCGTTCACCGGTCGCGGCGACGGACACACAGCGCCGTCTTCACCCGTGCACGGAGGAAAGCACCCGGCTCGGGACGCACACACACCTGTTTCACGCACATGGAGAGGAGGAAGGGCAACCCAGGGCCCCGACGCCTTCCGGGCGGGGGCCCGAGAGCCTTTCAACACGATGGTGGAAACCAAGAACCGCCCGTTCGGCAAGATGCTGACCGCCATGGTCACCCCGATGCTCGAAGACGGGGAACTCGACTACGACGGCGCCGCCCGCCTCGCCACCTACCTGGTGGACGAGCAGCACAACGACGGTCTCGTCATCAGCGGCACGACCGGCGAGTCGCCCACGACCAGCGACGACGAGAAGGACCGCCTGCTACGCACGGTGGTCGAGGCCGTCGGCGACCGCGCCCAGATCGTCGCGGGAGTCGGCACCAACGACACCCGCCACAGCGTCAAGCTGGCGCGGGCCGCCGAGAAGGCGGGCGCGCACGGCCTGCTCGCGGTCACGCCCTACTACAACAAGCCCCCGCAGGAGGGGCTGATCCGGCACTTCTCCGAGATCGCCGACACCACCGACCTGCCGGTCATGCTCTACGACATCCCGCACCGCACCGGGACGCCGATCGCCTCCGAGACCCTGGTCCGGCTGGCCGAGCACCCGCGCATCGTCGCCAACAAGGACGCCAAGGACAACGTCGGCGCGAGCTCCTGGGTCATGGAGCGCACCGACCTGGCGTACTACTGCGGCACCGACATCCTCAACCTGCCGCTGCTGTCGGTCGGCGCGGCCGGATTCGTGAGCGTGGTCGGCCACATCGTCGGCAGCGACCTCAAGGACATGATCGACGCCTTCGACGCGGGTGAGGTCGGCCAGGCGCTGGCCATCCACCGCCGCCTCACCCCGGTCTACACCGGCATGTTCCGCACCCAGGGCGTCATCACCACCAAGGCGATCCTGAACCTCTTCGGCCTGCCGTCCGGCCCGGTCCGCACACCGCTCGCCGACGCCTCGTCCGAGCTCCAGGCCCTCCTGCGCGAGGACCTGGCGGCCGCCGGGGTCAAGGGCCCGATCGGCCTCGCCCCGCACCAGGCCGTGCCCGCCAGCGCCGTGCGCGTCGAACGACTGACGGAGGGTTCCGTATGAGTCACCCCCACCCCGAACTCGGCCCGCCCCCGCCCCAGGGCAAGGGCGTGCTGCGCATCGTCCCACTCGGCGGACTCGGCGAGATCGGCCGCAACATGACGGTCTTCGAGTACGACGGCCGTCTGCTCATCGTCGACTGCGGCGTGCTCTTCCCCGAGGAGGAGCAGCCGGGCGTCGACCTGATCCTGCCGGACTTCGACTACGTCCGGGACCGCCTCGACGATATCGAGGCGATCGTGCTCACCCACGGGCACGAGGACCACATCGGCGGTGTGCCGTTCCTGCTCCGCGAGCGGGCCGACATCCCGATCGTGGGCTCCAAGCTCACCCTGGCGCTGATCAGCGCCAAGCTCGGCGAGCACCGGATCAAGCCTGAGACGGTCCTGGTGGAGGAGGGGGAGCGCCACGACTTCGGCCCCTTCGACCTGGAGTTCTTCGCGGTCAACCACTCCATCCCGGACGCGCTCGCCGTGGGCATCCGCACGCCCGGCGGCACGGTACTCCACACGGGCGACTTCAAGATGGACCAGCTCCCGCTGGACGGCCGCCTCACCGACCTGGCCGGGTTCTCCCGGTTCGGCGACGAGGGCGTCGACATCCTGCTGTCGGACTCCACCAACGCCGAGCAGCCCGGCTTCATCGTCAACGAGCGGAACCTGACCGAGGCCATCGACAAGGTGTTCCGCCAGGCCGAGAAGCGCATCGTGGTGGCGTGCTTCGCCTCCCACGTGCACCGGGTCCAGCAGATCATCGACTCGGCGACCGCGCACGGCCGCAAGATCGCGTTCGTGGGCCGGTCCATGGTCCGCAACATGAACATCGCGCGCGACCTGGGCTACCTGAGCATCCCCGGCGACACCATCGTCGACGTCAAGCAGCTCGACAAGATGCCCGCCGACGAGGTCGTGCTGGTCTGCACCGGCTCCCAGGGCGAGCCCATGGCGGCGCTGAGCCGCATGGCCAACCGGGACCACCAGATCCGCATCGAGGAGGGCGACACCGTCCTGCTGGCCTCGTCGCTCATCCCGGGCAACGAGAACTCGGTCAACCGGGTCATCAACGGCCTGACCCGCTGGGGCGCCAAGGTCGTGCACAAGGGCAACGCGCTCGTGCACGTGTCCGGGCACGCCTCCGCCGGTGAGCTGTTGTACGTGCTCAACATGGTGCGCCCGCGCAACTTCATGCCGGTGCACGGCGAGTGGCGCCACATGCGCGCCCATGCGGACCTGGCCAAGCTCACGGGCGTGCCGAACGACCGCATCGTCATCGCCGAGGACGGCGTGGTGGTGGACGTGTACAAGAACCGCGCGAAGATCGTCGGCGCGGTGCAGGCCGGCTACGTGTACGTGGACGGTTCCTCGGTCGGCGACGTCACCGACGCCGCGCTCAAGGACCGCCGCATCCTCGGCGAGGAGGGCTTCATCTCCGTCGTCGTGGCGGTGGACTCGGGCTCGGGGAAGATCCTCGGCGACCCCGAGATCCACACCCGGGGCGCGGGCATGGGCGCCGAGGCCTACGACGACGTCATCGACAAGATCCAGGACGCCCTGGACAAGGCCGCCGCGGACGGGGTGAACGACCCGCACCAGCTGCGCCAGCTCATCCGCCGCAGCACGGGCCGGTGGGTCAACGAGACCTACCGCCGACGGCCCATGATCATCCCCGTCCTGGTCGAGGTCTGACCGCAGGGGAGACGTGACACCACGGCCCGGCCCGGGAGCGAACCCGCTCCCGGGCCGGGCCGTTCCCGTTCGAGCGCGACACGCCGCGCGCCCTTCCGTGCCCCGGCTTGGTCGGCTTAGTAGGCTTCCCGCCGTGCCGGGCCGCTGTGCCCGGACCTCGGAATCGATCCCGTCTCCGGTGGAGGTGACCCCCCGATGGCCACGCGTGCCTCCTCAGGCGGTGCTGGGCGCAAGAAGCCCGCGGCGCGCAGACCCGCGGCGAAGAAGCGTATGCCCGACGGGCCCATCGCCTACGTGGTCACCCTGTTCGGGCAGTTCCTGCTGGTGGTGTGGAAGGTCGTCGCGCACACCGTGGGCGGCGCGGCCCGGGCGGTGGGGCGCAGCGCGCGCGGCCTCGACCCGGATCTGCGTCGCGACGGCGCCGGGCTGATCCTGCTGGCCCTGGGCATCCTGGTCGCCGCCGCCGTGTGGTGGCAGAGCGACGGCCTCTTGCTGGAGGCCACGCGGTTCGTGGTCGTGGGCGGGTTCGGCACCTTCTCACCGATCCTCCCGCTGCTCTTCCTGCCCATCGCGGTCAAGCTCATGCGCACGCCCAGCACGAGCAGGGAGGGCGACGCGGGGCGCCTGTTCATCGGGGTCACCGCGATCATGCTCGGTCTGCTCGGGCTCATCCACATCGCCCACGGCATCCCGCAGCCCGCCGACGGCGTCGAGGGTCTCCAAGAGGCGGGCGGCGTCATCGGGTTCGTCGCCTCCGGGCCGCTCAGCGCGGTGGTCACCCCCTGGATCACCGGGCTCCTGCTCGCCCTCGTCCTGGTCTTCGGCGTCCTCGTGGTGACCGCCACCCCGATCCGACGCATCCCGGACCGCCTCCAGACCCTGTTCGGCGCCCTCATGGAGCGCGACAGCGGCCCGGACTCCGGTATCGGACTGCTCGGCGCGGACCCGGAGAAGCCCGCCAAGCAGCGCAGGCGCAAACCCAGGGCCCAGGCCTCGGAGAGCGTGGCGGGCGACCACGAGCGCCCCTACGACAGCCCGGTCCTGCCCAGTGACCCCGAGAAGGGGGAGATCGCCCCCGCCCTCACCGACGAGGAGGAGGCCGGGGCCGCGGCGGCCGCAGCGGCGAAGAAGCCCGCCCGCAAGAAGCCCAAGGCCCCGGTCCCCGACCCCACCCCGGCTCCGGCCACCACCGAACAGCTCTCCATCCCCTCCCGCGTGGTCGAGGGCGACTACGAGCTGCCCGCCCCGACCATGCTCAAGCCGGGCACCCCGGTCAAGCCCCGCACCCAGGCCAACGACGACGTGGTCGCCGCCCTGAGCGGTGTCATGGAGCAGTTCAAGATCGACGCCGAGGTCACGGGGTTCACCCGGGGCCCCACCGTCACCCGGTACGAGATCGAGCTCGGCCCGGCGGTGAAGGTCGAGAAGGTCACGGCGCTGTCCAAGAACATCTCGCTCGCGGTGAAGAGCGCCGACGTGCGCATCCAGTCGCCCATCCCCGGCAAGTCCGCGATCGGTGTGGAGATCCCCAACACCGACAAGGACATCGTGAGTCTGGGCGACGTGCTCCGCTCCTCGGCGGCCACCTCGGACGACCACCCGATGCTGGTGGGGCTGGGCAAGGACGTCGAGGGCTCCAACGTGGTCGCCAACCTCGCCAAGATGCCGCACGTGCTGGTCGCCGGTGCGACCGGCGCCGGTAAGTCCACGTGCATCAACGGGCTCATCACCTCGCTGATGATGCGCGCCACCCCCGACGAGGTGCGCATGATCCTGGTCGACCCCAAGCGGGTCGAGCTGACCATGTACGAGGGCATCCCGCACCTGATCACCCCCATCATCACCAACCCGAAGAAGGCCGCGGAAGCCCTCCAGTGGGTGGTGGGGGAGATGGACCGCCGCTACGACGACCTCGCGGCCTCCGGGTTCCGGCACGTCGACGACTTCAACGCCGCCGTGCGCACGGGCGAGCTCACCGCGCCGCTGGGCAGCGAACGCGTCTACGAGCCCTACCCCTACCTGCTGGTGATCGTCGACGAGCTCGCCGACCTCATGATGGTCGCCCCGCGCGACGTCGAGGACGCGGTGGTGCGCATCACCCAGCTCGCGCGCGCCGCCGGAATCCACCTGGTGCTGGCCACCCAGCGCCCCAGCGTCGACGTGGTGACCGGGCTGATCAAGGCCAACGTCCCCTCCCGGCTCGCCTTCGCCACCTCCAGCCTCGCCGACAGCCGGGTCATCCTCGACCAGCCCGGTGCGGAGAAGCTCGTGGGCAAGGGGGACTCGCTCTTCCTCCCGATGGGCGCGGGCAAGCCCATCCGCCTCCAGAACGCCTGGGTGGGGGAGAAGGAGATCCGGGGGATCGTCGACCACTGCAAGAAGCAGTCCGAGCCCAGCTACCGCGAGGACGTCGCGGTCGTCGACACCAAGAAGAAGGAGATCGACGAGGAGATCGGAGACGACATGGACCTGTTGGTCCAGGCGGTCGAGCTGGTGGTCACCACCCAGTTCGGTTCCACGTCGATGCTCCAGCGCAAGCTCAGGGTCGGGTTCGCCAAGGCGGGCCGTCTGATGGACCTCATGGAGAGCCGCGACGTGGTCGGCCCCAGCGAGGGTTCCAAGGCGCGCGACGTGCTCGTGCAGCCGGACGACCTCGCGGCGGTGCTCACCGACATCCGGGGCGGATGAGACGGACACCACGTCCGTGACGTCCGATTTGGCGCGATCTTGAGTCCTTCATGGGGCGTGGTGACCTGCGTTGTCCGTGTCCGAGTAGCAGAGTGGGTAGACGTAGGCACAGACAGTCGCGGGGGGAGTGCGCATGGCGACGATCGGCCAGACCCTGTCCGCCGCACGGATCGCGGCGGGTTGCTCCTTGGAGAACCTGAGCACACGTACACGCATCCGCATGCAGGTCCTGAGGGGGATCGAGAACGAGGACTTCGTCCCCTGCGGAGGGGACTTCTACGCCCGCGGGCACATCCGGAGGATCTGCAAGCTCTTCGGAATCGACCCCGCACCGCTGCTGGAGGAGTTCGAACGGGAACACGCCTCACCCGAGAAGGCCACCTTCGTCCCCCTGCCCCGGCACCCGTCCGCCCAGCCGAAGGCGGCGCGTGTGGCCGCCGCGCAGGGGGGACGCGCCCACACCGGGGCCGACGAACGCGAGGCGCCCCAGGACGTCCCCCGCAGCATCGGTGACGCGGAGGCCGACCCCGAGCAGCGGGCGGAGAGCTGGGGGCACTTCGAGCGCAACCAGAAGCTGGCCCGACCGCCCCGGCGCAACCGCCCCAGGGGCGTTCCCGCGGGGGCGGGCAACGGGGTCCCCGGGCCGCGGCGGCCCGGTCGGCACAGCAGGCCGCAGAGCCCGCCTCCCGGACCGGGCCCGGGGGCGGCCCGCGCGGCGGCCCCCCGCAGCGGGGTCAGCGGCACGACCAGCCGGAGGGCCGAGGCGTTCCGGCGCCACTGGCCGTGGGCCGTGGTCGGACTGATCCTGATCGCCGCCGTGTTCGTGGGCGTACGCACCTGGCAGGGCTGGGACGAGGGCAACCCCGTACGGACCGCCTTCGAGTCGGCCCGCGCCAGCGGCGACGAGGCGGTCGACTCCGCGCTGCGTCCGGAGGACGCCGCCGTGCCCGTCGAGCGGGCGGAGCCGCCCGTCGAGGTCGTTCCGGCGGAGTTCACCGTCACCCTGTCCGGCACCGGCCGCAGCTGGATCGAGGTCAAGGACGCGGAGGGGGAGGGCCTCTTCACCGGGTTCCTCCTGGAGGGCGAGTCCCAGGAGTACGCGGCCGAGCAGCCGCTGAACCTGTGGGTCGGCAACGCGGGCGCGGTCGACGTGGCCGTGGACGGCGAGGACCACGGGCCCAGCGGCCAGATCGGCGAGGTCCGCGAGTTCACCATCGGAGCGCGGGGCCTGGGCGACTGACGGGTGTCTCCACGGCGCGGTCCGGCTCCGGACCGGACGAGGCCGGGGTACGGGCGGGTAGGTCAACCACGGTAGTGTGGGGGGCTGCGGGCGGCGACATGCGACGCCCTCGTGCGAGCACGACCCGACCGGTCACCCCGGCCTCCGGCCGCGCCTCGCCCCGCAGCACCCGTAGCTCACCCACACGCTTGGAAGCCATGTCATCGCGCCGTACTGTCTCACTCGTCACCCTGGGGTGTGCGCGTAACGAGGTCGACTCCGAAGAGCTCGCCGGACGCCTTGCCGCTGGCGGCTGGGACCTCGTCGACGACGACACCAAGGCCGACGTGACCGTCGTCAACACCTGCGGGTTCATCGACGCCGCCAAACAGGACTCCATCGAGACCCTGCTGGAGGCCGCGGAGGGCGGCGGGAAGGTCGTCGCCGCGGGCTGCATGGCCGAACGCTACGGCTCCGAGCTGGCCGACGCGCTGCCCGAGGCCAACGTGATCGGGTTCGACGACTACGCCGCCATCACCGACCGGCTCGACGACGTCGTCGCCGGACGCACGCTGGTTCCGCACGACCCCCGCGACCGCCGCACCCTGCTGCCGATCAGCCCCGCCGACCGCGACGCCTCCCAGGTCCACGTGCCCGGGCACGCAGCGTTCGCCGACGCGGCGGGTGCCGAGGGCACCGAGCTGCCCTACCGCGCGGCCACCCCGCGCCGCCGTCTGAGCGGCGGCCCCGTCGCCAACCTCAAGATCGCCTCCGGCTGCGACAGACGGTGCACCTTCTGCGCCATCCCCGCCTTCCGGGGCGCCTACATCTCCCGCCAGCCGGACGAGATCGTCCGCGAGGCCGAGTGGCTGGCCAGCGAGGGCGTGCGCGAGGTCTTCCTGGTCAGCGAGAACTCCACGTCCTACGGCAAGGACCTGGGCGACGTGCGCGCGCTGGAGAAGCTGCTGCCGCGCCTGGCCGCCGTCGAGGGCCTGGAGCGGGTCAGGGTCAGCTACCTCCAGCCCGCCGAGGTCCGCCCCGGGCTGGTGGACGTGCTCACCACCACCCCCGGCGTGGTGCCCTACTTCGACCTGTCCTTCCAGCACGCCAGCGGTCCGCTGCTGCGCCGCATGCGCAGGTTCGGCGATCGCGAACGCTTCCTGGAGCTGCTGGAGACCGCCCGCAAGGGCGCGCCGGAGGCCGGTGCGCGCTCCAACTTCATCGTCGGTTTCCCCGGGGAGACGGAGGAGGAGTTCCAGGAGCTGGTGGCCTTCCTCAGCGAGGCCCGCCTGGACGCCATCGGCGTGTTCGGCTACTCCGACGAGGACGGAACCGAGGCCCTCAAGCACGAGGGCAAGGTGCCCGAGGAGGTCGTCCAGGAGCGCGTCGACACGCTCAACCGCCTGGCCGAGGAACTCATGGTCCAGCGGGCCGAGGAGCGGATCGGCACCGAGGTGACCGTCCTGGTGGAGACCGTCCTTGAGGACGGCGCCTACGAGGGCCGCGCCGAGCACCAGGCGCCCGAGGTCGACGGCAGCACCATCCTGTACGGCGAGGGCCTGGCCGTCGGCGACCTGGTGCGCGCCACCGTCATCCAGTCGATGGGGGCCGACCTCGTCGCGGAGCAGGACGGGGACAGCGCCGACAGATGAGCACCCACGACCCCGCGGACCCGCCCGCCTCCCAGGCCCCGCTGTGGAACATCGCGAACATCCTCACGATGACCCGCCTGGTCATGGTGCCGGTCTTCGTCTGGTTCATGTTCCTGCCCGGTCTCGGGTGGCAGATCGCCGCGTTCTCCGTCTTCGTGCTCGCCGCCATCACCGACCGCGTCGACGGCGAGCTGGCCCGCCGCCACAACCTGGTCACCGACTTCGGCAAGATCGCCGACCCCATCGCCGACAAGGCGTTGACCGGCGCGGCACTGATCGTGCTGTCGATCCAGGGCGACCTGTGGTGGTGGGTCACCGCCGCCATCCTGCTGCGCGAGTGGGGCGTGACCGCGCTGCGCTTCGCGGTACTGCGCTACGGCGTCATGCCCGCCAGCAGCGGGGGCAAGCTCAAGACGGTCCTCCAGATCGTGGCGATCAGCATCTACCTGTTCCCGTTGCAGCTGCTCCCGTTCACCGACGTGTTCACGTGGATCGCGCACGGCGTCATGGCGGCGGCCCTGGCCGTCACGCTCTGGACCGGGCTGACCTACGTGGCCGACGCCGTCCGGCTCGTGCGCGCCAAGGGCGCGGACGGCGCGCAGGCGTAGCGCCGTGGGCGGAGCGGGGACCGAAGCCGAGCCGGTGCGCGCGGCGCTGGACGCCGCGCGGGCCGCGCACCGGGCGCTGCTCGACGCCGGGTCCACCGCCGCCAGCGCGGAGTCCCTCACCGGGGGGATGATCGGCGCCCACCTGACCTCCGTGCCCGGCTCCTCCACCACCTACCGGGGCGGGGCCGTCACCTACGCCACCGACACCAAGGCCTCCGTACTGGGGGTCCCCGAGGGCCTGCTGGCCGAGCACGGGGCCGTGCACCCGGAGGTCGCCGCCCACATGGCGCGCGGCGTCAGGCGGCTCGTCGGTGCCGACTACGGGGTCGCGGTCACCGGAGTGGCGGGGCCCGAGCCCCAGGACGGCCAGCCCGTGGGCACCGTCTACGTGGCGGTGGCGGGACCGGACTCACACACGTGGGTCCGCCGGTTCTGTTTCACCGGGGATCGTGCGGGTATCCGCCTTGACACGGTCGCGGGTGCGCTGGCGCTCCTGAGGACCGCCGTTCGCGGGGACGCGACGCCAGACACCCGGGCCTGATCCCTCCGGCTGGTCCACCTCCCCCGGGGCCGGGGAACAAAACCACCCCCGGACGAGGTTCCCCCTCCAGCGAACAGGACGGCAAGAGGTGCCCGAATCGGGCGTGGGGCAGGTACGGTGTTGTATATGAAGGTCGTTACCGGTGGGAGGGAGCGCGAATGATGGTCCTGCTTCGTCACCTACTTGGTGACGTGCTCAGGCGGCTGCGCCAGCGCCAGGGTCGCACCCTCCGAGAGGTGTCGGCCGATGCACGGGTCTCCCTCGGCTACCTGTCCGAGGTCGAACGGGGACAGAAGGAAGCCTCTTCCGAATTGCTCTCCTCGATCTGCGGTGCCCTCGGGGTACCGCTCTCGCAGGTGCTCCGGGAGGTCTCCGACCAGCTGGCCCTGGCCGAGCTCCAGGAGGCCGCGCTGTTGGGCGACGCGGTCACGGCCGACCCCGTCCCGGCGCAGGACCTCGGCATCGCTCCCGTCCCGGACCGTGTGCCCCAGGTCGCCGACATGGCGGGTGTGTGACACCCGGCCGCCAGCCCACGCGGACTGTTGCGAGTCCTCACCGCGCGAGCCGGTCACCCCTGAAGGGGTGACCGGCTCGCGGTGTTCTGGGCGGTGCCCCCTGGGGGCGTCCGTCAGCGGTGGGTGTGGTTGACCCAGGACTCGGGGTCCTCGGCCAGCACGCGCACCTGTTCGGGGAGTTCGTTGGTGACCAGGTGCTGGAGGTTGACCCCCTCCAGGATGGAGCGCTCGCTGGCGCGCAGGGCGATCCACACCTGTTGCAGGCTGCGGGCGGCTCCGTCGTAGTCGACGTGTTCGGGGCGTTCCCCGCGCACGTTGGCGAGCGGCCCGTCGACCGCACGGATGATGTCGGCGAGGGAGATCTCCGCCGCTGGTCGGGCCAGCCAGTAGCCGCCGACGGGGCCCCGTTGGCTGCGAACCAGTCCGGCGCGGCGTAGCTGGGTGAGGATGTTCTCTAGGAATTTTCCGGGGATGGCCTGCGCGCGTGCGAGCTGCTCGGCCGTCACCGGACCGTCGCTGGCGACAGCGAGCTCTGCGGCCGCGCGAAGCGCGTAGTCGACCCGGGCTGAAAGGCGCATGCTGTGATTATGCCGTGGTTAGAAGGGCGAATGGGGCACCGGGCGCCGACGAGTGTCGTCCGCGGCCGGGATGCTACAGGCCAAGGGTACTTCTCCTACCGGCTTTCGGGGACATGTGTGATGTCGTCCCCGGTGTCGTATCCGGTGGAACATCCGCGGCCCGGTCCCTTGAGGAGAGGTGGGGACCGGGCCGCGGCGGGGCGTACGGGGTGGGTACGCCCGGGGAGTGGCTGTGTGGCGTGCGCCCGCTACCGGGCGGCCTCCAGGGCGCCCGCGGAGCCGAGGAGCTCGGCGGCGCTGAGCCCGTTGACGTGGGCGGCGCCGTAGGTGCTCACGTAGGCGCCGCAGTCGGGACGCCAGATGGGTAGGCCCATCTCGACCACCACGGCCTTCGGCCGGGCGCTCAGGAGGCCGTTGACGAACGCCTGGGCGGTCGGGTAACGGTGCGCGTCGCGCACCACGACCACCAGGTCGCGGTCGGCGGCGGCCGCCAGCACGGCGGCGGGCTCGTCGGTCTCGGGTGAGACCCGCACGGTGTCCGCGAACCAGGGGCCCAGGCCCCACGGCACGTCGCCGACGGCCACCCCGGCCGGCGCGTCCACCTCGACCACGTAGGGGTTCTCCAGCGGAGGGATGTCGCCGTCCACGCGGGTGGCGCGGCGGGCCCCGGTCAGACCGACCCGATCGGAACCGTCGGCCCCGGCCGACCGCTCCTCGGCGGAACTCCTGATCCACTGGCGCAGGCGGGCGTTGCGGTCGGCCGCCTCCTCCAGGCGCTCACCGGACAGGCGCCCGTCGCGGACCGCCTCCACCAGCGCGGTGCGCACCTGGGCGACCTGGTCGGCGTACACGAACCGGCCCAGGCACAGCAGGTCGCACCCGGCGGCCACCGCGAGCACGCTGGCCTCGGGGATGCCGATCTCACCGCTGACCCCGCGCATGTCCATCGCGTCGCTGACCACGACCCCGTCGAAACCGAGCTCACCGCGCAGGAGGTCGTTGAGCAGGGCCTGGTTCAGGGTCGCGGGGCCGTCGCCGCCGCCCAGACCCGGCAGCTCGATGTGCGCGGTCAGGATGGAGCGCACCCCGGCGTCGATGGCCGCCCGGAACGGCAGCAGCTCACGGCGGTGCAGCAGGTCGGCGTCGGCCTCCACACGGGGCAGGGTGTGGTGGGAGTCCTGGGAGGTGGCGCCGTGGCCGGGGAAGTGCTTGGCGCACGCGGCCACCCCGGCCTCCTGGAGGCCCCGGACGGAGGCGGCCGCGTGCCGGGCGACCAGCTCGGCGTCGGCCCCGAAGGAACGGGTGCCGATGACGGGGTTGTCGTCGGCGACGTTGACGTCCACCGAAGGGGCCAGGTCCATGTTGAAGCCCAGCCCCGACAGCTGCCGTCCCAGCGCGCGCAGGGTGGCGCGGGTCAGCTCGGGGTCGTCGACCGCGCCCAGGGCGGCGTTGCCGGGGTAGTCGCTTCCCCGGGCCTGGCCGATGCGGGTGACGTCGCCGCCCTCCTCGTCCAGCGAGATCAGGGGCGTGTCCGTGGCCTCGCACAGGCTCGCGTTGAGCGCGGTGACCTGCTCGGGGCTCTCCAGGTTGTTGTGGAAGAGACAGACGCCGGAGATCCCGTCCGCCAGCCCGTCCAGAATCCATCGGGGGGCATGGAGGGACTCGAAGGGCACCAGCAGCGTGGCGTTGGCCAGACGCTCCAGTGTCGGGTCGTGCGGCATGACGAACTCCGTTCGTGAGCAAGGGTGCCCAGGGGAGGGCAGACGCGTAGCGGGGACGGGGTGGTGGAGGTGACGGTCGCGGGCGGTCAGCCCTTGACGGCTCCCATGGTCAGACCGGAGACCATGCGGCGCTGGACGAAGAGGAAGAAGATCATCACCGGTACGGTCAGCAGGGTCGAGGCGGCCATGATCGAGCCCCACTCGATGGACACCGCGCCGAAGTAGTACTGGAGCGAGATCGGCAGCGTGTAGGCACCGGTGTTGTTCTGGAGGAACGTGAACGCGACCAGGAACTCGTTCCAAGCGGTGATGAAGGCGAAGATGCTCGCGGCGGCCAGACCGGGCGCGACCAGCGGCATCAGGATGCGCCAGAAGATGGTCCAGCCGTTCGCGCCGTCGATGGCCGCGGCCTCCTCCAGTTCCCGGGGCACCGCCGACACGAAGTTGCGGATCATCAGGATGGTGATCGGCAGGGACACGGCGACGTAGATGACGAAGACGCCGCTCAGGTTGCCGACCAGTTCGATGTCCAGGGTCTTGCCCAGGTGGAAGAAGTTGATGAAGAGCGAGATGATCAGCGCCTCCACCGGGACCATCTGGATCACCAGCAGCATGATGATGAACGCCGAACGCAGCTTGAACCGGAACCGCGCCACGGCGATCGCCGCGAGCAGCGCCAGCAGGGCGCCGAAGGACACCGCGCCGACGGTGATGATGAGGCTGTTGGTGAGGAAGGACCAGAAGGACGTGCCGGGGATGAGTACGCCGGACAGGACCCGCTCGAAGTGCTCGAAGGTGATCTCGCGGGGGAAGAGGGTGGGCTCGCGCGTGAAGATCTCCCCGGTGGGCCGCAGCGCCGTGGCCAGCACCCAGTAGACGGGGAAGACCGCGAAGACGAAGACCACCAGGGCCGCGAGGTAGGCGCCGAGCCTGCCGAGGGCCTTGCGCAGACGGTACACGTTGTTCATCGGGCCTCCTCCTGGCGGATCATCGCGCGCAGGTAGTACGCGCTGATCACGAGCACCAGGACGGTCATGATCACGGCGATCGCCGACCCCATGCCGTAGTTGGGCGGGGTCGAGGCGAAGCCCAGTTGGTAGATGTAGGTCGGGATCAGGTGGATGTCCCGGTTGGTGAGGCCGCCCGCGAGGATGAACAGCTGGGTGAAGATGCGGAAGTCCCAGATCACCTGGAGGATGAGCAGCAGTGCGAAGAGCGGCCGGAGCATCGGGAAGGTGACGTTCCAAAAGCTCCGCCAGGCGGTCGCGCCGTCGATGCGCGCGGCCTCGTAGAGCTCGTTCGGGATGCTCTTGAGCCCGGCCAGCACGCTGATGGCGACGAACGGGAACGACTGCCACACCACGGTGATGATCAGGATCGGGAACAGCGTCTCGGGCGCGTTGAACCAGTTGTACTCGTTCCAGCCCGAGCCGACCAGCCAGTTCGGGAGGCTGTCCAGGATGGTGTTGACCAGCCCGTACCGGGTGTCGAACAGCCAGCGGTAGACGATCGCGGCGCTGATGACGGGGGTGGCCCACGCCAGCATCAGCCCGAGCCCCAGGGTGGTGGAGGCCCACTTCGGAAGCTTGTGCATGAGGATGCCGACGAGCGTTCCGAGGATCATCGTCAGGACCACCATGGAGAGGCAGACGACGATGGTGTTGCGGAAGATCGACCAGAAGCGGTCGTCGGTGAGCACGTAGAGGTAGTGCCCGAAGTTGTTCCAGTTGGCTTCCTGGCCCTGGAGCTGACGCAGACCGTAGTCGTGCAGCGAGATCCACACCATCTGGCCGATGGGCCAGAGGAGGACCACGGCCAGCACGGTCAGGGCGGGCAGGATCAGGAGGTAGGGAACGAACCTGAGGCGCGTGCGGTGCGACAGGCCCGACCTCCCCCGGGGCCGTCGGGCCTCGGGTTCCGTGGGGCGTTCCAGCGTTTGTGTCATGAGCCGTTCCTGGCGGGTTGAGCGGGGGCGGCCGCCTCTCGGGCGACCGCCCCTGGAGCGTGCGCGAGGTACACGCGGACGGGAGTTACTCGGCGACCTCGCGGTTGAGGGCCTCGGTGAGCTCCTCGTTCAGCTCGGGCAGGACGTCGTCGGCGTCCTCACCCTGGGCCAGACGCTGCACGGCGTTCTGGATGGTGGTCAGCTCCCACTGGACGTGGCCCCAGTTGGCGGTGTCCGGGAACAGGCGCAGGTCGCCGGTGGCCTGCGTGGCGGCACCGGCCAGGACCGGGTCCTCCTGGAACGCGTCGCTCTCCAGCACGTCACCGTAGGTCGGGAACATCGACGACACCTCGTTGTAGGGCATCGCGTTGTCCTTGCTGTTCAGGACGGTGATGTAGTCGAAGGCGGCCTCGGGGTGCTCGGAGGTGCCCCACACGGCGAGGTCGGAGCCGCCGCCGAAGGCGGGGGCCATGCCGTCGACACCGGGGATGGGCGCGGTGGCCCACTGGTCGGCGTACTCGTCGTTGAGGTCCTCCAGCTGGGCGCGGGCCCAGGGACCGTCGATGAACATCCCGACCTCGCGGTTCACGAAGTCGGCGTGGGCGCAGTCGACCTCGTTGAGGCCGACGCAGGCGCTCGGCGAGATGCCGTCGACCGTCAGGCCGGCGTAGAACTCCAGGGCCTCACGGGTCTCGGGGGAGTCGAGCTGGCCGACCCACTCGTCGCCCTCCTGGACGGCGAACTCGCCGTCGTTGGCCCACACGAAGCTGGCGACGCCGTTGAGGAAGTCGGTCGGCGCGGCGAAACCGGGGACGCCGTGCTCCTCCTCGATGGCCTCGGAGACCTCGACCAGATCGTCCCAGTTCTCCGGGGGCTCGTGGCCCAGGTCGCGGAGCCAGTCCGCGTTGTACCAGAGGGCGCGGACGCCGCTGTACCAGGGGATGCTGTACTGCGCGTCGCCGAAGGTGCCGTTGGCGTAGGCGCCTTCGAGGAGGTCGTCGGCGGCCTCCCAGTCACCGACGTAGGGCGACACGTCGTAGAGGGCCTGGGCGTCGGCCCAGGTGGGGACCTGGTCGTTGCCGATCTCGACGACGTCGGGTCCGCCGGAGACCATGGCGGTCTGGAACCGCTGGCTGAACTCGCCCCAGGGAATCCACTGGACGTCGACGTCGGTGTCCGGGTAGAGCTCCTGGTACTGCTCGGTCACCGAGTCCATGAAGGTGTTCTGCGCCTCGCTGGCGTCACCCATGCGCCACACGGTCAGGGTGTCGGGCGCGTCACCGGAGGAGCTGCCTCCGTCGTCGGAGCCGCCGCCGCAGGCGGCCGCGAGCAACACCACGGCCGAGGCCAGGGCGATCTTGGGGAACCTCATGTGAACGTATCTCCCTTCGCACGTCGCGCCGGGGCTCGGCGCCTGTGCTCGAAACGACCTGGGATCATGAACGGACCCGGGCGCCTCGACGTCTCTTATGGGGGTGTGCTGGGACAGCACTGGTTGTGACCGCCCCGCCGGCGCGGGTACCGGTGGTCCGAATACCACCTCGGACCTGCCGGGACGTGACCTCCTGTGAGGTTGTCAGCTAAATTAACAGGAAACTTTCCTAATAAAAACAGGGTGAGGTGTCACGGTTATGTCTCAACGTCCGGGGACTCCCCGGCTGCTGCGCCAGCTCAACGATCGCGCGGCACTGGAACTCCTCTTGTCCGGCGGTCCGCTCACCAGGACCCAGCTCGGCACGAGGACGGGCCTGTCCAAGGTGACGGCGTCCCAGCTCCTCTCACGTCTTGAGGAACGCGACCTCGTCCGGGTCGTCGGCAGCCAGGCCGGGGGCAGGGGGCCCAACGCCGCCCTCTACGCGGTGGTACCCGAGAGCGCCTACGTCGCCGCCCTCGACGTCAGCGCGGGCCGGGTCACCGCCACCATCGCCGACATCACCGGCCGGGTCATCAGCGAGGTCACCGTCGACCCCAGCGCCTCCGACGACCCCGTCGCCCTGGTGCACACCGCCGTGATGCGGCTGGCCGAGACCGCCGAGGTCCCGCTGGACAAGGTCCGCGCCTGCGTGATCGGCACCCCCGGCGTGGTCGACCCGCGCACCGGCGACATCCGGTTCTCCTTCGACCTCATGTCCTGGCACGAAGGGGTCCTGGAGGCCCTGCGCAGCGACCTCAAACGCTCGGTCGTGCTGGAGAACGACGTGAACCTGGCCGCCCTGGCCGAGTACTCCGAGGGCGCGGCCGAGGGCGTCGACGAGTTCGTGCTGATCTGGCTCAGCGCCGCCGGCGGCGTCGGCATGTCCACGATGATCGACGGCCGCATCCTTCGGGGCCGGTCCGGCGGCGCGGGCGAGATCGGCTACCTGCCCGTGCCCGGCGCTCCCATGCCGGTCGACGTGGGCCTGTCCGGCTCCTACGAGGCCCACCTCGCGGCGGGCGACCGGGAGCTGCCGCACGGCTTCCAGGCGCTGGTCAAGGCCAAGCAGGTGGTCCAGCTCGCCGCCGAGCACGGCATCCACGGCTCCGACGTCACCGAGGTCGTGGCCTCCGCCTCGGCCAGCGGCACCCCCGGGGGAGACGCCTTCCTCGACGCCTTCGCCGACCGCCTCGCCCGGGGCGTGGCGGCGGTCAGCGTCATCATCGACCCGGGTCTGGTGGTCCTGGGCGGCGACGTCGCCAAGGCGGGCGGCCCCAGGCTCGCCGAACGGGTGCAGGCCGCCACCGCCCGGATAGCCCCCAACGTCACCGAGGTGGCCCTGGGCTCCGTCGGCGGCAGCCCGGTGGTGCGCGGCGCCCTCCTGCACGCCCTCGAACGCGCCCGCGACGAGGTCTTCTCCTCCACGGTCTGACCCCCGCACCCGCCCTGCCCCGCCCTGCCCCACCCCGCCCCGCACACACCGAATCCGCGCCCCGGCACCCCCAAGCGCCGGGGCGCGCGGCCGGTGTCAGTCCGTGCCGGAGTCGGGGCCGAAGGAGTCGATGACCTCCTGGAAGTCGTCCTGGCGGGTGTCCCGGAGCTCCGCCGGGACGTTGAAGCTGATCCGGTAGGCGATGCCCCGGTCGCCGTCGCTGATCTCCCGGGTGAACATCCACCGCTCCGGGTGCTCGCGCTCCTCGTAGCGGTAGAGCACCTCGTAGACGGCGCTCTGGAGGCGTCCCTCCAGTTCCTCGGTCTCCAGCCTCTGCCGTCGGACGTCGCTAAAGTCGTCGTCCTCCTGGAGGAGTTCCTCCATACGCGTCATGGACCCCTCGGCGTCGCGCAGCAGGAAGTCGGACTGCGTGGCGACGACGGTCACGTTCGTGTCCGCGTCGCCGGTCTCCAGCTCGTACGAGGACAGCCGGGTGACCGAGTCGCCCCCGCCCTGGAGGTCGCCCTCACGCACGACCCAGTCCTGGGGCATGACGAGTTCGACCACACCGTCGCCGAGGCGCACGTACCCCTCGGGGGCGTCGTCGGTGAGGGTCTGGGGGAGTGGTTCCGGTGTGGCGGCGGGCTCCGAGGCTCCGGCGGTCGGTTCGGGGGACGGCGCCCGGGACCGGTCGTCCTCTCCGTCGTCGGAGGCCAGCAGCCCCGGAAGGGCGAGGCCGCCCGCGACCACCAGGGCGGCCAGGACGGCGGCGCCGATCCACAGCGGCGCGCGCGAGTGCCGGGTACGCGGCGCCTGGGGTGGACGGGGACGGTGGGGGAGCGGGGCCTCGGAGGACTCCGCGTGGTGCGGCGGGGGCGCGTCCAGCAGGGCCAGGGCCGGCTCGGGGAGCAGTCGCCGCCGGGGGTCGCGCACCAGCAGCCCGGACACCACGGCCGCCACCGGGCCCCGCGCCGGAACCGGGGGGACGGGCTGGGTGAGGACCGCCGTGAGGGTCGCGGTGAGCGAGTCCCGCTTGAACGGGGACTCCCCGGACAGGGCGGCGAACAGGGTCGCGCCCAGGCTCCACAGGTCCGAGACCGCCCCGTTCTCCTCGTCCTCCAGGCGCTCGGGGGCGGCGTAGGCGGCCGTGCCCAGGATGGCGCCCGTCCCGGTCAGCGCCGTGCCCCCGTGGTCGGGGAGGTTGGCGATCCCGAAGTCGGTCAGGACCGGCCGGGAGCCGCCCCCGCTCAGCATGATGTTGGCGGGTTTGACGTCGCGGTGGACCACCCCCGCCCGGTGGGCGGCCCACAGCGCCCCCAGCAGCGGGCGGGCGATCCGCTTCACCTCGTCCTCTCGCAGGGGGCCGCCGCGCCGCAGCCGCTCGCGCAGCGACTCGCCGTCCAACAGTTCCATGACGATGTACGGAACCCCGCCCTCCTCCAGGACGTCGTGCACGGTCACCACCGAGGGGTGGGAGACCCGAGCCGCCGCCTGGGCCTCACGCACCATCCGGGCCCGGGCGCGCTCGCGCTCCCGGGGAGGCATGTCGTGGGGGAGGTGCACCTCCTTGACCGCGACCTCACGGTCCAGGCCGGTGTCGTGGGCCCGCCACACGGTGCCCATCGCTCCGCTGCCGAGCTCCTCAAGGAACGTGTAGCGGCCGACCGTCCGGTGCTGGGCGGCGGGGCCGAGGCGCACGGTGGGGCCGGAGGGGTCGTCGGGGGCGTCAGGGGCGGCGGGGTTCATGCGCCCATTCTCGCAAACCGGAGAGCCGGGGCGATTCCCCCGCGCCCCCGACCCGGTCCGCGAGCCCTGTCAGCGGACGGGGCGCCACGGGTCAGCGGTGCGCGAGCCGCCGCACCATCGCGATCCGGACGCGTACGACGATCCCGGCCTCCTCCTCGACCCGCCACTGGTGCTCCAGCCCGGGGCCCCACGCCGCACGCGGCAACTCGGTGAAGCCCCGGCGCGCGTACCAGGGGCCGTTCCAGGGCAGGTCGCGGAAGGTCGTGAGGGTGACCCGGTCGTGCCCGTCCTCCGCCGCCCGGTCGCACACCGCGGCCAGGAGCGCGCCGCCGATCCCGCGCCGCCCGTGGTCGGGGTGGACGGCGAGCTGTTCGAGGTGGACGGCCCCGTCCAGGGTGGTCGTGGCGGCCAGGCCGCACACGCCCCGGTCGGTGACGGCCACCAGGACCCGCTCCACGTGGTCGAGCATCTCCCGGGGGTCGTCGGGCGGGAGCGCGAGCCCCGCCTCCGCGAAGAGCGTGTCCGCCGCGAGGGACACCTCCACCAGGGACGCGGTGTCGCCCGGTTCCATGGGGCGGATGAGGGGTGACAAGGCCACCTCCTGAGTCGGGTTCACGGTCCGGTGGTGATCCTCGCGCACCACCGGGCGGTCCGGCCAGTGGATTCCCGCCCGCCCCCGCCCGCCCTCGTTCACCGGCGCAGGCGCAGGCCCTTGGGGGTGACGTGGAACCCTGCCGCGACCAGGGCGGTGTCCACCGGGGTACCGAACACCTCCACGCCGTCCGCGCGCTCCACCGTCAACGACTCCACCGCTCCCGAGAGCACGAGCCCGGCCATCGCGCGGGCGGCCCGCTCCACCAGCTCCGGGGAGGAGCCGAAGGTCAGCACCGACCGGCCGCCCCGGCCCACGAACAGGGTGAGGTGGCCGCCGTCCAGCACCACCAGAGCGCCCGCCGCCCGGCCCGGCCGGTGGGCCCCCTCCGTACCCGGGACCCCCGAAGGCCAGGCCAGTACCGAGCCGAACGGGTTGGCGGGGTCCGTGGCCGCCAGCACCACGGGCGCCGTGCGGCCCCCGGGCCGTTCGTCCGAGAGCGCGCGCAGCCGGTCCACGGCCCCGGGCAGCGCGAACTGCGCTCCACCCAGGCCCTCCACGAAGTACCCCCGGCGGACCCGCCCGGCCTCCTCCATGGTGCGCAGCACCCGGTACTCGTCCGACGAGACGCCTCCACCCTGCTGCCCCTTGAGCAGCAGGCCGTCGCGCTCCAGCCGCGCCTCCACGCGCGCCAGCGTGCGCCGGGTCGGATCGGGTTCGGGCACCGGGGCCACCGACCAGCGCCCCGCCGCGGTGGGCGGCCCCGCACGGGTGGGTAGGACCGGGCGGCGCCGGGACCGGGAGGGGCTCCGGCGCGTGACCGGGCCCGCCTCCAGCACGGCGCGCAGCGGCGCCAGGGTGTCGTTGGTGACGCACCCCGCCCACACCAGCCGCCACACCGCCGCCACCAGGTCCGCGTCGGAGACCACCGCCCCGCCCAGGGCGCGGGCGACCCGGTCGGCGACGTCCCGGAGGAACAGCGCCCCGCCCTGCCTCAGCGCGTCCAGGACGGTGGCCTCCAGCGAACCCTCCTCCGGCGGGACCGGGTCCGGCAACAGCAGGGGAGCCTCGTCCGCCGGGGCCAGCACCAGCCAGCCGTCTCCGCCCGGCAAGGACCCCGCCCCCGCCCACACCACCTCACCGGCCTGGGTGAGCGCGTCCAGCCCCGACGGCGCGTAGCCCTCCACCCGGGCGGGCAGCACGGACGACTCCAACGACGAGGCCGCCAACGGGGTCCCGCGCAGCGACTCGACGGCCTCGAACACCGCGTCGGGTCCGCTGAGCCGGGCGTCGGGCACCGCCCGCTGCCACAGCGGGGCGAACCGTGCCAGGGCCGACGGCTCGACCGGCTCGACCTCCCTGCGCAGACGGGCGACCGAACCCCTCCGCAGACGCCGCAGCACGTCGTCGTCGCACCACTCGGTACCGCTGCCGCCGGGCCGGAACCCGCCGCGCGCCACCCGGCCGCGCCCCGACAGCTCGCGCAGCGCCCCCTCCACCACGTCCCGGTCCAGCCCGAGGCCCCGGGCCGCCTCCACGGCGGTGAACGGCCCGTGCGTGCGGGCGAACCGAGACACCAGGTCCACCACGGGCGCCGCCACCGGCTCCAGGAAGACCTCGGGCACCCCGGGCGGGGGCTCGGCCCCCAGGGCGTCGCGCAGCCGCGCCACGTCCTCCACCGCGCACCACCGCTCCGCCCCGGCCACCCGCATCCGCACCGCGCGGCCGGTCTCCTCCAGCTCGGCCAACCACCCCCGCTCGGCCCCCCGCTCCGCCGCCTCGGCGGTCGTCAGGGGTCCGACCTCCCGCAACAGGTCGGCGGCGCCCTCCAGGTCCCGCACCGGGGCGGCGGTCCGCTGCAACAGCGCCCCCGTGTGCTCCACCACCTCCGGGTCGAGCAGCTCCCGCAGGTCGGCACCGCCCAACAGGTCCGCCAACAGCGACGGGTCCAGGGTGAGGGCCTGCGCCCGCAGTTCGGCGGCGGGAGCGTCCCCCTCGTACAGGAACGCCGCCGTGTACTCCATCAGCAGGGACCGGGCGAACGGCGAGGCCGACCGGGTCTCCACCTCCACCACCCGCGTCCGCCGAGCCCGCACGTCGGTGAGCACTTCCACCAGCGAGGGCACGTCGAACACGTCCCGCAGGCACTCGCGCACCGTCTCCAACACGATCGGGAACGACCCGTACCGGCCCGCCACCGACAACAGGTGCTGGGCCCGCAACCGCTGCTGCCACAGCGGCATCCGACGGTCGGGGCGCTGACGGGGCAACAGCAGCGCCCGCGCCGCGCACTCGCGGAACCGCGACGCGAACAGCGCCGACCCGGTGAGCTCGTCCGTGACCACCGCCTCCACGGACTCCGGTTCCAACGACACCAGGTCGGCCAGCTCGCCCGCGCGCAGGTGCCCGCCCGACTCCACGTCCGGCAACCGCAGCACGATGCCGTCGTCACCGTGCACCACCTGGACGTCCGCCCCGAACCGTTCCCGCGCGCGCCCCGCGATCGCCAGTGCCCACGGGGCGTGCACCCGGGCGCCGAGCGGTGAGTGCACCACGGCCCGCCAGTCGCCCACCTGGTCGCGGAAGCGCTCGATCACCACCGTGCGGTCGTCGGGCACGCTCCCCGTCGCCTCGCGCTGGTCGGCCACGTACTCCACCAGGTTGTCGGCGGCCCAACCGTCCAACCCGGCCGCGGTGGCCAGCTCCCGGCCCCGTCGCGCGTCCAGACCGGCCAGCTCGCGCGTCATCGCGCCCACCGCCCGGCCCAGCTCGGCGGGGCGGCCGAGCGCGTCCGCCTTCCAGAACGGCATCCGGCCCGGCCTTCCCGGGGCGGGCGAGACCAGCACCCGGTCGGCGGTGATCGCCTCGATCCGCCACGAGGTCGACCCCAGTACGAACACGTCGCCCACCCGCGACTCGTACACCATCTCCTCGTCCAGCTCCCCCACACGGGTCGGGGCCCGGCTCGCCGACTCCGAGGCCAGGTGCACCCCGTACAGGCCCCGGTCCGGAATGGTGCCCCCGCTGATCACCGCCAGTCGCTGGGCGCCCGGCCGGGCCCGCAGCAGGCCGCCGTCGCGGTCCCACACCAGACGCGGACGCAGCTCGGCGAACTCGTCCGAGGGGTAGCGGCCCGACAGCATGTCCAGCACCGCCTCCAGGACCGCGTCGCCCAGCTCCGCGAAGGGGGCCGCGCGCCGCACCAGCGCGGCGAGGTCGTCCACCGCCCAGTCGTCCATCGCCACCATCGCCACGACCTGCTGCGACAGCACGTCCAGGGGGTCGCGCGGCATCTCCAGCCGCTCGATCCCGCCCGCGCGCATCCGCTCGGTCACCACCGTGGTCGCCAGCAGGTCTCCCCGGTACTGGGGCAGGAACACCCCGCGCGAGGTCTCGCCCACCTGGTGCCCCGCGCGGCCCACCCGTTGGAGGCCGCTGGCCACCGACGGGGGAGCGGCCACCTGCACCACGAGGTCCACCGCGCCCATGTCCACCCCGAGTTCGAGGCTGGAGGTGGCCACCACGCACCGCAGCCGTCCCTCCTTGAGGTCGTCCTCGATGAGCGCCCGCTCGGCCTTGGACACCGACCCGTGGTGGGCGCGGGCGATCACCGGCGCGCCGCCACGGCTCTGCCCCGACTGGCCGATCACCTGGGCGGCGACCTCCTCCGGATGGAACTCCTCGCCCAGGCGCTCGGCGTGCAGGTCGTTGAGCCGGGCGCACAGCTTCTCGGCCGTGCGGCGGCCGTTGGTGAACACGATGGTCGAGCGGTTCGCCTCGACCAGGTCCAGCACCCGCCGCTCCATGTGCGGCCACACCGAGCCCCGGCTCATCGCACCCCCCGAGCGCGGGTCCGGCGCCCCGCCCGCGGAGGCCTCGGGCGGGCTCCCCGGCTCGTCCAGGTCGGGCGCGGACGCCTCCACCCGCAGGTCCATGTGCGGGGTGTCGGGCGGGGCCACGATCACGGTGCCCGGGGCGCTCGCACCGTTCCCGCTCAGGTAGGCGGCCACGGTCTCGCGCGGGCGCACGGTGGCGGACAGGCCGATCCGCTGCGCCGGGCGGTCCAGCAGGACCGACAGGCGTTCCAGGCTCAGCGCGAGGTGGGCGCCGCGCTTGGTCCCGGCCAGGGCGTGCACCTCGTCCACGATGACCGTCTCCACGCCCGCCAGGCCCTCGCGGGCCCGGGAGGTCAGCACCAGGAAGAGGGACTCGGGCGTGGTGATGAGGACGTCGGGCGGGTGGGTGGCCATCCGGCGCCGCTCCTGGGCGGGGGTGTCCCCGGTGCGCACCCCCACGGTGACGGGGGAGAGGTCCTCGCCGCCCTCGGCGGCGGCCGCGGCGATTCCGGCCAGCGGCAGGCGGAGGTTGCGCTCCACGTCCACGGCCAGCGCCTTGAGCGGGGACACGTACAGGACCCGGCAGCGCCGCGCGCGGTCCTCGGGCACCGGGGCGTGGGTGAGCCGGTCCAGGGACCACAGGAAGGCCGACAGCGTCTTGCCCGAGCCGGTCGGCGCCACGACCAGCGTGTCCCGGCCGGAGGCGATCGTCCGCCAGGCCTCGGTCTGCGCGGCCGTGGGGCCGTGCGGGAAGGTCCGCGCGAACCACGACCGGGTCGCCGGTCCGAAGGGGGCCAGGGGGTCGGTCGCTCCGCTCATCGCACCAGTCTGCCCAAGGGTTCCGACAGAACGGCGCAGGACACCCGGGTCCGGGAGGAGCCGGAACCCGTCCTGTGGACACGTCCTCGCGGCCCCCTCCCGTCACTCATACTGGGGCCGATGAGACTCACTGTTTTCTGGCACAACATGCACGCCCAGTTCGGCGAGGCCTACGCGGACAGCCTGGCCAAGGACTACGTCATCGAGGCCCTCGGCTCCCGCACGGTCAACCAGGCGCTGGCCGACGGGACCGCGGCCAAGGAGGTGTGGCGGGCCGTGTGTGACGCGTTCGACCTTCCCGCCTCCGTTCGCTGACCCCGCGTTCCCCAAGTCCGCGTAAAAACCGGGCCGCCGGGCGTTCGCACCGGATTTCGAACATGAGTTCGGGTACTCTGGGCCTGCGGCGGACCGACGACGAGCGTCGCGATTGTCGTACCGACCGCGTAGCGTCATGCCCATCATGAAGAAAAAAGCATCAACCCAACAGGGGAATCCCGTGGCATCTGGAGACCGAGACAAGGCTCTCGAAACAGCGCTCGCGCAGATCGAGCGGCAGTTCGGCAAGGGCTCCGTCATGCGGCTGGGGGACGACGACCGTCCGCCCATCGAGGCGATCCCCACCGGCGCCATCGCGCTCGACGTCGCCCTGGGCATCGGCGGCCTGCCCAAGGGCCGGGTCGTCGAGGTCTACGGCCCGGAGTCCAGCGGTAAGACCACCGTCGCCCTGCACGCCGTGGCCAGCGCCCAGAAGATGGGCGGTATCGCCGCCTTCGTCGACGCCGAGCACGCGCTCGACCCCGAGTACGCGAAGAAGATCGGTGTCGACACCGACAACCTCCTGCTGTCCCAGCCGGACACCGGCGAGCAGGCGCTCGAGATCGTCGACATGCTCATCCGTTCCGGCGCCGTCTCCATCATCGTGATCGACTCCGTGGCGGCCCTGGTGCCCCGCGCCGAGATCGAGGGCGAGATGGGCGACAGCCACGTCGGCCTCCAGGCCCGGCTCATGTCCCAGGCGCTGCGCAAGATCGCCGGAGCCCTGCACTCCACCGGCACCACCGCGATCTTCATCAACCAGCTCCGCGAGAAGGTCGGCGTCATGTTCGGCTCGCCGGAGACCACCACCGGCGGCAAGGCGCTGAAGTTCTACGCCTCGGTCCGCCTGGACGTGCGCCGGATCGAGACGCTCAAGGACGGTACCGACGCGGTCGGCAACCGCACCCGCGTCAAGGTCGTCAAGAACAAGGTCGCGCCGCCCTTCAAGCAGGCGGAGTTCGACATCCTCTACGGTGTCGGCGTCTCCCGCGAGGGCAGCCTCATCGACCTGGGCGTGGAGCACGCCATCGTGCGCAAGTCCGGTGCCTGGTACACCTACGACGGCACCCAGCTCGGACAGGGCAAGGAGAACGCCCGCAACTTCCTGCGCGAGAACGTCGACGTGGCCAAGGAGATCGAGAAGAAGATCAAGGAGAAGCTGGGCATCCCCGGTTCGGGCGACGACAGCGCCTCCGGCCCCGCCGAGCCCAAGGCCGACCCGGTCAAGGCCGAGGAGCCCAAGGCCCCCGCCAAGCGCGCCGCGGCCAAGACCACCAAGGCCGCCGTTCCGGATGCGTGAGGGGCGCCGGTCACCTGACCGCGCCGGACCGGCCGAGACCGGCCTGGTGAACTCCGACGAGGGGTCCGCTCCGGAGGCACGCCCCGGAGCGGACCTGGAGAACAAGGCCAGGAACCTGGTTCTGCGGATGCTGACCCACTCACCGCGCACCCGCGCCCAGCTGGAGCGCTCCCTGCACCGCAGGGAGTACCCGGACGAGGTGGTCGAGCGGGTGCTCAACGGCCTCGACGAGGCCGGGCTCGTCGACGACGCCTCCTTCGCCCGCGCCTGGGTCGACTCCCGACAGCACGGCAGGGGCCTGTCCCGCCGCGCCCTGACCCAGGAGCTGCGCACCCGGGGGGTGGAGGAGGAGACCGTCCGCGCGGCGGTGGCCGAGGTCAGCGACGAGGACGAGCAGGAGGCCGCCCGCGCCCTGGCCCGCAAGAGCCTGCGGGGCAGCCGGGGCAGGGAGAGGGAGGCCCGGGTCCGGCGGGCCCTGGGCGTGCTGGCCCGCAAGGGGTACCCGGGCGGGCTGTCCTACCGGATCGTCCGCGAGGAGATGGACGTGGAGGGCCTGGAGGCCGACCCGGACCGTCCCGGCTTCTAGAGGCCCCGGGTCCCGGACCGGCGCACACCGGCGGCGACCGTCGCGCGGGGGTGCTAGCTTCCCCTTCTGTGACGGAGCACCAGGAACGGACCAGGGCGGCCTACGACGGGGTCGTCGAACTCTACGCGTCGGTGGTCGCCGGGCGACCGGAGACGCAGACCTTCACCCGGAGCATGATCGGCGCCTTCGCCGAGCTGGTGCGCGAGCGGGGCGACCCGCGCGTCGCCGACCTCGGATGCGGGCCCGGACACCTCACGGCCCTGCTGCGCGACCTGGGCCTGGACGCCTTCGGACTCGATCTCTCCCCGGGCATGGTGGCGCACGCGCGCGGAGCCCACCCGGAGCTGAGGTTCGAACAGGCCCGCATGGAGTCCCTTCCCCTCGGAGACGGGGCCCTCGGCGGGGTGCTCGCCCACTACTCGATGATCCACACCCCGCCCGGAGAGGTCCCCGCCCTCCTCACCGAGCAGGCCCGTGTCCTGGCACCGGGCGGTCTCCTGCTGGCCTCGTTCTTCGCCACCGACGGGCCGGAACCGGTCCGCTTCGATCACCGCGTGGCGCCCGCCCACAGCTGGCCGGTGGACCGGTTCGCCGGGCTGCTGGCCGACGCCGGGTTCACCGAGTTCGCCCGGCTGGTGCACGATCCGGCCTCCGAACGGGGATTCCTCGACGCCCACCTGCTGGCCCGCCGGGGGTAGCGCGGCGGTCGGCCCCGCCGCGCGTACCGCCCGGATCGGCGCACACACGCGACCGCCCCGGCACGACACCGTGTCCGTCCCGGCTCCCGGGCCGCGGACCGACCGCGGCGCTCCCCCCGCTACGGGGACTCCCGGACCTGCCTGACCACCGGTTCGCCGGTCCCGGCGCTCACCCCGGCCTCCGGGGTCACCTCGGGCAGTTGCTCCACGACGGGGAGGTCGTCCTCCGGCTCGGCTTCCACGGCGCGGGGCGCGGGCGGGTCGGTGGTGAGTTCCAGTTCGGGGGCGTCCGAGGAGAACCCGAACACTCCCGCGTAGAAGGCCAGCTCCGCCTCCAACGAGCGCACCCGTGCCTCCTGGGAGCGGAAGCCGTGGGCCTCGCCCTCGAACTCCAGCAGCGCGTGGGGCACCCGCCGCCGACCGAGCCCCGTGGCCATGCGGGTCGCCTGGTCCGGGGTGACCACCTTGTCGTCCAGGCCCTGGAACAGCAGCACGGGGACGTCGATCTCGCCGATCCGGTTGATCGGCGACCGCTCCCGGTAGGTCTCCACGAAGCCGGGCAGGGTGCCGACCAGGGTGTCCGGGAAACGTGACTCGAAGTCGTGGGTGGTCTTGACCAGCCCCAGCAGATCCGCGACACCGAAGTACGACACCCCGCAGGCGAAGGTGTCCCCCGTCAGCGCGAGCAGGGCGGTGAGCCCGCCCGCGCTCGGCCCCCGGATGGCCAGGCGCTCGGGGTCGGCCAGCCCCCGTTCCACCAGGGCCCGGGCCGCGGCCGTGCAGTCCTCGACGTCCACGGCGCCCCACTGCTTGTGCAGGCGCTTGCGGTAGGAGCGCCCGTACCCGGTGGAACCGCCGTAGTCCACGTCCACGACGCCGATCCCCCGGCTGGTGAAGTAGGCCTTCACCAGGTCGAGGGTGCGCGAGGCCTGCCCCACCGGGCCGCCGTGCGCCCACACCACGTAGGGGGCGGGCCCCTCCGACGTCATCTCGGGGTGGGTGGGCGGGTACACGTTGGCGTGCACCGTGGCGCCGTAGCGGCCGCTCAGCGTCTCCTTGCGGGGCACCGGCAGATAGGCGGGGTCCACCTGCGCCTCGGCACCGCGCACCAGCACCTCGACGGAGCGGCGCCCGGGGTCCAGGCGTACCAGGCACTCGGCGGTGTCCGCCGAACCCGCGATGGCCACCACGCTCGTCCCGTCCGAGTCCAGGTGCGACCACGCGGTCAGTTCCGTGGGGACCGGCTCCAGTTCCAGGGTGTCGGGGTCGTACACGCTCGGCCGCAGCGCGGTGTCGCCGTGCAGGGTCACGATCCGACCGTCGTCCAGCAGGCGGAAGCAGCGGTCGCCCAGCCGCCACGGCGCGGAGTGGAACTCCTCCTCCGCCGGGTACAGGGCGATGGCCTGCCCCGTCAGCCCCGCCTGGTAGAGGTTCCAGAACCCGGGCCAGTCCGAGGCCAGGTACAGCGTGGAGTCGTCCGACCAGACTGGGGCGAGCACCGACTCGTCGACCCCGCCCTTGAGCGTGTACTCGCCGGTCAGCCCGTGTTCGGTGAGCTCGCCCACCCGCAGCTCGGTGCCGTCCCACGGCATCCTCGGGTGGTTCCAGCGCACGTACGCCAGGTGGCGGCCGTCCGGTGAGACCGTGGGGGAGGCGTAGAAGTGCGCGCCGGAGACGAGTTCGCGGACGGCGGAGGGGTCGTGGGCGCCCCGGCCCGACAGCGGCACCGTCACCACCGCACGGCGCACGGAGCCGTCGACGTGCTGCTCGCGCACGCACAGCAGTTGCTTGCCGTCGGGGAGCAGGGCCGGGTCGGCGTAGCGCAGCGCCCCGGGCGCGTCGGGCTCGGGGGTGAGGGGCACGGGCTCACGGGCCCCGCGTTCGAGGAGGTAGAGGCGCTGGTCCTCGGCGTTGGCGAAGACCGCGCCCACACGGGCGATGGCCTTGTCGTCGCGGCGCGGAACCGGGAGGTGGGAGCGGCCGCCGTACTCGTGCACCCTCGTCCCCACGCTCCAGGGGGCGGGCAGCAGGTCGCGGACGGTACCGTCCGCGTCACGGCGCACGAGTGCCGTGCGACCCCCCTCGGCTGGTCGGTACTCCTCCCACCAGACCTCCTCGCCGAGTACGGAGGGGTACGCCATCTGGCGCACTCCTCGGGCGACGTCACCGGCACCGATGGGTGATGGCCAGGAGCCGTGGCGGCTCGACAGTTCAGACATGTCCCGCTCAGGATGGGTCGTGGGTGTGATCAGATGACATGTCGACCTTAGTGCTCCGTGGCCTTCGTGTGCAGTCCCGAAGGACCCGCCTGTGGACGAACCGGACGCCGCCGTGTGCCTTCCGCGCCGGGCGGTGCGGTGGACGGGCCGGTGCCCTCCGGTACGGGGGGCGGAGCGCGGCCCCGGGACCGGTCGGGCCCACGGCAACGGCCCCGGGGAGCGCACTCGGGGTGCGTCCACGGGGCCGTCGCGGGGTGTGTCCCGGGGGCGGGGTTAGGAGACCGATCCCCCGTCGCCGCCGGAACCGGAGTCGCCGCCGGAGCCGGAGCCGGAGCTTCCGCCGGAACCGGAGCCTCCACCGGAACCGGAGTCACCGGTGGAACCGGAACCCCCGTCGGTGGACTCGGGGCCGGACACGGGCTCGTCGCGCCCGGTGTCCTCGTCGGTCCCGGTGTCCACGGGGACGACCACCGTCGGCGCGGCACCGGTGGGGGCCGCCACGCCACCGGGTCCGGTGACGTCGGTGGGCGCCCCGCCCGCCGCGGTGGCCTTCGCGGAGGGCCTGCCCCGTTGGGCGTTGCGGCGCTCCAGCCAGATCGCGAACCGGCTCAGCGACAGGTTGATGACGATGTAGATGACCGCGCAGATGATGGCCGCGGGGATCACGTTGCTCTCGCGCGTGGCGACCAGCGTGAAGCTGCGCAGCAGCTCCGGGAACGCGATGATGTACCCCAGGGCGGAGTCCTTGAGCAGGACCACCAGCTGCGCCACGATCGCGGGCATCATCGAGGTGATCGCCTGGGGGATCAGGATCGTCCACATCGTCTGGGTCTTGCTCATGCCGATGGACTGCGCGGCCTCGGCCTGGCCCCTGGGCACCGCGAGGATGCCCGCCCGGAACACCTCGGCCAGCACCGAACCGTTGTACAGGGTCAGGCCGGTGACCACCGCGACCAGCGCGGTCACCTGGAACGTGCCGGTCGGGATGTCGAAGAGCTGCCAGGCGACGATGGGCAGCGCCATCGTGAAGAAGATCAGCATCAGCAGCGGGATGCCGCGGAAGAACTCCACGACGACCCCGGCCGGGACCCGAATCCACCAGTGGTCGGACAGGCGCCCGATACCGAAGACCAGACCGAAGAGCACCGCCAGCACCGAGGCGGTCAGTGCCGCCGTCAGGGTGTTCTGGAGACCGGGGATGATGTAGCCGGTCCACGTGTCCGGACGCAGGAACGGTTCCCACTTGTCCGCGGCCCACTGCCCCGACGGGTTGACCGCCCAGGTCTGCGCCGAGAACAGCGGCGCCTCGCGATCACTGAGGGTCCGGTTGAACCCCAGGTACAGCACGGCCAGCCCGACCAGCCCGAGGACGACCGTGAAGACCGTGTAGACGGCGTTGCGTGCCCGGGCCTTGGGCCCCGGGGTGTCGAAGAGTACGGCCTGCGCGCTCATCGGACCACCGCCACGCGCTTGGCGAGCCAGCCGAAGAAGTAACCCATCGGCAGGGTCAGGATCAGGAACCCGATCGCGAACCCGACGAAGGTCGGCAGGACCGGGGCGATGCCCTGGTCGAACATGAGCTTCATCTCCCGGGACGCCTCCTGGACGCCCAGCCCCGCGACGGAGGCGACGGTGGTGTTCTTGGTCAGCGCGATGAGCACGCTGCCGAGCGGGCCGACGACGGTGCGCAGCGCCTGCGGGATGACGATCAGGCGCAGGTTCTGGGTGAAGGTCAGGCCCAGGGATCGGGCCGCCTCGACCTGGCCCAGGGGGATCGTGTTGATACCGGCGCGCAGCGACTCGGACACGAAGCACGCGGTGTAGGCGGACAGGCCGATCACCGCCCACCAGAAGACGTCCATGGCCACGCTGTCGGCCAGGCTCAGGCCCAGGGCGCTGTTCAGGCCCAGGCCGCAGAAGAGCAGCACCAGGGTCAGGGGGGAGTTACGGATGCCCTCGACGTAGGCGGTGGACAGGCCGCGCAGCAGCGGGACGGGGGAGACCCGCATCGCGGTGAGCAGCACACCGAGGACGAAGGAGAAGATGGCGCTGAGCAGGGTGAGCCGGACGGTCCATGAGAAACCGTCGACGACCCTGTCGATGTTGCTGAGAAAGGCTTCCATAGGTCCCAGCCGGTCAAGGCCCGGAAGGTGGGGCCGGGCGGTCCCGACCCCACCTTCCGAACACGGTCAGTTGACGGTTTTAGGCGCAGGTCTCGAGCTCGGGGACGGACTCCTCGTAGGCGAAGTCGGTCGCGCCGAAGGCGTCTTCGAGGTAGTCGGTGGCGGCGCCTTCCTCCCACATCTTGGTGATGGCCGCGTTGATGTCCTCACAGCGCTCGGTGGAGCCCTGCGGCAGGCCGACGCCGTACTTCTCCTCGCCGAACGGGTTGTTCACCATCCGGAAGTTGTCCGGGTTCTGGGCGGCGAAGCCCGCGAGGATGGTGTTGTCGGTGGTGACGGCGTCGACGGTGCCGTTGCTGAGCAGCTCGAGGCACTCGGAGTAGTTGCCGGCCTCGCGCAGCTCGGCGTCGATCTCCATCTCCTCGGTGATGTTGTGCGCGGAGCGGGAGCCGGAGGCCGAGCAGAGCACCTTGCCGTCGAGGTCCTCGGGGCCGTTGATGTCGCTGTTGTCGGCCTGGGTCAGGATGTCCTGCTGGGCGACGTAGTACGGGCCGCCGAAGTCGACGACGTTGCGGCGCTCGTCGGTGATCGAGTAGGTCGCCAGGATCATGTCGACCGTGCCCTGCTGGAGGAACGACTCACGGTTGGCGGAGGCGGCCTCGGTCCACTCGATCTGGTCGGGGGAGTAGCCGAGCTCGCCCGCGATGTAGGTGGCGACGTCGACGTCGAAGCCGGCGGGGGTGCCGCCCTCGCTCAGGCCCAGGCCCGGCTGGTCGTACTTGACGCCGATGGTGATGGTGTCGCCGTTGCCGGAACCGCCGTCACCGCCGCCACCGTCACCCTCGCCACCGACATCGGCGGTGCCGCAGGCGGACAGGGCGAGGGCCAGGACGGCGGCGCCGCCCAGGATGGAGTTGAATCGACGTGCTCGCATGTGGGGTACCTCTTCTTCTTTGTGCGCGTGCGAAGAACGCGAAGATCTGGGGAGCGCGGTCGGGTCCGGGACCTAGTGGGTCAGGATCTTCGACAGGAAGTCCTGCGCCCGCTCCGACCGGGGATTGGTGAAGAACTCGTCGGGGGTGTTCTCCTCGACGATCTGGCCGTCGGCCATGAAGACGACCCGGTTCGCGGCGCGACGGGCGAAGCCCATCTCGTGCGTGACCACGACCATGGTCATGCCCTCGCTGGCGAGGTCGGTCATGACGTCGAGGACCTCCTGGACCATCTCGGGGTCCAGGGCGGAGGTCGGCTCGTCGAAGAGGATCACCTTCGGGTTCATCGCCAGGGCTCGGGCGATGGCCACGCGCTGCTGCTGGCCGCCGGAGAGCTGGGCGGGGTACTTGTGCGCCTGGTTGCCGATCCGGACCCGGTCCAGGAGCTCCATGGCCCGCTCGTTGGCCTGGCTCTTCGACTGACGGAGGACCTTCATGGGGCCCAGCGTCACGTTCTGGAGCACGGTCTTGTGCGCGAACAGGTTGAAGGACTGGAACACCATGCCGACGTCGCTGCGCAGCTTGGCCAGGCCGCGGCCCTCGGCGGGCAGCGGCTGTCCGTCCAGGGAGATGACGCCGGTGTCGATCGTCTCCAGCCGGTTCATGGTGCGGCAGAGCGTCGACTTGCCGGACCCGGACGGGCCGATGACGACTACCACCTCGCCGGAGTTAACCGTCAGATCGATGTCGCGGAGCACGTGCAGGTCGCCGAAGTGCTTGTTGACGTTCTCCAGCACGACGAGAGGAGTTGAAGTCATGCATCGGAACCTAATGGGTCGGAGTTGCCGTGTCATCACGAAAACGCTTCTCAGGGGAGGAGTGGCCGACTTGTTACGGCGTGATCGGCAAAACCGTTATGAATGGCGCGGACGTAGGATGAATGACGTTGCAGGGAGTGGCGGAGTCGTTCTCCAGAGTTCCCGGCGAAGGTCGTCTTCCGTGCTCCCGCCGGGGGCGGATTACCCGTGCGGGGCCGTGTATGCGCAGGTAGGGGGAGTGTGGGTGGTGCGGAGTGTCCGACGTCCGAACGGAATCGTGATACGGAACGTCTTATTTTCGGAAACCGACTCTCCGTCACCGCGGCCCTCGTGGAGACGTGGCCGCCGCGCGGATCTGACTGTGAAACCTCTCCCCCTGAAATGAGCCGCTTCGCTGTCCAAAACACGCTCCAGGCGACCGAATCGGCTCTCGCGCCGGTGCCGGTGCCCGGTGGGGGCACACCGTGCCCGCCGCCCGCCCCGGGAACACGTTCCCCCGCGCGACGCGTGGGCCCGCCGGGGCGTCCTGGGCGAGGCCCCGAAGCGGATAGCCTGGACCGGTGAGCCAGAGTCGTACCTACCAAGTGCGGACCTACGGCTGCCAGATGAACGTCCACGACTCCGAGCGCCTCTCCGGTCTGCTGGAGGACGCTGGGTACGCTCGCGCAGCTGAGGACACCACCGCAGACATCGTCGTCTTCAACACCTGTGCGGTCCGTGAGAACGCGGACAACCGCCTCTACGGCAATCTGGGACACCTGCGGCCGGTCAAGGACGCCAACCCGGGGATGCAGATCGCCGTGGGCGGCTGCCTCGCCCAGAAGGACCGCGGCGAGATCGTGCGCCGGGCCCCCTGGGTGGACGTCGTGTTCGGCACCCACAACATCGGTTCCCTGCCGACCCTGCTGGAGCGCGCCCGCGTCGGGCGAGAGGCCCAGGTCGAGATCGCCGAAGCGCTGGAGCACTTCCCCTCCACGCTGCCCAGCCGCCGCGAGTCCGCCTACGCCGCGTGGGTGTCGATCTCGGTCGGCTGCAACAACACCTGCACCTTCTGCATCGTGCCCGCGCTGCGCGGCAAGGAGAAGGACCGGCGCCCGGGCGACGTGCTCGCCGAGGTGCGCGCCCTGGTCGACGAGGGCGTCACCGAGGTGACCCTGCTCGGGCAGAACGTGAACGCCTACGGCAGCGAGTTCGGCGACCGCCAGGCCTTCTCCAAGCTGCTGCGCGCCTGCGGTGAGATCGAGGGCCTGGAGCGGGTCCGCTTCACGTCCCCGCACCCGCGCGACTTCACCGACGACGTCATCGAGGCCATGGCCCAGACGCCGAACGTGATGCCCCAGCTGCACATGCCCCTGCAGTCCGGGTCCAGCAAGGTGCTCAAGGACATGCGGCGCTCCTACCGCCAGGAGCGCTTCCTCGGCATCGTGGAGAAGGTGCGCGCGGCGATGCCCCGCGCCGCCATCACCACGGACATCATCGTGGGCTTCCCCGGTGAGACGGAGGAGGACTTCGAGCAGACCCTGCACGTGGTCCGCGAGTCCCGGTTCGCCATGGCCTACACCTTCCAGTACTCCAAGCGCCCCGGCACCCCGGCCGCCACCATGGACGGCCAGATCCCGCCGGAGGTCGTCAAGGAGCGCTACCAGCGGCTGGTGGAGCTCCAGGACCAGATCTCCTGGGAGGAGAACCAGGCACTGGTCGGCCGCGAGGTCGAACTGATGGTCTCCGAGGGCGAGGGCAAGAAGGACGGCGAGCACCGCCGCCTGTCCGGCCGCGCCCCCGACAACCGCCTGGTGCACTTCGCCGTGGGCGACTCCGAGGAGCCGCGGCCGGGTGACATGGTCACCGTCGAGGTCACCTACGCCGCCCCGCACCACCTGGTCGCCGACTCCGGGATCAGGCGCCTGCGCCGCACCCGCGCGGGCGACGCCTGGGACGCCCGCCAGGGCCGACCGGTCCAGGTCACCAAGCCCGACGTCCTGCTGGGCATGCCCCGGATCGGTGTCCCCCCGGAGCAGCCTGCCCCCGAGGGCGGGTGCTGCGACGCCTGACCGCCGCACCCCGAACGGGCCGCGAGGCCCCCGGCGCGCCCGCGCCGGGGGCCTCGCGCCGTCCGGAACCGGTGGGGGTTCACGACCCGGCGCCCCCGAGCCGTACCGGAAGCTCCCTCAGGCGCAGTGTTCCCGGGACGGTGTCGCGCACGGGCGGGCGGCCGGGCACCAGTGAGAGTTCCGGGTAGGCCGCGAACAGGGCTCCCACGGCGACCTCCCCCTCCTGACGCGCCAGCGCGGCGCCCAGGCAGTAGTGCGCGCCGTGCCCGAAGGCCACGTGGGCCTCACCGGGCCTGCCCCGGTGCCGGGTGACGTCGAACCGGTACGGATCGGCGTGTACGGCCGGGTCGTGGTTGGCTCCCGCCACGATCGCCACGGCCCGTTCCCCCGCGGCCACCGTTCCCCGGGTGAGCCGGACCTCCTCGGCGGCGTACCGGGCCTTGGCCGTGACGGCGGTGCCCCCGACACGGAGCATCTCGTGGACGGCGTCGGGCAGGAGCGCGGGGTCGGAGCGGAGCAGGGCGAGTTGGTCCGGGTGTTCCAGGAGTACGCGCGTGCCGTTGCCCAACAGGTGCGCGGTGGTCTCGTGCCCGGCGATGACCAGGGTGAACACCAGCGTGACCAGTTCGCTCTGGGAGAGGCGGCCACCGCCCTCGTCCCGTGCGCGCACGAGCGCGTCGAGCAGGTCCTCTCGCGGGTGGTCGCGGCGCTCGTCGATCATCGCCTCGACGTGCTCGATCATCGCACCGAGGACCCGGTTCATCTCCTCCGGTCGGGCGGGGTCGAACCGGGCGAGCTGGTGGCTCCAGGCCTGCCACTGGGCGCGCTCGGCCACCGGGACGCCCACCAGGTCGCAGATGACCGTGATGGGCAGCGGGTAGGCGAAGTGCTCGATCAGGTCGACCACGCCGTCGTCGTCCGCGTGTCCGGGCAGGGCCGACAGCAGGTCGGCGGTGATCCGCTCCACTGCCGGCCGCATCGCGTTGACGCGCCGCACGGTGAAGGTGCGGGAGACGAGTTTGCGCAGGCGCGCGTGGTCGGAGCCGTCCTTGTCCAGCAGGGACTCGGTCAGGTAGGTGATGAGGTCGGGGCGCAGGCCCAGGTGGGCCATGGCGTCGGAGCGCCGGACACCGGTGGGGCCCCCGGGCACGTGGTCCGGGTCGACCACGAACCGGCGGTCGCCGAGGATGGTGCGCACGTCGGCGTCGTCGACGAAGGCCCGGGCGGGCTGGCCGTCGAGGAAGACGACGGGGGCGGAGCCGCCCGCCGCGCGGATGCGCTCGACGACCTCCAGCGGACGGGAGGCGAACTCCTCCGAGCGCATGTTGACCGGCTCGGGTTCGTACTGGTCCGTGCGGGGTGTGACGGTGTGCATGTGCCCCTCCTGGGGTCTACGTGCTGCGCTTGACGCTCTTCTGTTCCTCGATCTCGCCGGTCAGGAGCTGGTCGAGAGCGGCGAAGAGGGCGATAGTTCCCGTCTGCACGGCCCGCATCGCGGGTTCGGGCACGTCCTGTTCCAGGAGCAGACGGATGCTGCGCGCGGCCAGGTCGGCCCGGGCAGCGCGGTCGGGGACGGGGAAGCCCTGCTGGGCGAGCAGGGGTTCGGTGAGCAGGTGCCCGACGATGGTCGAGCAGTAGGCGTAGAAGCGCTGGTCGGCGGGGATCTGCGGACCCAGGACACCGTGTTCGTCCAACAGGGCCCAGTAGTCGCCCAGGACGCTCTGCCGGGCCTCCGAGAGGTCCTTGGCCAGGTGGGGATAGGTGCGGGAGAAGGCGCCGAGCTCCTCGCCGCCGTTGCCGTAGAGGGTCCGGACGACGGGGGTGTCGAACTGGAGGAGGTAGACGTGGCGGGCGACCTCGCTGGGGCGGGCGGCTTCGGGGTCCGCGCGCATGATGTCCAGGAGCCGTTCGACGATGGTGTGCTGGGCGCGCATCACCACCGTGAGGAACAGGCGTTCCTTGGTGGGGAAGTGCAGGTAGACGGTGCCCTTGCCGATCCCGGCCCGTCGCGCGACGTCGTCGATGGTGGTCTTGCGGTGGCCCCAGGCCACCATGAGCTCCTCGGCGGCGTCGAGGATGCGGTCGGCCCGCAGCTCACGTTCGGAGGCGGGCCGGGCCTGGGCCCTGCTGTCGGCGGACGGGGACACGTGCGGCTCCTTCGATGCGGTGGTCGCCGGTGGGGCGGCCACCAGCGTCGACGCGACGACCATATCCAGCCCTCCCTTCCCCGACCGCATCGAAATGACCGTGTGACTGGATTTCAAATCTGGTCACACAGTCAAATCTAGGCCAGGGAGGGCTCGGGGACAAGCCCTTCGGGGGCCGGAACGGGTCGCGGCGCGGTGGAGGGGTACCGACCGGGAGGGAGAGGGGGCGGTAGCCTCGCCCTTGTGTTGATCGCCGCCGCAGTGTGCCCGCACCCGCCCGTGCTGTTCCCGGAGATCGCCCAGGGAGCCGCACCGGACCTGGACGGACTCAGGGCCGCCTGCGACCGCGCCGTCGCCCGGCTCGGCGACGCCCGCGCCGAACGCCTCGTGGTCGTGGGCCGGGGGCCCGCCGAACGCCGCTTCGGTCCGGACGCCGGGGGCGACCTCGCTGACTTCGGCCTCGCCCTGGGGGTCGGACCGGCCCCCGCCGTCCTCGACGTGGCGGCCACGACCGGGCGCTGGCTGGCCGAACGGGTCGGGCTCACCCCCGACGGCTACCTGGAGGTCCCCGCCGACACCGCTCCCGAGCGCGCCGCCGTGCTCGGCGCCGAGATCGCCGGGTCGGCGGAGCGGGTCGCGCTCCTGGTCACGGGCGACGGCAGCGCCCGCCGAACCGAGCACTCACCCGGACGCGTGGACGACCGCGCCGTCCCCCACGACGACGCGGTCGCCGAGGCGCTGGCCGCGGCCGACCACGCCCGGCTGGCCGCACTCGACCCCGTGCTGGCCGGCGACCTCATGGTGGCGGGCCGCGCCGCCTGGCAGGTCCTGGCCGGGGCCGCCGCGGGGTCCTCCCTCACCGGCGAGCTGCTCGCCTACGAGGCCCCCTACGGCGTCGGGTACTTCGTGGCAGCCTGGACCTGAACCGCCCGCGGTTCAGGACAGGGAGTGCGGCAGCATCGTGGCGACGTCCACCAGCGCCTCACCCGGCTCCTCGGTGCGCCCCGACAGCGCGGACTCCACCTGCGTCAACGCCCGTTCCAGCAGGGTCGGCGCGTCATAGGGGAGCCAGTGCACCCGGGGGTCGCGGCGGAACCACGACTCCTGGCGCCGGGCGAACCTGCGTGTGGCCTGCGCGGTCTGGGCCTTGGCCTCCGACTCGGTGATCGCGCCGTCCAGCTGGGCCAGCGCCTGCGCGTAGCCGAGCGCCTTGGCGGCGGTGCGGCCCTCGCGCAGCCCGCGCGCGTCCAGGCCCCGGACCTCCTCCACCAGGCCCTGCTCCCACATGCGCTCCACCCGCAGGTCGATCCGCTCGTCGAGTTCGGGGCGCGGGGCGGTCAGCCCCAGCTGCACGCACGGGTAGAAGGAGGTGTGGTCGGGCAGGTTCGCGGTGAACGGTCGCCCCGTCAGTTCGATGACCTCCAGGGCGCGGACGATCCGCCGTCCGTTGCCCGGAAGGATGGTGCGGGCCGCCTCGGGGTCGGCCTCGGCGAGCCGGGCGTGCATCAGCCCGGGCCCGACGTCGGCCAGCTCGCCCTCCAGACGGGCGCGCACCCGGGGGTTGGTGCCGGGGAACTCCATGTGGTCCAGGACGGCGCGCACGTACAGACCGGAACCGCCCACCAGTACGGGGATGACGTCGCGGTCGGCGCAGTCGTCCACCCGCTCGCGGGCGAGGGCCTGGTAGGTGGCGACGTCGGCGGGCTCGTGCACGTCCCAGATGTCCAGGAGGTGGTGGGGCACGCCCCGGCGCTCCTCCGGGGCAAGCTTGGCGGTGCCGATGTCCATGCCCCGGTACAGCTGCATGGAGTCGGCGTTGATCACCTCGCCCCGGCGCCCGGTCCGTTCCTCCAACCACTCCGCCAGATCGACGGCCAGGTCCGACTTGCCCACAGCGGTCGGGCCCACGACCGCGATCACCTTGATCATTCCCCCAGCGTAACCACGTCCGGACCGCGCCGGTGCCAGGGCGGGTGAGAGATCGGTGGGAGTTGGGCGGCAGGCCCGGGACGCCCCTGGCCCCGGCGCGGTGCGGTCCGTTCGGTGACCCGCGCGCCCGCGTCTAGGATGGCGGGCATGCGATTCGCCAAGGCCCACGGAACCGAGAACGACTTCGTGATCCTCCCCGACCCCGACGGGGAGCTCCAGCTCACGGAGGAGACCGTCCGGTCGCTGTGCGACCGGCGCTCCGGTATCGGGGCCGACGGTGTCCTGCGGGTGGTGCGCACGCGCGCACTGGGTGAGGTCCTCGCCCCGTCCGCCCGCACCGCCGAACGGACCGAGTGGTTCATGGACTACCGCAACTCGGACGGCAGCGTGGCCGAGATGTGCGGCAACGGGGTGCGGGTCTTCGCCCACTACCTGAGGCACGCCGGTCTGGCCGCCGGCGACCGTTTCGAGGTCGGGACCCGTGACGGCGCCAAGGGGGTCGTCATCGAGCCCGGCGGCGACGTCACCGTGGACATGGGCCGGGTCGAACGGCTCGGCACCTCCTCGGCCGAGCTCGCCCGACAGGTCGTGCGCGGTGCCCGCATCTCCGTGGGCAACCCGCACCTGGCCTGCGCTGTCGACGCCCCCGTGGCCGGGATCGACCTGACCGAACCCCCCGTGGTGGACACCGAGGCCTTCCCCCAGGGAGCCAACGTCGAGGTGTTCTCCGAGGTCGGTCCCGGCGTGCTGGAGATGCGTGTGTACGAACGGGGCTCCGGAGAGACCCGTTCGTGCGGCACCGGCATCGTCGCCGCCGCCGCTGCCGCCACCCCCGAGGGCGAGGGCGCCACGTGGCGGGTGCGCGTCCCCGGCGGTGAGTGCGTGGTCTACCTGGACGCCTCGGGCGCCCGGCTGCGCGGCCCCGCCGTGATCGTCGCCGAGGGCGAGACCGTGCTGGTCTGACGGGACCGCCCGGGCGTTCACCGCACGGTCGCCTCCCGCCCGGCCGAGACGTCGAACGCGGCGTCGCAGGCGTCACGGACGGTGTCGTTGTGCGTGGCGACGACCACCGCGCAGCCCTCCCGGCTCATCTCGCGCAGTACGTCCACGACCATCGCGGCGTTGTCCCCGTCCAGGGCGCCGGTCGGCTCGTCGGCCAGGACCAGTGAGGGCCTCTTCACCATGAGGCGTGCCAGGGCCACGCGCTGCTGCTCTCCGCCGGACAGGTGGTGTACCTTCTCCGCCTCCCGCCCGGCCAGACCCACCCGGGACAGCGCGCTCGCGTGCTCGGTGCGGGTGCGGCGCCGCCGAGCCACGTCGAGGTTGGCCCTGACGGTGGCGTTCTCGATCAGGGCGTAGTTCTGGAAGAGGTAGCCGAGGTGGTCGCGGCGGAACCTGCGCTGGCGCCCCGGGCCGAGCCGGGTGACGTCGGTGCCCTCGAACACGATCCGTCCGGAGCTGGGCTTGTCCAACAGGCCCATGCAGTTGAGCAGGGTGGTCTTCCCCGAGCCGCTGGCACCGACCAGTGCGAGCATGCGGCCCGGCTCTACCGTGAGGTCCAGGCCCTCCCACAGGACGCGGGAGCCGAAGGACTTGCCGAGGTCGTTCAGGGTGATCATGGGTTTCCTTGCGTCTTCGGTTCGAGGCCCTCAGGCCCGGGAGGCGCCCTCGCGGACGACACGGCGGTGGAAGAGGGCGAGCGCGGTGACGGTGACCAGCAGGCAGGCCGCGGCGATCCCGAGCGCGTAGAGCGGCTCGGCCCCGGTGGGCGCGGCCGTCGGAAGTCCCGCCGTGGCCGGATTCGCGGCGGCGGCGATCCTGGAGAGCGTGTCCCACAGGACCCCACCGAGGAATATCAGGGTGATCGCCCCCTCGGTGAGCAGGAGCCGCCGGTGCGTGGCCGGGAAGGTCCAGCCGCAGATGTGCCGGGCGAAGATCTCCTGGGCGCGGGACCGCACGTGGATGACGCACGCGGCCATGCCGGTGAGCAGGAGGACGGCGGCCGCGCCGACCAGGTTGAACAGCTCGCCGCGCAGGACCGTCAGGGTCTGGCTGTGGGTGTGGCGCGCACTGGTGGAGAGGGGCTCCACCATGGCGATGTACCGCGACGCGGTGGGGTCGCGTTCCCGGTGGTCCTCCACCACCTCCGGGTCCGGGAAGACGGTCGAACGCGTCGTCATGTAGGAGACGTACGCGCTGTCGGAGAGCACCCCCGCGTTGGGGAGGACGACCACGACGGCGTCGTGGACCAGCGGCAGGTGGGGCCTCGGGGAGTCGAGGCCCTTGGCGGCGTAGGTGTACAGAGTCTGCCCGTCGGCCAGCGGAAGAACCTCGGTCCGGGGCGCCCGGTCGGGTCCGCCGTGCAGGTCCAGCCAGGAGCCGATGGCGTCCGCGGTGACGGCCCCGACGTCCGCCGCGGCGCCTTCGGGGACCAGGACGCGCACGGACCCGCCCGGGCCGTACCGCTCCCCTGAGGGGGCGAGGACCTCCTGCTCGCCCAGGTAGGTGTCGTTGACGAACAGGAGCGGCCGCTCGGAGCCGGGGGTCGGCGGGAGGTCCGGGGACGGCGGTGAGAGCAGGGCGGTGTCACTGGGAACGACCAGCACCATGTCGCCCCGGGAGTCGGCTTCGCGCAGCCAGGGGCCGAGCTCGTCGTCCACGGCCTGCTCGTCGGCCCACCCGTAGTTGGCGCTCAGGGAGGGGAACGAGGTGTCGCCCTGCGCCTCGGCCAGGTCCAGCTGGACCCGCTGGTCCCGTAGGCCCTGGGCGGCGGTGACGATGTTGCCGAGGACGACCAGGGTCAGCACCAGGACGGGGAGCCTGACGAGGTAGACGCAGGCGTAGGTGCTGCGGACCGGCAGACGACCTTTGAGGGAGGCCAGGACGCTGGTCGAGTACACCAGGCCCAGCGCGGCGGCGTGGGCCAGGAGACAGGCGGCCGTGAGCAGACCGAGGAAGACCAGGGCCATGAGAGAGAACAGGCCGAGCTGGTTCCACCCGTTGTACGGGCCGAGGAACACCAGCGTGCCCGCGGTGACCAGGGGGAGCACCACCGCCGCCAGCCGGGCGACCTTGAGCAGGTCGGCCGCGAGGACGCGGAGGTAGGAACGCCCCTGGAGGCGCCACACGCCGTAGTCCCTCGAGGCCAGCAGGACCCCGGCTCCGGCCGCCGTGACGGCGGCGAGCAGGGCGACCACCGACAGGTGGAACAGGTGTCCGCCCGTGAAGAAGTGCCACGCCCGGGTGGTCTGTACCCCGGGGGCCTCGTACAGGCCGAGTTCGGCGAGCTCGGCGCGCAGGGCCGTCTCGGTCTCCGACGAACCGAAGACCAGGTAGTGGCCGTTGGGTCCCACGTCCTCGAAGTCGGCCAGGGGGTGGGTCCGGACGGTGAATCCCGGGTCGAAGCCGGGATAGCCCTCCTCTAACCACCGCGCCTGGGGGGTGGGGGAGTCGGGCAGCGCCAGGTAGAGGTGGCTCACCGAGTACGGGTCGTTCACGTCGAGGACCCCGTAGCCGATCACGGTGTCGTGGTCCTCGGCGACCCGCTGCACGGCGGCCGCGACCTCGGCGGCGTCGCTGCTCTCGTCGTTCTCGGAGATCCACACGACGCGCGTGTCCTCCAGCGTGTACTGGAGGCGTTCGACTCCGATGGCGAGGAGGTAGGCGATGAGGACGGCGAACAGGGCACAGGCCGTGTAGGCGAAGGAGAGGGTTCTGTTGGGCACGAACGTTCCTGTCGGGGGCCCGCCGGTGTCGGCACCGGCGGGCCGCAGCTGGTGAGTCGGAAGGGGGGTGGAGGTGAGGCGTGGTGTGCGTGTGGGCGGGCGGTGGGTTCAGGCGCGTCAGGGAGCGCGCTCGCCGTGGCGCACGCGCGTGAATACCTGATCCCGTTCTCGTTTTCGGACCACTCCGGGGGTTCGCCCGATGCGTCCCGACGCGATCCCGTGCGCAGAGCGGTGCCCTCCCAAAGCAAAGGCGGCGATCGGTGCTCTCCACACCCCTATCGCCGCCCGCTCCGCCCCCGGTTCACGCCTTTTCGCGAACTCCGGTGAACGGCTCCGCTCCCAGACCGCGCAGGGAGGCGTCCAGGATCTGCGCGGTGTGGGCCACCCTCGTCGGCTCCCCCGCGCGCTCCATCGCCGACGCGATCTGGAGCGCGCACCCCGGGTTGCCCGACACCAGCACCCCGGCCCCCGTGGCGGCCACGTCCGCGCCCTTGCGGTCGCCCAGCGCGGCCGCGGTCTCCGGACGGAACAGGTTGTACACGCCCGCCGAGCCGCAGCAGATCTCCGCGTTGGGCAGGTCGACCACCTCCAACCCCGGGACGCCCCGCAGCAGCTCGCGAGGCTGCCGGGTCACGCCCTGGCCGTGGGACAGGTGGCAGGCGTCGTGGTAGGCCACGCGCAGCGGCACCGGTCGGCGTTCGGCGCGCGGCCCGAGTTCCACCAGGTACTCACTCAGGTCCACCACCTTCGCGGAGAACGCGCGGGCCCGCTCCACCCAGGCCGGACCGGCGCCCGCCTCCGCGAGCGTGCGCTCGACGTGCTTCATACCCGACCCGCACCCGGCCGAGTTCACCACGACCCGTTCCACCTGCCGGGCCTCGAACACCTCGACCAGGTCCTTGGCGAAGCCCGCCGCCTCGGCGAGCCGACCCGCGTGCCCCGACAGCGCCCCGCAGCACCCCTGGGAACGCGGGATCACCACCTCACACCCCTCCAGGGCCAGAACGCGGGCGGTGGCGGTGTTGACCTCGGGGAAGAACGCGCCCTGCACGCACCCCACGAGCATGCCCACCCGGGCGCGCCGCCCGCCCACCGCGGGAACGAGTTCGGGCAGCGGAGGTGGGGCAGCCGAGAGCGGCGGGGCGATCCGCTCCATCGTGGCCAGCGCCGGTGAGAGCCGGTCCAGGACTCCGGATCGGCGGACCAGGGCCGAGACACCACTGGCCTGGTAGGCGCGCAGCGGACCGCGCAGGGCCCGCAGCCGCCCCCGGTACGGGAACAGCGAGAACACCGCGCCGCGCAGCGCGCGCTCGCCCGGTGTGCGCCGGTGCTCCTCCTCGACCCGGTACCGGGTGTGCTCGATCAGGGCGTCGTAGGCCACCCCGGACGGGCACGAGGTCACACACGCCAGGCACCCCAGGCAGTTGTCGAAGTGGCCGACCGCCGTAGGGGTGAGCACGTCCTCCTCGTGCGCCTGGCCCATGAGGTGGATGCGCCCGCGCGGGGAGTCCATTTCCTGGCCCCACAGCACGTTCGTGGGGCAGGTGGGCAGGCAGAACCCGCAGTGCACGCAGTCGCTCAGCAGCTCACCGAAGAGCCGCTCCCTCTCCTCGGGGCCACCACTGGGCGGGGACGGTAGGTCGGTCACGCGGGCTCCCTGGGTCGGTGCGTACGGGGCGGCGGTCCGGTCGGCGCCCAGGCGATGGGCACCGAGGTCGGACCGAGGTCAGATGCCCCCGGCGAAGCGGCCGGGTGACAGGCGGTGTCCGGGGTCGAGCGCGTCCTTGACCGCGCGCATCAGGCCCAGCCCGGGGACCTCGCCCCACGGACTGACACCGCTGGCCCGCACGTCCGGTTCGGAGCGCAGGAGCACCAGCGGATACGCGGTTTCCGAGCGCACGCCGTCCACCGCGAGCCGGACCCGTTCGGGGTCGGTACCGGGCGGGAAGGACACCACCAGGGAACCGGTGGCCGCCGAGCCGCGCACGTGGGCGCTCGCGCCCACCGCTCCGGACACCTCCACCACCCGGCATGCGGCCGCCACGCTCTCCGCCGGGGGCACTGTGACCAGGGCCAGGGTGCCCTCCTCGGGCAACAGCCCCCAGTCCCCGGGCACCTCCTCTGAGACGGTGGGCGGGCCGTCGGCGCCGGACTCCGCCAGGGCCCGCACCGTCCTCCCCGCGCGTGCCTGCAACCCGGCGGGGGTCCCCTCCACCACCACGTCCAGCCGTCCGGGGCCCTCGGCGGGCCAGTCCAGTTCCACGGCCGAGGGCACCACGGAGGTAGCCCGCAACGAGGCCAGGGCCTCCTCGGCCCGCGATCGGGAGGACACCCGCGCGCTCACCAGGCACAACGCCTCGGGCAGGGGGTGCAGGCGGAAGGCCACCGAAGCGACCACGCCGAGGGTTCCGTACCCGCCGGTGTGCAGCTTGGCCAGGTCGTATCCGGCCACGTTCTTGACCACGCGCCCGCCGCTGCGGGCCACCACCCCGTCCGAGCGCACCACCGTCATCCCGATCACGAGGTCGCGCAGGGCGCCGCACAGCAGGCGACGCGGCCCGCTCACCCCGGTGGCCACGGCGCCGCCCACCGTGCCGCCCCGCCGGACCGGGTCGAAGGACAACCGCTGGCCCGCCGAGGCCAGCGCCGCGTACAGGTCGGCCACCGGGGTGCCCGCGCCGACCTCCACCACCAGGTCACCGGCGTCGTGGTCGATCCAGGAGAGCGCCGCGACGTCCACCAGCAGATCCACCGAGCGCGGCGTCCCGCCCCAGTCCAGGGCGGTGCCGCCGCCGCGCGGGGTCACCGTGAGCCCGCTCCGGTGCGCCGCCGCCATCACCCGTGCGAGGGCGTCGGTGTCGGACGGCGCCGCCACCCGCCCCGGGCGCACGCCGCACACGGCGTCCCGCTCCGTCGCCTCCCGTAGCGAACAGCCCTCGACATCCAGGTTCGGTGTCACCCTCGGCCCTCCCAGCCCTCGTCGTCGCTCCCGTACCACCGGTCGGCCCGCGCCCGACCGGTTCAGAACTGTTCGGCCGCGCCGGACTCCACCAGGGGGTGGACCCCGGTGCGCACCCCGGGACGCTCACCGCACAGGCGCGGTGTGGGCAACAGCTTCTCCGGGTTGGCGATCCCCTCCGGGTCGAGGGCCCGCCGGAAGAGGTCGAAGGTCTCCAGGGCGGCGTCGTCGAACATCCGGGGCATCTTGCACGCCTTGTCCACACCCACCCCGTGTTCGCCGGTGATCGACCCGCCGTACTCCACGCACAGGTCCAGGATCGCCCCCGACACCCGTTCGGCGCGCTCGGCCTCACCGGGCTCGGCGTCGTCGAACAACACGAGCGGGTGCAGGTTGCCGTCCCCGGCGTGGAAGACGTTGGCCACCCGGATGCCGGACTCCCGCGACAGGGCGGCGATCCGGCCCAGCACCTCACCCAGGGCGGTGCGCGGCACCACTCCGTCCTGGACGATGTAGGCGGGGCTGATCCGGCCCACCGCGGCGAAGGCCGACTTGCGGCCCTTCCAGATCAGGGCCCGTTCCTCGGCACCGCTGGCCGCTCGGGTCTCGAAGGACCCGGCGTCCGCGCACAGCGCCGTGACGCGTTCCAGCTGGGCGTCGACCTCCTCGGCGGGGCCGTCCAGTTCCACCACCAGTACGGCGGCCGCCCCCTCGGGGTAGGCGCAGGCCACGGCGCGTTCGGCGGCCTCGACGGCCAGCGCGTCCATCATCTCGATCGCGGAGGGCAGCACCCCGGCGGCGATGATCGCGCTCACCGCCCGACCGCCCGCGTCCAGTGAGGTGAACGCCGACAGCAGGGTGACGGTCCGCTCGGGGCTCCGGGTCAGGGACACCGTGACCCGTGTGGCCACGCCCAGGGTGCCCTCGGAACCGACGAACGCACCGATGAGGTCGTACCCGTGCGCCCCGGGGGCCTTTCCGCCGAGCTCGACGACCTCGCCGGAGGGGGTGACGATCTGGAGGCCGCGCACGTGGTTGACGGTGAACCCGTACTTGAGGCAGTGCGCACCGCCCGAGTTCTCCGCGACGTTGCCGCCCACGGAGCACACCTGCTGGCTGGAGGGATCGGGCGCGTAGTAGTACCCGAAGGGGCTGGCGGCCCGGGTCACGTCGAGGTTGGCCACGCCCGGTTCGACCACCGCGCACTCGTTGTCGACGTCGATCTCCAGCACGCGTCGCATACGGGAGGTGACCAGCAGGACGCCCTCGGAGTGGGGGAGCGCACCGGCCGAGAGGCCGGTGCCCGCACCGCGCGGGACGAACGGGACGCCGTGTTCGGCGCAGAGCCGGACGACGGCCGCGATCTGTTCGGTGGTGGTCGGCATGACCACCACACCGGGGGTGGCACGGTGGTGGGTGAGGCCGTCGCTCTCGTAGACGCGGCGTTGGGAGGGGTCGGTGAGGACCCCGTCGTCACCGCAGATCTCGCGCAGCCGGGGCGTCAGGGCGGCCAACACCTCGGTGGTGCGCTGTACGGGCGTGGTCATGGGCGCCTCCCGGTTCCGTCCGGAGGACCCGGCGGGGGGCGGTGTCCTCCTTCTGCGGTCTCGCAAGGGGACCGTACGACCGCGCCCCCTGCCGAGGCAAGGGGGCACGGTGGAAACGATATTTCGTTGTGTGGAACCGGTGGGGTTCCGCCGGGCCGCCGGGGAGGCCGGCCCGGACGGGCCCCGGGCCGCTACGGCATGCGCTCGTAGGCGGGCAGGGTCAGGAAGTCGACGTAGTCGTCGTCCAGGGCCACCTCGGTGAAGAGCTCACTGGCCTGCTTGTACAGGCCCTCGTCGAAGCCGTCGCCCAGGGACTCGCGGATCGCGGTCAGCTCCTCGCCGATGATCTGGCGCACCAGCTCGGCGGTGACCTTCTCGCCGCCGTCCAGGGTGACGTCGTTGTGCAGCCACTGCCAGATCTGGGACCGGGAGATCTCGGCGGTGGCGGCGTCCTCCATGAGGTTGTGGATCGCCACCGCGCCGTTGCCGCCCATCCACGCCGCCAGGTACTGGAGGGCGACGTTGACGTTGCTGCGCAGACCGGCGAGCGTGACGCCGCCCGGGGTCTGATCCACGGCGAGCAGGTCGGCGGCGGTCACCTCGACGTCGGGGCGCTGCTTGTCGATCTGGTTGGGGCGGTCGCCCAGGACGCCGTCGAAGACCTCGCGGGCGATCGGGACCAGGTCGGGGTGGGCGACCCAGGAGCCGTCGAAACCGTCGCCGGACTCACGGGACTTGTCGTCACGGACCTTGGCGAAGGCGTTCCGGTTGACCTCCTCGTCCCTGCGGGACGGGATGAAGGCGGCCATGCCGCCGATGGCGTGGGCGCCGCGCTTGTGGCAGGTCTTGACCAGCAGCTCGGTGTAGGCACGCATCATCGGGGCGGTCATCGTGACGGCGTTGCGCTCGGGCAGCAGGAACGCGCGGCCGCGGGTGCGGTGGGTCTTGATGATGCTGAAGAGGTAGTCCCAGCGGCCCGCGTTGAGGCCCGCGGAGTGCTCGCGGAGCTCGTACAGGATCTCCTCCATCTCGAACGCGGCCGGGATGGTCTCGATCAGGCAGGTGGCGCGGATGGTGCCGCGCGGGATCTCCAGGCGCTCCTGGGCCAGCACGAAGACGTCGTTCCAGAGGCGCGCCTCCAGGTGGCTCTGCATCTTCGGCAGGTAGAAGTAGGGCCCCCGGCCCTTGGCGATCTGGCGCTTGGCGCTGTGGAAGAGGTAGAGCGCGAAGTCGACGATGCCGCCGCTGGTGCGCTGGCCGTCGACGAGGACGTGCTTCTCGTCGAGGTGCCAGCCGCGCGGGCGGACCACGATCGTGGCCAGCTCGGAGTCGTCCTTGAGGGCGTAGGTCTTGCCCTGGGGGGAGGTGAAGTCGATCTCGCGGTCCAGGGCGTCGCGCAGGTTGAGCTGCCCCTGGATCATGTTCTCCCACAGCGGGGTGTTGGCGTCCTCGAAGTCGGCCAGCCACACCTTCGCGCCCGAGTTGAGCGCGTTGATCGTCATCTTGCGGTCGGTGGGACCGGTGATCTCGACGCGGCGGTCGGTGATGCCGGGCGCGGCCGGGGCGACCCTCCAGCTGTCGTCCTCGCGGATGTGCCTGGTCTCGGGGAGGAAGTCGAGGTCCTCACCGGCGGCGATCCGCTCCTCGCGGGTCCGGCGCGCGGCCAGCAGCTCCTGGCGGCGCGGTTCGAAGGTGCGGTGCAGTTCGGCGACGAGGGCGAGGGCGTCCTCGGTGAGGATCTCGTCGAACCGATCGTTGAGGGGGCCGGTGATCTCGACCCCGTGCGTGGCGCCCATGGAGAACCTTCCGCAATACGAAACAAGCTTCTGGGATGTGGAAATGAAGCTACTATCTTGATGTCGAGCGGTCAACGTCACTCACACGCTTGATCAGTGGAGATCTTCATCGTCTCGGAAGTATGCCCAAACTTTCCCCGAAAGATCTGCGCTTCTTGAGTGTCCGATCTACTCCCAGCGTCTCACGCGCCCGAGTCGAGACATGGCCTGTGTCACGTTCCCTGCGATAATTCGGATGCCCCGCCCGAGCGGAGGTGCGAGCATCGTGGCCACGGGGCCGCCCACCCGCTCCGGGAAGAACGACGGCGGCGTACGCGTTGACCCACCTGGAGGGATATGAATACAGCTGACACCCACGGAAGCGACCGCGCGGGCCACGGGGCCCACGGCGCGGACGACCTCCGTGAGGAGAGCACCACCGGTGGCGCCGCCACCGGCGGTGACCACCACGAGGACCAGGGCCACGCGCCCGACCAGGGCGAGATGGAACTGGCCGAACGGCACGCGCTCCGCCGCGTCCAGGGCCTGTCCACCGAGCTCACCGACGTCACCGAGGTCGAGAACCGTAAGCTCCGGCTCGAACGCGTCGTGCTCATCGGCGTCTGGACCAGGGGCAACCAGACCGACGCCGACAACTCGCTGACCGAGCTGGCCGCACTCGCCGAGACGGCGGGCGCCCTCGTCCTCGAAGGACTCACCCAGCGCCGGTCCAAGCCCGACCCCGCCACCTACGTCGGCAAGGGCAAGGCCGCCGAACTGCGCGACATCGTCGAGGCCACCGGTGCCGACACCGTCATCTGCGACGGCGAACTCACCCCGGGCCAGCTGCGCCAACTGGAGGAGGTCGTCAAGGTCAAGGTGGTCGACCGCACCGCCCTGATCCTCGACATCTTCGCCCAGCACGCCAGCAGCAGCGAGGGCAAGGCCCAGGTCGAACTCGCCCAGCTCAACTACCTGCTGCCGCGCCTGCGCGGTTGGGGCGACTCACTGTCCCGACAGGCCGGCGGCTCCGGCGGTGGCGGCGCGGGCGGCGGCGTGGGACTGCGCGGACCCGGTGAGACCAAGATCGAGACCGACCGCCGACGCATCAACGACAAGATGGCCAAGCTGCGCCGTCAGCTCGCCCACATGCGTACCGCGCGCGATGTCAAGAAGGACGTCCGGCGTACCCGCGAGGTGCCCTCGGTGGCGATCGCCGGGTACACCAACGCAGGCAAGTCGAGCCTGCTCAACCGGCTCACCGGTGCCGGGGTCCTGGTGGAGAACGCCCTGTTCGCCACCCTCGACCCGACCGTCCGCCAGGCACGCACGCCCGACGGCCGGGGCTTCACCCTGAGCGACACCGTCGGCTTCGTCCGGCACCTGCCGCACCAGCTGGTGGAGGCGTTCCGCTCCACCCTGGAGGAGGTCGCCGACTCCGACCTGATCCTGCACGTGGTCGACGGCTCGCACCCCGACCCCGAACAGCAGATCAGCGCGGTCCGCGAGGTGTTCGCCGAGATCGAGGCCGTCGACGTGCCCGAGCTCATCGTGGTGAACAAGGTCGACGCCGCCGACCCCGATACCCTCAGGACGCTGCGCACCCGCTACCCCGACCTGGTCGAGGTCTCCGCGCGCACCGGCGAGGGGGTGCCCGATCTGGTCACCGCGCTGGCCGACGCGCTCCCCGAGCTCGCCAAGGAGGTGCGTGCGCTCGTCCCGTACTCGCGGGGCGACCTCATCGCCAGGGCCCACGAGGAGGGCCGCATCCTGAGCGAGGAGCACACGGCCGAGGGGACGGCGCTGCACGCCTTCGTCCCCGCGCTGCTCGCCGCCAAGCTCGACGAGTACACGCCCAGCAACGCCTGAGGCCAGGCGACCACCCGGCCGGGACGTCCACGCGACGTCCCGGCCGCCGTGTGTTCGGGCCCCCTCTCCCGGCGGCAGCGGGCCGGACCTCGCGTTCACGAGAACCGTCCCCGAACGCCGCACACGGCAAGGACGGGCAGTTCGGGAGGTCGGGTGGCCTTCGTCACCCTGCGGGCTTGCGAGTTTCGCTCGGTAACGCTCGCATTCGTCCGCCTGGAGAGGTGTACACGGACTCCGGGGATGGACTACGGTTTTGGAGCACTGGCCGGCAGTGATCGCTGTCCCCCCGGGCCAACGCGCACCCCCACTGTCACGGCACCGCGAGGCGACTCCGGGTCGCCCTCGGCCCTGTCGGAATCGCATCCAGATACGAGGTCGCCATGCCCGCCCGCGCACGCCACGTCCCCGCTCCGCGTGTGTCGCCGCGGAACTGACCGGCGACCCCCATGACGGTAGTACTCCTCACCAACATCGGTCGCCTGTGGACCGGGAACGAGCTGCTCACCAAGGCCGCCCTCCTCATGGACAACGACCGGATCGCCTGGGTCGGCCCGGCCGCGGAGCTCCCCCAGCGCATCCCCGGGGTGATGGAGGACCTCACCGACGTCGACGAGGTCGTCAACATCGGCGGCGGACTCATCACCCCCGGACTGGTCGACGCCCACTGCCACCCCGTCTACGCGGGCGACCGCTACGCCGAGGTCAACATGTGGGCCAAGGGCGCGACCCGAGCCGACATCTTCGCCGCCGGGGGCGGGGTGTCCACGACCGTCACCATCACCCGGGGGACCGACCCCTGGACGCTGTGCAACGCCGTACGGGAACGCCTGCGGCACTGGGTGCTCTCCGGCAGCACCACCGTGGAGGCCAAGACCGGCTACCACCTCACCCGGGACGGCGAGCTCGCCGACGTGCGCCTGCTGCGCTCCCTGGAGGAGGAGCCCGGCATGCCCCGGCTGCACGTCACCTTCTTCCCCGCGCACGGCGTCCCGCCGGAGTTCTTCGGCCGCCCCAAGGAGTACGTGGCCACCGCCGCCTCCTGGCTCAGCGACGCCGCCATGGCCGGAGCCGACGGGGTGGACGTCTACTGCGACAACCAGCAGTTCACCACCGAGGACGCCCACATGCTCCTGGGGGTGGGCCAGTCGGTGGGCCTGCGCACCACGCTGCACGCCTGCTCACGGCCCCGCCACGGAGCGGTCCGGATGGCGGCCGAGCTCGGCTGCTCCTCGGTGGACCTCCTGCACGAGGCCGACGACGAGGACCTGTTGGCGTTGGCGGCCACCCGCACGCCCGTCGTGGCCTGTCCCACCACCGCCCTGCACGAACGCCGCACCCCGCCGGTGCGCGCGCTGCTCGACCACGGCGTCCCCGTGGGCCTGGGCACCGACCACAACCCCGGGCAGTCCGGTACCACGTCCATGCCGTTGGTCATCTCCCTGGCCGTGTCCATGTTCGAGATGACCGTGCAGGAAGCCCTCAACGCGGCCACCGCGGGTAGCGCGCACGCCCTGGGCCTCAACGACCGGGGCATGCTCGCCCCGGGCATGCTGGCCGACCTCGTGCAGTGGGACGCCGACCACGAGGGCGCCTTCGCGTGGTCCATGGGCCTGCACACCCTGCGCGTGTGGCAGGGCGGCCGCACCATCCGCTGAGGTCGCCCCGGCGGAGCGACCGCACCACGCGCGTTCCGGGAGGCGCCCATCCCCGGGTCGGCGCCCGTCGTGGAACTCCCTCTCTCCGGCACACGCGTGCTGGGAGGTGTGGTGGTCTTCCGGTCAGCGGGCGCCCCGGGCGCGGGCGATCTCGATCACCGCGCGCTCCAGCGCGTACTCGGGGTCGCGTCCGGCGCCCTTGATCAGCGCGTCGGTCTCCGCGATGACCGCCATGGCCCGGGTCAACCCGGCCGCGCTCCATCCCCGGGCCTGCTGGCGCAGGGTCCGCAGCTTCCACGGGGGCACCTTGGCCCGTTTGGCCAGTTCGGCCTCGTTCATGCCGCGCGGCGGCTGGGCGGCCACCGCGATCCCGCGTACCGCCCCGGCCAGCGCGCTGTTGATGAGCACCGGTGCGGTACCCACCGCGAGCGACCACCGCAGCTGTTCCAGGGCCTCGGCCAGACGCCCCTCCACGGCCCGGTCGGCGACGCTGAATCCGGAGGCCTCCGCCTTGCCGGAGTGGTAGCGGGCCACCGCCGCCGCGTCCACCCGGCCCTGGGTGTCGGCGATCAACTGGGTGCAGGCGGCGGCGATCTCGCGCAGCTCGGTACCGACGGCGTCCACCAGTGCCTGGGCGGCGTCGGAGGTGATCTGCCGTCCTGCGGAGGAGAACTCGCCCTTGACGAAGGCGACCCGCTCGGTCCCCTTCGTGGGCCCCTTGCAGTCCACCCTCAGGGCCCCCGCCTTCACCGCGGCCTGGAGCAGCGCCTTGCCCTTGGCCCCGCCCGCGTGGGTGAGCACCATGAACACGTCGTCGGCGGGGGCACGGAGGTAGTCCGTGACGGTTGCCGCGAGGTCCTTGACCAGGTCCTGGGAAGAGCGGATCACCACCACCCGGCGGTCGCCGAAGAGCGAGGGGGAGGTGACCTCCACCAGGGTGGTCGGGCCGACCTGGGAGGGCACGAGGTCGTGGACGTCCACCTCGGGGTCCTCCTCGCGGGCCGAGGCGACGACGGCGGCCACGGCCCGGTCGACGAGGAGCTCCTCGTCGCCGACGATGAGCGTGATGAGGGCGGGTGCAGGCATACAACGAGGATGCCACGCCCCGCCGACCAACCGGTGCCCGATCACCCCCGCCGCGGCCGCCCGACCCGGCGGGGCCCGCTCCCAGACGCTACGGATCGGGCCCCGGACCCCGGACGGCCACCCGCACCGGGTCGCCCAGGACGGCGACGTCACCGTCGAGGTCGGTCCGCGCGTGCGCCCGCACCACCCCCTCCAGCACACCCACCGTGAACGGGGTCGGGTGTCCGTAGGCGTTCCCCCTGCCCGCCGAGGTGACCGCCACCGTCGCGCCGGTGGCGGTCAGGAAGGCCGTGGACTGCGTGTTCGCCCCGTGGTGGGGCGTGGTCAGCACGGTCACCGACAACAGCTCCGGTTCCGGCTCGCGCAGCAGGGCCTCCTGGCCCTGCTCCTCGACGTCCCCGGTGAACAGCACCGACATGTGCGGTCCGTCCGCGCGCACCACCAGTGAGGAGTCGTTCACCGAACCCACGAACCCGCTGGTGGGCCAGAGCACCCGCAGTAGCCACGGACCCGCCCGGTACCGTCGCCCCCGCTCGCCCTCCTCCAGTCGCACCCCCTCCTCCTCCAGCAGCCGCCCCACCGCGCCCTGACCGAACCCCGGCGGGGCCAGCGCGACCGCGACCCTCCGGTGCCGCAGCACCCCGGGTACGCCGTCGACGTGGTCGGCGTGGTCGTGGCTCAGGACCAGCAGCGCGACCCCGCGCACTCCCAGGCGCCCCAGGCAGGCGTCCACCAGGTCCGGGTCGTCCCCCGTGTCGAAGACCACCGCCTCCCCGCGCCCCGCCGACAGCACGAACGCGTCACCCTGGCCCACGTCGCAGGCGACCAGCGCCCACCCCGGCGGAGGCCACCCGCCCGGTACGCAGCGGGCCGCCAAACCCAGGACCAGCACCGCCACGGCCCCGGCGGCGAGCACCCGGCGGACCAGGCCGCGGGTCACCAGGAACACCGACAGCACCACGGCCAGCACCAGGGCACCCGCCACGTCCGACCGCCAGGGCAGGGCGCCGAACGGGACGCCCGCCCCGACCCGCGCCACCAGGGCGATCCAGGACACCCCCCATCCGGGCAGGGGCGCCAGGAACGCGGCGGCGCCGGGCCACACCGAGGCCAGCGCGGTCAACGCCGAACCCGCCACCGTCACCACCGCCACCACCGGCGCGGCCAGGACGTTGGCCGGGACCGCCACCCACGACACCTCACCGGACAGCAGCACCAGCACCGGGGCCACCGCCACCTGGGCCGCCACCGCGACCGCCAGGGCCTCGGCGACCGGGCGGGGCCAGCGCGCCGACCACACCCGGGTCCACCCCGGTACGAGCAGCAGGATGCCCGCCGTGGCCAGCACCGACAGCGCGAACCCGTAGGAGGCGGCCAGTCCCGGCGCCACGAACAGCACCCCCACCACCGTGACGCACAGGGCCCGCAACCCGGCGTGCTCCCGCCCCGCAGCGAGCGCCCACAGGCCCAACGACCCCATGAACGCCGCCCGCACCACACTGGGTTCCGGGCGGCAGACCAGGACGAACACCCAGATCATCAGGGCCCCGCCCAGCACGGCGCACCAGGCGGGAGCCCGCGCCCATCGCGCCAGCCCCAGCACGAACCCGGTCAGGATCGCGAGGTTGGCGCCGCTCACCGTCAGCAGGTGGGTCATCCCGGTGGCGCGGAAGTCCTCGGCGGTCCGTTCCGGCAACGACGACACGTCGCCGACGATCAGTGCCGGGAGCAGCCCCCGCTCCGGTTGGGGCAGCCCCGAGGAGGCCTCCCGCAGACCGGACCGGACCCCGCCCGCAAACGCCTGGAGCCCTCCGGGCGGCTCCACCCGCTCAGGGGGACCGCGCACGAGGACCAGCGAGGCCGTCAACGGGTCGGCGTCCGTGGCCAGGAACGAGCCCCGGGCCTCGAAGGACTGACCGGGCAACAGCTCCGACCAGCCGGGGCCGGAGGCCAGCACCACCACCGGGGCCCGCGACGCCCGCTCCGCCCCCTCCACCCGCACCCACGCGGTACGCGCCGGCACCACCCATGCCGCGCGGCCGGGGCGCGGCATCCCCGCCCGGGCGCGGGGGTCGGTGGAGACCACCGCTCGGAAGGTCGTCTCACCGTCGTGCTCCACCGCCGCCACGGCGGCGCTGGACGCCGTCCGGTGCACGTGGGTACCGGTCACGGCCGCCACCGTCGCCGCGCAGGCCAGTGCGGCGACCACCGCCAGCACCGGGGCCTCCAGGGCGGGACGGGTCACCGTGAGCGCGGCCAGGGCCGCGCAGCCCAGCACCCCCGCCAGGAACCAGGACAGCCACGGAGGCAGGGCCAGGGCGCCGAGCGCCGCCAGCCAGGCGGCGACGGCGGGCAGGAGCAGCCGCAGATCGGGCGGACGGTCCATGCCGTGGGCGTCGGTCCCCAGCCAGCTGGCCACGGCGCTCACCCCACCGTCACGTGGGGTTCGAGGGTGCGGAAGGTCTTCTCCGCGATGCCGTCGACCCCCAACAGGTCCTCGACGCTACCGAAGGAGCCGCCGAGGGCCTCGCGGTGGGCGAGGATCTGCCGAGCCTTCTTCTCACCGATCCCGGGCAGGGTCTCCAGGGCGGACTGGTCGGCGCGGTTGAGGTCGACCGGTGCCGGGCCGCCCCCGGCACCGGCCTGCGCCTCGCCCTCCGGCGGCGGGACGCCCACGAGGACGCGTTCCCCGTCGGTCAACGGCCGGGCCAGGTTGACCAGGTCCAGGTCGGCGTCGGGCAGCGCACCGCCCGCCTCCTCGACGGCGTCAGCCACACGCGACCCCCCGGGCATCGTGTACAGGCCGGGCTCGGCCACCTCGCCGCCCACGTGCACCACCACGTCGCCCTCGGGCACGGCCTCTCCGTCGGGCACGGGCACGGCCTCGGCGCCGTCGGCCGGCGAGGGCGGAGCCGAGGCCCCGGCGGGCGCGCCCCCGCCCTCCGGCGCGGACACGGTCACCTCGGCGGGCCGCTCCCGCAGGAACAGGAGGGCGCCCACCACGGCGAGCGCGCCCAGCACCGCCAGGGCCGCCACGGCGCGCCGGGACAACGCCGTCCGCGAGCCCCAGCTGGCGGCGACGCGCTCCAGGGCGGAGACGGCAGACTCGGGCGCCAGCTCCGTGTACCCGGAGGGCGGCCGGACCGGCTCCGGCTCGGTGGGCCCGGGCGGCCCCCCACGCCCCTTGCGGACGTGGTCGGTGTCGTCGTGGCCAGTGCGCGCGGAGCCGGGCTCGGGCTCGGTGGGGGACCCGTTCCGGCCGTGGGTCGGGAGCCGGGGGCGCCCGGTCGAGCCGTCGCGGACACTCGGGCGCGCGCCGTCGTGAGAGCTCCGCGCCGCCGGAGCCCCAGGACGGCTCACCCGCCCGGGAGGTCCGCCCCGCGAGGCGGGGGAGGGGGCCCTCGCACCGTCCGGTGCCCCGGCCGGGGAGGTCGGAACGGTGGACGCGGACGCCGGATCGTCCTCCCCGGTGTCCGGGGCCGCCCCGGACCACCCCTCCCACAACGGGCCCGGCGGGGACGGGGAACGCCGGTGCGGCCCCGGATCGTGACCGGCAGCCCGGGAGGGCGGGGGTTCCCCGTCCGCGCCGACCGCGTAGGGCGGCCGGGGCAGGGCGGCCACGGGATCGGAGGGCGACCACGACCGGCCGCCCGGGTCCACCGGGCCGGGAACGGAGTCCAGGCCGAGCGTGCGCAGCCGTTCCTCGGGGTCGGGCGGGGCGGGAGTACGCCGTGACCGGCGCGAAGGGGCCATGGTTCAACGCTAGGCAGGTCGGGACCGTCTGTCACCGGGCGATCCCCGCCTGTGGACAACCGGGCCGCGGGCCTCCCCCGGGCACGGCGAAGGGCCCGGTCCCACGGACCGGGCCCCTCAGAAGCCGTGTACCTGGGTCCTAGGCGGACTGCAGGTCGTGCAGGCGCTTGGCGATCGCGCTCTTGCGGTTCGCGGCCTGGTTCTTGTGGATGACGCCCTTGCTGCTGGCCTTGTCCAGGGCGCGAGCGGCGTCACGCTGCGCGACGGTGGCCTGCTCGACGTTCCCGGCCTCGGCAGCTTCGCGGAACTTCCGAACGGCCGTCTTCAGGGAAGAGCGCACCGCCTGGTTGCGGACACGAGCCTTCTCGTTCTGCCGAATGCGCTTCTTCTGCGACTTGATGTTCGCCATGCGAAAACGTGCTCCAGTTACTGTGATCTTCGCGTCGGTCGAACAGGCGGCTCATCCCATGGGCAGCCGTTCCATGAGAGGCCTGCGTGGGCGCCGACGCAGGGTGTGTGTGAGTCCACAGGGCTCAAATTCGAACGTGGAAGTCCGAGACACGGACTTCTCAGTATGCCGCACCGGGCGGACCACTCGGGACCCCGGGGGGACGACCCGCGCCTTCGGGCCCGTGGGCCCGGTCACCACACGGCCTCACTCCCGGTCCACCGGGGACAGCCACGCCGTCCGGTAGGCGGTCAGGTCGCCCTCCTCGGCCTCGTCCACCAGGTACAGGGAAACCCCCAGGGTCATGGTCTCGGGAACCTCCTCCACACGCGACATCCCCAGTCGCACGGCGGCGAGCGCGGTCAGCGCGGTCTCGTTCCCGGTCGCCGGGCCCCACGTCCGGCTGGTGTAGGTCGGCACCCCGAACCGTACGGTGACGTCCTCGCGCGTGCGCAGCGCCGTCACCGCCTCGGTCACCTGGCGCACCATGAAGCCGCCGTACAGCCCGGCCGAGGGCATGTTCGCGCCCACCCCGGGCAGCACCACCTGGTCGGCGTGCTCCGTCACCCGGTCCAGGTAGCCCTTGGACCAGTACTTCTCCTCACCGCCCGCGACGAAGGATGGCACCCGGCCGCCCGGCACCAGCTCCACGTGGTGGGCCTGCACGGACAGCACGGAGTCCTCGTCCAGCTCCTCGCGCACCAGTTCCACGAGCGCGGGCAGGGACGGGTCGTTCACCGTCACCGGACGCACCTCCAGGTGCACCCCGTCGAACCCGTCCGCGCCCACCTCGGCGACGGCCGGGGCCAGGGCCTCACGAGCGGCGGAGTCGAACCGGTCCCTGATGAGGGAGGACCCCGACTCCACGTGCCGCAGCCAGGCGAGGGCCTCCACGTCGGGGAAGTTCGCGTCCAGCCAGGACAGCAGCGCGGCCGTGTCGGGCGTGCGTTCCACCCCGCCGGCCGCGTCCACCTCGCCCGCGTACACGTACAGGGTGCTCACGGAGCCGGTGTCGAGCAGCCCCTCCAGCGACCGGGTGTCCTCCCACGAGCCCACCCAGGCCGCGTCCGCCCCCTGGGAGGCGGCCCACTCCTCCGGAGACCCCGCGAACTGGTAGACCAGCAGCGCTCCCGCGCCCACCACCACGACCAGGACCGCCGCCACACCGGCCAGCAACCGCTTCAGAAGCCACTTCACCCTGCGCCACCCGCTCTCGTCCGGCGCCCTCGTCGCTCGGCACCCGCGTCGCCCGTTCCCGGTCCCGGGTCGCATAATCTGGTCCCAGGTCCCGCGCTCGCGCCCATACTGCCGTATCCCCACCGGACGTATCCGGTGAGGACGGTCTCGGCGCCGTGGGATGATGGACGATGCCGTGGCCGGATGGTCCTCCCATCACCGAGAGCCCGGCGGGGCGGCGCCTCCCCGGGCGCACGACGACCCACACCCAACCCTGTGAACGGAGCACGGTGGCACAGCCGAACTGGACCGATCCTGCGCTGATCCGCAACTTCTGCATCATCGCGCACATCGACCATGGCAAGTCGACGCTGGCCGACCGGATGCTCCAGATCACCGGCGTCGTCGAGGACCGTCAGATGCGCGCCCAGTACCTGGACCGCATGGACATCGAGCGCGAGCGCGGCATCACCATCAAGTCGCAGGCCGTGCGCATCCCGTTCACCGCGGTGGACGACCAGACCTACACGCTCGACCTCATCGACACCCCGGGCCACGTCGACTTCACCTACGAGGTGTCGCGCTCCCTGGCCGCCTGTGAGGGCGCGATCCTGCTCGTCGACGCCGCGCAGGGCATCGAGGCCCAGACCCTCGCCAACCTCTACATGGCGCTGGAGAACGACCTCACGATCATCCCGGTCCTGAACAAGATCGACCTGCCCGCCGCGCAGCCCGAGAAGTACGCTGAGGAGCTGGCCGGGATCATCGGCTGCGAGGCCTCCGACGTGCTCAAGGTCAGCGCCAAGACCGGCGAGGGCGTCGAGGACCTGCTCAACGAGATCGTCAACCAGATCCCGGCGCCGGTCGGCGTGGCCGACGCCCCGGCCCGCGCGATGATCTTCGACTCGGTCTACGACACCTACCGCGGCGTGGTCACCTACGTGCGGGTCGTGGACGGCTACCTCAGCCCACGCGAGCGCATCCAGATGATGTCCACCAAGGCCTCCCACGAGATCCTGGAGATCGGCGTCAGCTCGCCCGAGCCCACCAAGAGCGCGGGCCTGGGCGTGGGCGAGGTCGGCTACATCATCACCGGTGTGAAGGACGTGCGCCAGTCCAAGGTGGGTGACACCATCACCTCCCTGGCCAAGCCCGCCACGGAGATGCTCGGCGGGTACCAGGAACCCAAGCCCATGGTGTTCTCGGGCCTGTACCCGATCGAGGGCACCGACTACCCGGTGCTGCGCGACGCCCTGGAGAAGCTCCAGCTCAACGACGCGGCCCTGGCCTTCGAGCCGGAGACCTCCGCCGCGCTGGGCTTCGGCTTCCGCTGCGGCTTCCTCGGCCTGCTGCACCTGGAGATCACCCGGGCCCGCCTGGAGCGCGAGTTCAACCTCGACCTCATCTCCACCGCGCCCAACGTGATCTACCGGGTGGAGATGGAGGACGGCGCCGAGCACGTGGTGACCAACCCCAGCGAGTTCCCCACGGGCAAGGTCGACGGCATCTACGAGCCGATGGTCAAGGCCACGGTCCTGAGCCCCTCGGACCACATCGGCCAGATCATGGAGCTGTGCCAGGACCGCCGCGGCGAGCTCCAGGGCATGGACTACCTGTCCGAGGACCGCGTGGAGATGCGGTACACGCTCCCCATGGCCGAGATCGTCTTCGACTTCTTCGACGCCCTCAAGTCCCGTACCAAGGGGTACGCCTCCCTGGACTACGAGCCCATCGGCGAGCAGCGGGCCGATCTGGTCAAGGTGGACATCCTCCTCCAGGGCGAGCCCGTGGACGCGTTCTCCGCGATCGTCCACAAGGAGAAGGCGTACGCCTACGGCGTCGAGATGACGAAGAAGCTGCGCGAGCTCATCCCGAGGCAGCAGTTCGAGGTGCCGGTCCAGGCCGCCATCGGCGCCCGGGTCATCGCCCGCGAGAACATCCGCGCCATCCGCAAGGACGTGCTCTCCAAGTGCTACGGCGGCGACATCAGCCGTAAGCGCAAGCTGCTGGAGAAGCAGAAGGAGGGCAAGAAGCGGATGAAGATGGTCGGCCGGGTCGAGGTGCCCCAGGAGGCCTTCATCTCGGCGCTGTCCACCGACTCCAGCGTCGCCGAGGACAAGAAGAAGAAGTAGGGGGCGGCCCCGGTCGGTACGAACGCCGACCGGGCCGTGACCCGACGAAGGAGGGGCGCCCCCGTCAGGGAGCGCCCCTCCTCTCGTGTGCCGTGCGACCGCACACGCGGTGTCCGCCGGGCGGACCGTCCTACCCCTTGACGGCGCCCGCGGTCAGGCCCTCGCTGATGTAGCGCTGGAGGAACCAGAACACGATCAGCGTGGGCAGGGACAGCATCAGCGCCCCCACGGCGAACATGCCGAAGTTGGCGTTGCGCTGTGAGGCGACCAGTTGGTAGAGGCCCAGGCCCAGCGTCTTGGCGTCGGTGTCCCGCAGGAACACGCTGGCCATGAGGAACTCGTTGATGGTGGAGATGAACACCAGCAGTGCCACGATCGCCAGCACCGGGGTCACCAGCGGCAGCATGATCCGGAAGAACACCTGCGCGTGGGTGGCTCCGTCGATCTGCGCCGACTCGTCCAGCTCCTTGGGCACCGTGTCGAAGAAGCCCTTCATGAGCCACGTGTTGATGCTCAGTGCGCCGCCCAGGTACACGAGCAGCAGACCCCACCGGGTGTCGAAGCCGATCGCGGGGTAGAGCTCGCCGATGGTGGAGAACATCAGGTAGATGGCCACGATCGCCAGGAACTGCGGGAACATCTGGATGATGAGCAGGCCGATCAGGCCCACCCGGCGTCCCTTGAACCGCATCCGGCTGAAGGTGTAGGCGGCCAGGGCCGAGAGCAGCACCGTCACCGCGGCGTTGGTGAGCGCGAAGAACAGCGAGTTCGCGTACCAGGTGGTGAACGGCGTGTTCCGGAACAGGTCCTGCGCGTTGGCCAGGCTCGCCCCGGTCGGCCACAGCTGCGCGCTGCTCAGGGTGCCCAGGGGGTTGAGCGCGGCCGAGACCACGAACAGCACCGGAAAGATCGCGAAGGCCACGACCACCACCATGACCGCGTGCCGCCATCCCAGGCGGCGCGCCCACAGGGCGAACCGGGTCCCCGCGCTCCGGGTGTGGGTCGCGCGCGCCGCTTCGGTCACACCGACCGTCATCGGTCCACCTCCTTGAGGGCCTTGCTCCGACCGAGGCTGACCACGGAGATCACGGAGACGATCAGGAAGATCATCACCGAGAGCGCCGCCGCGTACCCGTACTGGGCCGTGGCCTCGTTGAAGGCGAGCCGGTAGGTGTAGGTGATGAGCAGGTCCGTGCCGCCCGCCGTCGGGTTGTCCGGCGAGAACGGTCCGCCCCTGGTGATCAGCCACACCGCGTTGAAGTTGTTGAAGTTGAAAGCGAACGTGGCGATGAGGATCGGGGTCATGGCGACCATCAGCAACGGCAGGGTGACGTGCCGGAAGGCCTGCCAGGGGCCCGCGCCGTCGATCTGCGCCGCCTGCCCCAGCTCGCGCGGGATGGCCTGTAGCGCACCGGTGGCCACCAGGAACATGTACGGGTAGCCCAGCCACACGTTGGCGAGGATGACGGCGGCCCTGGCGGTCCACACGTCGCCCAGCCAGTCGACCTGGAGCCCGAGCATCCGGTTGAACAGGCCGAAGTCGGTGTTGAACATGTCCCGCCACAGCAGGTACATGGCCAGCGAGCTCATCGCGTAGGGCAGGATCACCAGCACGCGGTAGAGCACCCGTCCGCGCATGCGCGGCACGTGCAGGGTCAGGGCGATCCCCAGGCCCACCACGAACACGAGCCCGGTGACGGCCACCGCGAACACCAGGTTCCACAGCAGGATGCCGAAGAACGAACCGGCGAAGGTCGGGTTGAACAGGAAGCGGGCGAAGTTGTCGAGGCCCACGTTGACCTGCCAGCCCTGCGCCAGCCGCTGTCCGTCCTCGTTGTAGAAGGCGCCGCGTTCGTTGTCGGCGGTGTAGACCTGGCCGGTCTCGGAGTCGGTGACGCAGTCGCAGTCCTGGTCGTAGACGCGGACCGCGCCGCCCTCGAACGCGCTGGACAGCCCGCTGGAACGGATTCCCGAACCGTCGCCGGTGGGAACCGCGAACTCCTGGAGCTCGTCGCTGCGCGCGTTCACCTCGGCGGGGGTGAGGATCGTGTACCCGAACGCGTCGGTCACCTTCCCCGCCGCGTCGACGTCGGCGCCGCCGAGGTCGCCCAGACCGTCCTCGGTGCCCACGTAGGTGTGACCCTCGGCGTCGGTGAGCAGGAACGCCAGCTCACCGGTGTCGGGGTCGCCCGTGGTGGCGACGGTGAGCACGTACTCGGGGGAGTCGGGGTCGCGGGTCACCGAGAACGCCTCGATGGCCGAGATCGCCCGTGCCTTGTCGCCCCGGTGTCCGTCGCTGAGGTTGGTCACGGAGGTGCTCATCGTGTAGAGCACCGGCAGGATCTGGAACGCCAACAGGAACACCACGCCCGGGACCAGGTACTTGGCCGGGACGGTGCGCTTGGACAGGTAGACGTAGTAGACCAGGCCGACCACCGCGGCGACCAGGGCGATGCCCCACCAGTTGCCCGCCACGTACAGGGGCAGGGCCGCCCACACGCCGAAGGCGGTGAACACGCTGAGCAGGGCGATCTTGACGAGCTGGCCGACGGTCGACCCCCTGGCGGCGAAGCGCCCGCCGGGCAGCGGCGGACGGGCGGGCGCCCGGGAGGGGGCGCCCGCGCTGTCGTGGCTGGAAGCGGCCACCTCTACCCGCCGATCTGCTCGGCGATGGTGTCGTGGGCGGCCTCCATGGCCTCACGCACGTCCCCGCCCGCGATGGCCTGGGCCTGGGCCTGGCCCAGCGGGTCCCAGGTCTCGCCCATCTCGGGGATGGACGGCATCGGCATGCCGTCGGCACCGGCCTCGGCGATGGCGGCGATGGTGGGGTCGTCGGCGGAGACGGACTCCAGGGCCTCGGCCTGCACGGGGGTGCGCGGGTCGGCCTCGTAGAGGCTGAGGACGAAGTCGCTGGCGGTGACGTAGTTGGTCACGAACTCCTGGGCGAGGGCGCTGTTGGCGCTGCCCTCGGTGACGAAGAAGGCGTGGTAGCCGATGTAGGGGCTGGCCGGCGCCTCGCCCTCGAAGCCGGGGATGGGGCTGATCTCGAAGTCGATGCCCGCCTCGTTGGCGTCACCGATGTTCCACGGACCGGCGATGAAGAAGGGCGCCTCCTCCTCGTAGAAGAGGTTGGCGTCGTTCTCGGTGTCGATGGAGCGGCGCAGCACGCCTTCGCCGCCCTCGCCGAACTCGGCGATCCGTTCCATCGCGGCGATGGACTCGTCCGAACCCACGCCGAGGTCGGAGGGGTCCCAGGTGCCGGTGTCGTCCTGCCCGAACAGGTAGCCGCCCGCGGAGGTGAACAGGGCGTTCATGCGGAAGGGCTCGCCCTCCTGCCCGATCGCCATGGCCAGGACCTCGCTGGTGTCCCCGGCGTCCTTGAGCTCGGTGCCGACCTCGACGAGTTCCTCGAAGGTCTCGGGGGCGTCGGGAGCCAGGTCGGTGTTGCGCAGCAGGAAGATGTTCTCCTGCGAGTACGGGACGCCGAAGAGCTGGCCGTCGTAGGTGAGCGCCTCGACGGCGGTCTCGTCCAGGCCGCCCTCCTGGTCACCGGTGAGCTCGACGGGGGAGACGGCGCCGTTGCGGACCAGGTTGCCGGTCCAGTCGTGCGCCCCGATGAAGATGTCGGGGGCGTTGCCCGCCTGGTGGGCGTTGAGGAGGTCGCCCTGGATGTCGTCGAAGGCCAGGCCCTGGACGTCCACCGTGATGCCGTTGGCCTCGGCGAACTCGGCTGCCGCGCCCTGGATGGCGTCGGCGCGCTCGGGGTCGGACCAGATGACGAGGGTGCCCTCGGCGGCGTCGTCGCCGCCCCCGTCCGAACCGTCGCCGCCGCACGCGGTCGCCATCAGGACGATCGCGGCCATACCGGCGACCGCCGAAGCGCTACGGGATCTCATGGTGTCTTCCTTCCGGGAGGACTGAGGTGGGGTGCATACGGTTCACCGGGGGGACCGGAGCCGTTGCGGGCATGCGTGGTGATGTGACGTTAGCAATAACTTGCAGGCTTTGAAAGTCTTTGCAGGCGCTGTGGATAAAGATGTGGAAACACCCCGGAAACAGTTCGAGTCTCCCCGCACGGAACGTGTCGCCCCGCTCGCCGTGGGCTCGAGGCGCTACGGGCCGAAACCCTCCAGGATGAGCCGCTCCGCCTCGGCCAGGGCCTCGGACGGCTCACGTCCGGCGATGATGTCGGCGCTGGCCTGTGAGAACGGGCTCCATACCGCCTCCATCTCCGGGATCGCGGGCATCGGGAGGCCGCCCTCGCCCGCGCGCTGGAACGCCGCGAGGTTCGGGTCCTGGTCGGAGACCATCTCCAGCGCCGCGTCGAGCGCGGGCACGCGCGGGTCGGCCTCGTGCAGGATCACCGACAGCTCCGGGTCCTCCAGGAAGGTGCGTGCCAGGTTCTCCGACAGCTCCGGGTCGCTGGCCCCCGAGGCCACGAAGAAGGCCTGCACGCCGATGAGCGGCCGCGCCGGGTCCCCCTCGGCGAACGCCGGTACCGGGTCCACCGCGAAAGGTACCCCCGCCTCCTGCGTGGGTGCGATGCTCCACGGGCCGCTGACCAGGAACGGAGCCTGGCCCGAGGTGAACGCCTCGGTGGCGTTGGACGAGTCGACGGCACGGTCCAGCACCCCCGAACCCTCCTCCCCGAGCTCCGCCAGCCGCTCGAAGGCCGCCACCGACTCCGGTGCCGCCACCCCCAGGTCCGTGGGGTCGGGATCGCCCGAGGCGTCCTCGCCGAACAGGTAGCCGCCGGCCGACGTGAAGAACGGGTGGATGTGGTAGGCGTCCCCCTCCTCGCCCACCTGGAGGCTCAGGGCGCGGTCCACCGCGCCCGAGTCCACCAGGTCCGTACCGGTCTCCACCAGTGCCTCCAGCGAGGCGGGTGCCTCCGGGACCAGGTCCGTGTTACGGAAGAGCGCCAGGTTCTCGGTGGCGTAGGGCACCCCGTACACCCGGCCGTCGTAGGTCACCGCGTCCAGGGCGCCCGGCGAGAACAGGTCCGCGTCGTCGGCCGACAACCCCACCGGGACGATCGACTCCGCCGACGCCAGCTCGCCCGTCCAGTCGTGCGGACCCACGAGCAGGTCCGGGCCCAGACCGGTGGAGTGCGCGCTCAGGAAGCTCGAACGCAGCTCCTCGTGGTCCACCACGATCACCTCCACCTGCCGGTTGGCGTCCCGGGCGAAGGCCTCGGCGAAGGTCCGCATGGCCTGGGCCCGCTCCTCGTCGGCCCAGATGGTCAGCGGAACGGACGAGTAGTCGTCGGCGTCGTCGGCGGTGGAGCAGGCGGTCAGGGCGAGCAGCAGTCCCGCCGAGCACAGGGGGATCAGTGACCTCAAGACGGTCTCCAGAGAAGTCTGGCGGGGCCCGGACGAGCGGGCGGGGGTGTGCCCCGCGAAGGTGAGGGAGGGGTCCCGGCGCACGCGCGCGCCTGGACGGGCCCGGGGTGCGGGCCGGGCGAGCCGCGGGTGCCGGGCGGTGCGCGCACCGCCCGGCACCCGCGGCTCACGGGCCGGTCAGACGCGCAGCCACGCCGAGGTCTCGGCGGGCAGCGTCAGCGTGCCGTCGGCCAGCTCGGCGCCGGGGCCGCTGGCCACCAGCACCTCGCCCGAGGCGGACAGGCCGACCGCCTCGCCGGTCAGGTTCACCGCCACCCGGACGCCGGGCTCGCGCTCGAAGTACAGGACACCCTCGGGGGACTCCAGCCAGTGCATCGAGCCGTCGCCCAGGGCCTCCAGTTCACGGCGCAGGCCGAGCGCGGTCCGGTACAGCTCCAGGGTCGAGCCCTCCACCCCGTGCTGGACGGCGCGGGCCAGCCCGGCCCACGCCTCGGGCACCGGCAGCCAGGGCGTGGAGCCCTCGGGGCCGAAACCGTACGGGGCGGAGCCGCCTTCCCACGGCAGGGGGACCCGGCAGCCGTCGCGGCCCCGCTCGGTGCGGCCCGAACGCTCCCAGGTCGGGTCCTGGAGCGACTCCTCCGGCAGGTCGGTGACCTCCGGCAGCCCCAGCTCCTCGCCCTGGTACAGGTAGACCGAACCGGGCAGGCCCAGCATCAGCAGGGTGGCCGCACGCGCGCGCCGCAGTCCCTGCTCGCCGCCGCCGAAGCGGGTCACGTGCCGGGTGACGTCGTGGTTGGACAGCACCCACGTGGTGGTCGCGCCCACCTCGCCGTTCGCGGCCAGGGAACCGTCGATCACCGCGCGCAGACGGGCCGCGTCCCACGGGGCGGTGAGGTACTCGAAGTTGAACGCCTGGTGCAGCTCGTCCGGGCGCAGGTAGCGCGCCACCCGTCGGGCGTCCTCCACCCAGGCCTCGGCCACCAGGGCCCGGTTCCCCGGGTACTCGGCGGCCAGACGTGACCAGCGGCGGTAGATGTCGTGGACGCCGTCCTGGTCGAAGTAGGGCAGCGAGGTGCTGCCGTCGAGCAGGTCGGCCTTGGCGTCGGGGTCGATGTCGGGCAGCTTCGGGTCCTTGACCATGCCGTGCGCGACGTCGATCCGGAACCCGTCCACCCCGCGCTCCAGCCAGAAGCGCAGGACGTCGTCGAACTCGTCGTGCACCTCCTGGTTGGTCCAGTCGAAGTCGGGCTGCTCGGAGTCGAACAGGTGCAGGTACCACTGCTCGGGGAGGCCGTCGGCGGTCGTGAGGCGGGTCCACGCCGGGCCGCCGAAGATCGACTTCCAGTTGTTGGGCGGCTCCTCGCCGTCGACCCCCCGGCCGTCACGGAAGACGTAGCGGGAGCGGGCCGCGCTGCCCGGCTCGGCCGCCACGGCCTCGCGGAACCAGCGGTGCGCCGAGGAGGAGTGGTTGGGGACCACGTCGATGATCACGCGGATGCCCAGCTCGTGGGCGGTGGACAGGAGGGCGTCGAAGTCCTCCAGGGTGCCGAACCGGGGGTCGACGTCGCGGTAGTCGGCGACGTCGTAGCCTCCGTCCGCCAGCGGCGAGACGTAGAAGGGGGTCAGCCAGATCGCGTCCACGCCCAGCTCGGCCAGGTGGGGGAGGCGCTCGCGGATGCCGGTGAGGTCGCCCTCGCCGTCCCCGTTGGAGTCGGCGAAGCTGCGCACGTAGATCTGGTAGATGGCGGCCTCGCGCCACCAGTGCGACTGGTCCTTCATCTGTGGGGGTCCTTCCGGATCATGGCTGCAAGTTCTTGCGCAAGATTACCGCCAACTTTCGTCCCTGTGACGGTAATCTCGACTAGAGTTGCCCGTATGGGTCCACGACTTGCCGACATCGCGCGGCACGCAGGCGTCAGCGAGGCCACCGTCTCGCGGGTGCTCAACGACAAGCCCGGGGTCGGCAGCGACACGCGCAAGGCCGTCCTCACCGCGCTCGACGTGCTCGGATACGAACGCCCCGCCCGGCTGCGCCAGCGCTCCGCCGGACTGGTCGGCATGGTCATCCCCGAGTTGGAGAACCCGGTCTTCCCGATGTTCGCCCAGGCGGCCGAGGGCGCCCTGGCCCAGCGCGGCTACACCCCGGTGCTGTGCACCCAGACCCCCGGCGGGATATCCGAGGACGAGTACGTGGAACTCCTGCTGGAGCGCAACGTCTCCGGCATCCTCTTCGTCTCCGGCAAGCACGCCGACACCTCCGCCTCCCACGAGCGCTACCAGGCCCTGGTCTCCCGGCGGCTGCCCATCGTGCTGGTCAACGGATACACCGAGTCCATTCCGGCGGCCTTCATCTCCGCCGACGACCGGGAGGCCGGGCGTTTGGCCGTCAACCACCTGGTCGCCCTCGGACACACCCGGATCGGGTTCACCAGCGGACCCGAGCGCTACGTCCCCGTCCGCCGCAAGCTGGAGGGCTACCACCAGGCGCTCGCCGAGCACGGCCTCGACGGCGAGGACCTCGTCCAGCTCTCCCTGTTCGGAGTGGAGGGGGGACACGCCGCCGCCGGACGCCTCATCGAACGCGGCGTCACCGCCATGGTCTGCGGCTCCGACATCATGGCGCTGGGCGCCATCCGCGCCGCCCGCCAGCACGGCCTGCGCGTGCCCCAGGACTTCTCCGTGGTCGGTTACGACGACTCACAGCTGATCGCCTTCACCGACCCGCCGCTCACCACCGTCCGCCAGCCCGTCAACGCGATGGCACTGGCAGCCGTGCGGGCCCTGTGCGACGAGATCGCCGGGCACCCCGTTTCGCACTCCGAGTACGTCTTCGACCCCGAACTGGTCGTACGCGGCTCCACGGCCGTCGCCCCGGCCGCCCGGGTGTCCGGCCCGACCGCGCCGCACACCCGGCTGGAGTCGCCCGCCCCGTTGCGCCGCGACCCCCAGGACGCCGCCCACGGCGTCTGAGCGCCGGGAGCCGCGCGAGGGGCGGCCCCCGGCACGCGCGAGCCCCGCGCGGGGCCGACCCGCCTACGGCCCCGGCACGGGACCGGGGCCCTACGCCGGGAGGCTGCGCCGAGGCCCGGCGGTGTCCGTCACGCGGTCTCCCGGTGGGGACCGCCTCAGCCGACGCGTCCGTCGTGACCGGGCAGGAATCGCCGGTGCGCCTCGGTCACGGGGGGAGGTACCGGGGCCTCGTCCCACTCCAACCCGTTGGTGTCGGCGTGCTCCTTGTGCGACACCGCCACCGGTTCGTGGAACTCCGGGTCGCTCTCACGGGGCGGCTCGGGCCCGTCGAAGCCCGAGCGCGCCGCCCGGACCGTGCGGGCCAGGTGGAAACTGCGGTTCAGTACCCGGATCGGACCGTCGCCGCCCTCGACGCGTTGCGTGGCCACCGCGCGTCCGATCGCCTCCGTCTCCTCCTCACCGATGCCGTCCATCTCGGTGTACACCGAGGGGCGGGAACGGGCGTCGAAGTGGGTGAGCCAGTAGGACCGGGCGTCCGCGGGATCGGAGAACTCCGGGCCGTAGGGGCCCCACGTGCGCCGGACCGCGTCGTGTACCAGCCACTGGAAGTCCGGATTCAGGATCGCCACGTCCGGGTAGGCGCAACTCCGGATCGCGCCGTCCATCCGCACCTCCTCAGGAAAGTGCTGGGGGAGGCTGCCGCGAAGGATCTCGCCCCGGGCCTGCTGGGCCAGCGCGTCCTCCTCCCAGTCCCGGGTCAGGTCCATGCCGGACCAGTACCCGTCCTCCTCGCCCGCGACCGACTCCGTCGGGTGGTCGACCGGGTCGCAGGGGCGCGGAGCCTCGGGAAGACCGTCCACGAACCTCAGGAACCGTTCGATCCGCGCCACCCGGTAGCGGGTGCCCAGGACACGGACCTCGTCGTGGCGTTCCCACGAGAGCAGGACCTCGGCGTCGTGGAACTCCCGGTACTCATGGGCGAGGCGGGGGTCGCCCTCCCGCTCCCTGGCCCGACAGCAGAAGTGGTTGACCAGCTCGTCGCGGCCGCCCTGAGGCGAGTTGCTCGGTGACCGCAGGGTGAGCCAGGTGCCGTCCACCTCCATGACCGGTTGGTACAGCGGATAGGTGACGCGCAGGGGAGCGGGCTTCGGTGCCTGTGAGGGGTCCATCCTCTGATTGTGCGCACAGGAGCCCGATCCGAGGGGGTTTTCGGCGAAACCATCCGGCGGGGACCGGTCGCGGGGGCCGCGCGGGGGCCCGGCGACGCGTCGGAGGCCGCCCCCGGACCCGGGGTGTCAGGGCACGTCGCCGGGTCGGTGACACTGGAGGCATGCCATCCGTAGCCCTCGACGGCGAACCCGTGCCCCGGACCGGGGAACTCCCCGCAGACTCACTCGCCGAACTCGGCGGCCGCCCACTCGGGTTCTACGTCCACGTGCCCTTCTGCGTCACCCGCTGCGGCTACTGCGACTTCAACACCTACACGGCCGACGAACTCGTCTCCCGTGACGGCACCGCCACCGCCTCCCGGGAGACCTACGCCGGGCAGGCCGCGGCCGAGGTCGCCCTGGCCGACCGCGTCCTGACCGGCGAGCGGCCCCTGGTGAGCACCGTGTTCGTCGGGGGCGGCACCCCCACTCTGCTCTCCCCGGAGGACCTCGGACGCGTCCTCGGCGAGATCCGCGACCGCTTCGGGCTCACCCCCGACGCGGAGGTCACCACCGAGGCCAACCCCGAGACGGTCGACCCCGACTACCTGGCCCGCCTGCGCGAGGCCGGGTTCACCCGCGTCTCCTTCGGCATGCAGAGCGCCCGCCCCCACGTCCTGCGCGTCCTGGAGCGGGGCCATACCCCGGGCCGCCCCGAACAGTGCGTGGCCTGGGCCCGCCAGGCCGGGTTCGAGCACGTCAACCTCGACCTCATCTACGGCACCCCGGGGGAGAGCGACCAGGACTGGGCCGCCTCCCTGGAGGCCGCCATCGGTGCCGGGCCCGACCACGTCTCCGCCTACTCGCTCATCGTCGAGGAGGGCACCCGGCTCGCCGCCCGCGTCCGCCGGGGCGAGCTCACCGAGCCCGACGACGACGCCATGGCCGACCGCTACCTCATGGCCGACGAGGCCCTCTCCGCCGCCGGGTACACCCCCTACGAGGTGTCCAACTGGGCCCGCAGCACCGAGGGCCGTAGCGCCCACAACATGCTCTACTGGACCGGCGGCCACTGGTGGGGGGTCGGCCCGGGCGCGCACAGCCACGTGGGCGGGACCCGCTGGTGGAACGTCAAGCACCCCGCCGCCTACGCCGCCCGCCTGGCCGCCGGCGACAGCCCCGCCCACGCCCGCGAGGTGCTCACCGAGGCCGAACGCCGGTTCGAGCGCGTCCTGCTGGAGCTGCGCGTGGACGGAGGCTGCCCGCTGGAGCTGCTGGACGCCTCGGGGCTGGCCGCGGCCGAACGCCTGGTCGGTGAGGGGCTCCTGGACGCACGGGCGCACGCCGGGGGCCGGGCCGCGCTGACCCGCCGCGGCCGCCTGCTCGCCGACGCCGTGGTGCGCGACCTCACCTGAGGCGCGCCCCGCACCCGACACGCACACGAAGGAGGGGCCCGGCACACGGCCGGGCCCCTCCTCACGCGTGGAACGTCGGGCTACTTCACCCAGGTGACGTCCATCGGGTACCGGGCCCACTCACCCCGGTCCACCGCCGACGCCGCGCGGAAGCCGGAGACGATCGAGAAGATCAGCAGGGCGAACCAGGTCAAAACGCCGATGAGCAACCACGCCAGGACGCTGGAGACGAGGTAGCCGATCAGCATGACCAGCTGGAAGCTGAGCGCCCGGGCGGCCTGGTCGCGCACGTAGGGCGACTCGTCCTTCTTCGTGATGTACACGATGAGCGGCAGGAGCCAGCCGAGGAAGCCACCGCCGATGTGGGCGAGCTTCGCCGAGCTGCGCTCCGCCTCGCTCGGCACGTAGGAGCCGTAGCCCTGGGCGCCGGGCTGCTGGTAACCGCCGTACTGGCCGGGGGGAGGCGGGTAACCGCCCGGCTGCTGGTAGCCGCCCTGGGGGTAACCACCGGGCTGCTGGTAGCCGCCCTGGGGCGGCGGCGGGTAGCCGCCGCTCTGCTGGCCGGTGTAGGGAACGGGAGGACCACCGGGAGCGGCGCCCTGCTGCGGGTAACCGGGCGGGGGCGGGTAGCCCCCGGACTCGCCCTGACCGTAGGGGTCGTGGGGGTTCGGGTTGTTCGGGTAGGACATGGTGGTTCCTTGGTGTATGGGAGCGGGCTACTACTTCAGGAGCCGGATGCTCACGGGGTAGCGGTACCAGATCCCCTTGTTGGCTCCGGACGCCCCCAGGACGCCGAAGACGATGCAGGCGATCCACACGAGGGCGATCAGCAGGTAGCCGATCCAGGACAGGCTGGGGAAAAAGATACCCAAGCCGAAGAACACGACGCCAGCGAAGACGTAGGGGATCAGCATAGTGATCTGGAAGTTCGCCGCTTCCGCCGCGTGGTGGCGCACGAACGGAGACCGCTCGCGCCGGGCGAAGTAGATCGCCAGCGGCGGTATCCAGCCGAGGAAGGCGATGACGAACCCGGTCAGGTGCGCGAGCATCGAGGCCGTGACGGGGTCGCCGTCGCCGGGGGCGGTCGGGCCCTGCGGGGCGGTGTAGCCCTGGACCCGCGTTTGCTGCTGGTACGGCTGGCCGTAACCGGCCACCGCGGGGGCCTGTGGGAACTGCGGCGGTTGCGGCGCCTGGGGCGGCTGGGGTGCCTGGGGTGAGGCGCCGGTGTGCGTGGCCCATTCCTGCCGCTGCCCGGCGGTGTGCCCCCATCCGGTCTGGGCCCCGGACTGACCGTACGCCGCTGGCCGCTGGCCGCCGGTCGGCTGGTTCCAGGCGGGCTGCGCCCCGGTCTGCGGCCCCGGAGTCCGACCCTGGTGCGGCTGTCCCCAGCCCCGCTGCTCACCGCTGACCTGCGGGGCCCGGGGGCCGCCGTGGGCCTGGTCGTACGCCTGGGCCCGCTGTTGGTGGGAGGGCGCTCCCCAGCCGGGGTGCGGCCCGCTCTGGGGGGCCTGGGCGTGCTCCTGGACCTGCCGGTCGGCGTCGGACCCGTCCCGTTCGGCTCGCCCGCCGCTGCGCTCCGACGGGTTCGGGGGCGACTGCGGCCGGCCCTGGGGGTCATCCGGCGACGGATGACTGGACGGGGTCTCGCTCATGCTCTCCCTCGACTCCGCTGTTGGGTGCGCTGGGCGCGGTGCTGACCGGACGGACGGGACCGGGACGCCGGCCCCGAGACCCCATCAGACCACGCGCTCGCGACAATCCTAGTGTTCCGGGGCGTGCGGTCCCGTGACGAAGTCGATGAGCTCCTCCACCCGGCCCAGCAGCGACGGTTCGAGGTCCCCGTAGCCGCGGACCGATCCCAGGATGCGGCGCCAGGCCTCCCCCGTCTCCATCCGCCACCCCAGGGCGTCCACGACGCCCTCCTTCCAGGGCAGCCCCTTCGGGACCTCGGGCCAGGCTCCGATCCCCACCGAGCCCGGGCGCACCGCCTGCCACACGTCCACGTAGGGGTGGCCGACGACGAGGACGTCCGCGCCCCGCACGCGCTCGGCGATCCGGCTCTCCTTGGACCCCGGCACCAGGTGGTCCACCAGCACCCCCAGCCGCCGTCCCGGCCCCGGGGCGAACTCCGCCACCACGGCGGGGAGGTCGTCGACCCCCTCCAGGAACTCCACGGCCACGCCCTCCACCCGAAGGTCGTGCCCCCACACCTTCTCCACCAGCTCGGCGTCGTGGGCGCCCTCCACGTAGATCCGGCTCTCCCGGGCCGTGCGGGCCCGCGCGCCGGTCACCGCGATCGAGCCCGAGGCGCTGCGCAACGGACCCCGCGGCGCCGCCGCCGGGCGCACCAGCGTCACCGGCTCGCCGTCCACCAGGAAGGCGGCCGGGCCCAGCTCGAACACCCTGCGGCGCCCGCCCCGGTCCTCCAGGGTCACCGCGACCTTGTCCCAGGACACCACGGCCCCGCAGAAGGTCTCGTCGGCGTCCTCCACGACCAGGTCACGGGTGAGGGGTATCTCGCGCACCGCACCCTTCTTCGGTCGCCGCCAGTCTCCCGCCAGAACGTCGCGGCCGTAACGGCCGGTTCCCTTGGTAACCACGGTGGTGCAGTCTACTGGTGCGGGGCCCGCGACACCCGTGGGCGGTGGCGCACGTCGCCGGTCCCGCAGGGAAGAAGCGCCCCCCGTCACGGTGTTGCTGCGAGCGGGTAGCCGGGAGGGTTTGCGCCCGGGCATAGAATTAGCACTGAGAACCTTGGAGTGCCAGGAGGTGGCGAGTTGCTGGATGAGCGCAAGCTCGCGGTCCTGCGTGCGGTCGTCGAGGACTTCGTCAACACCAACGAACCCGTGGGTTCGCGGGCGCTGGCGGACCGCCACCCCCTCGGTGTCTCCCCGGCGACCATCCGCAACGACATGGTCGCGCTGGAGGAGGACGGCTACATCACCCAACCCCACACCAGTGCGGGACGGGTGCCCACCGACAAGGGCTACCGGCTCTTCGTCGACCGGCTCTCCTCCGTCAAGCCCCTCTCGGCGGCCGAGCGCAGGGCCATCGAGTCCTTCCTCGGCGGCGCCGTGGATCTCGACGAGATCGTCGCCCGCACGGTCCGGCTGCTCGCGCAGCTCACCCGTCAGGTGGCGATCGTCCAGTACCCGTCGCTGACCCGCTCGTCGGTCCAGCACGTGGAGCTGGTGCCGCTCGGCGGCCAGCGCATCATGATGGTCGTCATCACCAACACCGGCCGGGTCGAACAGCGTGTCATCGACGTGCTGGGCTCGGTCAGCGAACACGTGGTCGACGACCTGCGCGCCATGCTCAACCGCGCCATCGCGGGCAAGCACCTCGGCGACGTGCCGGACGCGGTGGAGGACCTGCCCGCCCAGGTCGCGCCGGAGGACCGGCCGGTCGCGGTCGCGGTCCTCACCGTCCTGCTGGAGAGCCTCGTGGAACGTCACGAGGAGAAGATCGTCCTGGCGGGCACCGCCAACCTCGCGGCCGTCGACTTCGCGGCCAGCCTGCGCGAGGTGCTGGAGGCGTTGGAGGAGAACATGGTCCTCATCCGACTGCTCGGCGAGGCCAAGGACCCCTCCATGCTCACGGTGCGCATCGGCGCGGAGAACTTCCACGAGGGTCTTCGGTCCACTTCCATCGTGTCGGCCGACTACGGTGTGGGAAACCAGTCGCTGGCCAAGATCGGAGTGGTGGGACCCACCCGTATGGACTACCCAGGGACCATGGGCGCCGTCCGTGCGGTGGCCCGGTATGTCGGACAGATTTTGGCAGGACAGTAACTCAGTGGCCCTGTGACCTGTGCCGATGACCTCCAGCAGGGGGTTGAACGCTCTGAATATACCTTGCCGGTACGACATTGCGAAGCCCCCTGCCCAAGTGGGGGTCAGGGGGCTCTGAGAGGGCTTCTGAGGGGTCTAGCGCTACTTGGCCCTGACAACCCCGAGGAAGGCGCTCCACTCGCTCTGTGAGGCTTCCAGGTGCCCCAGGTGGCGGTTCTGGGTGTCTCGGACAGCAGCCCCCTCACCAGTGGCCTTGGCCTCAACGCAGTTTCCACCGTTGCCATGCGAGTAGCTGGATTTCTTCCAACCATCGTTAAGCCCCATCTTGGGACCCCCTTCGGATCTCATACAGCCGCTTGAGCGACTTCTCTACCGACAGAGCCGCACCTTGTAGGTCTCCAAAGAGCCTATCGAACCTCCTTACCACCTTCGGATCAGTCACCATCGAACCCGAGATCGCATCCTCCACGTACAGCGTGTCCGGCCTGTCAGCGAAGGTCAGCAGCGAGAAGGAGGAGGTTGAGGGAGGCTGTTCACACTCCGGGGGGATGATGTGCAGCCGAACGTTGGTCTCCACCGCTTCCACCAGCCGATCTAGCTGGTTAGCCATGATCTCTGGTCCCCCGATACGTGCGGTCAATGCAGCCTCATTGAGGATCAGCACCATTCGTGGAGCCTGGTCAGACTTCCACAGCAGTTGCCGACTCATGCGGCCTTCAACGGTTTCCTGGATTTTCCCATCAGTCTCAAGAGGATTGTTGGCCTTGATGAGGGTGTGAGCGTAGGGCTCTGTCTGGAAGAGGCCAGGGATGACTACGGTCTCAAACTCTCGGATGAGCACAGCCCGGGGCTCAGCCTTGACCCGCTCACCAAGCCACTCGGGGTAAGCCTTGCGGTTGCTCAGCCGTTCCCAGAGAGACGCAAGCTCCCCACCAGCTCCTACCAGCTCATCCAACTGGACAGCCATGTCACGGCTTGGCCAGTAGGTTCCCTTCTCGAATCCCGAGATCAGTGAATCAGAGCAGTTCAGGACCACCGAAAGGGACACTTGGGTCTTACCTGACCCAGAACGGAATCGCCTGAACTCGGTTCCCCACTCCTTGGCATGTGGCTTGACCTGCCTCTTTGCCATTTTTCCACCTTTCTGAAGCAGAATCTCAGCAGCCGCTACCGCTTCTGTCAGATTTTCGCACCTCTCCAATAACCCTAGGTTCTCCACGCCTTGTCTCGGAAGATCAGAACTCAGCCCGGGGCTTTCGGGCAGCTCATATGGGGCTTTCGGTACCAGTGGGGGGAAGCAGACATGACGACAACGAGGGAAGCAGCGAAAGCACTCTGCCTGGAGCTGGACAAGCTTGGGCTCAAACCACTGCCTCAGCCGAACATGGTGATCCTGGTGAGGAAGGAAACCCAAGAGCAGCCGATCAGGCTCATGAGGACCGATGCCGGTGAGTGGTGCTGGTGGTGGTGCTGGGAGCCCTACCGCACTGACGACAACTGGGAGTACGAACTTGCCGTTCCCGTAGGCCAGGAGCAGGAGCTTGCTAAGCGCCTGGAGAACGTGCTCAGCCTCTCGGCTCTGGAAGAGAAGGTCATCAGGTGAGTCACACCAGGGTTCGGTATGAGGCCACGGTGCCAGCGAAGCTGGGGGAGGCTCTGAACTTCCTCGGGCTGGAAGGTGTGGAGTTCCCCGAAGGCCCGAAGAAGCTCCATGCCTCAGCGATCGGCCTCCTGAACCTCTCCGAGAGGGGGACGCTCTTCCGTTGCTCCAGAGGAGCCGTAGTGGTCAGGGCAGACCACACCATGATCACGTTCTCCAAGCTTGATCTGTGAGAGCAAAACCCCGGACCCTAATCCCCCGTAGCCGAAGAGCCCTCTCCCAAATTAACTTCCCCGGGGAGAGGGCTCTTCTCTGTGTTTGCCACTTAGAACCACGCTATGAGCACGTCATCACGGGTTTCAACCCCCTTGAATTCCGAGGATCTTCGGGGGAGATTCAAGGGATGTTCGAGGGTTATTCAGGGGAGATTCAGGCTTGCTTCGGGGGAGTTCAGGGTAAATTCAACACAATGGTCAATCATTGTTAATGAGGTAATCGAAGCAATCCTGGCAGATTACTTCGTGCTCATCAGGGATGTACAAGCCGAAGCACTGGGAGCACTGTTCCAAGTTGCGAATGTAGTCGCCGCATCCAAAGCAAGCCGCTTCGGGATGCTTCTCCCCAAAGAGGGAAACGTTTCGCACAAGCATCTCTTCGGCGCAGTGAGGGCAAGTTTCCGTTGGATCATCAGCCCCACGGGAGATGTCTCTTGGGGAAGCCTCTAGAACGATGTCCACGAACTCATCAAAGAGGTCTTGTGACTGGCTCCACTCCCGAGAGCAGTACCGGCATCGGAGTTCGTTGGGGTCCAGAGGTAGTGCCAACTGTGTGCAGTTCGGGCACTGGGGAATAGCAAAGTCTGTCTTCATCAGCTCAGGCCTGATTCGGCTCAGCCTCTGCTCAACGAACCTCTTGATTTTGCTAGTGCCTTCCCGGATCTCGTCAAGATCGGCGTGAAGAGTTTCAAACTCCTCTTCAAGGAACCGGATCAGGAAGTCCAAGACCTTCACCGATAGCGCTTCCAGGGCTGCTGTTGAGTTGGTGTCACCCCAGTGCTGTAAGGCGTTCCTTCGGTTGCTGAGAAGGTCGATCCCAGTCTTCTCCCCTTTGGTGATTTTCACTCCGAAGTCCCGCTTCAGAACCTTGATGGCTACTTTCAAGGAGATGCTTCGGAATCTGCCAGCTTGAAAATCTTCATAGCTGGTCTCATCAGGGTCCTCAACTACGTGTTGCCAACCCTCTTGCCAAAGACGGTGTTTGAGGATCACCTCAACAGCACCATGAAGATGCAGGATGACGTACTTCAGATTCCTGGGGTTGTGCTTAGCCTCATGGCTGAGCAATAGATCGATGACGCTGTAGAGGTAATCGACACCGTTTGTGATGGGTGGGAAATGGAAGTCCTGCCCATGTTGGCTCTTGCTCACGAGGGGTCCGTCTCTTGCCGAGTCCGATGAGGGAACAAGGATGCACCTTTCCCAGGAGGATTGGTAGAGACTTCGGGGGATGCCCCCAGGACGTCTCCAGGGGCACGGAAAGGCCCTTCCATGGGAACTCCTCCAGGAAGGGCCTCCCAGTGGTGCTACGCGGCTCTCAGGGCCTTGCAGGACTACTTCTCGTCAACTAGGGCCTTGAGTTCGGTCTGGAGCACTCTCCTAGTGAACTCTGCTTCCTTGGTCTGAGCCAGGGTGGCGAGAACCTGAGCCAGCTCCGTCTTCCCCGCATAGGCGTTGTCCAGCGCCAACTGACCCAGCTGGGTGCTGCTGAGAGTCTTGTAATCGTGTGTGGGCATCTCTCGACCTCCTATGCCTTGGCCTTCAGGTCAGTCCGAAGCCGAGTGAAGTCCACAGCGCTGATGTCGTCCTGGGGAAGCTCAGACTCCTCCTCCAGGACGCGCTGAGCCCACCTGGTGAACTCCGAGTCAGAGAGCATCGTGGCCTTGGCCGGACCCTCAGAGGACATAGAGCCAGTGGACAGGAGCTTCAGGGCCTTGCCCTGGGCACCAGCCGTGGGGGAGGGGGTACCGGACTGGTACGCCTCCAGGATGCCGTTGGGGATACGTCCACGCTCGTTGACCGGGTAGCCGTTCTCCTTGGCCCATGCCCGGATGTGCTGAAGCTCCTGGCGAGACTGAGTAGACCGGGGGTTGGCTGCCTTGGCTCGGGAGAGGGGCTGAGACTGCTTCCTCCTACCGGCCTCCAGGAAGGGGCTCAGGGCCTCTCTCAGCTTGGTCTGGTTGGCCTGTGAAAGGTCGATCTCATAGGCGTTGGTGTCCAGAGTGAACTGAACCGTGCCCTCTGCCTCAGAGCCGTCTAAGTCATCCACGAATGTGACGACTTGCTTACGCACCATGTAGTGCCTCCCCGTGATTGGTTTCGGGCATCCTATCGGCCTTACGGAGCCTGCTCTTCCGCGTTCTCAAAGTCTCCCTCAGGGAACCTCTCCATCAAGCTCTTCACAGCTTCTAGGTCAGTGAGACCACTGTCACGCCATGAGTTTTCCGACGTCAGATGAACGTTGGGTTCGCGATAGACGACCACGATCACATGGGGATCAGGCTCGCTTTGGTTGAAGTCCCGCTTCGTCGTTTCAATGAAGAGATAGATGTACCCCTGCTCTTCGATCATCTGGAGGTATTCGTTATGTGTCATGGGGAGAGAATAGACCATCAGAAGGTGAAGATGCTGTAAGGACACAGGGATCTCCAGGGGGTTCTTCGCACTCAACAGGTAGTTCTCTGCTCACAAGTCCGGGTTCTCTGTCACTGAGCAAGAAGCCCGGTATCTCTGTGACCCTCCAGAAAAACGGACCCCCTCCTTTGAGATGTCTGGATATAGAGGGTGTTCCCCAGAACGATTTCCATTCTCTCTAGGGGGTAGGGGGTCACTGCATAAACATCCCTATGCCCTAAGCGGCTCTACAATGAACGCTGAGCGCCTTTCGTGTCGAATGGAGTAAAGGGGTAGGGTAAGGGCTCATCGTGCCTCAGAATTGATCTGACAGCCATGCAGGGCCATTCAAGGGCATTGAGTGTCGAATGCAGTGAGTTTGGTGCTCTGTCGGCAACGCTCAGGACTCTGTGTCGCTGACCTGCTGATATGCAGACGACTCGTGAGTATGCAGGCAGATGGAAATATGCATAGCCACAGGTAGAGCGCTGTGTAACGGCATGACTGCGAATCCTAACTACCGATAACGTTCGCTTATCGGGGGTCAGAATGCAGTGAGTTGACCTGGGGATATGTGCCAGGAAGCCCCAGGAGGCAGTCAGTCTGGGGGTTAGGTCGGGGGATCAGGGCACTGTAATACCCCTTGGGGGTATCTGATCAGGCAAGACGTCCTGAAGAGTGGTTGGATACCCCTGGGGGTATGCGGCAAAAGGGTGGGGGTATTCGTCGCCTTGGAGTGTGGATGAGTATGCAGTCAGGTGCATAGTTGGCATTGATGGGATGAATATTATTCAGGATCAATGAATGAATATCGGACAGCACAAAAGTCAATATAGTGATATCAGATTCTTGATGGGGTGTTATAGCACCAAGGGCAAAGCCAGGAAATTCAGAGCAGACACGCAAGGATTCAGCAGTTAGAATCAAATGAGTGGAAGAGTGATCTCCGAGTTCCTATGGGTCAAACACGAAGAAGCCCCGAGCATGTAGCCCAGGGCTGTACCTACTTCTTTTTGGGAGGCTTGGGCTTCTCTTCAGCCCAGGAGATCTTTACTGCCTCGGACGCATCAATCTGCCTGAGGATGTTCTCCGTGAACTCCTGCGGGTTGAGAAGTCTCTCCCCATGGATCTTCACGGGACCCTTTCCATCCTGGGGTACCTCTACCCGAACGTTGGACCTCTTGGTCTTCAACCAGGTGATGACGACCTTAGACAGAGGGACTGTGAAGGCACTCGCAAGCGCAGTCACCATCACGATGTCGGTGAGGTTCGTCGGGTCTGCACTCTCCTGAAGGAGGGCATAGCGTTTCTCTTCGGGCTCAGGCCAGTCCTCGGGCCACGTGTCGTACTCATCTACGTTCATGGGGATCACGCTAGTGGTGGGGGAGAGTTGGTGTCTCACTCTCCCCCGATTTCCCCTGACTCGGGAGCATGGATCTCAGGGCCTCAGGAAGCAGTCTCCTGGGTCTCTTCCCCCGACTTGGGCTCTCGCTCCCTGGTGGGGGTTCGTAGCGCTTCCAGGCGCTTCCTGAAGTCAGACATGTCCGTGCTGAACATGCTGCTGAAGTCGTTGCGCACTACCCGAATCTTGTGACCCTCTTGGAAGAAGTAAGTATCTCCGGTCAGGAGTTCAGTGACCTCCACGTGCTGTGACTCGTTGATCATCTTCAGGGTGCGCTCTGTGTAGCCCTGAGGGTCAAGGAGCTTGTCCGACTCGACTTCGTACTCCTGCCCCGAAGGCTGGACGGATTTGATGCGCACCGTGGAGCGACGCTGGCGCAACCACGTGATGATCATGGTGGTGAGAGCAGTACCAATGGCACTGGTGCCACCGATGAAGGCAGGGCTGTTCACCACGATTGCCGCACTGCTGAGGATCGACCCCAGGTCGTTGTTGATCTGACCCTGGCTGCCTCCACCGATCATGGGTCCGTGTCCGAATGAGGGGGAACTAGGCTCGTTCATGCCTACAAGGTAAGCCAATCCAGTGACAGCGGTCTGAGTGCTCCCGAAACCTTCCCCGATTTCCGGATTGGGGCTGATGTGATCATCGGGTCACCACATGTCCGATGGAAATACAAAAGACCCCGATCTAGACGTGATGCCTAGACCGGGGTCTTGGTTACTTCAAACGCTTTCTCAGGGCGGTAGCGCTCTTGGGTCCGTAGACGCCATCCACAGCGATACCCGCCTTCCTCTGAAAGCTCTTCAGGGCGTTCTGTGTCTCAGTACCAAAGCACCCGTCATCCTGGTACTTGGGTAGCTTCTCCCCGGACTTGATAAGAGCCCTCTGGAGCTGTCGTACCCGGGTACCGGTATTACTCTTCTTCAGTACCGGGGTACCACTGGGGAGCGTAATACCGGTACTGGTATTGCTGCGCTTCAGGAGCATCGATAGCTCTGAGCGCTTGCTCCTTCACCTCCTGGAGGTCTTCCAGGAGCTTGCTGGCTGAAGGGTCCTGTGCCGCTCGGCGGTCAAGGTCTGAGTCGATGAGCAGAGCCCAGCTCATAGGGGAGACCCTGCCCTCTCTCAGAGCCTCTGTGCGTCTTCCGTTGAGCAAGGGAGCCCCGTACTGCCCCAAAACGCTCCTGAGCCGGGAGAGGGCTTCTGATGCCCTTTCGGAGTACATTAAAGGTTGATGGGTCCCCCCGCTGGAAGGGCCGGTATCTCGTGACAACTCGTCTTGCCGACATAGGGAGGTCACTAGGTTTTCTTCCAGCCAGCGAACACCACTCAGAATATCTCTGGCCTGTTCCTTGCAATCCTCGCATAGGAAGAGATCGTTCTCCCGATAGCAGTAGCCACATTGTGTCTTAGTCAGTGTAATCATGTTCCCATCCAGATGAGTTCGATGAGTTGAAGCGCTCCATTCAGAATGATGAGGAGCGCAATGATCTGAAGAATTCTGTTCTTGCTCATCAGATCTCACCCGCTCTGCGCATCCGAATGCATTCACGGCAGGTTCTTCCACCGTTAGGCCGTAGGTACGTATTGTCCTCGTCGAACGCATGGCCACGAATGCATTCGGTCTTCCTGGCGTTCTGTGCACAGGGGTTGTTAGAGCGAAGCACGTTCTCTCTCTTGCTGACCCTTTCGAGATGGTAGATGTTCACACAGCGAGTGTTGCCGCACAGATGATCGGGCTCCATTGAGCGTCCCTCTTCATCCCGACCTAGAGGGCCTACGAACATCTCGAATGAGATACGTGCTGCATTCCAATTTTCGCCCTTCACTTTGATATAGGGATAACCATTGGCTGGGCATACGCGATTCCGCAGTTCCCAACACTGCGTTGCATCCAATCCCAGTCCGTCAACGTCGGGGTCATAACCTGGAATCTTTGATAGGAACTCCTCTTCATCAACTAGGTGGATCGGGGTCAGTGTTTCTCTGTCGAGGTCGCCGAAGATGGCTTCGGTGAGTTCTTCTAGGGTCATAGCCATTACTTTGATTCCTTTCGTTGGTGAGGTATCTCCTCACATATTCCTTTTGCTCTCAGATCCAGAAGGACAGCAACAGCTTGAGATTGCTCACTCAAGAGATCGGTCAAGCTGAAAACTGCTCCTCCAATGATTAAGAGGTGTCAGGATCAAAAGGACAGGCAATGATGAATGACCAGGGGGAGCGTCACTCAAGTCGAGAAATATTGACGGCTGACCGAAGACGTGAGATAATTAGGTATCGCTGTTAACCATGCCTAGATTCTGTGGCATGGGTCACCCTGAAGCGTCTCCTGTGTGAACACGGTAGAGACCTCAGGGAAACAGTGAAGGGGCTCCCCAGCTAACCGGCAGATCTCAATAGAGATCGATGCTGTCTAAAAGCTGACGAGCCCACTGAAAGGCTGGAGGGGAACTGCACCCTCCCTAAATAAGAGCAGCCTCCATGCCGAGTCCGGCCAGACGACGCATGGGGTGAGCCCAGGGGGAGGTTTTCCTAGTCTCTCCTCCCCCTGGGGCAATTAATTGAGACTAGGAAAGACTAAAAACTAGGAGCAATCAACATGCCTTGCATGGATTACATTGAACAGCAGCAAGCCTTGGCAGAGGCCAAGGCAACAGAACTACATACAGAACTTATCCTCTCCTCTTCCTCTCTTCTCTCTTGGACTACTAGTGTAGATAAGGAGAACATCATCGTTCCTCAGGACTCTGAGCGCACCAGAGGGGTTCGGAGGATCGATGACCTTCCCATCCGCCAGTGGGGGATCTTCATCAACGGCTGTGCCGCTATCGACCTCGGGGAAAGAGTCTTCGGGGCCAAGATCTCCAAGGGTGAGCGCAAGGGTCGACAGAGGGATTTCATGAACCGAGGATTCACGTCGAAGCTGAAATGGTTCGACTACCTCAAGGCTCATCCTGACTGCATTGCCGCAGGTTGGACTAACTACAAAACGCTCGTCATTGATGTAGATGGAGACGGTCTTGAGGAGTCTCGGCAGATCATGGATGAGATTGTCCAGACCTATCGCCTGCCTGCAACCGTGGAGATGTCCACCAGGAAGGGCTACCACCAGCACTTCAAGCGTGAAGACCACGGGCTTCCCCGGGCAGTGAAGCAGATCCATCCCAAAGCAGACCTCATCGGGCTGTTTCGGGGAGACAAGCAGGACTCTGCTTGGACCACGCTTACTGGCTCTATAACAGCAGAGGGCTACCTGTACGAAGGACACCTCATTCCAGACCAGGTAACCCATCTTCCAGACGACTCATACCAACTACTAAAAGAACGTCTCCTCTTCTTCCCTTCTTCTTGGACTACTAGTGTACTTAAGCAAGAGGAGAAGGAAGTACAAGACACAAAGACTCCTCCTTCTCTTCCTTCGCTCTCTTGGACTACTAGTGTAGATAAGGAAGAAAACGCAGCTCAGCAGAGTCTTCTTGTTGACTACGATCGAGATCCTTGGGAGTGGCATAAGGAGGCTCTTGGGAAGTTGGCTCGGAGAACCAAGAATCAGGTGGCCTTGCTCAGGTACATCAAGGATTTGGCGGTTCAGTACCCCGGGGAGATCATCCTTGGTCAGTACCGTGCCTCTGAGGAGACCGGCATCCCCAGGCCTGAGGTGTCTCGCATCCTGAAGAAGTTTCGAGAGCAGGGGATCATCTGGCGTTCCATCCATGTCGGCAAGAACAAGTACGGCAAGGCGGACCGTTACCGACTGGTGCCCTGTGAAGAGGTCGAGATGGATGCCTTGGATCTGCCTTCAGCTTCAGTGGATATCGGGACCTTCCAGGAACTCACCAGTCAGGGGCAAGGGGACTCGGATCAACGGGTCTTCTGGGCCCTGGTTCAGCTAAAGAACTCAGGTATTGATGAGTTCGTGGCTGTGGAAAAGGTGAAGGACACTCCCTTGGGTGAGTGGATCACTGAAGAGCGTGGAGACAAGGGAGTTGCCCGAGTCGCTCAAAACGTGTGGGACTGGGAGGGGTAGCCCTCAGGTCCCCTCGGAAGTGCCACAAGTCGATTCCCCATAAAGGACTCCAGGGTTGCCATGAAAGTCCCTCAGGATCGATCTGAGAGCCGCCTAGGCGCAAGAGAGCCCCGCCTATCCCAGCAACGGGAAGACGGGGCTCTCATTCGTTAGGAGTGGCCTCCAGGGGATTAGAAGTGGTCTCCTGGTGAGTGGATTTTGTGAGCAGCATGAGCCCTGACCTGAGCACCGGTCATGGCGTACCTGTCCACCATCTCCCTACGGCTCCATCCTCCGAGGTACATCAGGTCTCCCTCAGAGCCCTCAAAGAGCCTGAAGTAGTGAGCGAACGTGTGCCTGAGTACGTGGGGACGGATGTGCCTGATACGGCCTGCCCTAGCCCTACGATCCACGATGGCCCAGATGCCGTGGTAGCCCAGTGCTCCACGCTGTCCGAGGAACAGGAACGGGGAGTCCGCATGGCGGTGCTTCTTCCTGAGCCTCAGGTACTTCCTCAGGGCGTTCTCAGCCTTGACCCCAAGGGGAAGGGTGCGGACCTTGCCTCCCTTGCCCACGATGCGGATGGAGGGAGCCTTCAGGTCGATGTTGTCCAACAGGATGCCAGCGGTCTCCGAAGCCCTGGGACCGATGTCCAGCATGAGCCGGATGAGCGCTGTGTCCCTGGCGTTGTCGAACCTGACCGATGAGGCGTTCTTGGCTAGAGGCACGTCACATGCCTTGATGAGGGATCGGACCTCATCTTCGGGCATGATTTCGGGGGCTTCTTCGTTGTGTTGGGGAGGATCGACCTTGGCCAGTGGGCTCTTGGTCAGCTCCTCTTCACGTACACACCAGTTGAAGAAGCTCCTCAGACGCTCGTAGTAGGTCTTGGCACTGGAGGTCTTGCCCTGTTCCATGTAGCCCCCGAGCCAGTCTCGGAGGTGCCTGGGACGGATGTCCTCCACGTCGGTGCCCATGCCCTCACTCAGGCAGGCACTGAACTTGGTGATCGTGCCCAGGTAGGCTTGCAAGGTCAGGGGAGAGCGCTTCTTGCTGGACTTGAGATGCGCGCGGTAGTCGTCAACTAGTGTCGCCAGGGAGGTCATCGTGCACATACCTCGTCACTACAGAGGATTGTTCCCCCAGCAGAGAGCATCTGCGCAGGTCAGAGACCTAGAAGCCGTCCGTGCGGTGGCCCGGTATGTCGGACAGATTTTGGCAGGACAGTAACTCAGTGGCCAGAGACTATTACCAGGTTCTCGGGGTGCGTCGCGACGCGTCCAAGGACGAGATCAAGAAGGCGTACCGGCGGCTCGCGCGCGAGCTCCACCCGGACATCAACCCGGACCCCGCCACCCAGGAACGCTTCAAGGAAGTGACCCAGGCCTACGAGGTCCTCTCCGACGAGAACAAGCGTCGGATGTTCGACATGGGCCAGGACCCCTTCGCCCCGGGCGGAGGCGGTGCCGGAGGGTTCGGGCAGGCGGGCGGGTTCGCCTTCGACGACCTCATCGGCGCGTTCTTCGGCGGCGGGCACCCCGGCGCGCGCGGCCCCCGGGAACGGGTCCGTCGCGGGCGCAGCATCAAGCTCCGCATCGAGCTCGACCTCGTCGAGACCGCCTTCGGCGTCAGCCGGGAGATCACCTTCCCGACCGCCATCCTGTGCGAGACCTGCCAGGGCGAGGGCACCGCGGCCGGTTCGCACCGGACCACCTGCGACATGTGCCACGGCCAGGGCGAGGTCTCCCAGGTCACCCGCTCCTTCCTCGGCCAGGTCATGACCTCGCGGCCCTGCCCGCAGTGCTCCGGCCAGGGGTCGGTCATCACCAACCCCTGCGGCGACTGCGCGGGCGAGGGCCGGGTCCGGGAGAAGGTCACCCGCACCGTGAAGATCCCCGCCGGCGTCGACGACGGCACCCGCATCCAGCTCGCGGGCGAGGGCGAGGTCGGCCCCAACGGCGGACCGCGCGGCGACATCATCCTGGAGATCGTCCAGAAGCCGCACCCGACCTTCGAGCGGCGCGGCGACGACCTGCACTGCACCATCACCGTCCCCATGACGGCGGCGGCGCTCGGTGCCTCGTGCGCGTTCGACACCCTCGACGGCACGGAGAACATCGACCTGCGTCCGGGCACCAACTCCGGCCACGTCATCACCCTGCCGGGCAAGGGCGTCACCCACCTCGACGGCGGCGGCCGGGGCGACCTGCGCATCCGCGTGGACGTGGAGACCCCGGGCAAGCTGGACGAGGAGCAGGAGGCCCTGCTGCGCAAGTTCGCCGAGCTGCGCGGGGAGGACCAGAACCCGGGCCGCTTCAGCCCCGGCCACGGCGGGTTCTTCTCCAAGATCCGCGACGCCTTCGGAGCCAAGTGACCCCGCCGGTGTTCCTGGCCGGGACGGACGCCCTCGCGGGCGACCGAGTCCGGCTGGAGGGCGCGGAGGGCCGCCATGCCGTGGCGGTCCGACGCGTCCGCGAGGGCGAGACCGTCGACCTCTCCGACGGTCTCGGCCTGCGCGTGCGCTGCGAGGTCGACGAGGTGGTCGGTAGGGACACCCTGGTGTGCCGGGTGGTGGAGCGCCGGAGCGAACCCGCGCCCAGCCCCCGGATCATCGTGGTCCAGGCCCTGCCCAAGCGCGACCGCGGCGAACTCGCGGTCGAGATGATGACCGAGGCCGGGGTGGACGCCGTCGTCCCCTGGTCGGCCGAACGCTGCGTCACGCAGTGGAAGGGCGACCGGGGCGCCAAGGCGCTCGCCAAGTGGCGGGCCAGCGCGCGCGAGGCCGCCAAGCAGGCCCGCCGGTCCCGCACACCCGAGGTCACCGAGCCCCTCGACCGCCGGGCGGTGTGCGCCCTGCTCGCCGAGGCGGACCTCGCGGTGGTTCTGCACGAGGAGGGCGCGCTCCGGCTGTCGTCACTGCCGCTGCCGACGGAACCGCGCGGTGCGGGGATCGTCCTGGTGGTCGGCCCGGAGGGCGGGATCTCCGAGGCCGAGCTGGCCGCCTTCGACGACGCCGGGGCGGTTCGGGCCCTGCTGGGCCCCTCGGTCCTGCGCACCTCCACCGCCGGGGTCGCGGCGCTCTCGGTCCTCCAGGCCCGAACCGGGCGTTGGTGACACCGGCGCCCGGAGCACCGCACGGCCGGTGAGCCGGCGGGGACCGGACACGGTGAAGGGCCCGTGGGAGATCCCACGGGCCCTTCACCGTGTCAGTACCGGGCCCGGGGCCCGACGGGTCAGCTCGCGCTGGCACCGTCCTCGTCGCCCTGGTTCCCGGAACCGCCGCCGGGCTCCTCGACACCCTCACCGGGGTCGAGGTCGCCGCCACCGGGACTGGTGGGCTCGTCGGTGGGCTCTTCCTTGGGCTCGTCCGTGGGGGCGCAGGTCTCCTTGCCCGAACCCCTGCCCTCCCGCTCGTCCTTGTCCTTCTTGTCCTCGTCGCGGGCACCGTCGGAGGCGACCGGGGTGAGCTCCTCGCCCGGGGGGCACGAGGAAGTGGTCTCCAGGTCGCCGTCCTCGGAGGACGACGGGGAGCTGGACGGGCTGGGGGAGCTCTCGGGGTCGAGCTCGGCCTCCTCCTCCGGCTTGCTGCTGCCGGAGGCGGACCCCGTGGTGGGGCCGGGAGCGGCGACGCCGCCGCCGTCACCGCCGTCCTCGGGCGGGGTGCCCGCACGGTCGGCCCCGGCCGGGACGATGTCCAGGACCTGTTCGCGAACCTGGGGGCTCGACATGATCACCGAGGTGACGATGAGTACGGCGGCGGCCACGGCCGCCACGGGGCGCAGCCACGGCAGACCGAACCACGCGGAGCCGCGGTGGCGCTCGGTGCGCTCACGGATGAGGTTGAGGCCCTCGGCCGACGGTGTGACGTCGTCGGCCTCGGCCCTCAGTATCTGACGGAGCTGGTCCTCGAACTCCGTTTCGCTTCGTTCGTTGGGGCTACTCATGACGTCTGCTCCAGTACAGAGCGAAGGGAGGAGATGCCACGCGAGGTGTGGCTTTTGACCGCGCCTCGACTGATGCCCATGGCGTCCGCGATCTGCGCCTCGGACAGGTCGCCGTAGTACCGGAGCACGATGGCCTCTCGCTGACGGGTGGGTAGCTTGCGCAGGGCGGCGATGACCGCCTCGCGCTCCAGCAGGTTCATGGCCCCGTGCTCGGCACTGGGTGCGTCCGGCAGGGCCTTGGGCGCGTGCTTCTCGACGACGGCCCTGTGGCGCAGCACGGACCTGGCCTTGTTCACCACCGCCTGACGGAGGTAGGAGAGGGCCTTGTTGGGGTCCCTGAGGCGACGCCAGGCGCCGTGCATGGCCACGAAGGCGTCCTGGACGACTTCCTCGGCGGTCGCGTGGTCCCGCACGAGCAGGGCGGCGAGCCGTACGAGCGGACGGTAGTGCTCCCGGTAGAGCTCCGTGACCGCGTGGTCGGCGTCCCACTCGACTGAGAGCGGCGACGTGGTGGCACTGGCCACCAAGGTTTCTGTCGTCACCTCAGTTCGACGCACACCCTTGTCGCGGGGTTTACGAAAGGGCATACCTCTTCATTTCCAGTAGACGTGCGTTCCGATCCGAACACGTCGGATGAGGCCGAACGGCGGGCGTTCCCAACAGCCTGACGCGCACGGACGCAAAGCCTACCGCGCCGGGGTTGTGGGCTGGCGGGGAACGTGGATCGGAACGGTTGCGGAAAGGTTGAGGGTTCATCTCCTCACCCTCCGTGCCACTGCGGCGCCCATCCCACCTGCGGCATCATGGGCCGGACAGACCCGAGAAGCGGTGCCGCGGCCCAACGCGGCCCCGCGTGACGGAAGGTGAGCGATGGTCGACCCCGACTGCCTTTTCTGCAAGATCGTGAAGGGCGAGGTCCCCGCGGAGATCGTCCGCGAGGGGGAGCGCACGGTGGCGTTCCGCGACATCAACCCCCAGGCGCCCACCCACGTCCTGGTCGTGCCCCGCGAACACGTCATCGACGCCGCCTCGGCGGCCGCCGCCGACACCGGGCTCATGGACGCCCTCGTGCGCGAGGCCCACGAGGTCGCCCGGGCCGAGGGCGTGGTCGACAGCGGCTACCGGATGGTCCTCAACACCGGGGCGGGCGCCGGACAGACCGTCTTCCACCTCCATGTCCACGTGCTCGGCGGCCGCGGCCTGAACTGGCCCCCCGGGTAGGCGGCCCCGATAACCGCTCGAGCCCGGGAGGACCCCGTTGGTAGACTCGAGGACGGGCCCCACCGGCCACTTCGGTTGCCCCGCGCACCCGTGGTGACCGTGTTCGACGCCGTCGGACACGGTGTGCGGCCCGTCCGCGAGGACCCCCGGGCGACCGACCCCGGGGCCGTGACCGAAGGGTAGGGACAGCGGCCGCAAGGCCACACCATGGCCGAGTCAACTCACACGCACCAGGACCCGGAGACCCAGGTCAAGGTCGTGGTGCCGGACGAACACACGATGATCAGCCTGCTGGGTTCGGGGGACGAGCTGCTCCGAGCGCTGGAGCGGTCCTTCAAGAGCGACATCCACGTGCGCGGCAACGAGTTCACGATCAGCGGGACCCCCGAGGAGACGGCCGTGGTGGTCCGCCTCGTGGAGGAGCTGATCGAGCTCGCCAAGAGCGGCACCCACGTCACTCCCGACACCGTCGAGCGCATGATCCACATGCTGCGCTCGCCGGGCAAGGAACGCCCCGCGGACGTGCTGACCACCAACATCCTGTCCAACCGGGGCAAGACGATCCGCCCCAAGACGCTGAACCAGAAGCGCTACGTCGACGTCATCGACGAGCGCACCGTGGTGTTCGGCATCGGCCCCGCGGGTACCGGCAAGACCTACCTGGCGATGGCCAAGGCGGTGAAGGCCCTCCAGGACAAGGAGGTCAACCGGATCATCCTCACCCGGCCCGCCGTCGAGGCCGGTGAGCGCCTGGGGTTCCTCCCCGGCACCCTCTACGACAAGATCGACCCGTACCTGCGGCCGCTCTACGACGCCCTGCACGACATGCTCGACCCGGACTCCATCCCCAAGCTGATGGCCGCCGGGACCATCGAGGTCGCCCCCCTGGCGTACATGCGCGGCCGGGCGCAGCCGCTGCACACCAAGGTGCTGACCCCTGAGGGGTTCCGGCCCATCGGTGACCTCCGGGTCGGTGACCTGGTGACGGGCTCTGACGGGCGACCGACCCCGGTGATCGGGGTGTACCCGCAGGGGGAGAAGGCGACCTACCGATTCTCCTCCCAGGACGGTGCCTCCACGCTGTGCTCAGAGGACCACCTGTGGACCGTCCGGACCAGGGACGACGCAGGCAGAGGCGAGCCGCCCAGGGTGCTCACCGCCAAGGAGATCGTCGAGAGCGGGTTGCGCAGCTCGCACTATCGCAAGTACGAGCTCCCTCTGCTCAGCGAGCCCGTGGCCTTCCCGGAGCGGGAGGTGCCCATGGACGCCTACGCACTGGGCCTTCTCCTTGGGGACGGTTGCCTCACGGGTTCGACCACACCGGGTCTCGCGACCGAGGACCCCGAGCTGGCCGAGGCACTCGACACGCTGCTCCCCGGTGTTCGCGTCCGGCACGAGTCCGGTCCGGACCACGTCCTCAACCGCGAGAGCGCGCCGGGCGAGGTGATCACCATCGCCAACCCGGTGACCGCGATCATGCGGAACCTGGGACTGTGCGGGACCAGGTCCGACACGAAGTTCGTCCCGGACGACTACCTGTACAACACGGCCGAGGTGAGGTTGGCCCTGCTCCAGGGCCTGCTCGACTCCGACGGGGAACCGGTCACACCAGCGGGGCGCACCTGCCGCGTGCAGTACGGAACGACGTCCCCCCACCTGCGTGACGCGGTGACCTTCCTGGTCCGGTCTCTTGGAGGCGTGGTCTACGAGCGTTCCCGCCCAGCCGAGGGGCGTGCGCCGGGCCTTGCCGGGGGACGGGAGGTCTTCCACCGCAAGGACACCCATGGCCTCGACCTGCGTCTGCCCGAGGGAGTTCAGCCCTTCCGGCTCCGACGCAAGAAGGAGAAGTACGACGCGACCGGTGGGGGACGCCCGATGCGCTTCGTCGACTCCGTCGAACCAGCCGGAAGCGAGGAGTGTGTGTGCATCCAGGTGGCGGCGGAGGACTCCCTCTACGTCACCGAGGACTTCCTGCTCACACACAACACTCTCAACGACTCCTTCATCATCCTGGACGAGGCGCAGAACACCTCGCCGGAGCAGATGAAGATGTTCCTGACCCGGCTCGGGTTCGGGTCCAAGATCGTGGTCACCGGCGACGTCACCCAGGTGGACCTGCCCGGAGGGCAGGCCAGCGGGCTCCGGACGATCGAGAACATCCTGCGTGATATCGACGACATCGCCTTTTGCCGACTGACCAGTGAGGACGTCGTCCGGCACCGGCTGGTGGGGCAGATCGTCGACGCCTACGGGCGTTACGACGCCGCTCAGGGCGGGCCGGGCGACGGAGGTCGGAGCCGATCGGGACCGCGCGGCGGCCGGCGCCGCGGCGGCGACACCCCGAAGGACCGCTCCGACGGCCCCGAGGGCCCCGAACAACGGGCAGACTGAGAAGAAGTACGTAGTGACACCGACCGGTGGGCCCGCCTCGTGCGGGCCCACCGCCGTCGGTACGGTGCCCTCCCGGGCACCGGGCGGAGGGACACCGCCGACCCACCCCGAACCCAAGTGAGGCATCCGCAACCGATGAGTATCGACGTCGCCAACGAGTCCGGCGTCACCAGCGTGGACGAGGAACGACTCTCCCGGCTGGCCCGGCACGTGCTCGACGCCATGCGGGTGCACCCGTTGGCCGAGCTGTCCGTCGTGCTGGTGGACGAAGGACCCATGACCGACCTCCACGTGCGCTGGATGGACGAGCCCGGCCCCACCGACGTGCTCTCGTTCCCCATGGACGAGCTGCGCCCCGGCGGCCCCGGGCGCACCAGCGAACCCGGCGTGCTCGGTGACGTGATCATCTGCCCCCAGGTGGCCGAGCGCCAGGGCGAGACGGCCGGTCACGGCACCCAGGCGGAGATCGACCTGCTGTGCACGCACGGCATCCTGCACCTGCTCGGGTACGACCACGCCGAGCCCGAGGAGCACAAGGAGATGTTCGGGCTCCAGGGAGAGATCCTCGCCGCCTGGCGTGAGCGCGAGTCGGCCGCCCATGACACGACCGAAGGGGACGAGAGCGCCCGATGAGCGCGTCGCTGGCCACGGGAGACCCCGTGGTGTGGGCGGGGGCCCTGGTCGCCGCCCTCCTCCTGACCGCCGTGGCGGGGTTCCTGGTGGCCGCCGAGGTCGCCGTCACCCGAGTCGTCTCCATGGGGATGGAGGACGCCCACGGGGAGCGTCCCGCCCGGGCGCGCGCCGCCTGGGACCGGGTGGTCGCCGACCCCGCCGCCCACCTGAACATGCTGCTGTTCCTGCGCGTGGTGTGCGAGGTGTGCGCCGTCCTGGCCGCCGTGGTGGGCATGGTCTTCCTACTGGGACCGGGCTGGCCCGCGCTGGCGCTCACCGCTCTGGTGATGGTGGTGGCGGAGTGCGTGCTGATCGCGGTCACCCCGCGCATCCTCGGCCGCCAGTTCGCCGGACCGTTCGCCCGGACCAGCGCCGCGGTCGTGTACCCGCTCCAGGTGGTGCTGGGGCCGGTGGCCCGACTGCTGGTGGGGGCCGGGCGCGCCCTGACCCCCCGCGGCAAGGGCGACCGGGACGGCCCCTTCAGCACCGAGGTCGAGCTGCGCCAGCTGGTCGACCTGGCCGAGCAGGGGGAGGTGATCGACCCTGAGGAGCGCCAGATGATCCACTCGGTGTTCAAGCTGGACGACACCTCCGTGCGCGAGGTCATGGTGCCACGGACCGACATCGTCTTCACCGGCCGGGACGCCGACGCGGACGCGGTCCTCTCGCTCGCCATGGCGAGCGGCTACTCGCGCATCCCCGTCACGGGGGAGGACGAGGACGACGTGGTGGGCATCGTCTACCTCAAGGACCTCGTGGAGCGGTTGCGCGACCGCTGGGCGGCGGCCGCCGGGGGAGCGGACGACGTGCCCCTTACCGCCGCCGACGTGATGCGCGACGCCACCTTCGTGCCCGACACCAAGCCCATCGACGAGCTCCTGCGCGAGATGCAAAAGCGCCGCAACCACGTGGCGGTGGCGATCGACGAGTACGGCGGCACCGCGGGACTGGTCACGCTGGAGGACATCGTGGAGGAGATCGTCGGGGAGATCACCGACGAGTACGACCACGAGATCGCGCCGGTCGACTGGCTGGACGAGGACCGGGTGCGGGTGACCGCGCGCCTTCCCCTGGGTGACCTGGCCGAGCTCTTCCCCGAGCGCGACCTGGAGGTCTCCGACGTGGAGACCGTGGGCGGCCTGGTGGCGTTCGTGCTGGGTCGGGTCCCGGCGGGTGGCGCCCAGGCGGAATACGCTGGACTCAGGCTGACCCTGGAGGGCAAGAGCAGCCGCCGGAACCGGATGACCACGGTGCTGGTGGAGCGACTGCCCGATGATCCCGCCCAGGGCCCCGACCACGACGTAAGGAGCACGGACCAGTGACGGACACGACCGGACTCGGCCCCGAGGACACCAAGCTGATCACCCTCGCGCGGGCCTCCCGGGCCCGTAACGCGGCCGCCGAGGGCGCCGCGGTGCGCGACGAGACCGGGCGCACGTACGTGGCCACCACGGTGTCGTTGCCCTCGCTGCGGTTGAGCGCGCTCCAGGCCGCCGTGGCCGCGGCCGCCTCCAGTGAGGCCGCCGCGCTGGAGGCGGCGGTGGTCGTCACCGAGGCCAGGGAGCTGACCGAGGCCGACCGCGCGGTGGCGGACGACCTGAAGACCCAGCTGGTGGTGATCGCGGCCCCCGACGGGGTGCCCGCGAGCGTCACCCGGCGTTGAGAAGGACAGATGAACGACCTCGACCTTGAGAAGCTCCGCGTGCCGCTGCCGTCGCTCTCCCAGCCGGAGGGTTTCCGGAGCGGTTTCGCGTGCTTCGTGGGCCGCCCGAACGTGGGCAAGTCCACCCTGATGAACGCGCTGGTCGGGCAGAAGGTGGCGATCACCAGCAACCGGCCCCAGACCACGCGGCGGACGGTGCGCGGGATCGTGCACCGTCCGGACGCGCAGCTGATCATCGTGGACACGCCCGGTCTGCACAAACCCCGCACCCTGCTGGGGGAGCGGTTGGACTCGCTGGTGCGGTCCACGTTGGTCGAGGTGGACGTGATCGCGTTCTGTCTGCCCGCCAACGAGCCGATCGGGCGGGGCGACAGCTACATCGCCAAGGAGCTCGCCGAGCAGACCAACACCCCGGTGGTGGCTCTGGTGACCAAGACCGACCTGGTGGACCGGGCGGCGGTCGGTGAGCACCTGATGGCCGTGAACGAGCTGGGTGACTGGGCCGACATCGTTCCGGTGTCCGCGCGGGGCGAGTTCCAGCTGGACACGGTCACCGACGTCCTGTGCTCGCACCTGCCCGAGGGACCGCCGCTGTACCCGGACGGCGACCTCACGGACGAGCCGGACGAGATGCTCGTGGCCGAACTGGTCCGCGAGGCCGCCCTGGAGGGGGTGCGGGACGAGCTGCCGCACTCGATCGCGGTGGTCGTGGACGAGATGTACGAGCGAGAGAACACCAGGCCCGGCAAGGAACTGGTGGACATCTACGCGTCGCTGTACGTGGAGCGGCCCAGCCAGAAGGCGATCGTGATCGGTTCCAAGGGCTCGCGTCTGCGCGACGTGGGCTCGCGGGCCCGCAAGCAGATCGAGGGCCTGCTGGGGCAGCGGGTGTTCCTGGACCTGCGGGTCCGGGTGGCCAAGGACTGGCAGCGCGATCCCAAGCAGCTGCGCAAGCTGGGTTTCGACCAGCAGACGTAGCGGCGGTTCGACGAGGGGGCGTGACCACATGTGGTCACGCCCCCTCGTCGTGTCCGGCGCGGCCCGTCGGGTCAGCTCTGGTTGTTGAGGTCGGTGGCCAGCACCCGGGCGCAACGCTGCACGATGGGGGCGGCCTGACCCACGAAGTCCCAGCTGACGCGGGCTTCGGGGCCGGAGACCGACACGGCCATGCCGGAGGGGGCGTCCCTGACCGGGACGGCCACGCAGCGCACGCCGACCTCCTGTTCGCCGTCGTCGATCGCGTACCCGGTCTCGCGGATGCGGTGCAGTTCCGAGAGGAAGGCGTCCGGGTCGGTGATGGTGCGCTCGGTGGCTGCGGGCATGCCGGTGCGGCGCACGGTGGCCAGGGCCTCCTCGTCGCTGAGCTGGGAGAGCAGTGCCTTGCCGACTCCCGCGGAGTGCGGAAGGACGCGGCGGCCGACCTCGGTGAACATGCGCATGGCGTGGGGCGAGGGCACCTGGGCGACGTAGATGACCTTGTCGCCGTCGAGCATCGCGAGGTTGGCGGTCTCGCCGAGGTCCTCCACGAGCTGGGCCAGGTGGGGGCGTGCCCAGGTGCCGAGCATGCGGGCGGCCTTGTCGCCGAGGCCGATCAGGCGGGGGCCCAGGGCGTAGCGGCGGGAGGGGAGCTGGCGGACGTACCCGTTGCCGACCAGGGTGCGGATGATGCGGTGGATGGTGGGCAGGGGCAGTCCGGAGGAGTCGGCGAGCTGGCTCAGGGAGGCCTCGCCGCCCGCCTCGGCCATGATCTCCAGCAGGGCGAAGGCGCGGTCGAGGGACTGCACGCCACCGGAGCGCCGGGCCGTCTCCTCAGGAGGGCGGGGCTGGTCCGTTTGGGGGATCTGTGAGGCTGACAAGGGTCGTGCTCCCATACTGAGGGCCGCTACGGTCACGCTCATCATTCTGCAATACGAAAGGAGGTTTTCGCTCTCCGTCGGGGCGGGAAGCTGCGCGCGCGGTGTCCGAGGAGGCCCGAGACCCTTGTTCTTCCGAATAGCAGAAGTTATTATCCGCATATAGAAATTAGTGACCGGACTCTCATCCCACCGCGAGTCCGGCACCGACGACGGAGGAGGACACCACACGTGGCGAGTGACAGCCTCACGGGCCTGACCGACCTGGTCACCGAACTCGACACCCGGCTGGCCGAGGCCGACGCGCGACTGGACCGCGAGTACCCCGGGACCAGCGGCGGCCGCCAGCCCGTCCACAGCGTCTACGTTCCCGCCGGACGCATCCGCCCCGGCCTCGCCGCGGACTGGGGACGGGAGGCGGTCGCCTCCCTGGACGAGTACGCGCCCAAGGCCGCCGACCTCGCCGAGATCACCGGGCTGAGCGAGGCCGCCGTCGCCGACGCGCTCCCCCTGGTGCGCGCCAAGCTCGCCCGCGAGCCGATCGAGGACCTGCGCGCCGACTTCGAGGACGGCTACGGAGCACCCGGCGACGAGACCGAGGACGCCCACGTCCTCGCCACCGCGAACGCGTTCGTCGCGGATCTCGCGCAGGGGACGGCCACCCCCTACTTCGGTATCCGCATGAAGGGCATGGAGGCCGCCGGACGCCACCGCGGCGTGCGCACCCTCACCCTGTTCCTCCAGACCCTGCTGGAAGGGCACGGTTCCCTCCCGGACAACCTCGTCCTCACCCTGCCCAAGATCACCTCCGTCGACCAGGTCGAGGCCATGGTGTGGGTCGGCGAACGCCTGGAGGCGCGCTTCGGTCTGCCCGCCGGCCGCCTGCGGTTCGAACTCCAGATCGAGACCCCGCAGTCCATCCTGCTCGCCGACGGCACCGTCGCGGTGGCCCGCATGATCCGGGCCGGACAGGGCCGCGTCACCGCCCTGCACTACGGCACCTACGACTACAGCGCGGCCTGCGGCATCACCGCCGCGCACCAGAGCCTGGCCCACCCCGCCGCCGACTACGCCAAGGCCGTCATGCAGGTGGCCGCCGCCGGAACCGGTGTGTGGCTCTCCGACGGCGGCAGCAACATCCTCCCCACCGGCAGCACCGAGGACGTTCGCTCCGCCTGGAACCTGCACGCCGGGCTGGTCCGCCGCTCCCTGGAGCGCGGCTTCTACCAGGGCTGGGACCTGCACCCGAACCAGCTGCCCATCCGGTACCTGGCCACCTACGCCTTCTACCGCGAGGCCTTCGCCCCCGCCGCCGCCCGGCTCAGGGCCTACCTCGGCCAGGCCGGAGGCAACGTGATGGACGAACCCGCCACCGCCCAGGCGCTGGCGTCCGTCCTGGCCAGCGGCCTGCGCTGCGGCGCGCTGGAGGAGTCCGAGGTGGTCACCGCCGCCGGTGCGGACGCCGGTACCATCGTCGCCCTGGCCACCCGCCGTGTCGGACAGGAGCAGTGAGTTGACCGAGCACGCACTCGTCGTACGCGCCCGCCGCGCCCTCACCCCCGAAGGCGAACGCGCCGTCAGCGTGGTCGTGGACGACGGACGGATCACCGGGGTCCTGCCCGGTGACGACGCCCCCGTCGACGCCGCGCGTGAGCTGCGCCTGGCCGACGACGAGGTCCTCCTCCCCGGCCTCGTCGACAGCCACGTGCACGTCAACGAGCCCGGACGCACCGAATGGGAGGGCTTCGCCAGCGCCACACGCGCCGCCGCCCTGGGCGGGGTGACCACCCTCGTCGACATGCCGCTCAACAGCGTGCCGCCCACCACCACGCTCGACGGCCTCAAGGCCAAACGCGCGGTCGCCGAGGGCAAGCTCGCCGTGGACGTCGGCTTCTGGGGCGGGGCCGTGCCGGAGAACTCCGGCGCGGACACCACCGGCACCCTAGCCGACCTGTGGTCCGAAGGGGTCTTCGGCTTCAAGGCGTTCTTGTCGCCCTCGGGCGTGGACGAGTTCGGGCACCTGTCCCCGAGGGAACTGGACACCGCCGCCACGGCGATCAGGGCCTTCGGCGGTCGGCTGATCGTGCACGCCGAGGACCCCAAGGTGCTGGACTCGGCCCCCGCCGCGTCCGGCCGCGACTACGCGGACTTCCTCGCCTCACGACCCGACGAGGCCGAGAACGCGGCCATCGCGCTGGTGGTCGACACCGCCCGCCGCACCGGGGTGCGGGCGCACGTCCTGCACCTGTCCAGTGCCTCGGCCCTGCCGCTGATCGCACGGGCCAAGGAAGAGGGCGTCCCCCTCACCGTGGAGAGCTGCCCGCACTACCTCACACTCGCCGCCGAGGAGATCCCGGCCGGGGGGACCAGCTACAAGTGCTGCCCGCCCATCCGGGACGGCGCCAACCGCGACCTGCTGTGGCGCGCTCTCCAGGACGGGCTGATCGACTGCGTGGTCAGCGACCACTCGCCGAGCACCCCGGACCTGAAGGACCTCGACACGGGTGACTTCGGTACCGCCTGGGGAGGTGTCGCGGGGCTCCAGGTGGGGCTGTCCGCGATGTGGACCGAGGCCCGTGGCCGCGGGGTGCCGCTCGCCGAGGTCGTCCGGTGGATGTCCGCCGAGCCCGCCCGCGTAGCCGGAGTGGTCGGCAAGGGCGCGATCGCGGAGGGGATGAGCGCGGACCTGGCCGTGTTCGCGCCCGACGAGCCCTTCCACGTGCAGGCGCGCTCCCTGGCCCACCGCAACCCGGTGAGCGCCTACGACGGGGCCGACCTCCGGGGCCGGGTGCGCCGCACCCTCCTGCGCGGCGTCGAGGTGACCTCCGACAGCGTGGACGGCCGGATGATCACCAGGGACTGACGCGGTCCCGCCGACGGGCGCCCCGCTCGCGACGCGGCGCCCGTCGGCGTGCGCGGCGCTGGGGTGTCGGGGCCACGGTGTCCGGCTGGCGCGGATGGGCGGGACCCACTCCCGTTGTCCTCCGGTGAGCCCTCGTGAGAGGATCACTGCCTTATGGTCCGCCTTCTTTCTTTCGCGCTCCGCGATATGAAGGAATGCGGGCCGAATTCATATTCATTTTTTCACGTGATCCACGAGAATCTGCGGAGGGCGGGTGCCGTTTGATGTGCTCGACGGAATCGAAAGAAGCATTCCTCGAGGATGCGGGCAACATCTTGGTCGTGCCTTCGGAGCTGCGCGAGCATGACTGGGTCAGGGACTTCTTCGGGTCCGTGACCACGCCGGAGGAACTCGCCTCCGGTTCGTGCGATATCGCCCGGAGGAACGTCTATCTGTGCGGCGATGTGTCCGGGATCAGTGGCGGCCGACTGCGGGAGGCGGCCCGGGTCATGGTGATCCGGGATCTGTCGCGCGGTTACCACGAGGGCGTCGACACACCGTGGACCCTGGTCGACCTCGGCCGAGTGCCCCTCCGTGTGCACGGCGCGGGCGTGTACTATCGACGCTTCTTCGGTCCCGCCGCTGATCACTTCGAGCGCATTCGCGCGGAGCACGAGTTCCAGTCCCTGACCGAATCCACCAAGCCCGGAACGGCCCATCGCAGCGGAATCTATCTGACGCCCGTCACGCGCGATGACGACGAACTCCATTTCCGCCTGCTCCGGTGCTCCACGAACCTCTCGGGACCGACCGAGAACTTCCGCGCGACCGACAGGCAGATCGTCGAGGCGCTGAACCGCGAAGCCGCCGTCCTCTTCCGGAACCCCGCACCGCTCAATCACGTCCTCGCGCAGATCTACCACAACACCCGTGCCACGGCCGAGCGCAAGCAGTCCAAGGCCAGGATCTCGGCTCACGCCGACAAGACCAAGGACATGCCCGTCAACGGCATCATGGCCTTCTGCACCTTCTACGACGGGCTCGACAAGCTGCGGCCGATGGTCGAGGACCCCTTCGACCACGGGGTGAAGGGCATCAGCGGGCTGACCAGACTCCGCTTTCGCCGCAAGGAGACGACCACGGAGAGCGACCGGCACGGGCTTCCCCCGCGGTTCGAGATCACGCTCCACCCCGGCTCCGTCTTCTTCATGCCCCTGTCCGTCAACCGCCTGTACACACACGAAATCCGGCCCTCGGCGTTGGACGCCGCTCTTCTTCCGACCCGCCTGGGATACGTGGTGCGCTGTTCGAGTACCGAAGCCGTGCACAAGGACGGCCACACCTTCCTCAAGGGGCCGGGAGATCCGGTGCGACTGGGGCCGCCCACCCCGGAGGGCATGGACGAACTTCGCGGGCTGTACGCCAAGGAGAACAGGGTCTCGTCCTTCGTCGATTACGGGGACAGGTTCGCGTTCAGCATGAACCAGGGGGACTACAGTGCACCCCGGATCTGAGATCTCGGACGCGATCATCTCGTGTGCCGTGCCGGTCGAGGGGAACCCCTTCGAAGAGCTGTCCGCGTCGGTCCACTGGGAAGACCTGGGAAAAGGCCGGAGAGGCGCCGTGCTGACCAGGGTCGACGACGTGGGTGATGTGCCTGTCGTACGTACCACCACGCGATACGGAAATCCGGCGCGGCGCTTCCGAGCGGTGCACGAGCGACTGGCGCGACGGATTCAGGAGCACGCGGGGATTCCCGTCGCCTTCAACAACGCCCTCGTCGAGTGCTATTCGAACTCGTACAAGAAGATGGGCAGCCACTCCGACCAGGCGATCGATCTGGCGGACGAGTCGTTCATCGCGGTGTTCTCCTGTTACCGCCACCCCGACGAAGGCCCATCGCGGAAGCTGATCGTGGCGTCGAAGGAGGACGACGCCCAGAAGCACGAGATCCCCCTGGCACACAACGGTGTCGTCGCGTTCTCGGTCGCCGCGAATCGGCGCCTCAAGCACAGGATCGTGTTGGACGCGCCCGCCCGGGCGGCGGGCCAGCAGTGGTTGGGCGTGACCTTCCGAACCTCGAAGACCTTCCTCCGGTACCGCGACGGACACGCCTACCTCCCGGAGGGCGAGCGCCTCGTGCCGGCCGACGATGAGCGAAGACACGAGTTCTACCGGCTACGGCGTGCCGAGAACGAGGAGACGGACTTCGTCTATCCCCGGCTGACGTACACCGTCAGCGAGAGCGACCTGATCCCTCCCGTGTGAGCGTCGCCCACACCGGGGCGGGCCCCGGGGCACGCGTGGCGGGGCGGGGAAGGGGTTCCGCGTGGTCTTCCCGACAGGGAGGAGTTCGGCTACCCGACGGCACGGCACGGCGCCGCGCTGTCGGGCTTCCCCATCGGGCCTTCCCCGACATGTGGAAGGGCGGGCGCGCTGACGCGTGCCCGCCCTGGTCGGTGGGGGTCTACCCGCGGGTGGCTTCCCAGCGGTGGCGCAGGTCGGCGGCACCGGTGTCGGTGAGCGAGCCGTACACGTTCAGGCGGGCCATGCCGCCGTCCGGGAACACGTCGGTGCGCACGTGGGTGACGGTCACCGGGGTCTCGAGCACGAACCGGTGGGCGCTGTCGGGCTGGAGTCGGGTGCGGCCGACGATCTCGAACCACTCGTCCGGGGTGTCGGAGTGCGTGTCACGCCCGAGGATGGTCACCCATCCGGCCGAGTTGCCCTTGAGGTAGGCGGTGTCCAGCTCGATGGCGCGCACGGAGGCCTGCGCGGTGAGGCGGAAGCGCACCCAGTCGTTGCCGGTGTCGCGGCGGCGGCGGTTCTCCCACCCGTCGTCCATCTTGTGCGAGCGGCCGGGCAGGATGATGTTCTCGGGGGAGGAGTAGAACCGGTCCGAGGCGTCCTCGACGGTGCCGCCGTTGACCAGCGCGGCCAGGTCGAAGCCGCCCAGGGCGGAGAGCCAGGCCGGGTCGGCGACGGGTTCGCCGTACACGCGCAGGCGCGCCACGCCGCCGTCGGGGAACTGCTTGAGCCGCAGGTGCGTCCAGCGGCGCTCGACGTCGATCGCGAAACCGTTCTCCGCGTGGCCGTACACGGGGGTGCGTGCCACGATCTCGGTCCAGTCGGCGTCCAGCAGCTCCTCGGTGGTGGGCGTGCCGTCGACGTGCGCCACCTCCACGCTGATCTCCGTGGGGTGGTTGCCGCGGAAGTGCGCGGTGTCCACCACGATGCCGCGGACGACTCCGGGCAGGGCGAGGCGGACCAGGGCCCAGTCGTGGTCGTCGGCGGTCGGGTGCGGCTGTTCGGCGCTCGCACCTCGGCGTCGGCGGGTCTCCCACCCGTCCATGACCTTGCCCTTGTGCCCGAAGTGGTGCGGGTCGAACACCGCGGGTTCGGTCCGCAGCATGTTCTCGCGGTGCGCGAAGAACTCGTCGTTGGCGGCGACGACTCCGCCGCCGAGACGGCGGTCGGCGAGGTCCACGAGGCCGGCGAAGTCCAGTTCGGTCTTCTTGAAGTCGGCGTAGGGGTCGCCGCCCGGGTACGGCTGGGCGTTGTAGGCGCGGGGGTCGAAGGACGGGTCCTGGCTCACGGTTCTCCTGTCGGTCGGTTCCGTTCCAGGGTCGCAGGAGAAACCGGTCAATTCCAGCGAAAGTTTTTGATCACTATGTTCGTTTTGGCTGAACGTTCGTGAGACGTGCGGCCGCGTTCGCCAGAGCCCGCAGGGCGAGGGCGATCTGGGGCCGTTGGCCCGAACCCGACCGCACGGCGGTCACCACGTGGCGCCGGGGCTGCTCGGAGTGCGGGACCCGCAGGGTGACCCCGGGGGTGTCACCGGCGGCGGCCAACCGGGGGATCAGGGCCACCCCCATCCCGGCGGCGACCATGTCCAGGATGGCCCGCCAGTCGGAAGCCACGTGCGCCTGCTCGGGCACGAACCCGGCCTGCGCGCAGGCGGCCAGGGTGATGTCCCGCCACGGCCCGGCAGCCCCGTAGATCCACGGTTCCTCGGCGAGGTCGCGCATCCGTGGCGCGGGCGCCGTGGCCAGCCGGTGTTGTGCGGGCAGGGCCACGTCGAGCGGGTCGGTGAGCAGCTCGGTCCGGTCATAGCGGCCGTCGTGGCTGGTGGGGGCTTGTGCGGCGAGGGACAGGCCGATGTCGATCTCTCCCGCGGAGAGGAGTTCGTACACCTCGGCGGCCTCGGCCTGGTGCACTCGGGTGCGCAGACCGGGGTGGTCGGCGCGCAGCGCGTTGAGCGCGGGGACCACCAGACCGGGGATGGCCGTGGCGAAGGTGCCCACGCGCACCCGCCCCGCCTCGCCTCGGGCGAACCCGTCGAGTTCGGCCTCGGCCCTCTCCAGCTGGGCCAGCACGACGTCGGTGTGGCGCAGCACCACGTGCCCGGCGTCGGTGAGGCGCACCCGGCGCCCGTGGGCCTCCAGCAGGGCCACGCCGACCTGCTGGGAGAGCGAGGACAGTTGTTGGGAGACGGCCGAGGGCGTCATGGACAGCGCCTCGGCGGTCGCACGGACGGTGCCGAGCTCTTCGAGGGTGCGGAGTACGCGCAGCTTGCGCAGGTCCCAGTCGGTCACCCTCACAGGCATACCATTCACCGTCACTTAACAGAAGCGGGGCGGGCGCGTGGTCACGGCGCTCCGCCCCTGAGGGGTGGGATCGAGGGGAGTCGGGGCCCGTCAGCCCTCCCCGCTGGTCCCCCGGTAGGTGGCGCCCGCCTGGTCGGTGTACTTGGCCTCGCCGGGTCCGGCGCTGCCGATGTCGGCCCGGTCGATCTCGGCGGGGTCGGCGGATGGGCCGCGGCCGATCACGTTGAAGCAGATGTTGAGCAGGATCGAGACGATCGCCGCGCCGATGATGCCCGAGTGCGCGATGAGCTCGACGGACTCCGGCAGGAACGCGTAGAAGGTCGGGTAGGCGAGCGGGATGATCGCCACGCCGACGGAGGCGGCGACCAGGATCAGGTTGAGGTTGTTGGTGAAGTCGACCTTGGCCAGGGTCTTGACGCCGCTGGCCGCGACGCTGCCGAACAGCACCAGCCCGGCGCCGCCCAGGACGGGGGTCGGGATGGCGGCCATGACCCCGCCGAGCACCGGGAACATGCCCAGGACCAGCAGGATGCCCGCACCGGTGGCCACGACGTAGCGGCTCCGGATGCCGGTCAGGGCGAGCAGGCCGATGTTCTGCGCGAACGAGCTGGTGGGGGTGGCGCTGAAGATCGGGCCGATGATCGAACCGCTGACGTCGGCCCGCAGACCCGCGGAGATGCGCTTGGCGTCGACCTTGGAACCGGTGATCTCACCGACGGCGATGATGTGCGATGCGCCTTCGGTCAGCACCACGAGCATGATGATGCACATGGTGATGATGGCGGTGACCTGGAACTGCGGCGCGCCGAAGTAGAACACCGAGGTCGGGTTGAACACGATGTCGGCCTCGCCGACGCGGCTGAAGTCGGCCATGCCGAGCGGAACGGCGACCACCGTGCCCACGACCAGGCCGAGGAGGATGGACAGGCGACCCCAGATCCCCGGGAACAGGCGGGAGCCGACGAGGATGACGGCCAGGGTCAGCCCGGCCAGGGCGAGGTTGGCGACGGGGGCGGCCGGAACCTCGGTGCCGTCCTCCAGGACGCGCACGGAGCCGTCCATGATCCAGCGTGCGGCCACCGGCATCAGGCTGACGCCGATCACCGTGATGATCGTGCCGGTGACGATCGGGGGGAAGAAGCGGATGAGCTGCCCGAAGAAGGGGGTCAGGAGCAGCGCGAACACGCCGGCCGCCATGGAGGCGCCGAAGGCGACGGGGAGGTTCTCGCCGTCCTGCCCGGCGGCCAGGGCGGTGATCGCGCTGACGGGCACGAAGGAGCAGGCGACCACGATCGGCATCTGCGCGCCGATCCGCTTGTGGCCGACGGTCTGCATGAGGGTGGCGATGCCCGCCACCAGGAGCGCGCCGCTGACGAGGATTCCCATGGCGGCGGGGTCGTTCGCGAGCCCAGCGGCGGCGCCGATGACGAGCGCCGGTGCCACCGCACCGGCGTACATGGTGAGGATGTGCTGGAGCCCGTAGACGAGCATGAGCCGCAGGGGCAGCTTCTCGTCCTCGGGGCGGGAGGGGGTAGTGGCGGTTGTTGTGGCCGAGTCCTTCGCGGACGGACTGTTCGACATGGCCAGTTTCCAGCCTTTGCGATCGGTGGTCACCGAGAGGGTGGTGACCGGGTTCTCCGGGCGGGCGCCCGGTGGTGTCGCGCCGGCCCCGGAGCCCGGGTGGTCCTGATTCCGGGCATGCCGAAGGCCGGTGTGGCCCACGTTCGGTGAGCAGGCGAGGGAGACCTCGGGTGATGGCCCCTTGGTGGGGGAGTCCGGGGCCCGGCCGCACGCACGGGCCCCGGCGTTCAGGTGGCTCCGAAGAGCACCGGCGGCGGCCCGGGGGAGCGCGGGGCTCCGCCCGGTGCCGTCACCGGGGAGGGGTTAGACGAAGCCCGGGACGGCCTTCCAGGCGTCTCCGGGGGCGGGGGCGTCGTCGCGCTCGACCGTGGCCTCGATCTTGCCGTAGGGCCGGTCGGCGGCGAAGAAGACCTCGTTGGGGTTGTCCAGGCCGAACGGGGAGAGGTCCACCAGGAAGTGGTGGTTGTTCGGCATGGAGAAGCGGATCTCGGCGATCTCGGGGTGGGCCTCCAGGACGGCCGTGCCCATCGCGTAGAGGGTCTGCTGGAGGGCGAGGCTGTGGGTCTCGGCGAAGAGCTCCAGGCAGATCGACCGCACCGACTCGTAGGCCTTGTCGAAGTCGTGGTCGGTTCCGACGTAGCGCCAACGGGCGGTGACGTCCGTGGCCAGGATGCGGTCGTTGGTCTCGCCCAGGGTGGTGTACCGGGTCTTGGGGTACCCGTGGAACTCCGAGCCGGTGGACTTGAGGACGGTCAGGCCCTCGAAGCCGGAGACGACCCACTCCTTGTCGCCGTCCTTGTTGACGACGGTGGTGCGGGTCTCGGCGCCCCTGCGGGTGAACGCGTGGTCGTGCGGGCCGTCGGCGGTGGCGATCCGGTCCCAGGAGTACTCCTCGATCTCCTGGCGGGCGCCGTGCACGTACTCGTGCTCGTCCACGAAGTGGCGGGCCAGACGCAGGGCGAAGTCCTCGATGGCACCGACGCCGCCCCATTCGCGGGCCTTGGCGTAGACGGTGTTCTTCTGCGTGTCGGTCGGCAGACACGTGGAGTTGTCGCCGACGGTGTGGACTTCCTCCAGGTCGCCGCGGAGCTGGGAGGTGACGTTGACGTCCTTGATCTGGTGGACGTCGGTGTCGCGCTTGACGTGGACGAGACGGACCTCGGCCTTGCCGTACTGGTTGTCTCCGAGTCTGATGCCCATCAGGGTGAACTCCATCCGTGTGGATTCGGCTTCATCGCTCGCGCCGCGCGTCGGGTTCGCGTCGGCGCTTCGTGCGTATGAGGGAGGACCGCTGTGGTCATGCGGAAGGACCTGTCACGCACTCGAAGAGGTGAGGGTGCTACGTGGTGGGTGCTGCGGGGGGCGGCTCCTTCCGTGGGAGGGTCCGGGGCGGAGGGGTTATGGCGGGCGGGCGGCGCCGGTCTACGAGCCCCGGTAGGTGGAGTAGGCGAAGGGGCTCAGGAGCAGCGGCACGTGGTAGTGCTGGTCCTCCTCGGCGAGGTCGAACACGATGGTGACCTCGGGGTAGAAGCCCTTCTGGCCGGTCGCCGCGAAGTAGGCGCCGGTGTCGAAGACGACCCGGTAGTACCCGGCGGCGAGCTGGTCGGGGCCGAGGTCGGGTACGCGGCCGTCGGCGTTGGTGCGCCCCCGGGCCACGGTCGTCCAGGAGGTGCGCTCGCGGTCGGCGGCGGCCTCCAGCCGGACGGGGACGTCGCGGGCCGGGCTGCCCAGCGCCGCGTCCAGGATGTGGGTGGTCACGTGGCTCATGCTGCCTCCAGGAGTTTGAGCAGGCGGAGTCCGCTGATCTGGCGGAGTTCCTCGCCGACCACGGTCAGCTCGGTCTCGGGATCGTTGTCCAGCCGGGCGACCAGGTTCGCGAGGAGTTCGCGGCTGCTGCGGCCGCTGGCGCAGACGAGGTAGATCTGCCCGAACCTTCCCTCGTACTCACCCTGGGCGAAGGCGAAGACGCGCTGGACCCTGGCGGAGGCGTCGTCGGTGTCGGCGGCGAACGCCGACTGCTCACCCCGGGACCAGGCGGACTCGGTGTCCTTCCCTTGGGCCCTCTCTCCGATGCGGGGGTGGCGGGCCAGGGCGGTGGCGACCTCCTCCGAGGTGATGCCGCGTGCGTGGGTGTCGGCGAGCGAGAGCAGGGCCCGGCGGTCGGGGTAGGGCGCCTCGGAGGCGACGGCCTCCACCCAGCGGTCCACGTTCAGGCACTGCGCGAGTTCGGTGCGCAGGTCCTGCGGGGACAGGGCGTTCAGACGCGCCAGACCCGGGTCGGTGGTGTCCCCCGACGGGGCCGGGGTGGTCTCGGGCATGTGTTCTCCCGTGGCTCGGCCGGTACCCCCGGGCGCCGCGGTGGCGCTGGATCGTCGTACCGGCCTGGGCTTTCGTAGTGCAGATTCTTGTTTCCGTATTACGGATTGCAGGGACTCTAGTTGATGGCAGTGTGACCTTGTCAACACTCGCAAGGGGAGAAATCGGAAAAACAGTCGATTCTGTGGTCTGGTGCGAAGAAAGCGGGAACTTCCTGCTCGCACGTGGGCCCGGAGGGGTGGTGGGGTTGTGGCCTTGGGCTTCACGTCGTCGTCGGTGCGGACTCGGGGGCGCCGGGCGGCGGCAGGGGCGAGGTTGGGGTGGGCGGAGTGGTTGACAAGCGGCGGTGGTCCGGCCCACACTCAGATCATTCCTTAAAGTGAAAACTACTTTCCACAATGCGGAAGTGGATGCCGGAGGCAACGCATGAGCCACACACTCGGGCACACGGTGAACTGCTCCCTGCTGTTCACCGAGCTCCCCGTCAACGAGCGCCCCCGAGCCGCACGCGACGCGGGTTTCCACGCCGTCGAGTTCTGGTGGCCCTTCGAGAGCGCCACCCCGGCGCAGGCGGAGGTCGACGCCTTCGTCACCGCCCTCGACGACGCGGACGTACGCCTGAGCGGTCTCAACTTCTTCGCGGGGCGGCTGCCCGGCCCCGACCGCGGAGTGCTCTCCCACCCCTCCCGCGCCGAGGAGTTCCTCGCCAACGCCGAGGTGGTCGTCCAGATCGCCGAACGCACCGGCACCACCGGCTTCAACGCCCTCTACGGGCTGCGCCAGGACGGGGTGGACCCGGCCGAACAGGACCGCCTCGCCGTGCGCAACGCGGTGGCCGCCGCCGACGCGGTGGCCAAGGTCGGCGGAACCGTCCTCGTCGAGCCCATCAGCGGCTCCGACGACTACCCACTCAAGACCGCCGCCGACGGTCTCGCCTTCGTCGCCAGGGTCAAGGAGGCGGGGGCCGAGAACGTCGCGCTCCTCGCCGACCTCTTCCACCTGGCGGTCAACGGTGAGGACGTGGCCGCGGTGGTCCGCGACCACGCCGCCGAGTTCGGGCACATCCAGATCGCGGACGCCCCCGGCCGCGGCGAGCCCGGCTCCGGCGACCTGCCCCTGGACGAACTCCTCACCGCCGCCCAGGCGGGCGGCTACCGGGGCCTGGTCGGGCTGGAGTACAAGCCCACCGTCCCCAGCGCCGAGAGCTTCGGCTGGCGGAACTGACCCCATGGGGCGCCGCCGCCCCCGGGCCCAGCCCGCCGCACCACCGCCACGCGCGTACGACCAGCCACACCCACAGCCTGAAAGGGGGCCGACATGGCCGCCAAGAAGATCGCCTTCATCGGCCTGGGCATCATGGGCCTGCCCATGGCCGTCCACCTCGTCCGTGCCGGACACACCGTCACCGGGGTCAACCGCAGTCCGGCGCGCGTGGACGCCCTGGTCGCCGAGGGAGGCCTGCGCGGCGGCGGTGTCGCCGAGGCCGTCTCCGACGCCGACGCGGTCATCACCATGCTCCCGGACTCACCCGACGTCGACCAGGTCCTGCGCGGCGAGGGGGGCGTCTACGACCACGCCAAGCCCGGCACCCTGGTCATCGACATGAGCACCATCCGACCCGACGTCGCCCGCGACCTCGCCGAGGCCGGTGCCGAGCGCGGCCTGCGCGTCCTGGACGCCCCGGTCAGCGGCGGCGAGGCCGGTGCGGTGGAGGCCAAACTGTCCATCATGGTCGGCGGAACCGCCGAGGACTTCGAGGCCGCGCGTCCGCTCTTCGACATCCTGGGCACCACCCCGGTCCTGGTCGGCCCCAGCGGCTCCGGCCAGACCGTCAAGGCCGCCAACCAGCTCATCGTGGCGGGCAACATCCAGCTCCTCGCCGAGGCGCTGGTCTTCCTGGAGGCCCACGGGGTGGACACCGAGTCCGGCCTGGAGGTCCTGGGCGGCGGGCTCGCGGGCAGCACCGTGCTCCAACGCAAGGGCCGGGCCATGCGCGAGCGCGACTTCGCGCCCGGGTTCCGGATCGCCCTGCACGACAAGGACATGCGCATCATCACCGACTCCGCGACCGCCGCGGGTGTGGCGATCCCGCTCGGCTCCCAGGTGGCGCAGTACGTGGCCGCGCTCAAGAACCAGGGCCACGGCGGCCTCGACCACTCGGCCCTGCTCAAGATCGTCGAGCAGCTCTCGGGCCGCGACGACTCCTAGGGCGTGTTCTGTGGATGCTTTCGCCTTCTGGCGGCGGAGCCGCCAGCTCCGCGCGCGGCCGCCAGGCCATCTCTCGCAAGACGATGAGCGACGGTCAGCCCGGGTTTGGCTGTCCGAGCTTCATCGGCGCAGCGAGAGGCAGCCTGGCCACGCGAGCGCGGAATGATCCGCGGAACACGCCCTAGCCTCCGGGCCCGGCTCCACCAGCGATTCCACGGCCACTGGCCGCACGACTCCGTATGACCGGGCCGGTGCGCCGCCCCCGGGTGTTGGCCCACCCGGGAGGCAGGCGGCCGCACCGCCCACCCCTGGCACCCACCCCGGCGGGCGCGGGGCGTCCCCGCACCGGGCGCCCCGCTCCCCGCCACCCCAGCACTGAAGGGTTCGCTCCCATGGCGAAAATGCCCGCGATGAACGCCGTCGTGGAGGTTCTCAAGGACGAGGGCGTCGACACCGCCTTCGGCTGCCCCGGCGCGGCGATCCTCCCCCTGTACAAGGCGATGGAGGAGGTGGGCGGAATCGAGCACCTCACCGTCCGCCACGAGGAGGGCGCCACCCACATGGCCGACGGCTGGTCGCGCACGACCGGTAAGGTCGGCGTGGCCATCGGCACCTCCGGTCCCGCCGGAACCAACATGATCACCGGCCTGTACACGGCCATCGCGGACTCGGTCCCGATCGTGTGCATCACCGGCCAGCAGCGCACCGACCTGCTCGACAAGGAGGGCTTCCAGGCGGTCGACATCGTCGAGATCGCCAAGCCCGTCACCAAGTGGGCCGTCCAGATCAAGGAGGCGGCCACCGCCCCGTGGGTCTTCCGCGAGGCGTTCCGGATCGCCCAGGAGGGCCGCCCCGGTCCCGTCCTGGTCGACATCCCGGTGGACGTGGCCCAGGAGCTCATCGAGTACGACCCCGAGCTGGACGCCCCGCTCAAGATCAACACGGTCGAGCCGCACCCGCCCCGGGTCGAGCGGGCCCTGGACCTGCTCCTGGCGGCCGAGCGTCCGCTCATCCTCGCCGGCGGCGGCGTGATCCTGGCCGACGCCTCCGACGACCTGCGGGCCCTGGCCGAGCACCTGCGGGTGCCGGTCCAGGTCACCCTCATGGGCAAGGGCTCCTTCGACGAGGACTCGCCCCTGTACTCCGGGATGACCGGTGTGCAGACCTCCCAGCGCTACGGCAACGCCTCCTTCCTGGAGTCGGACCTGGTCCTGGCCGTGGGCGCGCGCTTCGCCGACCGCCACACCGGCCAGATCGACGTCTACCGGGGCGAGCGCACCTTCATCCACGTCGACATCGAGGCCACCCAGATCGGCCGCGTCTTCGAGCCCGACCTGGGCGTGGTCTCCGACGCCCGGCTGTTCCTCCGGGAGCTGCTGGCCGCCGCCAAGCGGCGTGACGCCAGGGCGGCCGTGGGCCCGTGGATCGAGCGGGTCAACGAACTCAAGTCGACCCTGACCCGTCGCGAGGACTTCGACACCGTCCCGGTGAAGGCGCCCCGCGTCTACAAGGAGATCAACGAGGTCTTCGACGAGGACACCTACTTCGTCACCGCCATCGGCCTCTACCAGATCTGGGGCGGGCAGCACCAGAAGGCGTACAAGCCCCGCCACTACCAGATCTGCGGCCAGGCGGGCCCGCTCGGCTGGGAGATCCCGGCGGCCATCGGTGTCAAGAAGGCGCTCAAGCACACCGAGCCGGACGCCGAGGTGGTCGGCATCGTCGGCGACTACGGGTTCCAGTACATGGTCGAGGAGCTCGCGGTCGCGGCCCAGTACAACGTGCCGTACGTGATCATCATGCTCAACAACGAGTACCTGGGCCTGATCCGCCAGGCGTCGATCCCGTTCGACATGAACTACCAGGTGGACATCCACTACGACGAGTACGGCACCGACAGTGTGAAGCTCATGGAGGCCTACGGCTGCTCCGGCCGCCGCGTCTGGGAACCGGGGGAGATCCGGGAGTCCCTGGAGTGGGCCCGCAAGGAGGCCCAGGCCACGTCGCGCCCGGTGCTCGTGGAGATCATGATCGAGCGCGAGGCCAACACCCCGCACGGTCCGGCCATCGACGCCGTCAAGGAGTTCGAGCCGCTGCCCGGCGAGTAGCGGCCGGTCCGGGTGCCCCGGCGCCCGGTCCCACAGACCGCCACGGGGTCGGACCTGCACCCCGTCCCCGTGGCTCGGGCCCCCTCCGCGACCGGCAGGAGGGGGCCCGCACCAGGTTCCGGGGGGTGGTGAGGTTCTTCGCTGGCTCAGCGCCGCCCCCCGGTTCGTACCTCAACGCGGTCGTCCCCGGGCGCCCGCCGCCGCGCTCACAGCCAGTCCCGGGCCCCAACGGGAGAGACCCCCTCGCGGATGCGGACCTTATCGCGGCATCCACAAGGGGGCGGTTCGTCGGCCGGAACCGGTGTCCGGTGGGCCGGGCGCGGGTCAGGAGCAGTACGCCTCCTCCTCGCCGATGATCCGGTACGGGCAGTCCGCGTAGTCGAGCAGGCGCAGCACGGCCTCCTCGTTGCGGGCGGTCTCGCGGTCGATCACCGAGGAGGGCGGGTAGAAGCCGCCGTCCAGGGGCGACTTCGGGTACATCTCGTACGTGTAGTTCACGATTCCCTGGTCGGCCCAGAGCCAGTCGTTGATGGACCCGTCCGTGACGTAGAGGTCACTGGACTGCTGGGGCGTGTAGCCGTTGGCCTCGGCCATGTACTCGCCCAGGGCGCGGTGGGTGTCGTACTCCTCGCGGGTCATGCCGTCGGTGACCTCGTCGTAGGTGTACCCGAAGGGCCACAGGATGAGTTCGCTGTAGGTGTGGAAGTCGATGGCGCTGGTGATCTGCTGCTCACCGTCCACCACCCGGCCGCGGACGAAGTCGGCGACGGCCCGGACCTCGGGGGCGGACTCGGCGGAGTCGCCCCGGTAGGTGATGCTGCTCGGGTCGCCGGAGGAGCCGTTGCAGCAGCCCCAGTTGTAGGCCCAGTTCCGGTTGAGGTCGGTGCCGATCGCCGACGAGCCCTCGTTGGGCGAGCGGTTCTTGCGCCAGTCGCGCCAGGTGTCGCCCGCCATGTCGTACTCGCTGCCGTCCGGGTTGACGTTCGGCAGTATCCAGATCTCCCGGCTGTCGACCAGGCCGGTCACGCGCTCGTCCTCGCCGTACCCGTCCGTGAGCAGGCGCATGAGGTAGACCGCCATCTCGACGGTCAGGTGCTCGCGGGCGTGCTGGGAGTGGGTGAAGAGCACCTCCGGCTGGTCCTCGTCCACGGAGACGTTGTCGCTGATCTTCACCGCGACCAGGTCCCGGCCCTCGTGGGACTGCCCGTACACCTCCTTGGCGGCGATGTCGGGGTGGGCGGCGACCAGGTCGTCGACGATCTCCAGCAGCTCCGGGTAGGTGGTGTAGCCGGGGTCGGGGTTGGCGAAGGCCTGGGGGAGGGCGTAGGGCTCGGCGGTGAAGCCGAGGCCGTCCAGCTCGGCCATGTCGCGCACCGAACCGGTGACCAGGACCGAGTCCGCGCCGACGTGGTCGATGGCCACACCGGAGGCGGCGATCAGGGAGCGTTCCTCGGCGGTGCTGACGCCGGTGACCTCGTACAGGTCGTGGGCGGGTTCGGCGGTCGCGCCGCCGGGGGAGAGCAGGCCGAGGAGCAGGGCTCCCGAGGCGACCGGGACGAGTGTTCTTCTGACGGGGGTGAGGGACACGATGCCTCCGTTGAGCGGGGGTGAGGCTTCGGATGCGGATATGTGGCGATATTGGAGATCGGGGCGCCCCGAACTGTCAATGTGGGCGGCCGTGGGCCGCAGGGGTGCGGGATCGTCTGGTTTGGTCGCCCTTCCACGTGAAGCCCGCTTTTCGTGTCACGGTCCGCTCGCTCTCCGTGTCCGCATGTGGCCACGCGGGTACCGGGTTCCCCGCGCGGTGCGGGTGGGGGAGGAGGGAATGAGAAAGCGCCCGGTCCCGGGGCGCGGGCGGACGCGAGGAGAAGGAGGTCCGCCGGCGGTACCGGCCCTGCGGCGACTGGGCTCACCAGCCGACCGGGTCCTCGGGTGTTGGCCGCACCCTGGGTCCCGCCGACGGACTCCGTATGACCCCCCTAGCACTGAAGGGTTCTCCACCAGGGTAGCCGCTCCCGGCTGTATCTTGAAGTCGAGGTACCTGAATTTGAGGATCGACTCGAAGCGCCGGACAGCGGTCACCGCGTCCCAGTTCAGACAGGGTCGGTCCCAACATGTGGACGTCAGGTACCAGAATCCGTCGCCCGTCTGCTAGCGTGACGATCGTTATGCTGCGCGAGCTCCTTCTTCTTAGTGGCCGCGGCGGGGATCGTTAGAAGGTCGGCCCCTCGCCGCGGGACTTCGGCTTGCCGTGTCGACCACGACATCACGCGCCACACACTTCCCGAGGAGCCACACCGCAATGGTGCCGCAGCAGAAGACCAGCCCCATGCCGTTCCACCGCTACCAGCCGTTCCAGTCGGTGGACCTGCCGGACCGCACCTGGCCCGCCACGTCCGTCACCGAGGCTCCGCGCTGGCTGTCCACCGACCTGCGTGACGGCAACCAGGCGCTGATCGAGCCCATGGACTCCGCCCGCAAACACGAGATCTTCCAACTGCTGGTCCGCATGGGCTACAAGGAGATCGAGGTCGGCTTCCCCTCCGCCAGCCAGACCGACTTCGACTTCGTCCGGTCGCTGATCGAGGACGACCTGATCCCCGACGACGTCCAGATCTCCGTCCTGACCCAGGCCCGCGAGGACCTGATCGAGCGCACCGTGCAGAGCCTGGTCGGCGCCAGGCGCTCCACCGTGCACCTGTACAACGCCACGGCGCCCACCTTCCGCCGCGTGGTCTTCCGCGTCGACCGCGAGGCCTGCAAGGACATCGCCGTCCAGGGCACCCGTCACGTGATGCGCTTCGCCGAGCAGTACCTGGGCGAGACCGAGTACTTCGGCTACCAGTACTCGCCGGAGATCTTCGTCGACACCGAACTGGACTTCGCCCTGGAGGTCTGCGAGGCCGTCATGGACGTCTGGCAGCCGGGTCCGGGCCGCGAGATCATCCTGAACCTGCCCGCCACGGTCGAGCGCTCCACGCCCAACGTGTACGCCGACCAGATCGAGTGGATGAGCCGCAACCTGTCGCGGCGCGAGCACGTGGTCCTGTCCGTGCACCCGCACAACGACCGCGGCACCGGCGTGGCCTCCGCCGAGCTGGCGGTGATGGCCGGAGCCGACCGCGTCGAGGGCTGCCTGTTCGGCCACGGCGAGCGCACCGGCAACGTCTGCCTGGTGACCCTGGGCATGAACCTGTTCAGCCAGGGCGTCGACCCCAAGATCGACTTCTCACGGATCGACGAGATCCGCCGCACCGTCGAGCACTGCACCCAGCTGCCGGTCGCCCCCCGCCACCCCTACGGCGGCGACCTGGTGTACACCGCTTTCTCCGGCTCCCACCAGGACGCCATCAAGAAGGGTTTCGCGGACCTGCGCGCCCGGGCCGACGAGGCCGGGACTCCGGTCGACGACCACCCGTGGGACGTCCCCTACCTGCCCATCGACCCCAAGGACGTCGGCCGCACCTACGAGGCGGTCATCCGCGTCAACAGCCAGTCCGGCAAGGGCGGGGTCTCCTACGTCATGCAGCGGGACCACGCACTGGACCTGCCGCGCCGTCTGCAGATCGAGTTCTCCCAGGTCATCCAGGGATTCATGGACGCCGAGGGCGGCGAGTTCCCGGCGGAGAGGATCTGGGAGGTCTTCTCGCAGACCTACCTGGACGAGAGCGGCCCGGTGGCGGTCCTGGCTCACCGCTCCAGCACCGCGGAGGACGGCACCTACACGATTCACGCCGACGCCCGAGTCAACGGGGAGATCCGTGAGCTGAGGGGCACCGGCAACGGCCCGATCTCCGCGTTCGGCGACGCCCTGGCCGACGTGGACGTCAAGGTCCGGGTCATCGACTACGTCGAGCACTCCATGGGCGAGGACGGCAACGCGAGGGCGGCCGCCTACGTGGAGGCCGAGATCGACGGCAGGGTCGTGTGGGGCGTCGGCATCCACAGCAGCATCACGACGGCCTCGCTGAAGGCCGTGTGCAGCGCCATCGGCCGCGCCTGAGGCCACCACCGGGCGCCCCCGGCACAGGGCGCCCGGACCTTCCCCGGCACTGGGAGGACGGGGCCCGCGACACGCGTCGCGGGCCCCGTTCCGGTTTCCTTCCTTCCGGCCGGGAAACCGGCCGGAACACGCCCGCACCCTCGCCTGGGCGAGCACGGGCCGCACCCGGCCGGGTGCGGCCCGCGAGATCCGGTGCCGTGCCAAGCCCGGGCTCCGGGCGGGTGCTCCGTGAGCGTCAGGCGCTCCCGGCCGTGCCGTAGCGCGCGACCATCGTCCTGGCCGCCTCGTCCACCACCCGTAGTGTCTCCTCCTCGCCGAGCGACCAGTCGCCGTGGACCAGGCGGGGCCAGAAGACGACCGTGGCGATCATGCCGAGGAACTGGGGCGCGGCCGTGTCCGGGTCGTCGACGCGTGCGGTTCCCGCGTCGTTTCCCGCCCGGAGGTAGCGCCGCAGCGCGGCGAGTACGGGGAGCGTGCCGAAGTCGAAGGTCCGCTCGCGCAGTTCCGGAAACCTCGGTGACTCGGCGATCACGGCCCGCATCAGACCCCTCACGCGGGGGCGGGACAAGAGCTCCGCGTACGCGAGGCCGAGACGGACCAGGCCCGCGTGGAGGTCACCGGTCGGCGGGTCCGCGATCTCGCGGCCGGGCGCGTCCCCCGCGGCGAGCACGGCCGCCTCGAAGAGTTCCGCCTTGGTCGGAAACTGCTTGAACAGGGTCGCCTTGGAGACCCCGGCGCCCGAGGCCACGCGCGCCAGAGAGGTCCGGTCGTAGCCCAGTTCGAGGAACAGGTCGGTGGCCGCGTCGAGGATCGCCCCACGGTTGGCCTCGGCGATCCGCCGGTGGTAGGCGGAGGGTTCTCGTGACATGGGTCCATGATGCCATGGAGGTGAGTCGGTTGACTCACCATCCAGGGGGCGGGTATGTTCGTTGAGGTGAGTCGGATGACTCACCTCAAGGGAAGGGAGTCGGCCATGCGGGACACCGATCCGCAGACCGCCGCGGGCAAGGCCCTGTGGCACTTCTCCATGTCTTTGGACGGGTTCGTCGCCGGACCCGGCCACGGCATGGACTGGATGCCGGCGGCGACCAACCGGCCGGGTCTGCTGGACGAGTACGTCGCCACGACCGGAGCCGTTCTCGGCGGCCGCGTCGGATGGGACCTCTTCCCCGACCCGGGCGCGGTGTACGGCGGCGCCTGGAGCGGGCCGATCTTCGTCCTCACCCACCACCCCGAGGACGCCGAGCCCGCCGAAGGCGTCACCTTCCTCGACTGCGACGTGGCCGAGGCCCTGGAGACGGCTCGGCGGGCGGCGGACGGGAAGAACGTCGAGGTGCTCTCGCCGACCATCGGCCGTCAGCTCCTCCAGCGCGGTCTGATCGACGAGATCGACGTGCACGTCCTGCCGGTGCTGCTCGGCGACGGTGTCCGGCTCTTCGACAACCCCGGCGGCTCGCCCGTACCGCTCAGGCTCGTCAACGGCGAGCCCGCGGCCGAGGTGAACTTCCGGTACCACCCGGTCCGCCCCCCGGGATAGCGGGGAGGGCTACTCGAAGCCGAACTTCTGTGTCCAGGCGTTGCCGGATTCACCGACCCCGATCGCCACCAGGTCGCAGTTGAGGATGTTGGCCCGGTGCCCCGGGCTGTTCATCCACGCGTCCATGACCTGTTCGGCGCTGGTCTGACCCTTGGCGACGTTCTCCGCGCCCCAGGAGCCGTAGCCGTGCCGCTCGGCCCGGTCCCCGGGGCCCTCGCCCTCGGGGTTGTCGTGGGACATGTAGTCGCGGGCGGCCATGTCCTCGCTGTGCTCCTGGGCGGCAGCGGTGAGCTGGGAGTCCACGCGCAGCGGACCGCAGCCGTTGGCGGCGCGCTCGCTGTTGACGATGGTCACCACGGCCGAGCTCCGGGGCCCTCCGGCGGACGCGCCGCCGTCGCCGTTCCCGCCACCGCCGCCGGAACTCCCGGAACCGCCGTCACCTCCCGTGTCCTGGTCGGAGTCGGCCTCCTCGGACTCCTCGGCGGAGGAGGACGCGGTGACGGTGCTGGTCCGGGGACCCCCGTCGCCCCGGGGGCCGGTGCTCTCGGGGGAGCCCGTGGGCTCGGAGAAGAAGTCGTCCCCGGTGTCCGTGCCGGGGGCGTTGGCCGCGTCGCCCACCGTGCTTCCGGCGCCGCCGCGCGCGTCGGCGGCGTTCGTGCCCTCGGCGGGGTCGGCGGGGTCGACGAGCCCGGAGAGCACGAGTGCTCCGGCCAGGGTCAGCCCCACCGGGACCGCCACCATCGCGGCCACGACCGGAACCGTCCCGCGCCGCGCACCGCGGTTCGAGCGCCGTTCGCGAGCGCCTGTCCCGCGCCTGCCTCGACGACCTCGCGCCATATCGCTCTGCCTTCCGTACCGGGTTGGGGAATGCTCGGGCCACCGTCCGGGCGTCCGGACGCGGCGGGCCCGTGGGGCCGTCCGAGGACGGTGGGGCCCGGATTACGGTCACGGTCGACGGGGCCGCGAGGGCAGGGCGGCGGGACCGAAACCGTCTGGCCCTAGCGCGTGAGAGTAGAGCAAATGTCGGGAAAAGGGAATCCAAACCGTAATAAACCAGCTCAGGGTGGTGCGCGTCGTGCGCTGCCGGGAGGTCGAACCGCGACGGCCCCGCCCCCCGCGACACGGGACGGTCGGCGCCATCCGCGACAATGGGAGGGTGAGTCTCTACCGCGACGAGGGCGTCGTCCTGCGCAACCAGAAGCTGGGCGAGGCCGACCGCATCGTCACCCTCCTGACCCGCCGCACCGGGTTGGTCCGCGCCGTCGGCAAGGGCGTGCGCCGCACCAAGTCGCGCTTCGGCGCCCGGCTGGAGCCGTGCACGCACGTCGACCTCCAGCTGCACACCGGACGCACCCTCGACGTCATCACCCAGGCCGAGACCGTGCGCTCCTACGGTGCCGCGGTGGTCTCCGACTACTCCCGCTACACCGCCGCCACCGCCATGCTGGAGACCGCGGAGAAGATCGTGGCCGTGGAGAAGGACCCGGCCCTGCGCCAGTTCCTGCTGCTCATCGGTGCCCTGCGTACCCTGGGCGAGGGGAGCCACGACTCCCGGCTGGTCCTGGACGCCTACCTGCTGCGTTCCCTGGCGGTGGCCGGGTACGCCCCCGCCCTCACCGAGTGCGCCCGCTGCGGGAGCAGGGGGGAGCACCGTGCGTTCGCGGTGCACGCCGGAGGTATGGTCTGCTCGGTGTGCCGTCCCCACGGTTCCACGCACCCCGCGCCCGACACGCTCCGGCTCATGTCGGCGCTGCTGGGGGGCGACTGGGACAGCGCGGACGCCAGCGACGGCAGGCAGCGCTCCGAGTGCAGCGGGCTGGTCGCGGCCTACCTACAGTGGCACCTGGAAAACGGAATCCGATCACTGCGCCATGTGGAGCGTTCTTGAGTCTGTTCAGCTTCGACAACGGTAGACGGCGCGAGCCGGACCACACCCCGCCCGTCCCGCACCCGAGCGGGGCCCGCCCCCCGGAGGTCCCCGCCGACCTGGTGCCGCGCCACGTGGCCGTGGTCATGGACGGCAACGGTCGTTGGGCGAAGGAACGCGGTCTGGCGCGTACCGAGGGGCACAGGGCCGGTGAGTCCTCGCTCTTCGACGTGATCGAGGGCGCCCTGGAGATGGGCATCCCGAACCTGTCCGCCTACGCGTTCTCCACGGAGAACTGGAAGCGCTCGCCCGACGAGGTGCGCTTCCTCCTCGGCTTCAACCGCGACACCATCCGCAACCGCCGTGACGAGCTCCACGCGCGCGGGGTGCGGGTCAAGTGGGCCGGACGTTCGGGGATGCTCTGGAAGAGCGTCATCAAGGAACTCAGGGACGCGGAGGAGATGACCCGGGACAACACCCGGCTCACCCTCCAGTTCTGCGTGAACTACGGCGGGCAGGCCGAGATCGTCGACGCCGCCCGTGAGCTGGCCCGCCAGGCCGCCGAAGGGCGCATCTCGCCGGAGAAGATCACCGAGGACACCCTCTCCCAGCACCTGTACGCCCCCGACGTCCCGCCGGTGGACCTGTTCGTGCGCTCCTCCGGCGAGCAGCGGCTGTCGAACTTCCTCCTCTGGCAGTCCGCCTACGCCGAGTTCGTCTTCCTGGAGACGCTCTGGCCGGACTTCGACCGCCGCGACCTGTGGCGGGCCTGCGAGATCTACGCGCGGCGGGACCGCCGCTACGGCGGAGCCGTGCCCAACCCCGTGACCGAGGAGGAGAAGTGACCGAACAGTCCGAGGAACGGTCGGAGTCCGCGCTGGTCCGGGAGGGGATGTCCCTGGTCGCGATCGGGGACAGCTTCACCGAGGGGGTCGGCGACCCCTATCCCCAGGGCGAGGGTGCCTTCCGGGGGTGGGCGGACCGGCTGGCCCAGCACCTGGCCGACCACGTGGGCGAGATCGCGTACGCCAACCTGGCCGTGCGCGGCAAGCTGATCCGGCAGATCGTCACCGACCAGCTGCCGCCCGCGCTGGAGATGGCGCCCGACGTGGTCACCCTGTGCGCGGGCGGCAACGACCTGCTGCGTCCCGCCGGCGACCCCGAGCGCCTGGCGAAGATCCTCGACCACACGGTGTCGCGTCTGACCGGGCGGGGCAGCCGGGTCGTGCTCTTCACCGGCGTCAACGTCTCCTCGGGTTACATGCGCGGCACGATCGGGCTGTTCGCGCGCTACTACCTGAACGTGCGCGCGATCGCCGACCGGTACGACTGCCTCCTGGTCGACCAGTGGTCCATGGACGTGCTCACCGACCCCCGCGCCTGGGACGAGGACCGGCTCCACATGTCACCGGAGGGCCACCGCCGCCTGGCACTGCGCGTGGCCGAGGTCCTGGGGGTACCCACCGCGGAGCGCTGGGACGAGCCGTGGCCGGAGGCGGAGCCGGTGAGCTGGTCCGAGGCCCGCCGCGAGGACCTGCACTGGGTGAGGGAGTCGCTGGGACCGTGGATCGGCCGCCGCCTCACCGGAAGGTCCTCGGGCGACACCGTGACCGCCAAGCGCCCCGAGCTCACCCCGCTCACCAGGGACCGCTGAGGCGCGTCGCCGTCACCGTCGCGGGCACCCCGTCCATGGTGTGAGCTCCGCCCCAAAACGCGTGGAAACCGCAACCTACTGTCGCGTAACCATGGCGTGGAGTTGCATCATCGAACACCATGAGCGGTGTGCCGACCGGTTCTCCCGGTGACCTGAAAAGCAAGGACATCCTGTCCTACGTCGCCCTCGGGGACAGCTTCTCCGAGGGCATGAGCGACCCCTACCCCGACAGCGACAGCGTGCCCCACGGCCGTTACCGGGGCTGGGCGGACCGCGTGGCCGAGCACCTCGCCGACCACGTGTCCGAGGTCCGCTACGCCAACCTCGCCGTGCGGGGGCGCCTCATCGCGCAGATCCGCGACGAGCAGGTCCCGCGCGCGGTCGAGATGAAGCCCGACCTGGTCACCCTGTGCGCGGGCGGCAACGACATCATCCGCCCCGGCAGCGACCCCGACCAGGTCGTCGCGATCTTCGAGTCGATGGTGGCCGACCTGCGCTCCACCGGCGCCCGGGTGGTCATCTTCACCGGCTTCGACACCAACTGGCAGCCGGTCATGCGCCACCTGCGCGGCAAGATCGCCACCTACAACATGCACATGCGCGCCGTCGCCGACCGGTACGGCTGCGACGTCGTCGACGTGTGGAGCATGAAGGTGTTCTCCGACGAGCGCGCCTGGAACTGGGACCGCCTCCACCTGTCCTCCGAGGGCCACCGCAGGCTGGCCCTTCGGGTGTGCGAGGTGCTGGACGTCCCGGTGGACGCCGACTGGAACCAGCCCTGGCCGCCGCCGGAGCCCCGGGACTGGCGCAGCGCGCGCCAGGAGGACCTGCACTGGGCCCGGGAGTTCCTGGTGCCGTGGATTCACCGCCGCCTCACGGGCCGGTCCTCAGGCGACGGGGTGCATCCCAAACGTCCCACGCTGGAGCGGTGCGAACCGTCTCGGGACGGCCGCTGACCCGGCTCCCCCGGCGGCCTTCGGGGCCGTGCCCCGGGGCCGCCCGTGCGCACCGGTAGGGCCCCGCCGCGTCGCGCGGCGGGGGCCCGCCGCGCGCTCAGGTGGCGGTGACCAGGTCCTGGGCGGCGGCCATGTTCACCCGGCTCGGACGGTCCTCGACCGGTCAGCCCGGGGTGGCGCCGCCCGCCGCGTGGATCGCGGTGCGGACCAGGTCCAGGGCCCGGTGCAGCACCCGCAGCGGGTCGCCCTCGTCCAACACCAGGATCTCCACGGTGACCGTGCCCTCCAGGGCGTCGGTGCTCACGGTGGAGTCGGTGAAGTCGGGGTTGTGCCGCTCGAGGTCGAGCAGCTCCCGCATCACGGCCTCCCCGTGCGCGTGGACCTGCGCCGGGGTGGTCCCGGGAACGGAGCCCAGGCGGAACTGAAGGGACAGCTGGGTGGCGGTCCTCACGCTCACACGTCCTCCTGCCGTTCGGGCGGGCACACCCGTCTCACGAAGCGTACGGTCTGCGTCCAGTAGTGGGGGTTGGAGGGGGACAGGTGCACCTGGCGCTGGTGCGCACCGCAGGGGCACTTGATCGTGTAGTAGGTGGGCGGGTCCTCGATCCTCCAGCCCAGCTCGGCGATCTGCCGGAGCGCCTCCTCGCCCTCCTTCTTCGGATGCTTCGTCCAGTCGCCCAACAGTGTTCCTTCCCAGATTCCCCCAGGGGGAGGGGGCCTGTCGAGGGTGCCTTCCCGCCGGGGGTCAGGGGCGCGGGGTGGAACCGAACACCGGGTAGTGGTCCGAGTAGTCGTCGTAGGTGTACGAGCGGCCCCAGGAGCGTACCGTCCAGGGTTCGCTCTTGACCGCCCGGGTCTCGTTGACGTAGGACTCCGGGGCCGCGCCGTTGCGGATCGGCAGCACGTGGTCCAGCTGCTGGGGGTCCCAGCCCGCGTAGTCGTGGGCGGCGATCGAGTTGCCCGAGGGGTCCCAGGAGGCCGTCCCCCCGGTGTGAACGGGCGCCACGGCGCCCAGCCGCTCGACGGCCGACTCCCATTCGGCGCCGCCGCCGACGATGTTCAGGTCGCCCGCCACGTAGATCCGCTCGTCGTCGGGGATTTCCTTGGAGTCCAGCAGCGCGACGATCTGGTCCAGCTGGGACTCCCTGATCCGCGCGTCCTCGCCGGTCCCGCAGGCGCCGTCCTCGGCCTGCATGTGGGTGCCCACCACGTGCAGGAGCCCGTCGGGGGTGTCGAGCACGACGTAGGCGAAGCCCTTGTTGGAGAACCAGTCGGCTCCGCAGGCGCGGGTGTAGACGTGCTGCTCGGCCCGGACGACCGGCCAGACGCTGTGCACGCTCACGCCGCCGTTGGTGACGGTCTCTCCGCGGAAGCCCGTGGTGAGGTCCCAGCCGGACCTGGAGCGGCCCACGACGGGCGTGCCGTGCGGGTACTCCTCCGCGAGCCCGGCGCGCAGGCGGTCGGCGCTGGAGTTCTCGAAGAGCTCCTGGAGGACGACCACGTCCTGGCCGGACAGGACGCCGTCCCGGACGGTCAGGTCGGCGCGGACGTCCTGTCCCCAGTTGGGGTAGAGGGCCTTGGGCAGGAAGAAGGCGTTGTGGGTGACGATGCGGGGGTCGGCCGGGCCCTCCTGGGCCGCGGCGGGGGAGACGGACGGGAGCGGGGAGATCAGCAGCGCGGTCAGCAGCGCGGCCGTGGTTCGTCTGTACACGAGGGCACAGCATGGCCCACGCACGACACGACTGGGCTACCAGCCGGTAACCACCGGGTGGAGGCCGCGTGCACGGTTCCGGCCGGGGGAGGGGACACGCGCGCGCGAGGGCCCCGCGCACGCGGGGCCCTCGCCGTACGATCCGCCGGTCAGACCTGCTGGGCACTGCCCTGCTGGGCCGACCGCAGGGAACAGGGGCCGCAGGTGCCGAACACCTCGACCGTGTGGGTCACCCCGGTGAAGCCGTGCTTGGCCCCCACCTCGGCGGCCCACCTCTCCACGGCCGGGCCCTCGATCTCCACCGCGGTGGAGCAGGTCCGGCACACCAGGTGGTGGTGGTGGCTCTCGGTGTCGCACGCACGGTAGACGGCCTCGCCGTCGTCGGTGCGCAGGACGTCGACCTCGCCGGAGTCGCTCAGGGCCTGGAGGGCCCGGTACACCGTGGTCAGACCGATCTTGGAGCCGTCGGCGCGCAGGTCCGCGTACAGGTCCTGGGCGCTGCGGAAACCGGAGGACTCGGTCAGTGCCTGACGGACGGCCTCGCGACGTGTACTCATGGTGTCACCCTCCCCCGATCTGTCTGGGGCATCGTATCCGCCGGACCCTCCGCCACGGGATGCAGGGGTGCCGGGGCGCGGCGTCTGGTCACGCGGCGCAGGACCCCGCCCACCACCACGGTGACGCAGAACAGCGCCAGGGCCAACAGCACGATCGTGGCTCCCGGAGCCAGGTCCGCGTAGAAGGCCGTGGTCAGGCCGCCCAGGGAGGAGACCAGTCCGATCAGCACGGCCAGACCCATCGTCACCCGGAAGCTACGGCTCAGCTGCTGGGCGGCGGCGACCGGGACGATCATCAGCGCGCTCACCATCAGTACGCCCACCACCCGCATGGCGATCACCACGGTCAGCGCCGCCGTCACCGCCAGCAGGATGCTCAGGAAACGGACGGGCAGCCCGTGTGCCCGGGCCACCTCCTCGTCCTGGCACAGGACGAACAGCTCGCGGCCGAAGATCCCCAGCACCGCGATCACGCCCACCGCCAGCACGCCGACGATCCAGATGTCCTGTTCGCCCACGGTGCTCACCGAACCGAACAGGAACGAGGTCAGAGTGGCGTTGCTCGCGCCCGGCGTCATGCCGATGAGCAACACGCCGCCCGCGATGCCGCCGTAGAACAGCAACGCCAGCGCCACGTCGCCGCTGGTGCGCGTGCGCACCCGCACCAGTTCCATGAGGACGGCGCCCAGGGTGGCCACGACCGCCGCGGTGAGTACCGGGGAGGTGCTCGTCAGCAGGCCCAGCGCCACCCCGGTCAGGGCGATGTGGCCGATGCCGTCGCCCAGCAGGGCGAGTCGCCGCTGGACCAGGAACGTGCCGATGATCGGGGTGACCAGGCCGACCAGCACCGCGGCGAGCAGCGCGCGCCGCATGAACTCGTACTGGAGCAGCTCAGTCACGGCGGGGTACCTCCAGGCGGACCATCTCGGCGGGCGCGGCGCCGTGCGCGGAGCCCGGGTCGGGGTCGTTGGGGTCGGGGTGCGGGTGCTGGTGTTCGTGCCCGGGCCGCGCGCAGTCGCCGGTGGCGGCGGGCGGAGGGCCGTCGTGCGCGACGCGGCCGTGGTCCAGCACCACCGCGCGCTCGATGACCTCTTCCAGCGGACCCAGCTCGTGCAGGACCAGGACCACGGTGCTGCCCTGGTCGCGCAGGCGGGCGATGGCGCGGGCCAGGGCGCGCTGGTTCTCCGCGTCGACCCCGGCCATGGGCTCGTCCATGACGAAGGTGTCCGGGCGCCCGGCCAGGGCGCGGGCGATGAGCACGCGCTGCTGTTGGCCCCCGGAGAGTTCGCGTACGGCGTCCCCGGCGCGGTCGGACAGGTCCACGGCGGCCAGGGCCTGGTCGACGGCCTCGCGGTCGGCCCGCGTGGGCAGGGAGAGGCGGCGGCGTCGGGCGACCTGCCCGGAGGCGACGATCTCGCGCACGGTGGCGGGTACGGCGCCCCCGGCGGTGAGCCGTTGGGGTACGTAGCCGATCCGCTGCCAGTCCCGGAAGCGGCGCAGGGGCCTGCCGTGGACGAGGACGCTTCCCGAGGTGAGCGCGACGATGCCGAGCATCGCGCGCATGAGGGTGGACTTGCCCGAACCGTTGGGGCCGAGGACGGCCATGGTCTGACCCACGGGAACGTCGAGGCTCACACCGTCGAGCACCGGCACGCCGTCGTAGGCGGCGTGCGCGTCGACGGCCTGGAAGGCGGGCGGGACGTCGGGGCCTGCGGCCCGGACCTCCCTGAAATGGTCAGACACTGCTTCATTATCACGAAAACGAAAATGATTGTCAAAACTGGCGCGGGTGACGAAGGCCTCCCGGCTCAGAAGCCCAGCATCCGCGCCGCAGCCAACACCAGCACCACCACGATCATCAGCACTCGGGGCACCCGCTGCTGCCGCTGGAGCGAGGGCCAGGTCAGGAAGGCCAACCACCCGAAGACCGCCGCCACCAGCACCAGGCACGGGCCGCCCAGCCACCCGGGGGCCATCAGACCCGCCAGGAACAGCGCCCCCAACACCACCGGGGGCAGCCACCCCGGCCGCTGGTGCAACCACACCAGCGGCACCGCGCTGCGCCGCTCCACCTCGCGGCGCAACCGCCCCGCGTCCGGGGTGAACAAGGAGTCACCCCGGGGGAGCGGGCGCCCGGGAACGGGCCGCCGTTGTTCGTCCTCGTGCTCGGGAGAGGCCATCGCCACCGGTTCCCCTTCACTGTGTACCGGTCCCCACGGCCCCGTCCCCGCGCTCGGGGAGCGGTCGGTGTGCGCACCGTGACGCGGAGCCTGTGATAATCCTGGATCAGACCCTAGTGCAGGGCCCTGGCACGGCGCCGGGCGCAGGCGCGGCTGCACGCCACGCATCTCCCCTCGTACCGCACCCCCGGCTGTTCCTGGTTCGACACGAGACGGGTCGTGAACCGTCCACCTTCAGTAACTGGTCTTTCAACGCGGACCGTCCGCACCACGGTGCCCGCACGTCGTGTAGAGACGAACCCTCCGGAGGGTGTCAACTTCCGTGCCCGAACCCACAGTCATCGTGACGTTCGACGTCACCGAACCGCACTTGCAGAACTGCCTCGACTCACTGGCCCGTCAACGCGACGAGAGCCAGACCGGGGGGGCGGCGCCCGACGGCCCCGCGCGAAGGGACGTCGAGGTCGTCCTCGTCCCGGTCCGCGCCGCCAACGGCGCGACCGCACCCGCCGACCCCGAGGACCCCGCGCCGGACGCCGACGGCGACGACGAGACCGCACCCGAGGGCGAGTCCCCACCCGAGGAGAACGACCAGGGGGACGAGGCCGTCGAGTCCGCGCGCGAGGACGGGCTGGCCACGGCGGCCGCCTTCGCGTCCGCGCCGCCCGCCGGGCTCAGCGTCACCCTGCTCCCGGGAGAGCCCTCACCACACCACCCGGGGGCCCGTGCCCGGGGCGCGGCCGCCGCCACCGGCAGCCACCTGCTCTTCCTCGCCGGTTCCGACGCACTCACCGCCTACGCCCTGGCCCACCTCGCGCAGAGCGCCGCCGACACCCGCTCCGACCTGGTCATCGGCAACGTCCACCAGTTCAACGAGCTCGGCGCCGCGCCCTCCAAGGCCCACCGCAGGTTCGGCCGCCACCGCCTGGCCGAGGACCCCAGGAACGTTCCCGGGCTGATCGCCGACGCCACCCTCGGCAACCGGCTCTGGCGCCGGGGCTTCTGGGACTCCCTGCCCGACCTCGGCGTCGGTCCCGAGGACGCCGACCTCGCCGTCGGCCGCGCCACCCTGCTCGCCCAGGCCGTGGACGTGCTGCCCGCACCGGTCCTGCTCATGCGCGAGCGCGAGAAGAAGGGCACCCCGCTGGAGAGCGCGGCCCTGACCCGCCGCGTCACCGCGATGCGCGAACTCGGCGCCGACCTCACCTCGGCCGACCGCGAACTGTGGGACCGCGTCCGCCTCCAGGGCGAGCTGCACCGCCTCGTCCTGCGCCTCGACGACGCCGACCCGCAGGTCCGCCAGACCGTCCTGGACCTGCTCAACACCTACCTCGACCACGTGTCGGACAGCCTCCTGCGCGGCCTGAACGTGCTCGACCGCCTCCTGTACCACCTGGTGCGCAAGCGGCGCCTGGAGGACGTGCTGGAGGTCGCCACCTTCGCCAAGAGCGTGGAGATCAAGAAGGCCACGGTCGTCCGCCAGGGGCTCGGCTACTACATTCGGTACCCCTTCTTCGGCACCACGGACCCGGCCAAGGCCGTTCCCCGGGAGATCTACCGCCTGGACGACGAGATCAAGGTTCGGCAGAAGACCGAGGACATCCACTGGGAGGACGGCCGCCTGCACGTCAGCGGACGGATCGGCATCCGCAACCTGCGGGCCCGCAAGCGCTGGCAGCAGCACGTGGTGGCCTTCGTGGTCAACTCGGCCACCAAGCGCCGTGTCCGGGTCCCGGTGCGCACCCGCCTGGCCGCCGAGTACCGGCTGCCCGACCTGCCCGACTCCGCGCGCCACGACTACGGCGGCTTCACGGTCGTCGTGGACCCGCGCCGCCTGCGCGGCGCCGGTGGCTGGGAGCCGGGTGAGTGGAAGATCGAGCTCGTGGTGTTCAACCGCAGCCTGGCCCGCCGCCGCATCGTCGCCAGCCCCGTCCCCGGCCCGCCCGAGCGGCCCGACTACCTGAGCGTCGGCGACGACGTGTGGGTGCGCCCGCAGTGGAACAAGGACCGGCACCTGGTCATCGCCGTCGAGCCGGCACGGGCCCAGGTCACCGAACACCGCTTCGACCCCCGCACCTCCGAACTCACCCTGGGCGGAGAGCTGCTGTCCGCGCCCGCCGCCGAAGCCACCGAGCTACGGCTGGTACGCCGTCCGGGCACCGCCCGGCTCAGCTACCCGGTCACCATCCAGGGCGGCCGCTTCGAGGCCCGGGTGCGCGCCGAGGAGCTCTTCGCCCGCAGCCTCAGCGAGTGCGGCGGCGTGATCCGGCAGGAGGAGTGGGACGCCCACCTGGTCACCCCCGACCAGCGCGCCCTGCCCCTGGTCCTGCCGGACGAGGTGCGCACCACCGCCTACGACTCCGAGGGAGCCCAGCAGCAGCTGGCCGTGCAGCGCACCTTCACCGGGCACCTCAAGCTGCGCGCGGGCCGGGCCCACCCCTGGGTGGACCGGGCGGAGTGGCGTGAGCGCGTCCTGGTGCTCGGCGGCGAGTTCTCGCCCGGCAACGAGCTCAGCGTGGTCGCCAAGGCGCGCGGCCGCGACGAGGAGCACCAGCTGGCCGTCGAGAGGTCCGGGAACCGGTTCACCGCCACCCTCGACCCCTCCCGCATCGCCACCCTGTCGGGTGAACTCTCCCTGTCCACCGGTTCCTACCAGCTGTGGGGCCGGGTCAGCGAGGAGGCCCAGAGCGAGGGCGACGAGACCACCAGCGTCGACGTGGGCGTGGAGTTCACCGACTCCCTGATCCACGGCCTGCCGATCGAGACCGAGACCCCCGAACGCACCTACACGCTCTCCTACCAGGGGCGCGGCATCCCCGTGCTCCAGGTCGGCACCGACCTGCGACCCGCCGAGCGCGGCGCCTTCGCCCAGCGCGAGTTGCGGGAGACCTTCTACCCCGCCCAGCGCGCGGAGCCGGTCACCGAGGGCATCCTCTTCGACACCTACACCGGGCGCCAGTACTCCGACAGCCCGCAGAGCGTCTACGCCGAGTTGCGCAAACGCGCCAAGTGGGCCGACTACCCGATGTCGTGGCTGGTCGCCGACGGTCAGGTCCGCCTGCCCGACGACCTCACCCCGGTCCGGCACAAGGGGGAGGAGTACTACCGCGAGCTGGCCCGCAGCCGGTACCTGGTCAGCAACTCCCGCCAGCCCGCCTGGTTCCACCGCCACCCCGACCAGGTCGTCGTGCAGACCTGGCACGGGTCGATGCTCAAGCGCATCGGCTTCGACGTGGAGAACATCCGCGGCAAGTCGCGCGACTACTTCGACAAGCTCGCGTGGGAGACCCGGCAGTGGGACTACCTGGTCTCGCCGAGCCCCTGGGCCACGCCGATCCTGCGCAGCGCCTTCCGCTTCGAGGGCGAGGTCCTGGAGACCGGCTACCCGCGCAACGACATCTTCTTCTCACCGGACCGCGAGGTCGTCGCCGAGCGCACCCGGCGCCGACTCGGCCTGCCCGAGGGCAAGAAGGTCGTGCTGTACGCGCCCACCTGGCGCGACGACAAGTACTACACCCGTGGCAAGCACAAGCTCGACCTGCACCTGGACCTGCGCCGCATGTACGAGAAGCTCGGCGACGACCACGTGCTGCTGGTGCGCCGCCACCCGCGCGTGGTCGACAGCGTCCCGATCGTGGGGGAGGGCTTCGTCCACGACGTGTCCCTGTACCCGGAGATCATGGAGCTGTTCCTGATCACCGACGTGCTGGTCACCGACTACTCGTCGATGATGTTCGACTTCGCCAACACCGGCCGTCCCATGCTCTTCTTCACCTACGACCTGGAGAGTTACCGGGACAACCTGCGGGGGTTCTACTTCGACTTCGAGGAGACCGCCCCCGGGCCGCTGCTGACCCGGTCCGACGACGTCATCGAGTCCCTGCTGGACATCGACGGGGTCGCACGGCGCAGCGAGGCCTCCTACCGGTCGTTCGTGGACCAGTTCTGCCCCCTCGACGACGGCCACGCCTCCGCCAGGGTCGTGGACCGCGTCTTCGGCAAGGAGGGGTAGGCGCGCCGCGCACGCCGCACCGCGGGCCGCACCGGCAGTACCTCCGGGCGGCCCGCCCCCGTGCCTGCGCCACAATGGACGGGTGATCGTCATCACCCGATACTCCGTGCCCGAGGCCGACACCGAGGCCTTCCGAACCGACGCCGACGCCGCCGTGGCGGTCCTGGCCCAGCGCCCGGGGTTCCGGTGCCACCGCATCGGCCGCGCCGCCGACGACCCCACGCTGTGGACCGTGGTCACCGAGTGGGACGGCGCCGGGTTCTACCGGCGGGCCCTGTCGAACTTCGACGTCAAGGTCACCGCGGTCCCGTTGCTGTCCCGGGCCGTGGACGAGCCCAGCGCGTTCGAGGTCCTCGACCGCGGTGACGCACCCGCCTGACCTCGCCCGCCTCCGCTCGCGGGGGGCCGTGAACGGTGCGCGCCCGCCGCCGGATTGCTCTAGCCTGGTGGGAAGCGGTCTCCGGCGGCGCCACACCCGTGGCCCCGCGCGGCCGCCGCCCCACAGAACCGACGATGTATCGCGAACAGCGATCCACCGACCGCCAGCCGGATGGAGAGTCACCCCATGGCCGCCAAGTCAGAGGCAATGGACGCACTGGTCAACCTCGCCAAGCGCCGAGGTCTGGTCTACCCCTCCAGCGAGATCTACGGAGGTCTGCGCGCCGCCTGGGACTACGGCCCCCTGGGCGTGGAGCTGAAGAACAACGTCAAGCGCCAGTGGTGGCGCTCGATGGTGCAGGAGCGGGACGACGTCGTCGGCCTCGACTCCAGCGTGATCCTGGCCCGCGAGGTCTGGGAGGCCTCCGGCCACGTGACGGCCTTCGTCGACCCGCTCACCGAGTGCCAGTCCTGCCACAAGCGCTTCCGCGCCGACCACCTCGTCGAGGCCTACGAGGAGAAGCACGGCAAGGAGCCCGCCGAGGGCCTGGCCGCGATCGCCTGCCCCAACTGCGGCGCCAAGGCCTCCTTCACCGAGCCGCGCATGTTCAACGGCCTGCTGCGCACCTACCTGGGCCCGGTCCAGGACGAGAAGGGCCTGGCCTACCTGCGCCCGGAGACCGCCCAGGGCATCTTCGTCAACTACAAGAACGTCGAGCAGAGCGCCCGCCGCAAGGTCCCCTTCGGCATCGGCCAGATCGGCAAGTCGTTCCGCAACGAGATCACCCCCGGCAACTTCATCTTCCGGACCCGCGAGTTCGAGCAGATGGAGATGGAGTTCTTCGTCAAGCCGGGCAGTGACGAGGAGTGGCACCAGTACTGGATCGACCAGCGCCACCAGTGGTACCTGGACCTGGGCATCGCCAAGGACAACCTGCGCCTGTACGAGCACCCCCAGGACAAGCTCTCCCACTACTCGAAGCGGACCGTGGACCTGGAGTACCGGTTCAACTTCCAGGGCAGCGAGTGGGGCGAGCTGGAGGGTGTCGCCAACCGCACCGACTACGACCTCAAGACGCACGCCGAGGCCTCCGGCGTGGACCTGTCGTACTTCGACCAGGAGAACAACGAGCGCTACATCCCCTACGTCATCGAGCCCGCGGCCGGTGTCGACCGGGCGGTGCTCACGTTCATGCTGGACGCCTACAACGTCGACGAGGCGCCCAACGCCAAGGGCAAGCTGGAGAAGCGCGCCGTGATGCGGCTGGACCCGCGCCTGTCGCCGGTCAAGGCGGCCGTCCTGCCGCTCTCGCGCAACGCCGACCTCTCGCCCAAGGCCCGCGACCTCGCGGCCCTGCTGCGCAAGCGCTGGAACGTGGAGTTCGACGACGCCGGCGCGATCGGCCGCCGCTACCGCCGTCAGGACGAGATCGGTACCCCGTTCTGCGTGACGGTGGACTTCGACACCCTGGAGGACGACGCGGTGACCGTGCGCGAGCGCGACACCATGTCCCAGGAGCGCGTGTCCCTGGACCGCGTGGAGATGTACCTGCTGGAGCGCCTGCCCGGCTGCTGACGGAGCCGCCCCCGCCGGGGGCGCTGACCACCACGGCCGCCCGCCCCCGGAAGGGGGAGGGCGGCCCTTCGCCGTGTGGTGGGGCGCCCCGGCCGCTCGTCGGCGCGGGGCGGAGACGGCCGGACCCGGGGGGATGAGTTTCCGGCCGCCTCCTCGGGGTCCGGCCGCACACGGCCGGAGCACCGGTTCCCAATCTAGTCACAGGCACCCGGCGCGATGGGGGAGTTCGTGCCCTCCTGTCCCTTCGCGTGAGGCAATCGTGACGGCCGGGTCGGCGGCCGCGCTCTATGGAGCTATGGCTAGAGCCTCTATGCCTAGAGGTGCTAGGGTCTGCCCGCGACGACGAGATGTGAGGACGGGCATGCACATAGACAAGGATCTGGTCGCCGCGTCGGCCACCCCTCTGGTCCTGGGAATCCTCGCCGAGGGAGAGTCCTACGGCTACGCCATCGTCAAACGCGTCAACGAGCTCTCCGAAGGACGGATGAACTGGACGGACGGGATGCTGTACCCGCTGCTGCACCGTCTGGAACGCAACGGACTCGTCCGGGCCTCCTGGGGGCGGTCGGACACGGGTCGGCGCCGCAAGCACTACGCCATCACCGAGACGGGGTTGGCGGCACTGGCGGAGCGGCGCGAACAGTGGACCGTGGTCGCCGAGGCCCTGCGCCAGGTGTGGGAGACCGTGCCCCGGCCCGGACTCCCGGGACCCGAGACGGCCGGGGGGTTCGCGTGAGCGGCGTGAGCGCGCGCGACGGCGTGCTGGAGGAGCAGATCGACCAGTGGCGCGGATTCGTGACGCGCCGCCGGGCCATCTCCGCCCCGGACGTGGAGGAGATGGAGGACCACCTGCGCGAGCGGATCGCCGAGCTGGAGTCGGGTGGTCTGGACAGCGAGGAGGTCTTCCTCGTCGCGGTCAGGCGCATGGGGAGCCTGGACGCGGTCTCGCGCGAGTTCGCGCGCGAGCACTCCCACCGGCTCTGGAAGCAGCTGGTGCTGGTTCCCGACGCCGAGGAGGAGACCGGTGCGTCACGCTGGCGCGAGCTCGGGGTGACGCTGCTCTTCGCGCTCGGCGCGGGGCTGGCGGTCAAGCTGCTGGGGGTGTCGGTCGACGACGGCATCGCGGTGACCCGCAACCTCCCCTTCGTGATCCTGCCCTGCCTCGCGGGGTGGTTCGCCTGGAAGCGCCGCGTCCCCTGGCGGGTGGGCGCCGTGACGGCGGCGCTCGCGGCGGTCCCGGCGCTGGCGGTGAACCTCTACCCGTTCCAGGAGTCCTCCGGCCCGTTCCCGGTGCCCGGGATGACCGCCGTCCTCGCGCTGACGCACGCGCCGATCCTGTTGTGGCTGCTGGTGGGCGTGCTGCACGCGGGTGGGCAGTGGCGTTCCCACGAGAGGCGGATGGACCTCGTCCGGTTCACCGGCGAGCTCGTGATGTACCTCGTGCTGATCGCTCTGGGCTCCATGGTCCTGGTGGGCCTGACCGTCGCGGTGCTCGGCCTGGCCGACGTGGACATCACCCGGTTCCTCGCGGACTGGCTCCTGCCCGTCGGTGTGCCGGGCTCGGTGCTGGTGGCCGCGTGGCTGGTGGAGGCGAAGAAGAGCGTGGTGGAGAACATCACGCCGGTCCTGGCCAAGGTCTTCACCCCGCTGGCGCTGCTGATGCTGGTCGCGGACCTCGCCGCGCTGCTGGTGAACGGGCCCCTGGCCAGGGCCGACCGCGAACTGCTCATCGTGATGGACGCGGTCCTGGTGCTGGTCCTGTTCCTGCTGCTCTACTCGATCTCGGCGCGCGACCCGCTGCTGCGTCCGGGGGTCTTCGACTGGCTCCAGCTGGCCCTGGTGGGCACGGCCCTGGCGGTGAACGCCGTCGCCCTGACGGCCATGCTCACCCGGATCGCCGAGTTCGGTTTCACCGCCAACAAGACGGCGGCCCTCGGCCTGAACCTCGTGCTGCTGGTGCATCTGGCCTGGTCGGCGTGGCTGCTCCTGGGGTTCGTGCGCGGTACGCGCCCGTTCGCGGCGGTGGAGCGGTGGCAGACCGCCTACCTGCCGGTCTACGCGGTGTGGGCGGCGGTGGTCGTGCTGGCCTTCCCGCCGCTGTTCGCCTTCGTATGAGGCGACCGCGCCGGACGCGTGTCGCGGCCGATCCCTTCCGGAGACCGGCCGCGAAGCGCGTCCGGGGCCTTTGCCGGTCAGGCCGCCGTGTAGACCACGAACGAGACCGCGACGTAGTGGCAGACGAAGGCCGCGATGGTCAGTGAGTGGAAGATCTCGTGGAACCCGAACCAACGGGGCGCGGGGTCGGGCCGCTTCAGCCCGTAGACCACGGCGCCGACGCTGTAGAGCACGCCGCCCACGAGGATGAGAATCCAGGTGGCCGGGTGGGTGCCCTGGACCAGGTCGGGGATGAACAGGACCGCGACCCAGCCGATGGCCAGGTACAGGGCGGTGGAGAGCCAGCGAGGTGCGCCCAGCCACAGGAGTTTGAACGTGACCCCGGCGAGCGCGCCGCCCCACACGAGCGCGAGCATCGCCGTGCGCAGGGTGCCCTCCAGCACGAGCATGATGAACGGCGTGTAGGTGCCCGCGATGATCAGGTAGATGTTCGAGTGGTCCATGCGGCGCAGGACCCTCTGCGCGCCGGGCGACCAGCGGCCCACGTGGTAGACGGCCGAGGTGCTGAACAGCAGCACGGAGCTGAGCGCGTACACGGCGCTGGCGGCCATCGCGGGCGCGGTGGGGGAGAGCGCCACCAGGACGATCCCGGCCGCCAGCGCGAGCGGTGCGGTACCCAGGTGGAGCCACCCCCGGAGCCGGGGCTTGACCGCCTCCAGGAGGTCCCCGGCGGCCGCCGCGGCCCGCGCGCTCCCTGTTTCCCGCGTCTTCGTCACTGTGCGCACCCCTCAGATCCGGCGACCCCGCTCACCGGCGGGCCACACGGAGAAGCCTAACTTACGGCTGCGTAGGTTACTTGACGGTAATGCTGTGTCGCGCGGCACAGTGCGCGCCGGGAGGTGCGGACGGGTGGGGGATTGGTCGCGGTCCCGGTGTCGCCGGTCCCGGACGCTTCGCCCGGGTGTCCGTGAGTGGTCGAGCGTCGCTGACCAGCGCATAGGTGATCCGTATCCGTCCCTTGGGGGTGTTCTCCCGGGTGGGCGAGATGTCGACTTGCTGGACCATTGGTCTAGTCCTCTTTGGCGTCCTTGAACTGGCACTATGCAGAAAAAGGGTGGTTCATGGAGGGGTGCTTGTGCGGACTGTGGATAGGGTCGCGCCCAACAGGGGCCGACCCGGCGCCGAACGGCCGCGAGAGAACGAGGGAGCACCCCCGTGACCAAGTACGTCTACAAGTTCACCGAGGGCAACAAGGACCTGAAGGACCTGCTCGGCGGCAAGGGCGCCAACCTCGCCGAGATGACCAACCTCGGCCTCCCGGTTCCCCCCGGCTTCACCATCACCACGCGGGCGTGCCGTCACTACCTGGAACACGGCACCCTCCCCGACGGGCTCGACGCCGAGGTCGAGGCCGACCTCAAGGAACTGGAGGAGGCCATGGGGCGCCGGCTCGGCCAGCCCGACGACCCGCTCCTGGTCAGCGTCCGCTCCGGCGCCCGGTTCTCCATGCCCGGCATGATGGAGACCGTCCTCAACATCGGCCTCAACGACGACTCCGTCGTCGGCCTGGCCGCCCAGGGCGGCGACGAGCGCTTCGCCTGGGACTCCTACCGCCGCCTCGTCCAGATGTTCGGCAAGACCGTCCTGGGCATCGACGGCGACCTCTTCGAGGAGGTCATCGACGAGCTCAAGACCGCCAAGGGCGTCACCGACGACCTGCACCTGGACACCGCCGACCTCCGACGACTCGTCGAACGGTTCAAGGGGATCGTCGACGAACGGACCGGCCGCCCCTTCCCCTCCGACCCCCGCGAGCAGATGCACCTCGCCGTCCGGGCCGTCTTCGACTCCTGGAACGCCCCCCGCGCCGTCCTCTACCGGCGCCAGGAGCGCATTCCCGCCGACCTCGGTACCGCCGTCAACGTCTGTTCCATGGTCTTCGGCAACCTCGGCATGGACTCGGGCACCGGCGTGGCCTTCACCCGCGATCCCGCCACCGGACAGCCCGGCGTCTACGGCGACTACCTCCAAAACGCCCAGGGCGAGGACGTGGTGGCGGGCATCCGCAACACCGTCCCCCTCACCGAGCTGGAGCGGATCGACCCCCGCAGCCACGCGGAGCTCATGGACATCATGGACACCCTGGAGAACCACTACCGGGACCTGTGCGACATCGAGTTCACCATCGAGCGCGGCCGACTGTGGATGCTCCAGACCCGTGTGGGCAAGCGCACCGCCGCGGCCGCCTTCCGCATCGCCGACCAGCTCGTGGACCAGGGCCTGATCGGCCTGGACGAGGCCGTCCAGCGCGTCACCGGCGACCAGCTCGCGCAGCTGATGTTCCCCCGCTTCGACGACACCGCCCCGGTCGCTGAGGACGTCCACCTCCTCGGGCGCGGCATGAACGCCTCGCCCGGAGCCGCCGTCGGCAAGGCCGTCTTCGACTCCTACACGGCCGTCAAGTGGTCGCGCAGCGGGGAGAGCGTCATCCTCTGCCGCCGCGAGACCAACCCCGACGACCTGGAGGGGATGATCGCCGCCGAGGGCATCCTCACCAGTCGGGGCGGCAAGACCTCGCACGCCGCCGTCGTGGCCCGGGGCATGGGCAAGACCTGCGTGTGCGGGGCCGAGGAACTCGACGTGGACACCAAGAACCGGCGCATGACCGCGCCCGGCGGCGAGGTGGTCGAGGAGGGCGACGTCATCTCCATCGACGGCACCAGCGGCCGCGTGTACCTGGGCAAGGTGCCCGTGGTCGACTCCCCGGTGGTCCGCTACTTTGAGGGCGAGATCGACCCCGCCTCGGACCAGGCCGACGACCTCGTCCGCTCCGTGCACCGCCTCATGCACTACGTCGACGCCGCCCGCCGTCTGTACGTGCGCGCCAACGCCGACACCCCCGAGGACGCCGCCCGCGCCCGCCGGATGGGCGCCCAGGGCATCGGCCTGTGCCGCACCGAGCACATGTTCCTCGGCGACCGCCGCCAGCTCGTGGAGCGCCTGATCCTCGCCGACACCCCCGACGAGCAGCAGGGGGCGCTGGACGCCCTGCTCCCGCTCCAGCGCGAGGACTTCGGAGGCATCCTGGAGGCCATGGACGGCCTGCCCGTCACGGTCCGCCTCCTCGACCCGCCGCTCCACGAGTTCCTGCCCGACATCACCGAGCTGTCGGTGCGCGTGGCGGTGGCCGAGGCCCGGGGAGAGAGCCACGAGAACGACCTGCGCGTCCTCCAGGCCGTGCACAGGCTCCACGAACAGAACCCGATGCTGGGTCTGCGCGGGGTGCGCCTGGGCCTGGTCGTGCCGGGGCTGTTCACCATGCAGGTGCGGGCCATCGCGCAGGCGGCCGTGGACCGGACGAGGGCGGGCGGACGCCCCCGGCCCGAGATCATGATCCCGCTGGTGGGCACGGTGCAGGAGCTGGAGATCATCCGGGACGAGGCGCAGCGGGTCCTGCGCGAGGTGGGGGAGGAGAACGGCGTGGAGCTGGACTTCCCGGTCGGCACGATGATCGAGTTGCCGCGCGCGGCCCTCACCGCCGGTCAGATCGCCGAGAACGCCGAGTTCTTCTCCTTCGGCACCAACGACCTCACCCAGACCGTGTGGGGCTTCTCCCGCGACGACGTGGAGGCGTCCTTCTTCTCCGCCTACCTGGAGAAGGGCGTGTTCGGGGTGTCGCCGTTCGAGTCCCTGGACGTGGACGGCGTGGGGCGTCTGATCCGTATCGCCGCCGAGGAGGGACGCGCGGCCCGGCCGGGCATCAAGCTCGGCGTGTGCGGGGAGCACGGCGGCGACCCGGCCTCGGTGCACTTCTTCCACCGGGCGGGGCTGGACTACGTCTCCTGTTCGCCGTTCCGGGTCCCGGTGGCGCGGCTGGAGGCCGGGCGGGCCGCGGGCCGCTCCGCGTAGCGAGCACGTGACGGACCGAACACCCGTGGCGGGGACCCGGAGGACGGGTCCGCGCCACGGGCGTTGCGCGGGGTGGGGGCACTAGAATCGGGCATCGCGACCGAGGTCGACGGAACAGCCGACCGTGACCTTTTCGTGATATATTTCCGGCGTCGGTGCGCGCCCGCGCGCGTCGCCCCGAGCCCCCTCCCCGCGAACGGAGCTCCGGGCGCCACCGCCGTCCGCCCCGGCTCCCCCACACCCGGCGTCCCCGCCCCATGCGGGGTCGCGAACCAGCGCAGGGCACGGGGCGTCCCAGTGGTGGTACCGCGTCCTGATCCAACCAAGCGGAGGTGAGCCGGTGCGAACGGCGAGCGACGGTCGCGGCGACGAGCCGTGGAACGAACCGGCCCCGGCCTCCGCCGACCACGAGGCCACCCAGGTCTTCTCGCGCGACGCGCTGCCGGGCACCTCACCGGAGACCGACAGCACCCGGCCCCCGGCGATCGGGGACACGGGTCCGCGCGCCGGGACCGCCGAGGACACCAGGGAGTTCGCCCGCCACGACCCCTCCGGGCCGACCTCCGAGGGCACCGCCTTCACCCGCAGGTTCGTCCGCGACCGTCCCGGGAACCGTTCGGACCCGGGGATTCCCGTGTACCGGGACGAGGCCGGGGACCGCGGGCGCGGAGAGCGCCGCGACGACCACCACGAGCGCGACCGGGACGAACCGTACGGTGAGCGGTACGAACCCCTGGAGGAGCCCTACGAGGAACCGCGCCGCCGTCGCGGCCGCGGCGCCCCACCGTCCCGCCCTCCCCGCGTCCACACCCCCAAACGCCGCCGACCGCGTCGCTTCCGGCTGCGCTGGATCGTCACCCTGCTCCTCCTCGTCGCCCTGGCGATCCCGCCCGGCACCTGGGGCTGGGTCTGGTACACAGCACGACAGGACGACCGCACGGCCTCCGACGCCATCGTGGTGCTCGGCGCCAGCCAGTACAACGGTGTGCCCTCTCCCGTCTTCGAGGCGCGACTGCGCCAGGCCCAGGTCCTCTACCTGGAGGGCGTCGCCCCGCACATCGTCACGGTCGGCGGCAAACAGCCCGACGACGCCTACACCGAGGCGGAGGCGGGCCGGAACTGGCTCATCGCGGTGGGCGTCCCCGCCGACCACGTCACCGCGGTCGAGCAGGGCAGCGACACCCTCCAGAGCTTCCAGGCCATGGAGGGGGTCTTCGAGGACAACGGCTGGGAGACCGCCATCCTCGTCTCCGACCCCTGGCACAGCCTGCGATCCAAGGTGATGGCCGCCGACCACGGCATCGAGGCCGGTACCTCGCCCTCGCGCTCCGGCCCCGCCGTCATCGAGCGCCGGACCCAACTGTGGTACATCACGAGGGAAACCGCGTCGCTCTGGTACTACTGGATCTTCAACGACAGCAGCGACATCCGAGTCAACGCGGCCTGACCAGGCGCAATGGCACGTTTCGTCGTTGCCGGGAAGTAGGCTCGTGGCCATGACGACCATGTCCGGAGAGTCCGTGGCCCCGGAGAGCGGCACCCACGGGTACACCGCGCGCGACACCGAACGCCACTCCCAGGAGTCGCGCAAGAGCAGGCGGCGCGGCCCCTTCGAGCGCGACCGCGCCCGGGTCCTGCACAGTTCCGCGCTGCGCAGGCTCTCCGCCAAGACCCAGGTCGTCCAACCCGGGGTGAGCGACTTCCCCCGCACCCGGCTCACCCACTCCCTGGAGTGCGCCCAGATCGGCCGGGAACTCGGCCAGGCCCTCGGCTGCGACCCCGACCTCGTCGAGGCCGCCTGCCTCTCGCACGACCTCGGCCACCCGCCCTTCGGGCACAACGGCGAACGCGCCCTCGACGAGGCCGCCGCCGCGTGCGGCGGGTTCGAGGGCAACGCCCAGAGCCTGCGCCTGCTCATCCGACTGGAGGGCAAGGTCATCGACCCCGACGGCCGCAGCGCCGGGCTCAACCTCACCCGCGCCACCCTGGACGCCACCGTCAAGTACCCCTGGCACCGGGGGGAGGGCGGCGACACCCACAAGTTCAACTGCTATCCCGACGACGCGGAGGCCTTCGCCTGGCTGCGCGAGGGCGCCCCCGCCGGTCGCACCTGCTTCGAGGCACAGGTCATGGACTGGGCCGACGACGTCGCCTACTCCGTGCACGACGTCGAGGACGCCCTGCACGCCGGACTGGTCAGCATGGGCGCCCTGCGCGACCCCGGCCAGCGCGCCGAGGTCTGCCGGATCGCCGCCGCCTCCTACTGCGACGCCGAACCGGCCGAACTCGACGAGGTCATGCGCGACCTGCTCGCCGAACCCGTGTGGCCCGCCGAGTTCACCGGAGACCTCGCCTCGCTGGCCGCCCTCAAGAACCTCACCAGCGAACTCATCGGCCGGTTCTGCCGGGCCGCCGAGGGCGCCACCCGGCGGGCCCACGGCCCGGGCCGCCTCACCCGCTACCGCGCCGACCTCGTCCTGCCCCGCCGCGCCCTCCTGGAGTGCGCCCTGCTCAAGGCGGTGGCCGCGCACTTCGTGATGTCCCGGGAGGAGGCCCGCGTGTACCAGGCCGAGGAACGCCGCACCATCACCGAACTCGTCTCCGCGCTCTGGCACGGCTCACCCGGCGCCCTGGACCCCCAGTTCCGCGCCGCCCACGAGAACGCCGCCGACGACGCCGCGGCCCTGCGCGTGGTCGTGGACCAGGTCGCCTCGCTCACCGACACCTCCGCCACGGCCCTGCACGCCCGGCTCGTCGGCTGACCCGCTCCCACCAGGGGCGCCCGCAACCTCCGACCCCACCGGTCTTGACGCCCGCCACACGAGCGCACACACTGCTCAGTGCGCCCGACCGTCGCGTCAGCGCGGCCGCACGCGCAGGATGGCACCGGCACGAGCGAGGGACCAGCGCATGCCCCCACGGCGCCGACACGGCCCCGTCATGAACGACGTCGCCCGGCTGGCGGGCGTGTCCCACCAGACCGTGTCCCGCGTCCTCAACGCCCATCCCGGGGTCCTCCCCGAGACCGCGGCCCGGGTCCGCGCGGCCATCGCCGAACTCGGCTACCGGCGCAACTCCTCCGCACGCGCCCTGGCCACCCACCGCTCCGGGCTGGTCGGCGTCCTCACCACCCGCCCCGGCCACCCGGACACCGCCCGCCTCCTCATGGGGGCCGAACGGGCCCTGCGCGCCACCGGCCACACCCTGCTCTACACCGGGACGGCTCCCGCCGACCTGCCCGCCGCCGCCGAGCGCCTCCTCGGCCTCGCACCCGAAGGGTGTCTGGCCCTGGTCCCCGGGCAGGAGGACGTGCTGGCCGCCCTCCACCACCGGCCGCCGACCGTCGTGGTCCACGACGACCCCCGGGCCCCGGCCCACCGCCTGCCGTCGGTCGGTGCCGACCACAGCGGAGGCGCCCGCGACCTCACCCGTCACCTGCTCGGACTCGGACACCGCACCGTGCACCACGTCGCTGACGGCTCCCTCGGACACGCCGCCCGAACCCGCGGCTGGCGCCGCGCCCTCGAAGAGGCCGGAGCGCCCGTCCCCCGACCCGAACACCCCGACCGGACCGGAGCCGGCGCCGGACGTGCCGCCGGGCTCGCGCTCGCCGCGCGCCGTGCCGGAGGCGAGGCGGTCACCGCCGTCCTGGCCGCCGACGACCGCCTCGCCCTCGGCCTGCTGCGCGCCCTCGAAGAGAGCGGACTGCGCGTTCCCGGCCAGGTCAGCGTCGCCGGGTTCGGCGACCTCCCCGACGCCGCCCACCTCACCCCCGCCCTCACCACGGCCGACGGAGACCCCGCGCGGGTGGGCGAGGCCGCCGCGGGCCTGCTCCTGCGCCTGCTCGACGGCGACGTGCCCGACACCGGCGGGCCCCTACTCGTCCCGGCCCGCGCGCGTCCGCGCCGCAGCACCGGGCCGCCGCCCCGCGTCGACGGCCCCGACGGACCGGCGCGGGCTCACTGGTAGCCGCGGGGGTTCGATCCCCTCCAGAAGGGACTCCGGGGCCTCGTCAGCGGGGGAGTGCACCACGTCGTCGACCTGGACGCGCACGGGCAGAACGTGCTCCTCGACCAGGGAGCGGAAGTGGTCGGTGTCGTCGGTGCGGTAGCCGTGCAGCTCTCGCACGTGCTCCGAGGCGGCCGTCGAACCGGGGAGACGAAGTCCACCCCTTCGACGTCCTCCGCCAGCAGCCGGGACCCGCGCGGCCGCATCCGCACGTCGTAGACGACGCCCGGATGACCGCAGGATGGCGCTACGGGGAACCCGCGCCGGTGCGCGGTGGTCGGAACGTCCCGGGGGAGAACTACCCTGAACACCGTGGCAGGCCGGATCAAAGACGAAGACATCGCCCTCGTGCGCGAGCGCACGCCCATCGCTGACGTGATCGGCGAGTACCTCCAGCTGCGCAACGCTGGCGGCGGCTCGCTCAAGGGGCTCTGCCCCTTCCACGACGAGAAGTCCCCCTCCTTCAACGTCACCCCCGCGAAGAACCTCTTCTACTGTTTCGGCTGCGGGGAGGGCGGGGACGTCATCTCCTTCGTGCAGAGGATCGACAGCCTCAGCTTCGCGGAGGCGGTCGAGTCCCTGGCGCGGCAGACCGGGATCGTCCTGCGGTACGAGGAGGGCGGGCGCAGCACCCCGCGCCGTGACGAGGGCAAGCGCCAGCGCCTGCTCGACGCGCACCGGGAGGCCGCCCGGTTCTACTCCGACCAGCTCCTGACGCCCGGGGCGATCGAGGCGCGCCGGTTCCTGGGCGAGCGCGGCTTCAACCGGACGCACGCCGAGCAGTTCGGGCTCGGGTTCGCCCCCGGCGGCTGGCAGCACCTCACCGACCACCTGCGTCAGAAGGGGTTCACCGACGCCGAGATCATCGAGGGCGGCCTGGCCAGCCAGGGGCGCCGCGGAGCCTACGACCGGTTCCGCAACCGCCTGCTCTGGCCGGTGCGCGAGGTCACCGGAGAGGTCGTCGGGTTCGGGGCGCGCAAGCTCGACCCCGAGGAGGACGGCCCCAAGTACCTCAACTCCCCGGAGAGCCCCATCTTCCACAAGGGGCGGCTGCTCTACGGGCTGGACCTGGCCAAACGGGAGATCTCCCGGCAGGGCAAGGCGGTCATCGTCGAGGGCTACACCGACGTCATGGCCTGCCACGAGGCCGGGGTGACCACGGCGGTCGCCACCTGCGGCACCTCCTTCGGCGAGGACCACCTCAAGATCCTGCGCCGGATGCTGCACGGTCGCCCCAACCACGAGACCCGGGTGGTGTTCACCTTCGACGGAGACAAGGCCGGACAGAAGGCGGCCGTGCGGGCCTTCGCCGAGGAGCACGGGTTCTCCTCGGAGACCTTCGTGGCCGTCCAACCGGACGGTCTCGACCCCTGCGACCTGCGCCTCCAGAACGGCCCCCAGGCCGTGGTCGACCTGGTCGACGACGCCACGCCGCTGTACGAGTTCATGGTCCGCAAGACCTTCGAGAACTACGACCTGTCCACGGTGGAGGGCCGCATCGCCGCCCTGGACGCCGCGGCCCCCGTGGTGGCCAGCATCCGCAACGCGGGCACCCGGGAGGCCTACGCCAAGAACCTGGACCGCTGGCTCGGGTTCCTCGACGAGGCCTTCGTGGTGCGCCGCGTCCGCCAGCACATGCGCCAGGGCGGTGCGCGCCTCGCCCCGAAGGCGCCGGTGCCCACCCCCGACGCCCAGAGCGCCCCCTACGACCTGCGCGACCCCTCCGTGCAGCGCGAACGGGAGGCCCTGAAGATCGCGGTCAAGCACCCGAACCTGGCCCAAGGCTTCGACACCCTCACCGAGGACGACTTCACCGTCCCCCAGCACCGGGCGGTGCTCCAGCTGATCCGACAGCAGGGCGGGGTCGGTGCCGTGGGCGACCCCGAGACGTGGGCGCTGACACTGCGCGACGCCGCCCCCAATGACGCACAACGCGATTTCGTCACGCGCCTCGGTGTAGAGGAGATCAAGTTCTATGGAGAACTCGACGCGCATTTCGCGCAACAAATTCTGAGCACAATCAGAACTCATTCCATCAACCGTCGCGAGTCAAACCTCAAATCCGAGCTGCACCGGATCGACCAGGTCGCGCAACCCGAGGAATACAATCGGGTCTTCGTTGAGCTCATGCAGCTCGGCCAGCAAAAACGCGCCCTCCAGTAGTGGGTTCCCGGCGGCGTGTAGCACCGGGGTGACAATAGTAGATCTCCCTGATCCGGTAGGTGTCCGGGCACAATGAAGTGGTGCCTCCCACAGTTGTGACCAACGAAATGCCACCCGTCCGACAGGTGGTCCCGCTCCTTCCCGGTTCGGGCCGGGGAACGGTGAGCCGTGGGGAGGTCGCGGCGGCGCTGGAAAGCCTGGAGGCGCCACCCGACTCCCTGGACGGGACCATCGCCGACCTCGTCCGCGCCGGGATCGACGTGGCCGACCCCGAGGAGGCGGCGGTCACCGACCCGGGCCGCCGCTCCGGTTCCGACCTGGTCCGCCTGTACCTGCGCGAGATCGGCCGCGTCCCGCTGCTGACCGCGCGGGAGGAGGTCGACCTCGCCAAGGCCGTCGAGGCGGGCCTGTACGCCCAGCGCCTCGCACCCGACCAGGTCCGTTCGGCGGACGAGCTCGCCGCCCTGGTGGAGGAGGGCGGACGGGCCAAACGTCGGCTGATCGAGGCCAACCTTCGCCTGGTCGTGTCCATCGCCAAGCGCTACATGGGGCGCGGCCTGCTCTTCCTGGACCTCATCCAGGAGGGCAACCTCGGCCTCATCCGCGCCGTGGAGAAGTTCGACCACACCAAGGGCTTCAAGTTCTCCACCTACGCCACCTGGTGGATTCGCCAGGCCATCACCAGGGCCATCGCCGACCAGGCGCGCACCATCCGTATCCCGGTGCACATGGTCGAGACCATCAACAGGCTCGTGCGGGTGCAGCACCAGCTGCACCAGAAGCTGGGGCGAGAGCCCAGCGTCGCCGAGATCTCCTCCGCCGCCGGGTGCGGCGGCGAGCGGGTCCTGGAGATCCGGCGCATCGCCCGCGAACCCGTGTCCCTCCAGGCGCCCATCGGTGAGGAGGAGTCCGACTTCGGGGACTTCATCGAGGACTCCGACGCCGTCGCGCCGGTCGAGGCGGCCGCCTTCACGCTTCTCCAGGAGCAGCTGCGGATACTGCTGGGCGGCCTCTCCGAGCGGGAGAGACGTATCATCCGGCTGCGCTTCGGCCTGGCCGACGGACGCCCGCGCACCCTGGAGGAGGTGGGCCGCGAGTTCGGCGTCACCCGCGAACGCATCCGCCAGATCGAGGCCAAGACCCTCGCCAAGCTCCGCCAGCCCGCGCGGGCGGGCACCCTGAAGGACTTCCTGCGCGACGGCTGAGCCCCTCAACGTGTCGGGCCCGCCCCGGGTTCCCCCGCGCGGGGGAACGGCCTGAACTGGCCGACATGGGACGAACACCCCGCGCGTGCCCGACCGTACGCCTACGGTCGAGGGGTGAACGCCACGTCGCCCCCTCCCGAGTCCGGCACGCCCCTCACACGGCGCCCGCTCCTGGCAGCGGGGTCCGCCGCCGCCGCGGTCGCGCTCCTCGCGGGCGCCGTCGTGATCGCGAACCAACGCGAACCCGAGCGCATCGGGTACTTCGCCGAGTGGAACGTGGCCAACCGTGGCTACACGGTCGGCGCGCTGCGCGACAGCGGGGCGCCCGCGGACCTGACCCGCCTCATGTGGGCGTTCGGCAGCATCGACACCGACGGCCTCTGCCACATCCCCGAGGGCCGCCACGACCAGCCCTGGGAGCTCTACCAGCGACGCTACTCGGCCGACGAGAGCGTGAGCGGTACGGCCGACGAGTACGGGCAGCGGCTCGCGGGCGGCCTCAACCAGCTGCGCCAGCTCCGCGACGAGTACCCCGACCTGGGCGCCAGTCTCTCCCTGGGCGGCTGGAACTGGTCGGTGAACTTCTCCACCGCCGCGCGGACCGAGGAGTCCCGGCAGGCCTTCGTCTCCTCCTGCCTGGACCTGTGGCTGCGCGGCGACCTGCCGGTGCTCGGAGACGAGCCCCAGGGCGGGGACGGTGCGGGCGCGGGCGTCTTCGACGGCATCGACCTGGACTGGGAGTGGCCGGCCGGGCAGGGCAACACCGACAACGTGGAGCACGCCGACGACCCCGCCAACTTCACCCTGCTCGCCGCCGAGTTCCGGCGCCAGATGGACGCCCTCGCCGAGGAGACCGGGCGGGACTACGTGCTGTCGGTGTCCCTCCCCGGCGGCGCCTCCCACGCCGACGCGTACGAACCCGAGTTGTTCGACCACGTCGACCTCGCCACGGTGCAGGGCTACGACTTCTCCGGCCCCTGGAGCACCGACACCGCCCACCACTCCAACCTGTACGTGCCCGACTTCGACCCGGACGCCAACAGCGTCGACCAGGCGGTCCGCCGCTACCTGGATCTGGGGGCCGACCCGGGACAGCTGGTGATGGGGGTTCCCGCCTTCGGGAGGGGCTGGCAGGGCGTGCCCGCCCAGGACCAGGGCCGGGGCCAGCGGGCCGAGGCGGCCGCCGACGACGACTACGACGGCCCCACCCGCGCCTTCGACCAGCTGGAGGAGACCGAGGGGCGCCGTTTCCTCGACGAGGAGGCGGGCGCCTACTGGGTCTACGACGGCGACGAGTGGTGGACCTACGACAACCCCGAGGTGATCGCGCTCAAGGGCGAGTACGTCCGTGAGAACGACCTGGCCGGGATGATGGTGTGGAACCTCGACATGGACCCCGACGGCGTCCTGGTCCGCGCCATGCGCGAGTCCCTGGACTGAGCCGGCCGCCCCCGAGCGCCGCGCGCCGCGGTTGCCACCCCGTACCGGCCGCGCCACGCTGTGTGCATGGCCGATCCGCACAGCACCGCTCCACGCCCGGACCTCCCCGCGCTCCGCCGCGACCTGGAGGAGAACGTCAGGGGAACCGTCGCCCTGGACGCGGGCACCCTCGCCCTGTACACCTCCGACGCCTCCAACTACCGCCGCGTCCCGCTCGCCGTGGTCATCCCCGAGACCGTCGACGACTGCGTCGCCGCCGTCCGCGCGTGCGCGGCGCACGGGGTGCCGATCGTGCCGCGCGGCGGCGGCACCTCCATCGCCGGGAACGCCATCGGCACCGGGGTGGTCATCGACACCTCACGGCACCTGCGCGCGATCCTCGACATCGATCCCGAGGCCCGCACCGCCACGGTCCAGCCGGGGGTGATCCTGGACGACCTGCGGTCCGCCACCGCGGCGCACGGGCTCACCTTCGCACCCGACCCCTCCACCCACAGCCGCTGCACCATCGGCGGCATGATCGGCAACAACGCCTGCGGCTCCCACTCGGTGGCCTGGGGCACCACCGCCGACAACGTGGTCTCCCTCGACCTGCTGCTCTCCGACGGCACCCGGATCACCGTCGGCTCCGAGCACACCGCGCAGGAGTTCGAGGAACTGGCCGCCCGCCCCGGCCGTGAGGGTGAGATCCACGCGGCACTGGCCCGCCTGGTCGAGACGCACCGCGCCCAGATGCGCACCTCCATGCCCGAGTTCCGGCGCCGCGTCTCCGGCTACGCCATCGACCGCCTGCTCCCCGAGAAGGGGCGCGACGTCGCCGCCTCACTGGTGGGTACCGAGGGCACCTGCGCGATGGTCGTGGGCGCCACCGTGCGGCTGGTGGAGACACCCCCCGCCCGCGCCCTGGCGGTGCTCGGCTTCGACGACGCCCCGTCGGCAGCCGACGCCGTGCCCGGACTGCTGGAGCACGCGCCCCTGACCGTCGAGGGCATCAACGACCGCATCGTGGCCGCCCTGGACCGTCACGGGTCGACATCACGGGTGCCGCTGCCGCTCGGCCACGCCTGGCTGCTGGTGGAGGTCGCGGGGGACACCCCGGAGGAGGCGGCCGCCGCCGCGCGGACGATGGTCGACTCCCTCGGCGGGGCCACCCGCCCCCGTGACTCCGCGGTGGTCGCCGACCCCGCCCACCAGAAGGCGCTCTGGCGCATCCGGGAGGAGGGCGCGGGGCTCACCTCCCGCACGCCCACCGGAGCCGAGGCGTGGTCGGGCTGGGAGGACGCGGCCGTGCCGCCGGAGAACCTCGGCGACTACCTGCGCGACTTCGAGGCCCTCATGGCGCGGCACGACCGCTACGGCGTCGTCTACGGGCACTTCGGCGACGGTTGCCTGCACGTGCGCATCGACTTCGAGCTGACCCACGAACGGGGCCGGCGCGAGTACCGGGCCTTCATGGAGGAGGCGGCGGGCATCGTGGTGCGCCACGGCGGCTCGCTCTCCGGCGAGCACGGTGACGGGCAGGCGCGCTCGGAACTCCTGTCCCGCATGTACCCGGAGGGCCTCGTGCGCGCCTTCGGCGAGTTCAAGCGGGTGTGGGACCCCGACGGCCTCATGAACCCGGGCATCATCGTCGACCCGCTTCCCCTGGACGCCGACGTGCGGGTGGCCACCGACGTGCGCCCCGCGCTGCCGCTGCTGTCACAGACCACCCTGGCCTACGGGGAGGACGACGGCGACTTCGCGAAGGCGCTGCGCCGCTGCTCGGGCGTGGGCAAGTGCCGTCGGCAGAGCGGGCCGGGGGTGATGTGCCCGAGCTACCAGGTCACCCAGGAGGAGAGGCACTCCACGCGCGGGCGGGCCCACCTGTTGTTCGAGATGGCCAACGGCGAGGTGATCACCGACGGGTGGCGCTCGGAGGAGGTCCGGGAGTCCCTGGACCTGTGCCTGTCCTGCAAGGGGTGCCTGAGCGACTGCCCGGTCAACGTGGACATGGCCTCCTACAAGGCCGAGTTCCTCCACCAGCACTACAGGGGCAGGGTGCGCCCCGCGGCCCACTACTCCATGGGCTGGCTGCCGGTCCTGGCCCGCCTGGCGTCCCTGGCGCCCGAGGAGGCCAACCGGGTGGTCCGTCTCCCCGGGGTGTCGACGCTGGCCAAGCGGTGGGCGGGGGTGGCCGCGGAGCGGGAGGTGCCCGCCTTCGCCCGCACCACGTTCACCCGGGCCTACCGGCGCCGTCTGCTGCGCGGCGGCGGCCGCGCGGGCGGGCCCAAGGTGGTGCTGTGGCCGGACACCTTCGGCAACCTGTTCCACCCGAACGTCCTGGTGTCGGCCGTGCGCGTGCTGGAGGACGCCGGGTTCTCCGTGGTGCTGCCCCGGGGACAGGTCTGCTGCGGGCTCACGTGGGTCTCCACCGGCCAGCTGGACGTGGCCCGCGCGGTGATGCGCCGGGCGGTGGCGGCGCTGGCGCCGCTGGTGTCGCAGGGACTGCCGGTGGTGGGCCTGGAACCCAGCTGCACGGCCGCCCTCAAACACGACCTCGTGGAACTGCTGCCGGGGGAGGAGAGCGCCCGGGTCGCCGCGGCGGTGCACACCTTCGCCGGGTTCCTCCACGAGCACGCCCCGGAGTGGGAGCCGCCGCGCGTGGACGCCTCGGCCCTGGCGCAGGTGCACTGCCACCAGCACGCCGTGTCCGGCTTCGACGCCGACCGGGCGCTGATCGCGCGCGCCGGGATCGACGGCGAGGTGCTGGACTCGGGCTGCTGCGGGCTGGCGGGGGACTTCGGCTTCACGGAGGGGCACTACGAGGTGTCCACCGCCATCGGCGAACGCGAGCTCCTCCCGCGGGTCCGCGCGAGCGGCCCCGACACCCTGGTGCTCGCCGACGGCTACAGCTGCCGTACCCAGATCGAGCAGGGGACGGGCCGCCGGGCACTGCACCTGGCCGAGGCGCTGGCCCTTGGCCTGGACCGAAGGGCCGGCGCCCGGGACGTCTGACGGTCAGGCCGGGGCCGCGCTCACACACCCATCTGCTCGTGGAGGAGGGCCAGGGCCCTGGAGACGGCGTCGGACAGGCGCGGGTCCTCGGGGTCCAGGTCCTCGCCCAGGTGCACCCGCCAGTCGATCTCGCTGCCCAGAGGCGCCCTGCGGGCCACCAGCCGGAAGCCGGAGGAGGACTCGGGGGAGGGGAAGGGGACGAACCGGTTCACCAGGATCGTGGAGGTGACCCGTTCGGCGACGGTCTCGGCGAAGCGCCGGTAGTCCACCGGCTCACTGGTCAGCTCGGTGCGCAGCCGCACGGTGTGCTCGCCCACGCCCTCCTCCACGAAGGTGAGCGTGTCGGGGCTCCACCGGGCCTGGTCGATGTCCTGCCAGGGCACGCTGCGGCCGTCGGGCAGGTGGAGGGCGCGGGTGGTGGCCACCAGCACGGCGTCCGTGCGGGTGCCACCGGAGCCGGGGGCGCCCCCGGCCGGGGCGGCGACGCGTGCCTGGGAGAGCACGCGCTCGCCGCGCTCCAGCCGGGAGCGCAGCCCCTCGGGAACGTTCTGGCCGAACAGGGCCATCGTCAGACGTCTCCGTCCGCGGAGCCGCTGCCGTTGCGGCCCGGGTCGGGACGGGTCCCGTTGGACAGGCTGGTCTCCCACTCGACGAGGGCGATCTCCTCGTCCGTAGGGCGCGCCAGGAAGTCGCGCACGGAGGTGATGGGCATCTTCTCGACGGCCTTGTCGTAGACGGCGCGGCCCGCTCTGCTGGTCTGCGCTCCGACGACCCCGGCCACCTCCTGGACCAGGGGGCTGTCGGCCACCTTGCGGGCGGTGCGGGCGAGCTGCTCGTAGCGGGCCCTGCCCGCCTTGGCGCCCAGCACGTATCCGATGGCGAGTCCGGCGACGAAGGTGATCCGGTAGCGCATGGCTTCCTCTTTACGGCCTTGGTGACGGTCGGCGTGGTCCGTGCCCCGACGTTACCCGGTCGTGCTCCGGGCCACACGGGCCGACACCGGTCACGAGCACTCCCGGAGCGCGCTAGTCTATTCATGTCGACGAGGCCGAAGGGCCTCGGCAAGGCGCGATCCCGCGTAGCTCAATCGGCAGAGCAGCCGGCTGTTAACCGGCAGGTTACTGGTTCGAGTCCAGTCGCGGGAGCGGTGCGAACAGGCCCGTCGGAGAGATCCGGCGGGCCTTTCCGCGTGTACCCGCGGTGCCGTCGTGGCGGGTCGCGGAAGCCGGGACGGGCGTGCCCTTCGAGACGCCGGGGCCGGGTGGCCCGGGCGCGGGAAAACGTCACGAGCACCCTTGCGAACACGCTAGGATTGGTGCTGTCGCCGGGGCCGCAGGGTCTCGGCAAGGCGCGATCCCGCGTAGCTCAATCGGCAGAGCAGCCGGCTGTTAACCGGCAGGTTACTGGTTCGAGTCCAGTCGCGGGAGCGGTGCGAACAGGCCCGTCGGAGAGATCCGGCGGGCCTTTTTCGTGTGGGCGGGGGCGACCCCCGCCCGCTGCCGGGCCCCGAGGGGCTCCAACGCGGGGCGAGGGTGGACGGGGCTCAGAGACGTCCCATGCCGCCGATGATCAGCTGCCGGTTGCGGTGCGGCATCTGGTAGCTCCCCGGGATGGGGGGAGCGACCGGAAGGGTCCGCCACTTCTGGGCCTGGAGCAGGCCCGGGGGCACGGACTCCCAGCCGTCGAAGAGCGAGGCGATCTCCTGTTCGGACCGCCAGTAGCCGTGGCCGAGCCGGTGGGTGAAGAGTTCCTGGAGCTGATCGGCCCGGCGCGCGTCCTTGGGGTGGCGGGCGGCGTCGGGGCGGCAGTAGTGGCTCAGGACCAGATGACTCCCGGGCGCCACGGCCGCCCGCAGTTCCGCGATGCCGCGCGCGGCCGCGTCGAGGTCCTCTAGGTGCGAGACGACGCCGGTGAGCAGGAGCCCCACCGGCTGGTCCAGGTCGAGGAGGCCGACCTCCGGGTCGCGCAGGAGGCCGGCGGCGTCCTCCAGGCCCCCGCGCACCGCGGTGGTGGTGCGCCCGTCCCGGGTGAGCGCCAGGTGGTGGGTCAGCACCACCGGGTCGTGGCTGGCGTAGACGACCCGGGCGTCGCGGAAGCTCTCGTGGGCGATCTCGTGCGGATCACCCGGCGCCGGCATCCCCGCGTCCACGTGCAGGAACTGGCGGATGCCCAGGTCGGCGGAGAGGTGGCGCACCGCCCGTTGGAGGAAGGCGCGCTCTCCCAGGACGATGTCGACGAACCCGGCCGCGGTCCTCTCGGCCTCGGCCGCGAGGTCCCGGTCCACCTGGAAGTGGTCCTTGCCCCTGAGGTGGAAGGAGCGGATGCGGTTGATGTTGGCCCTGGCCAGGTTGACGGGCGGCGGGGGTTTGGCCCGGACGTGGTTGTCCCCCGCCTGCCTCAGGAAGTCGGGGGAGGTGAAACGAGACATCGCCGTCCTCTTGTCTGAGGTGGGGAAGTGCGGTCGACTCCCAGGAAACTGGGATGACCCCTCGCGGGGTCGCGTCAAAGGATTGTATTCCGTACGGGCGCGGTTGTTAACAGAGTCCAGGATACAGGTGGCGGAAATCGTCACCCGGTCACTCACTTCGGGGTCGGTGCGCCACATGTTAAGACGAGCGCGGGCGGACTCGAACTTATACACCTAATGTCCATTTTGTGAGGAACGGGTCCCCGGGGGTGGCCGCCCGGCCCCCGGGTCGCGGGAGAAGCCGCGCACCGCGCGCCTTCCGGCTGTCACCGGGGGCTCCGCGCCTCCGGGCCCGGCCGCGGCCCCGAGAACCACCCCCGAAGGGCCCGGGCCGTCGGTCCCGAACGGTTCGGGCCGAAAATCGGACATGATCACTGGGGGAAAGGCAGTGCGCAATTATCCAAACGCACCCGCTGCCTGCGGAAATCCACCGAAGCGCCGTTACGTCATTCCTCGTGCGCCCGAGTGGAAGGCTTCGGAAAGGGAAGCTTTCCGGGAAGAGGCGCCACACCTGCGGAACCCGGGCTCCGGGCCGCCGTTAACCTGGTCCCATGGACCGTCCCCACACCATCCTGAGCTGCGCGATGTCGATCGACGGACGTATCGACGACACCGGCCCCGACCGCCTGCGCCTGTCCAACGACGCCGACTTCGCCGAGATCGACGAACTGCGCGCCGGGTGTGACGCGATCCTGGTCGGCGCGGGCACCCTGCGCGCCGACGACCCCCGGCTCCTCGTGCGCTCGCCCGTCCTACGGGAGCGCCGTCGCGCCCAGGGACGCACCGAGAACCTGCTCAAGGCGGTCGTCACCCGCAGCGGGGAGATCGACCCAGCGGCGCGCCTGTTCTCCACTGGGGACGCGGGAGCCGTCGTCTACACCGGCGGTCCGGGAGTGGACACCGCGACCCGGAGGCTGGCAGGGCGCCCCTCCACCGACCCGCCCGCGGAGGTCGTGGACGCGGGGGACCCGCCCACGGCCGAGGCGATCCTGGCCGACCTCGCGGACAGGGGTGTGCGCCGTCTGCTGGTGGAGGGCGGCGGCCACATCCACACCCTGTTCCTCGCCTCCGGCCTGGTCGACGAGCTCCGCCTGGCCGTCGCGCCCTTCCTCGTGGGGCAGGAGGGCGCGCCGCGCTTCGTCCTGCCGGGCGCCTTCCCGAACACACCCGAGGCGCCCATGCGCCTGGTGGAGGCCCGCGCCCTCGGGCAGATCGCCGTCCTGCGCTACGCGCTGGGGGAGCGGTGACCGCCCCCCACACGCCCACCGGGGGCCCCGCACCCGGGCCCGGGGAGGCCGACGCGTACTGGCTGACGGAGACGGTGCGGCTCTCGCGCTCCTGCCCGCCCTCCGCCACGGCCTACTCGGTGGGGGCGGTCGTGGTCTCACGGGACGGCGAGGTCCTGGGCGCGGGCTACTCGCGCCGCGACGACCCGCACGACCACGCCGAGGAGGTGGCGTTGCGCGGGATCGACCCCGGTGACCCCCGCCTGGCGGAGGCCACCCTCTACTCGTCCCTGGAGCCGTGCAGCTCACGGGCCTCGCGGCCGCGCTCGTGCACGGAGCTCGTCCTCGCCACACCCCTGCGCCGCGTCGTGCTGGCCTGGCGCGAACCGGAGCTGTTCGTGGACTGCGACGGGGCCGAGCGCCTGGCGGCCGCCGGGGTCGCCGTGGTCGAACGCCCCGACCTCGCCGAGGGCGTACGCGAGGTCAACGCGCACCTGCTCGGCTGAGGGGCCCGCACCGAAGACGGCTCCTACAGCCGGTTGACCTCCGTCACGTGCACCACGGCGCGGCCCTCGGCGTCCGACGCGGCCAGGTCCACCTCGGCGCTGATGCCCCAGTCGTGGTCGCCGGCCGGGTCGGCGAGGATCTGCCGCACCCGCCACATGTCGTCCTCCTCCTCGACGAGGAGCATCTTCGGGCCGCGCGCGTCCGGACCGGTGCCGATCTCGTCGTGCTCGGCGTAGTACGCCTCCACGGCCTCGGCCCACTCCTCGCCGCTCCACTCGTCGTCCTCGGACAGCTTGCCGAGGTCGCCGTAGCGCCGCCGGGAGGCCAGCTCCACACGGCGGAACATCTCGTTGCGGACCAGGACCCGGAAGGCACGGGCGTTCGCGGTGACCGGGCGTACCCGCTCCTCGGCCTCGGCGCCCTCGCCCTCGGACTCCTCCTCGGGGTTGGTGAGCTGCTCCCACTCGTCCAGCAGGCTGGAGTCCACCTGACGCACCAGCTCGCCCAGCCACTCGATGAGGTCGCGCAGCTCCTCGGTCTTGGAGTCGTCGGGCACCGTCTGGTTGAGCGCCTTGTAGGCGCTGGCCAGGTACCGCAGCACCAGACCCTCGGAGCGGGCCAGTTCGTAGTGGCCGACGTACTCCACGAAGTTCATCGCGCGCTCGTACATGTCGCGGGCCACCGTCTTGGGCCGCAGCGGGTGGTCGCCGACCCACGGGTGCCCGCGTCGGTACACCTCGTACGCGTGGTCGAGGAGTTCCTCCAGCGGCTTGGGGTAGTCGACCTCCTCCAGCCGCTCCATGCGCTCGTCGTACTCGATCCCGTCCATCTTCATCTGCTGGACGGCCTCGCCCCGGGCCTTGTTGAGCTGGGCGCCGAGGATCTGACGCGGGTCGTCCAGCGTGGACTCCACCACGGTGAGCACGTCGAGCGGGTAGGTCGGCGACTCGACGTCGAGCAGCTCCAGCGCCGCCAGCGCGAACGTGGACAGCGGCTGGTTCAGCGCGAAGTCCGCCTGGAGGTCGACGGTGAGCCGGGCGGTGCGGCCCTGGTCGTCCGGCTCGGGCAGGGTCTCCACGATCCCGCCGTCCAGCAGCGACCGGTAGATGGCGATCGCCTCCCGGATGTGCCGCCGCTGCGACTTGCGGTCGTCGTGGTTCTCCGTGAGCAGGTGCTTCATGGCGGCGAAGCAGTTGCCGGGCCGCGCGATGACACTCAGCAGCATCGCGTTGCTCACCCGGAACCGCGAGGTCAGTGGCTCGGGGTCGGCGTCGATGAGCTTACGGAAGGTCGCCTCGTCCCAGGAGACGAACCCCTCGGGCGCCTTCTTGCGCACCACCTTGCGCCGCTTCTTGCTGTCGTCACCCGCCTTGGCCAGCGCCTTCTCGTTCTCGATGACGTGCTCGGGGGCCTGTGCGACCACGTTGCCGACCGTGTCGAACCCGGCCCGGCCCGCGCGCCCGGCGATCTGGTGGAACTCGCGGGCCCGGAGCCTGCGCACCCGCACACCGTCGTACTTGCTGAGCGCGGTGAACAGCACCGTGCGGATGGGCACGTTCACACCCACCCCGAGGGTGTCGGTACCGCAGATCACCTTGAGCAGCCCGGCCTGCGCCAGCCGCTCCACCAGACGGCGGTACTTGGGCAGCATCCCCGCGTGGTGGACACCGATGCCGTGCCGCACGTACCGGGAGAGGTTGCGGCCGAACTTGGTGGTGAAGCGGAAGTTGCCGATCTCGTCGGCGATCCGGGCCTTCTCCTCCTTGGTGCACATGTTGATGCTCGTCAACGACTGTGCGCGCTCGATCGCCTGCGCCTGGGTGAAGTGCACGATGTACACGGGCGCGTCCCCGTTGCCGAGGAGCTCCTCCAGGGTCTCGTGCAGCGGGGTGACCCGGTAGTCGTAGTACAGGGGGACCGGGCGCTCGGCGGAGGTGACGACGGCGGTCGACCGCCCGGTGCGCTTCTCCAGGTCCTCCTCGAACCTGCTGACGTCCCCCAGGGTGGCCGACATCAGCAGGAACTGCGCCTGCGGCATCTCCAGCAGGGGCACCTGCCAGGCCCAGCCCCGGTCGGGCTCGGCGTAGAAGTGGAACTCGTCCATGACGACGGTGTTGATGTCGGCGTCCCGGCCCTCGGCCAGGGCGATCTGGGCGAGCACCTCGGCGGTGCAGCACACGATGGGGGCGTCGGCGTTGACGCTGGCGTCGCCGGTCATCATGCCGACGTTCTCGGTGCCGAAGATCTTGCACAGGTCGAAGAACTTCTCCGACACCAGGGCCTTGATGGGCGCGGTGTAGAACGCGCACTCGTTCCGGGCCAGCGCGGCGAAGAGGGCGCCGGTGGCGACCATGCTCTTGCCCGAGCCGGTGGGGGTGTTCAGGATGACGTTCGACCCGGAGACGACCTCGATGAGGGCCTCCTCCTGGTGCGGGTAGAGGGTGAGGCCCCGCTCCTCGGCCCACAAAGCGAACGCCTCGAAGAGGGAGTCGGGTTCTGGTTCGGCCGGAAGCACATCGATGAGACTCACGGTCTCTATACTGCCCGGTCCCGGACCCCCTTCGGGACACGGCGGGGTGTTCGTCCCCTCACCGGGCCCCGGCGCGCGGACGGGCACGTCCCCGGAAGGGACGTGCCCGTGGGCGTCGTGGTGCGCCGACCCCTAGACGAGGCCGAGCTGCTTGACGGTGTCGCGCTCCTCGACGAGCTCCTGCACCGAAGCGTCGATCCGGCCGCGGGAGAACTCGTCGATCTCCAGTCCCTGCACGATCTCCCACTTGCCGCCCTTGGAGGTGACGGGGAAGGAGGAGATGAGGCCCTCGGGGACGCCGTACGAACCGTCGGACGGGATGGCCGCGGAGGTCCAGTCACCCTCGGGGGTGCCGTTCACCCAGTCGTACACGTGGTCCACGGCGGCGTTGGCGGCCGAGGCGGCCGAGGACGCGCCACGGGCCTCGATGATCGCGGCGCCGCGCTTGGCGACGGTCGGGATGAAGTCGTTCTCCAGCCAGGCCTGGTCGCCGACGGCCTTGGCGGCGTTGGCACCGTCGACCTCGGCGTGGAACAGGTCCGGGTACTGGGTGGCGGAGTGGTTGCCCCAGATCGTGAGCTTCTTGATGTCGTTGATCGACACGTTCAGCTTCTTGGCGAGCTGGGTCAGCGCGCGGTTGTGGTCCAGGCGCGTCATCGCGGTGAAGCGCTCGGCCGGGACGTCCGGGGCGTGGCTCTGCGCGATGAGGGCGTTGGTGTTGGCCGGGTTGCCGACCACCAGGACGCGGATGTCGTCGGCGGCGCCGGCGTTGATGGCCTCGCCCTGGGGCTTGAAGATGCCGCCGTTGGCCTGGAGCAGGTCACCGCGCTCCATGCCCTTGCCGCGCGGCCGGGCGCCGACCAGCAGGCCGACGTTGGCACCCTCGAACGCCTGGGTGGCGTCGTCGAAGATGTCGATGCCCTGGAGCAGGGGGAAGGCGCAGTCGTCGAGCTCCATCGCCGTGCCCTCGGCGGCCTTGACGGCCTGCGGGATCTCCAGCAGGCGCAGCTTCACCGGGGTGTCGGCGCCGAGCAGCTGGCCGGAGGCGATCCGGAACAGGAGCGCGTAGCCGATCTGACCGGCGGCGCCGGTGACGGTGACGTTGACGGGTGCGTTGGACATGCGTGAACTCTCCTGACGACGATGTGCGACCCGCGATGTTACCAACGGGTTCGAGGCGGCTCCGGTGCCGGGCCCAGGGGGTACGGCCAGGCGCGCGCCGCACCATCACACCCTAGACCGCCCCCTGGCGGCGTTCGCGACCAAGGTGCGTCCTAACGCTTCGCGCGTCGTCACGGGAGGCGGCCAGGCCTTGTGGCGCAACGGTTTTCGGGCGCGGAAACGTCGGACGCACCCTGTTAGGATGACGTTTGCCGTCGACGGAGGGCCGGTAGCTCAGTTGGTTAGAGCAGGGGACTCATAATCCCTGGGTCGCGGGTTCGAGTCCTGCCCGGCCTACCCTCTCCGAACACACAAAAAGCGCCGCCAGCCTGCGGATACAGGCCAGCGGCGCTTTCTTCTCTTTCCGGTCCCGCGCGGCGGGGGCGCCCCGGAACCCCCCCGCCCACGGGGAATGCGCGTTGACGTATTGGGGGCCGCGGAACCGTGCCCCGCGTGTGGCCGGACACGGAGATCCACCTCGACAAACGTCGGACATAAACCAGAAATCGGACATCCGCGCAGCGTCGGCGCGCCATTTCTCCGTCCGGGAGGAACGTTTTCCCGGCCCCCTTCCGCCCCCTCAGTCCTCGCCGGTCAGCCGTCGCACGAAGGCGCGGTAGTCGTGCAGGGCCAGGCGCAGCGCCTCGGTGTCGCCGTCGGCGCCCTCCAGCGCGGCGCGCAAAGCCGTCCGGCGCGCCTCGATCTCCGCGATCACGGCGTCGGCCACCTCCGACGCCAGGGCGTCGGCCGCGCGCACCGACCCCTCGGGATCGTCGACGAACTCGCCCTGGGCGGCGTCCCAGCGCTCGCGCGCCTCGTGGGGGGACAGCCCGCGCGGGCGGGGGCGCCAGCCCTGGGCGGGGTCGGGTGCGGTGCGGGGACTGCCCTGGCGGGGCACCCGCGCCCCGGCCGTACCGGAGGGCCCCGGCGGTTCCGGGGCCGCGGACCCCGCCACCGGTTCGGGGTCGAGCCGTTTCGCGCCGGGCCGGTGCCTGGGCCGTACAGGGCGATCCGCCATGTGTGCCTCCCTCGTGTGCCTACTCCACCCGCGCGGGGCGCGGCTCGTCGGTACCCAGCAGGGCCTCCACCAGGCCCCGGTAGGCGATCAGGGCCTCACGCAGGTTCTCCGTGGCCGTCCGGTCGGCCTCCGCGAGGTGCCCCGCCGCCCGGGCGGCGCGGTAGCGGGCGACCGCCTCGGGGTGGTCCACGGACAGGTCCCGGGCCCGCCGCTCGAAGCTCGCGTCGTCGTGGTCCGCTCCGTCCGGTGCCGCGGGGGCGTCCGGGTAGCCGAGGTCGCGCATGATGGTGTCGGTGAGTCCGCGGGCGCCGCGCACCGCGCCGACCGGGTCGTCGACGAACCCCCGCTGCACCCGGGCCCAGGCGCGCGCGTAGTCCGAACGCTCCTCCTCGGAGGGCGTGCGCAGACGTCTGCCCCGGCGCTGACGGAGCCGGTCGGCCAGGTCGTGCTCGGCCCCGGCGGTGCTGCCGTGGGCCTCCACGGCGCGCTCGTACTCGGGGCCGAACCGGTCCCTGAGGCGCCGGGTACGCAGGGCCGGCAGGACCGCCAACCACGCGATGACCGCGGCTCCTCCGACGACGACGGCCACGGCCGCGACGATGACGACGATCGTTCCGGTCTGCACGGGGGGTACCTCCTGACGGGCCTGTGCCCCCGGGCGTCGCACACGAAACGCCACGTTCCGTGCCGTGGAGGACTTCGGACGGCTCTCGGCCGGACCGAAACCCGTTCCTCCCGATACGCCCTAGACTGGCCGCCGGTCGGAGGACACCGTGGCCCACATCTCGACAACCACCGCGCCACGGGGGCCGTCGAACCCGGCGGGTGAACGGACGGAACCGGTGAGGAAGGCGTGCGGTGGACGGGGGGAGAACGACGCGGGGCGGCGCGGACCGGCCGGCCACGGCCTGGGACCACGCCCTCAGAGCGGTCTCCGTGCTCACCGTGGTGGTCCTGCTGCTGCTCGCCTTCAATGCCAGCCTCTCCCGTGACGTCGCCGTGCGTCCCCCGGAGACCCCCGACGACTCGGCCGCGCGCACGTTCGCCGACCTCCTCGACACGACCGGCGTCTCCCAGGACGGCACCGTGGGCTCCGGCGACCTCGACGGCGCGGGCAACAGCCTCTCGGCGCGCACCCTGGAGGCGGCGGGCTGGCACCCCGGAGCCGAGGTGGTGCTGCTCGACACCCCGCTCCGGCTCCCCTCCTACGGGCCCGGCCGCCCCGACCACGTGACCAGCGACGGCCAGTCCGTGGAGCTCGCGGCGGCGCCCTCCCGGTGGGACTCCCTCACCTTCCTGGCCACCGGCACCCGCACGGACGGCACCGGGGACGACGTGCGCGGCCAGGGCCGGGTCGTCTACGCAGACGGGACCGCCCACGACTTCCCGCTCTCGGTCCCCGACTGGGCCGCCGGTCCGGCCGGGGACGCCGTCCTCTCCCTGCCCTACGCCAACTCGGCGACGGGTTTCGGGCACGGTGCCATCGGCTCCGTGCGCCTGTACGCGCGCTCGGTGCCGCTCGACCCGGGGCGCGAGGTCGACCACGTCGTCCTGCCCACCGTCGCCGACCCCGCCGCCAGCCTGCACGTGTTCTCCCTCGGCGGACGCCCCGCCGACCGGGGATGGACCGGGACCTGGGCCCGCGCCGCCTCCGGATACGCCTCGGTCGGCCCCTGGCAGGACCAGACACTGCGCCTGAACGTGCGCACCACCGTCGGCGGCCACAGCGCGCGCCTGCGGTTCGACAACACCTTCGCGTCCCGGCCGGTCACGCTCGGGGCGGTCTCGGTGGCCCTGCGCGGCCGGGGCGCCGACACCCGGGGCGCGGCCCTGCCCCTGACCTTCGACGGTGCCCCCGGTGCGGTCGTCCCCGCGGGCGGGCGGCTGGTCAGCGACCCCGTCGACATCCTGCTGCCCCCGCACACGGAGCTGCTGGTCAGCGTCCACCTGCCCGAGCGGGTGACCGCGGCGCCCCTCCACTACGCGTCGGTCGACACCAACTACACGAGCGCCCCCGGCAGCGGCGACCAGACCCTGGACCGCACGGGTGAGCCGTTCACCGGGCTGGTGGACCAGTGGCCCTTCCTCACGGGCGTGGAGGTGGCGGACGGCCCCGGCGCCGTGGTGACCTTCGGCGACTCCATCACCGACGGCCTGCGCTCCACCCGGGACGGTCACACGCGCTGGCCCGACGTGCTCAGCGCACGGCTGCGACAGAGCGAGGACCTGCCCGACCTGGGCGTGCTCAACCTGGGAGTCGCGGGCAACCGGGTCACCGCCGACGGCTACCCCGGGGAGGGCGTGTCCACCTACGCCAGCGGGGTGAGCATGCTGCACCGGGCCGAGCGCGACGTGTTCGCGCAGAACGGGGTGGAGGCCCTCGTGGTCTTCGCGGGCATCAACGACCTGAGGTGGGGCGCCGCCCCCGACGTGGTGGTCGCCGGACTGGGAAGGCTGGCGGTGACCGGCGAGGAACACGGCGTGCGCGTGTTCGCGGCCACGCTCGTCCCCTGTGCCGGTGAGCGCCGGTGCACCCCGGAGGTGGAGGAGGGGAGGCAGCGGGTCAACGCGCACCTGCGGGCGGAGGCGCAGAACCCGGACTCGGTCTTCACGGGGGTGTGGGACTTCGACGCGATCCTGCGCGACCCCTCGGCCCCCGAGCGCATGCGCCCCGAGTTCGACTCCGGCGACCACCTGCACCCCAACGACGCCGGGCTCCGGGCGATCGCCGAATCGGTCGACCTGTACGAACTCGTCGGCGGCTGACCCGTGGCGCAGGACAGGCCGGACCGTCGGGGGTAGGCGTTCTTGGGCCGCGCGGCGTCGGTGCGCGGCCGGGCGCGGCTCGCGCTCCCGCCCACCGTCGTGGCGTCAGCGCCGCTCGTTCACAGTGGTCCGGGAACCGTCTCCTGGGCTCGTCCCGACGTGAGGGAGACGAGGTCGTCGACGCGTTCGGTGGCGAGCGCGTCCACTCCCATTCCCATGAGCCGGGCCATCTCGGGGAACTCGTTCACCGTCCACGCGACCACACCGAAGCCGTGCCGGTGGAGGTCGGCCACCCGCTCCCGGTCCACCAGGGAGTGGTGGGTGCCCAGGAAGGCCGGACGCAGTGCGCGGGCCACGTCCTCCGGCGGCGGGCCGGGCTGCTCCCAGGCGAGCATCACGCGCGCCCCGGGGCTGCGGGCCCGCAACGCGCGCAGCGTCTCCACCGAACCGGTGAACAGGGCCTGGTCGCCGAACCCGTGCTCGCGCAGGGCCGCGTCGGCGGCCAGGGCCGACTGCGGGGACGCGGCGTCGACCAGGAGCGGCGCGGTGTCCCCGCCGCCGAACTCGGCGACGACCTCCATCAGGGTGGGTATCCGCCGTTCCACGTCGTCGCGGACGGCGGCCAGGTCGGCCAGGGTCAGGTCCGCGACCTGCCGTGGCGGGGAACCCGGGAGGCTCACTGTGCGTTCGTCCACCAGGACCGGGTACCCGTCCGAGGTGAGATGGACGTCGATCTTGACCAGGTCGACTCCGGCGCGCAGCGCCGATCGCAGGGCCGGGAGCGTGTTACCCGGGAATCGTGTGGTGTCTCCGCCCAAGGCGATGGACAACGTCATGCAGTCAAGAGTGGCAAAGACCCGGGCCCCGTGTGGCGCAAACAGGAAAAACGCCCACCAAGGAGCCTCCGGGGCGCCGTCGTCGCGGGGTACGGGCGGCCGTCGTCCCGGGATTGCGAGCCGTCTCACGTCGTGGTGGCGCCGACCTGGGTACGGCTACCTGGGAAACTTCGATAAGGGGTGTCGTATCCGAACGGCACCCGCAGCCAGGCCCCCGAGTGTGAGGCGAACGATGATCCCGGATCAGCGGCGAGAGCACATCCTGAAGCTCCTCCAGGAGCGCCACGTGCTGAGTATCAACGAGCTCACGTCGATGCTGTCCGTGTCCCACATGACCGTGCGTCGCGACATCCAGGCCCTGGAGAACGACGGAAAGGTCCTGTCGGTCACCGGCGGCGTGCGGTTGGCGGCCCGGCTCAAGAGCGAACCCTCCTACCTGGCCAAGGCCCAGCTGGAGGTGCCCGCGAAGAGGGCCATAGCGCGCGCCGCCGCCGAACTCGTGCGCGAGAACTTCACCATCTACCTGGACGCGGGCACGACCACCCTCCAGATGGTGCCGCTCCTCACCGACAAGGTCGGCCTGACCGTCATCACCAGCGACTTCAACGTCGTCGGGCACCTGATGGAGTACCCCGGAATCGAACTGATCCACACCGGGGGCGTGGTCTCGCACTCCGACCACTCCTCCGTCGGACAGTTCACCGCCGACTTCCTGCGGCAGGTCAACGTCGACCTCGCGTTCATCGCGAGCAGTTCCTGGGACGCCGAGCGCGGCTCGACCACGCCCTCCGAGGCCAAGGTGATCGCCAAGCAGGAGCTGCTGCGCATCGCCTCCAAGAGCGTCCTGGTCGTCGACAGCACCAAGTACGGCAAGTTCGGCACCTTCCGGGTGGCCCGGCTGGAGGAGTTCGACCTGATCGTCACCGACGACCGCCTGCCGCGTTCGGCGGTGGAGGAGCTCGGTGAGCGGGACGTGCGCCTGAAGACCGTCCCGAGCGAGTAGCGGCGTCCCCGGCCCGGCCGCGGCCGGGCCGGGCCGGGCCGTCTAGTCTTCGCCGGTGTCAGGGTCGGCGGGCACGAACAGGGCCAGCTCCGTCCCGTCCGGGTCCTGGAAGACCAGGGTGGAGCCCTCCTCGGTGTGTACGACGGGGGAGTGCTCCACGTCCAGCCGGGTGAAGCGGTCCTCCCAGGCCTCGAGGACGCCGAGGTTGGCCGCCGCCAGGGTGAGGCGGTCCAGGCCGCAGCGGCGGCTGTCGAAGCGGCCCTTGAAGTTGTCAGGGTGCTGCACCAGGTCGATGACCAGGCCGTCCGGCAGGCGGAACACGGTCAGGGGCGGGCCCCCGCCGTTCACCGGGTACTCCGGGCGCAGGCCCAGGACGGATCGGTAGAAGCGCGTGCTGACGTCGAGGTCGCGTACGGACAGGGTCACGCGGGCGATCCCGGCGAGCGGCGGGGGCGCGGACCCCTCGGAGCGGAGACGGGCCCCGGGAGCCAGGGTCCTGAACAGATCGAGCACGATCGACAAGCCTAGGCACGGCGCGCACTCGGGGCCACCGTCTTGACGCGTGCTTAACGTCCCGGCGCCCCGTGTTGGTGGTCACGTCCGGTCAGACTCCGGAACCGACCTCCGGATCTCTGTGCGCGGGCGACCCCGCCTGCGCGTCGCCGGAGCCCGCCGACACCCCGGGCCGCTCGTACCAGCGGGCGCGCAGTACCAGGGTGGTCACCGCGAACGACACCAGCCCGCCCGCCGTGGCCAGCGCGAACGCGCCCCGGTGCCCGAAGGAGTCCGCGAGGGCCCCCGCGACCATGGAGCCCAGGGCCTGGCCCAGGATCAGGCTGCTCAGGATGAGCGCCATCGACTGCGAGAGGCGGCTGGGCGGGGCGGCCCGCTCGATCAGTCCGAACAGGCTCACCAGGTGCGGGCCGATCGCCACTCCCAGAACGAGGATGGCGACCGCAAGGGTCGCGGGCCCGTGCTCCAGGTACAGGGGCAGGGTGAGCAGGGCGAGGCCGCCCGCCGCCACCCTGACCCGGGCGGTCAGGGCGAAGCCCGCCGGCAGAGAGGCCATCATGAGCCCGGCCACGGCGCTGCTGGAACCCATCACCGCGTACATCAGCCCGGACAGGTCGCCGTGCCCCGCGTGGTCCGCGTAGGCCGTCACCCCCGTGGACATCCCGCCGAAGAACAGTCCCTGGCAGAACATCGGCACGGCGAGCAGCAGCAACGCGGGACGGGTGATGCGTCCCTCGGCTCCGCGCACCGGCTCCGTTCCGGGCGGTGCCGTGGGGTGCAGGGCGAACACGGTGCCGAACACGCCGATCAGGACGGCGGCGCCCAGCACGCTGGCGGTGGGGGACAGCGTGAGCGTGAGCACGCCCACCAGTGCCGGGCCCAGGACGAACGAGGCCTCGTCCAGCACGCCCTCCACCGACATGACGGCGGACACCGAGCGTTCGCGTTCCGGGCCCCGGTCGGGCCCCTTGCGGATCAGTACCACCCAGCGGGTGCGGGCCATCGGTCCGACCTGGGGCATGCACAGACCGCCCGCGGCCGCCAGCGCCACCAGGGCGGGCAGTGGGGCGCCGGAGCTGACGGCGGCGACCAGGGCGGCGATGAGGGCGGCGTCCAGCAGGGCCGTGGCCAGTACGGGAACGCGCTGCCCGTGACGGTCCGCGAAGCGCGCGATGACCGGACCGCCGATCGCCTCGCCCAGGGCGAAGGCGCCGGAGACCAGCCCCGCCGCGCCAACGCTGCCGGTGGTGCTGGTCACCAGGGTGAGCAGCCCGATCAGCGTCATGGACACGGGGAGCCGGGCCAGGAAGGTGGCGAGGAGCAGGGGCCATCCGGCGATCCGGTGCATCCGCCGCAGGGTCTCCAGGGGTGACATAGAGCCTCGTTCTGAGTCGTGGTGCCGCGCCGCCGCCCTCGGTCGCAAACCATCCCATGATAGGTGGATCGTGCTGGTGGTGGACGAACCCTGACTTTCGTCGGTGCCGCGGGGGTGAGACGGCTGTGTAGGTTCGCGGGCATGGAACCCGTCGAACACGTCCGCGAACCGCTCCGGGTACCCCGGCCCGGCCCGGGCTGGCCCACCCGGGGTGCCGTCGTGCGCGACCTGCTGTTGTACCTGGGTGTGTCCCTGGTGCTGGTGGCCGAGTCCTTCGCCCTGGCCGTCTCGGGGTACACGCCCCTGCTCACCCTCCTGCCGCTGGTGGCGCTGGCGGCAGCGGTGATCGTGCTCAGCCGCACGTACCCGCTCCTCGCCCCGTGCGTGGCGGTGGTCGTGTGCCTGCAGTCCCAGGCCTTCATGGTGCTCCTGGTGTGCGTGGCCTACCTGGCCGGCCGCCGGTCGAGACGCATCTGGCAGGCCGTGTCCCTCTTCGGGCTCCTGTGCCTGGCCGTGGGTGTGTTCGTCTTCCGCAACATCCAGTCGACCCCCGGCCTGTGGGTGAGCGTCGGGTTCGTACTGGTGTTCTGCGCCGCGCTGCCCTGGCTGGGCGGCTCCTACCGCCGCCAGCAGCGTGAGCTGAGCCTGGCGGGCTGGGAGCACGCCCGCCAGCTGGAACTCGGGCAGAGGCTCACCGCGGACCGGGCCCGGCTGCGCGAGCGCGCGCGGATCGCCCAGGACATGCACGACTCGTTGGGTCACGACCTCAGCCTGATCGCGCTGCGGGCCGGGGCCCTGGAGGTCGCCCCGGACCTGCCCGCGCACCATCGGGAGGAGATCGCCCGGCTGCGGGCCGGGGCCGTCGAGGCCACCGCGGGGCTGCGGGAGGTCATCGGTGTCCTCAGACCCGGCAGCGGGGCCGACCCCGCCCCGGTCACCCCCGTGGACGACGGGGTGGGCGCTCTGGTCGAGCGGGCCCGTGACTCGGGGGTGGACGTCACCCTGGTCACCGGGGGAGGGCTCGGCGGCCTGCCCGCGATGGTGGACCGCGCCGTGTACCGGGTGGTGCAGGAGTCGTTGACCAACGCCACGAAGTACGCGCCCGGAGCCCCCGTGGAGGTGCGGCTGACCGCCGACGGCGACCGGGTGGAGGTACGGGTGGCCAACGGCGTGCCGGACGGGCGCGGCCGGGAGCCGGGCACGGGCGGCGGCCACGGGCTCACCGGTCTGCGCGAACGGGTGCGGCTGGCGCGCGGAACCCTGGACTACGGCCCGCACGGCGGTGGTTGGCGGGTGCGTGCCACCCTGCCGACGGACGGTCCCGGCGACACGGAGGAGGCCGGGGCGGGGCCGGTGGTCGACCGGCTGCACCGGGCGGCCCGCCGCCGCCTCCAGCCGTGGACCCTGGCCCTGGTGGCCGTGCCGGTGGTCGTGGTCCTCCTGGTGGTGGCCGCGGTCTACGCCGTGCTCGCCACGACCCTGGCCGACAGCACCCTGCAGCCCGAGGACTTCGCGAGGATCTCCGTGGGACAGGAGCGCGCCGACCTCGACGGGCTGCTGCCCGGCCATCCGCTGAGGTTCCCCGAAGAGCACCTGGAGGACTTCGACTCCGCCGACCCCTCCTGCGACCACTACCGCAGCACGGCGGGGATGTTCGACACGGACGTGGACTTCTACCAGCTGTGTTTCGAGGGCGGCGTGCTGACCTCCAAGGAGAGGCTGCAAGCCCGATGAGGAGGGGCCTGTGGGATGCTGCCGGTACGAAAGCGGACGGAAGACGGGGACTCGGGTGTGATCAGGGTGCTGCTCGCCGACGACGAGGCGATGATCCGTGCGGGCGTACGGGCGATCCTGGGGAGCGATCCGGAGATCGACGTCGTCGCGGAGGCCGCCGACGGCCGGGAGGCGGTGGAGTTGGCGCTGTCGCATCGGCCCGACGTCGTGCTGCTCGACATCCGCATGCCCCGACTGGACGGCCTCGCGGCCTGCGCGGAGATCCTCCGCGCGGCCCCCGACACCAGGGTCGTCATCCTCACGACCTTCGGAGAGGACGCCTACGTCTCCCAGGCGCTCGGCGACGGCGCCAGCGGGTTCATGCTCAAGGCGGGCGATCCGCGTGAGCTCATCGCCGGGGTGCACGCGGTCGCCGACGGCGGCGCCTACCTGTCACCGCGGGTCGCCCGACAGGTCATCCAGCGCTTCGGCGGTGGCAGGGCGGCGCGGGAGGCCGCCGCCGTCGAGCGCCTGGACGTCCTCACCGAACGCGAACGGGAGGTACTCGCCCTGGTGGGGGCGGGGATGTCCAACGCCGACATCGCCCGGAGGCTCTTCCTGGTGGAGGGCACGGTCAAGAGCTACGTGAGCGCCGTCCTCAGCCGGTTGGGCCTGCGCAACCGGGTACAGGCGGCCATCCTCGCCTACGAGGCCGGACTGGTCGAAGGCACGCGGTGACCTTTGGGACGCGGGCCCAGCGGGAAGACTGGTGACATGGACGGTTCCCGGGGTCCCACCGGCCGCTCCCACCCCCTGAGGGAGGAGGACGCGGTCCTCCTGGCGGCTGCCTGGCGCGAACTCGCGGGCAGCGGCTGTGAGGCCCGCGCCGTGGGGGAGGAGCTCCTCGGCCGGTGGAGCGAGGAGCACCGCCGCTACCACACCATCTCCCACCTGTGGGGAACACTGCGGGCGGTGGACGTGCTCCGCGAGGAGGCCCGCGACGTCGACGCCGTGCGGTACGCGGTCTGGTTCCACGACGCCGTGCACGAGGGCGATCCCGGCGGAGACGAGGACGCGAGCGCGGCGCTGGCCGAGCGCCTGCTCACGCTCCTGGGGAAGGACCCCGCGCTGGTCTCGGAGGTGTCCCGGCTGGTGGGCGTGACCAAGGAGCACCGGCCCGAGCCCGGGGACGCCGACGGAGCGGTGCTCTCCGACGCCGACCTGTCCACGCTCGCGGGTGCCCCGGAGGCCTATCTGGCCTACACCGCGGCGGTCCGGGCCGAGTACTGGCGCTATCCGGAGCACGTGTTCCGCGTGGGGAGGCTGCGCGTGCTGAGGTCGTTGCTGGAGTCCCCGCACCTGTTCCACACGAGGTTCGGCCGGGAGCACTGGGAGCCGAGGGCCAGGTCCAACATGCTCGCCGAGATCGACCGGCTCAGCCGTGCGGAGCCCGGCCCCTCCCGCCGCCCTTGGGGCGGCGCAGCCCCGCCGCGCGCAGACGGGTGACCAGTTCGCGGCCGCTCACGTGTACGGCGCCCAGCTCCAGCGCACGGGCGTGCAGGTGCTCGGGGACGTCGTAGTGGTCCCGCTCGAACGCCCGGGGCGGGACGCCCAGCTCCCGCGCGAAGGCGTGGAGTTCGCTGAGGGAGACGTCGCTCGCCAGGTGGGCGAAGAGCCAGCCTCGTGGGCCGGGCCAGACAGGACTGTCGATCAGTACGCTCACCGGTCAACCCTAGGCGAGCCCGTGGCCGGAAGCGGCCACCGGCCCCGTTGAGTGGATCTTGTGCGGTCCCTATGTTGGTCCCAGGGCCCGACGCGATGCCCCCGGCCGCGGCCCGGGACGGAGCCCGCAACGCACTACCTCCGGCCTTGAGCAGTTCCCCCGTCCTCGTGAGACCTACTCTCACACCACAGGTTTCGAGGTCCCCCATGCTCAAGAGATTCCTGTCCGTCGTGGCCATGGCCACCCTCCTCCTGGGGATCGCGGCCACACCCGCGGTCGGCGCCGCACGCACGCTGGGCGTCGTGCGGGTGAGCCAGGAGAAGTCCCAGTGGTGCTGGGCCGCGGGCGCGCAGATGATGGTCCGCTACCACACCTCCAACAAGCCCTCCCAGTGCACGCTCGTCAAGCGGGGCAAGAAGTCCAGCACGTGCGCGAACGCGACCGGCACGCTCGACGAACTGCGCCGCGCCATGGGGCAGTCCGGGATGGGCAACACCGGAAGCAAGTCCGGCTCCGCGGCGAGCTTCGCGAACGTTCGCACCGACATCGACAAGAGCCGCCCCCTGCTGATCCGCATCGCGTGGAAGTCCACCCAGAAGAAGACCGCACACATCGGAGTCGTCCGCGGCTACGACACCTCCGGGAGCAAGGTCAAGTGGGTCTATGTCCGCAACGCCCCCGCGACGTCCGAGTACCGCTCCACCAGCCACTCCACGTTGAAGAACAACAAGGACTGGGCGTGGACGCACACCATCCGCAACGCTCGCAAGTGAGGGGACGCACCGTGCTCGATCACAGTGAGGGGGCCGCCGCGGCCCCCACCGCCCGGCGCCTCGTGAGGACGGGGTTCGTGCTCGCCCTCGCCCTGGCGGTCTCCGGTGCCTGGCTCGCCCCGGCCTCGGCCGGACCCGACCCCCACGAGGTGCCACCCGAGGTCCAGGCGTGGTTCGAGACCAGCGCACCCCGGGAGATCGTCGAAGACCCGGAGGGCGACACCTACGAGGAGTACCTCCAGGGGCTCGGCGTCAGTCAGGTGCGCGAACAGGAGGTCCACGAACCGCACCCGGTGTGGCAGTGGACCGAGGAGTTCGTGCGCGGTGGCGCCGGAGCCTCCGACGACCCGATCGCGTTCACCGAGACCTGGGTGGCCGCGGTCTCGGTCAACGGCTCTCCCGGCGCCGTCGTGGAGGCGGTCCGCGAGAACGACGGCGCCATCGCGTTCGCCAGCATGGCCACGGCGGGCGACACGGCGGAGGGACTCCTCGAACTGGAGGACGGCGAGGTACTGGTCTACGAGTTCCCGCTCAACGCCTGGTACGCGGTGGGCGACGGGACCCTGCGCGGGATCAACCACGAGGGCCTGCGCGAGGTCCCCGGGTCGCTGAGCCTGGAGGAGTACGCCCAGCGGACCGAGGAGCGCTACGCGGAGGACCTCGCGTTGCCGCACGACACCGAGTCCGTCGGCGGGGCCCGCTTCACGGAGGAGGGGGCGTCCGCGTCCTCCTGGCTGCTCCCCGGCGGTCTGGCGGCCCTGGTGCTGGTGGGCGCGGGCACCGCCGCGGTGCGGCGCGGATCGGTTGCGGGAGGTTCCGCCTGACGGGGGCGCGTCGAGGTCCCCGGTGACCGGTCCGGCCCGCGTGGGCCGGACCGGTTCCGCGCGGGCGGGGCTCAGCGGGTCCTCGGGGCGGCCACGGGCCGCCAGGGCACCGGGCTGGACAGAATCATCGTGCTGGAGGGGCGCCCGTGCACGGCGAGCTGGTCGATGACCTCCTCGAAGTGCTCCATGGAGCGCACCGCGATGAGCAGTACGCAGCAGGCGTCCCCGGTCACCCGGTGCACCTGGAGGATCTCCGGCAGCTCCAGCGAGGACCGTTCCCGCAGCAGGCAGTGGGCGCCGAAGCACTCCATGCGCACCAGCGCGGTGACCGGGAGCCCCGCGGCGGCCGGGTCGACGTGGGCGTGGTAGCCGGTGATCACCCCCCGGTCGGTCAGCCGCCGCACCCGGTCCGCCACGGCGGGGGCAGAGAGGTTCACCCTCCGTGACAGCTCGTTGAACGACAGTCGCCCGTCCCTCTGAAGCTCGTCGAGGATGTGCTGGTCAACGCCATCCAGAGGGGTTTCCAGTCGAGAGGTCATACTTTGCGCCCCCAAGGCCGATAGCGGTTTCCAGTTACGAATGCTAGGTCAGCGCCCGACTTGTGTCGTCGGTGTCCATTCCTTCTTCGGGTCAATTGTCCGATCATGTGAGCTCACGTACACGGGTGCGTGAGTCGACCGATGTTCGCGCAGTACACGAGGGGTACACCCGATGCTCTCCACCACGTCCGCCCAGCAGTGTCCCTACGCCCCGGCCCAGGAGGTCGGCGCGGCGGAGGCCCGCGCCACCCGGGCGGAGAGCAACGGGGGCAAGCCCACCCTGAGCTTCGACCGCACCACCCCCTACGCCGACTACCTCGGCGTCGACACCCTGTTGAGCCTCCAGAACCCCCGCACCCAGGAGCCCGCCGAGTCGGCCTTCATCATCGGCACCCAGGTGATGGAACTGCTGTTCACCCTGATCCAGGAGCGCTGGGAGGCCGCCCGCGAGGCATTGGAGGTCGACGACGTGCCCGGCGCCGTCGCCTGGCTGCGCAGCGCCTGCAAGGCCCAGGACGTGCTGAACAGTTCGTGGGAGCTGTTCGGCGACATGACCCCCACCCAGTTCAACCGCTTCCGCGACTCCTTCGGCGAGGCCTCGGGTTTCCAGTCGTACGGCTACCGCAAGATGGAGTTCCTCCTCGGCCACAAGTCGGCGGCGATGATCCGCCCGCACAAGGCCATGAGCGGTGTCGTCGACGACCTCACCGCCCTCATCGAGCGCCCCAGCCTCTACGACGCCGCCCTGCGCCTGCTGCACCGCAGGGGCCTGCCCGTCCCGGACTCCAGCGCGGACCGCGACTGGACCCGGGACTACGAGCCCAGCGACGAGGTCGAGCGGGCCTGGACCGAGGTGTACGCCGACGACCGCCCCGGAAACGACCTGTACCTGCTCGCCGAGGCGCTGGTCGACGTCGCCGAACGGGTGACACGATGGCGTCAGCTCCACCTGGTCGCGGTCAAGCGCACGATGGGCGGCAAGCCGGGCAGCGGTGGGTCCAACGGGCTCAACTGGCTGGCCCGCAACGCCGAGAAGGACGTCTTCCCGGAACTGTGGTCCCTGCGCAGCACCATCTAGGAACGCGCCCGCGCCCGTCACGCGGGTGACGGCGGCCCCACCCAGTTCACAGCACGGCTAGGAAGCAGGACCCGATGACGCCCACCACCCGTGAGGAGTGCGCCGCCCTGGACGCGGCCGACCCCCTCGCCCCCCTCCGTGAGGAGTTCGTCCTCCCCGAGGGGGTGATCTACCTGGACGGCAACTCGCTGGGCGCCCTGCCCCGATCCACCCCCGCCCGGGTCGCCGACATGATCGAGCGCGAGTGGGGCCAGAACCTCATCCGCAGCTGGAACGACGCCGGCTGGTGGGACAAGCCGCGCACACTGGGCGCCAAGGTCGCCCCGCTGGTGGGGGCCGACGCCGACGAGGTGGTCGTGGGTGACGGCGCCTCCGCCAACCTCTTCAAGACCCTGGTCACGGCGCTGCGGATGTCCGACCGCTCGGTGGTGCTGGGGGAGGCGGGCAACTTCCCGACCGACCTGTACGTCACCGAGGGCGCGGTCGGTCTTGCCGGTGCCGAGCAGCGCCGCGTGGACCCGGACGGCCCCGAGCTGGAACGGGCCCTGGCCCGGGGCGACGTGGCCGTGCTGCTGCTGAGCCACGTGGACTACCGCAGCGGCGTGCTACGCGACATGGCCGCGGTCACCCGCCTGGCACACGCGCACGGGGCCCTGGTGATCTGGGACCTGTGCCACAGTGTCGGCGCGGTGCCCATCGACCTGTCCGGCGCCGACGCCGACTTCGCGGTGGGGTGCACCTACAAGTACCTCAACGCCGGTCCCGGCGCCCCCGCGTTCCTGTACGCCGCGCGCCGCCACCACGCCGTCGCGGACCAGCCGCTCAGCGGGTGGCACGGGCACGCCCGCCCCTTCGACTTCGCTCCCGACTACGAACCCGCCTCGGGCGTCTCGCGCTTCCTCAGCGGTTCCCAGCCCCTGGTGGCGGACGCGGCCCTGGAGGCCGGTCTGGACGTGTGGGCCCGGGCCGACCTGGGGCTGGTGCGGGCCAAGAGCCTGGCCATGACCGACCTGTTCCTGGCCCGGGCGGCCTCGGTGGGCCTGTCCTCGATCACCCCGGCCGAGCACGACCGGCGGGGCAGCCAGGTCTCCCTGATCCAGCCGGAGGAGGGCGCCGGATACCCGATCGTGCAGGCGTTGATCGAGCGCGGCGTGATCGGTGACTTCCGCGCGCCCGACGTCATGCGCTTCGGGTTCACCCCGCTCTACCTGCGCTACGTGGACGTGTACGACGCCGCGACCGCGCTGGTGGAGGTCGTGGGTTCGGGTGAGTGGCGTGCCGAGCGGTTCAACCGGAGGTCACAGGTCACGTGACCCGAGGTGTACTCCCCGGTGGGGCAACCTACCGGGGAGTTCTTTGTGTCGTGTGGCCCCGGGGCGCCCTTCGCTGACCGGCGCCAGTACGGGGATGGCGCGTCCTTTGCCCCGATCCGGCCGCTCCGCCTGCTTCGCCGACCCGCGTCCCGGTGGTCCGTATTCGTGCGGCCCCGGGGCGTTTCGCGGCCCTTCGACCGGTTGCGGCCCGTCCCGCACCCGTGTGTTCCGGTCTATGACGAGGGCCACGCCCGGGCCCGCCCGCCGTCCTCGGATGGGCCCGGGAACCCCTGCCGCCAGGGCGATCTCGTGACCTGGGCCTTCTCACCGAGGGGCGTCATATCGTGTTCGGCGAAACACGCGGTGTCATTTTACCCGGAAGCCTTCGGCAGTTTGCCAAACCCTGGGTTAGTGTCCTTCGTGACCGGTTCGTTATGGACCTTTAGCGATCCGGTGCCGAGCCCTTGACCGGCCAGCGAGCCGGAAGGGAAATCGAGACCTTTCATCTCTCTCGGGAGCGAGCAGCGCGAATCCACGCGCAGCTGTCCGGCGGAGCCGATCCGGCCCCCCGCTCCCACCCGCCACTCGCCGCCAGCGACGCGGGACGTGCCACGGCAAGACTCCAGTCCGGAACACGGACCCTTACCGATTCGTGTGCCCTGACGCGCCCTGGCCCGGTCTCCTCGGCTTCTGTCGTCAACCTGGCTATCACTTCATGAGCAACGACACTCCCATTCAGTACGGCGAAGTCACCGCGACCTATTTCTGGGACGACGGTTCCGGCATCAACGGTGACACCGGGATGCCCGCCGGAGGCGAGCCCATGCAGAAGGGGCTGTTCTCCAGCCCCAGCTGGCCGCTGGGCACCGAGGGATTCATCGTCCACGAGGGCGAAGAGTACGACTTCTTCATCGGCGACCGCGGTCCCGGTATCCCCTCTGAGAACTGCGACGTCCTCCTGGACATCGACGGCAAGACCTTCGCCGACATGATGGGCGAGAGCTTCGACGAGAACTCGCTCGTCGTCAGCGGTGGCAACGGCCACGCCGAGGTCGAGTACTTCATCACCAAGTGGGGCGACGGCAACGGGACCGAGGGGGCTCCCCACCCGTTCAACCAGTCCGGCAACAAGTGTGAGAACGCGGTCTCCGACATCCCCGCCAAGTACCTCCCCGAGGAGAAGGCGGAGAAGGAGGAGAAGGCGGAGAAGGAGGAGAAGAAGGAGAAGTCCGAGGACAAGGCCTCCGAGGAGACCGCCAAGGAAGAGGAGCAGGAGGACGGCGCCGCCGTCGCCGACCAGGACGACCAGGACCCGGGCGTGACCGCCGAGACCGCGGCCAACGACCTGTCCGGCTTCGGGCTGACGGGCGCGGAGGGCACCCCCTCCGCCGCCGGTCTGCTGACCCTGGCGATCATCCCGGCGATCCTCATCGCGCTGTTCTTCGCGTGGACCCGCCGTCCGGCCGGTGCCCACGCCGGCGCCGAGGACGAGGGCGGCAAGGGCCTGCTGGCCGAGAGCGACGGCCGTCACGGCATCGCCACGCTGCTGGACCGACTGCTCGGGCGCTAGCTCCGACGGTCCGCGACAACCCCCGGACCCACCCCGGTCATCCGTGACCACGGGAGTCCGACATGCCAGGTGTTCCTCCTGGCGGGGGGAAACAAGAGAGACTCCCGCAGGGCACGGGCCCTCGGGGAGTGGGTAGGCCAGGGGCCGCGATCGACGATCGCGGCCCCTGCGTCGTGTACGACCCAGGGAGGGAGGCGCCCTCCGGGAAGTGTTGAGGACGGCCCGCTCCACGCCCTCCTGGGCGCCGGGCGCACACGGAGTACTCCGCCGTCCGGTTCACCGGGTACGACGAGGTCTTCGGCACCGAACCGACCCGCTCCGGTGGCGGGCGGGTCGGGTTGGGGGGCGGGCCTCCGGTCGCCGTTGACGCGGAGGACCCGCCCACCCCGTGGGCGCGACGGCGCGCGGGCCGCGCGCCCTCACCCGTGCTGTCTCCCGCGCGCGGGGTTCTCCCGGGCCCGTGGTACTCGCGGCGGCGCCGTTGCCGCCCGTGGGCTCGCGATCCTGCCGGGGTACGGCACGGTGGTCGGTGCGGAGCGGTGGTCCGACCCGGGGCGCGGGCCGGTCTCCGGGGCGCGGTCAGGTCGGCCGGAGAGCGCCGGTCGTTCGCCGGGCGCGGACCTGCCACCGCTCCCGACCCGGGGGCCGAATCGGGCGGAACCGACCTTCGATGCGCTTCATGTCTTGAATATGAGGCGAATCACCCCATATTGTCGATGCCTCCGGAGTGATGCTGGACGAACTGCTCAGTTGGAGCCCCATCGGCGCACATCATCCAACGTGCCCCCGACGTGGACGGTATGAGGTAAGACACATGGCCGTGCAGCTGGACGACACCGACCGTCGGATCATCGCGCTCCTTCGCGACGACGGCCGCATGTCGATCCGTGCCGTCGCCGAGAGCGCGCACATCTCCCGGGCCAACGCCTACTCCCGCCTCGAACGCCTGCGCGACGAGGGGGTGATCCGGGGCTTCACCGCCGTCATCGACCCCGAGAAGTACGGCACGGCCCTCTCCGCCTACGTCTCCGTGCGGATCGAGCAGCACTCGTGGGAGAGGTTCCGGGGCTACCTGCGCGACATCCCCGAGGTCGACCACGCCGCCCTGGTGTCCGGAGACGTCGACCTGCTGCTCCTCGTGCGCGTCGCCGACGCCGCCGCGCTGCGCACCTTCGTCCTGGAACGGCTCCAGCGCCTGCCCGAGGTGAAGAGCACCCAGACCATGTTCATCCTGGACGAGCCGCACCTGCAGTAGCCGGGTGGGGTCCACATCACCCGCAGGTGGACCTTGGCGGCTCCGGCCCGCCGGACAGAATGGACCCATGCCCGAGTACCGCGTCGTCGACGCCTTCACCGACCGGCCCCTGGCCGGGAACCCCGCCGCCGTGCTCGTCCTGGACGACGCCTACCCCGACGCCTGGGCGCAGGGGATCGCAGCGGAGTTCAACCTCTCCGAGACCGCCTTCGCCCGCAGGATCGACGCACCCGACGCCGACTACGAACTGCGCTGGTTCACCCCGGTCACCGAGATCGACCTGTGCGGACACGCCACCCTCGCCACCGCGCACGCCCTCACCGAACTCGGCGTCCAGGGGCCGGTCCGCTTCAGCACCCGCAGCGGTATCCTCACCGTCCGGCAGCGGGACGGCAAGCTCTGGATGGACTTCCCCGCACGGCCCGCCACCGCCACCGAGGCGCCCGAAGGGCTGGCCGAGGCCATCGGCGCCGAGCCCCGCTGGGTGGGGATCGGCGGCAACAACGACCTCCTGGTGGAACTCGCCGACGCCGCCACCGTCCGCGAACTGGACCCCGACCCCACCGCGATCCGGGCCCTGCCCGTACGCATGGTCATCGTCACGGCTCCCGGCGACGGCGGGTACGACACGGTCTCCCGCTGCTTCGCCCCCGCCATGGGCATCGCCGAGGACCCGGTCACCGGCGCCGCCCACACCATCGTCGCCCCCCACTGGGCCGAGCGGCTCGGCCGGACCGAGTTCCTGGCCCACCAGGCCTCCCGACGCGGCGGCGACCTGCGCCTGCGTCTGGACGGGGACCGAGTGCACATCGGCGGGGACGCCGTCACCGTCGCCACCGGCGACCTGAACCTGTAGGGAGACCCCATGGAGCAGTGGTCCACCAAGGAAGAGATCAACGCCGCCCGCGAGCGGCTCGAAGCGGGCCACCCCGGATGGCGGCGCCCGGCCGCCTACGGGGTGGGCCTGCACCGGGACGGCCGCACCGTGTTCGGGCTGACCAACGTCGGCACCAGCCCACTGCCCGCCATCGTCCTGGCCGTCGAGTGCGGACACACGTCCGGCACGGCGGTCCACGAGCTCACGGCCGAGCGCCTCGCCTCGGCCGTCCGCGCCCTGTCCCCGGCCGGAGCGTGCACGGAGCTGCGGCACCCCAACCTGGTCGAGTGGGAGCGGCTGCTCGCGGAGATCGGGGAGGGGGGCGGACACCCCGTCGCCGTGTTCGTCGGGGACCTCGCGGACGAGCCGGTGGACCGGCACGACCGGGCGTTCCGGGAGGCTATCGCCTGATACACGCCTTCCGGGGGGAAGCCCGAGCCGGCGAATTCCCGGTTTTCCCCGTACGGTCGCGCCCGGTCCGGTAAGAATGGTTCCACGACACCCCCCACCCCCCTCCGTGGAGGTGTCGGGACCGCGGTCCGACCGGAGCACCCCTTGATTTCGGACGGACCGTGTCCTCCCCGACGGCCGGTGCCGGTCCCCCTCCTGAACCGGTCGTCGCCCTCTGGCGGTCGGGCCGAGCGCCCCGTACCCGGCCCGGCCCCAGAGGCCAGGGAGCACTCAGGGAAGCGTGAAGCCGGGGGCGTCCAGAACCCGGGGGAAGAGCGCCCCGATCTCCGCCAACCCCATCCCGCGGGTCCGGGCCTTGGCCGCCTGCGCGCGCTCCGTCGTGGGCAGGACACCGGTCATCAGCCACGGCAGCCACAACCGCCGCAGGAGCACTTCCCGTTCGGGCACGCCCTGCGGGCGCCGCACCACCGAGACGTTCACTCGGACCGCGTGCTCGTTCCCCGGCGCCGCCCCGGGCCGGTCCGTCTCGACGGCCGCGTAGCGGAAGCCGTGCGCCAGCGCGCAGGGGGCGCACCCGGCCGGTCCCCGGCCCAGCGGACCCGCGCACCCCTCGCACACCAGCCGCTCCAGCGCGGCGTCGACCACCCGCCAGTCGTACCGCTGGGGTTCCTCCGCCACCAACGCGGCCACCTCGGGCCCGTCCGGCAGACCCTCGCGCAGGAGGAAGGCGCGCCACTCCTCCTCCAGGACCGCGTCGACCAGCCCGCGGCAGCGCGCGCAGTCCGGGGCGCCGCTGTACTCGGGCCCGGGACACCCCGTGCACGCCCTCAGGGGCTCACCCACTCCAGGCCGCATCGGCCTCACCTCCGGGGGACCATTCAACCCCCCGACCCGGGGGCGCCCCCATCATCTTTCCTCTCCCTCAGGGGGAGGGGCGCGGTGACGTGGAGATCGCGGTCCAGGAGGGCAGCGACCTCGGGGCCCGCCTCGAGTCCGACCCCGGCCAGGAGGCCGAGCATGCGCTCGCGGACCCCCTCCAGGAGGACGGGGAGCAGCGGGAGCGGTACCAGGACGGTCGCCTTGGACCCCTCCTGTGACAGGAGCACGCCGTTGTCCGCGAAGGCCTGGTTGACCCCTGGGTCGTGCCCCATCCAGATCCGCTCGCGTTCGACCAGGAGGAGCCAGTCGCGCCAGTCCTCCATCCCGCAGCAGCAGCCGGGGTTCACGACGGTGCCGTCGGGTCCGGTGGCGCGCAGTCCGCCGGGGACCAGTGTCATCTCCTGCCGGAGCAGGTCGTGCGGTGACGCGGCGCGGTTGTAGTCGGCCCACACGCCCAGGAACGTTTCGGGGGAGGTGTCGGCCAGGGGAAGGAACGCGCCGTCGGGGAGTTCGAGCACGGGCTCGACGCGCGGGGTCACGAGACGAGCCGGTGGATGTGGTCGGCGGCGTTGCGGGCTCCGTCGACACCGGCCAGCCGCTGCCGGAGCTCCTCGGCTCGGACGCGCAGGTGGGGATCGCGGAGCAGGGACTCCAGGGCTCGGCGGAGCCGTTCCCCCTCGGTCTGGCGGGGGGTGAGTCCCACGGCGTTGCCGAAGCGGACGCATTCGGCGACGTTCCAGCGCTGCTCCAGCTGGAGCCCGATACCGAGGAACGGTTTCCCCGAGGCGACGGCGGTCTGCACGGTGCCCTCGCCCCCGTGGATGACCGAGGCGTCCACGAGGTCGCCGAGCCGGTGGGCGGGCAGCAGGTCGAACACGTGCACGTGTGTTCCGAGCCGCTCCCGGTCACCGGGCCCGAGGTAGCGGGCGACCGGGGCGATCACCGTGACGGGAAGTCGGGACAGCTCGCGCAGGACCCTCAGGACGATGTCGCGGTTCCCGGAACTGCCCATCGCGAAGTAGACGACCGGGCGGTCGGCCCCGCGCGCGGTCCGCACCAGGTGCTCCACCTCCGGCGGTACCTCCAGGGGCAGTTTCGCGTACACCGGACCCACCCAGCGGTAGTGGGGCGGGAGCCGGTAGGGGCGCAGGTAACCGGAGATCGAGGCGACCAGGTTGAGGTCACCGTCCAGGGCCTCCACGGTTCGGCGGGGGAGCCGCACCCCGTACTCGCGGGCGACCCTGGAGAAGCCGCCGGGCTTGAGGGTGGTGTATCGGGCTGCCTCGCGCAGGAGTCGTGCCGCGCCGGTGTTGACCGCCCGGGACAGGCGGCGGTTCTCCTGGAGGAGTGGCAGGGAGTCGGCCTGGCGCAGGTGCGGCCACGAGTAGGCGAAGGGTTTGACGTAGACCAGCGGGACCCCGCTGACGCGTGCGGAGATCATCTGGCTCAGCGTGGTGCCGATGACCGTGGCCGAGGGCCGCACCAGCGTGTTCAGGGCCAGCTCGCTCCGGACCCGGGCCCGAACCCTCTCCGTGGTGAAGGGGTGGCTCGCGCCACGGCCCTGGTCGAAGCGCATCAGCTGGTCGGCCTGTTCGTCGGTGAGCTCCGGGGAGAGCGGGTGGTACTCGAAGCCCGCGTCCTGGATCAGTCCCGCGTACCGCTCGGAGTACCCGGCGAACACGCACTCGTGCCGGTCTCGGAGTTGCCGTGCGACCTCGATCGCCCTCGTCGTCTCGGCGAGGTTGAAGGTTTCCGGTGCGAACAGGACCGTGTTCATGGTGCGGACTCCTCGGGAGAGGGGACTCCCCGAAACCTAGCCGTCGGGGAGGTGACGGGCAAAGGCCCTCCTGGGGAGGTGTCGTGCGTGTGCTGGAGGTCCGACGGCGTCCTGCCGCACTCCCCGCCGGGCGAGACGAAGCCGGGCGGGTTCGAGGCGACCCTCACGGACGCGCTGCCCGACCCGCCGGACTGAACCGTCGCCACGAGCGGAGAGCCCCCGACCGACGCGGTTGTCCACAGGGTCGGAGCGGGATGCGCACAGAAGTCCTAGTCTGGCGGGGGCAGCAGTACGTAGCGACACCGGGGGAAGTGATGACGGAGCGACGCGGGAACGGCGGCCAGGGACGCCGGTACGGCGGCGGGGGCCGTGGCGAGGGCGGCGGTCGCGGCGGCGGGGGCCGCAGGCCCGAGCCCGAGCCCATCCGCGGCAGGCGCGACGAGGCGCGCCTGTCCGAGGAGCTCCTGAAGATGCAGGGCGCCTCCTACGGGCGCTACAAGTCACTCAAGGGTGACTGGGACTTCGGTGACTTCACCCTCACCGTGCAGCGGGTCCAGGCCGACCCCTTCGCGCCGCCCTCGCGCGTCCGCGTCCTGCGTCCCGACGCCGGTATCCCCGCGAGCGCCTTCGCCGACCCGGTACGCCGCCGGGCCACCGCCGACTACCTCGGGCGGCGCGCCCGCCGTCTGCTGCGGGGGTCGCTGCTGAAGATCGACACCGGCGGCCAGGAGGTCATCGCCCGCTCGTCCTGCCAGGTCACCGAGGACGGGGCCCTCGACCTCCGGATCGGGGTGGACCTGCCCGGACACGGCCGCCGGATCGACGGTCGCACCGCCGAGCGGGAACTGTGCCGCACCCTTCCGGCGCTGATCGACGACCTCGACTGGGACGAGATCGACGAGACGGAGGCCGTGGCCTTCGCCGACAGCGTGGCCGACACCGTCGCCCTCAGGGCGGGGCTGGCCGACCGGGGTCTGGTCGCCTTCGTCGCGGACGGGGCGATCCTTCCCCGGCGCAGCGGCGTGAGCGACCAGCCCATGGCGGGGGAGGGCGTGGTTCCCTTCTCCGCACCCGAGACCCTGCGGGTGAGCGTGGACCTCCCGCACGCGGGCACGGTCACCGGGATGGGGGTGCCCGAAGGCATCACCCTGATCGTCGGCGGCGGTTTCCACGGCAAGTCCACCCTGCTGCACGCCCTGGAGTGCGGTGTCTACGACCACGTGCCCGGTGACGGCCGCGAACTGGTCGTGACCAGGGAGGACGCGGTCAAGATCCGGGCGGAGGAAGGGCGCGGAGTGGAGCGGGTGGACGTCAGCCCCTTCGTGCGCAACCTGCCCACCGGTGCCGACACCCGCGACTTCCGCACCGAGAACGCCTCGGGTTCCACCTCGCAGGCGGCCAACATCTGCGAGGCGGTGGAGGCAGGGTCGCGCACCCTGCTGGTGGACGAGGACTCCACCGCCACCAACCTGATGATCCGCGACGAGCGCATGCAGACCCTGGTGCACGGCGACCGGGAACCCCTGGTGCCGTTCGTGGACCTGGTGCGGCCCCTGCACCGTGAGCACCGGGTCTCCACGGTCCTGGTCATGGGCGGCAGCGGCGACTACTTCGACGTCGCCGACCAGGTGATCATGTTGGACGCCTACCACCCGCACGACGTCACCGAGAAGGCGCGCACCCTGGCACGCGACCGTGTCGACGCCGAGTTCACCCTGCCCCGGGCCCGCGTGGTCGACCCCGGGTCGGTGGATGACGACACCACGAAGGGACGGAGCCGGATCAAGCGCCGGGACATGGACGTGCTGGTCTACGGGGAGGGCGACATCGACGTGCGCTCGGTGGAGCAGTTCGTGGACCCCGGACAGATCACCGGTGCGGGTCTGGCCCTGCGCGCCCTGGTCCGGGGGCAGCACCTGGACGGCCGACGGACCGTGGCCGAGGCCCTGGACTCCCTGGAGGAGACCCTGGCCAAGGAGGGCGTGGGCCTGCTCGGTACGGACTTCGGCGGCGACTACGCCCTGCCGCGCCGACACGAGATCGGCGCCGTCCTCAACCGGCTGCGGACCCTGAGAGTGGTCCGCCACCGCTGACGGCGTGTGCCGCGCCCACGGCGTCCGGCGCGGCGGGCCCGAGCGTCCGGCGCGGCGGGCCCGAGCGTCCGGCGCGGCGGGCCCGAGCGAGCGGAGCCCGGGCCCCTGCGGTCGCCCGGGCGCCCACTCGCGACCTCAGAACGCCCTGACCAGAAGGGCCACCAGGATGGTGGCGCCCACGGCGGTGTCGTACACCATGCACCACTCGGCCAGGGACCGCGAGATCACCTTCCGGGTCCACCAGTGCACGGAGTCCCAGGCGGCGTGCGCGAGCAGACCGACCGCGACCACCGCGACCGCTGCCTCGGGGGACACCACCAGTGTGAGGAGCCCGGCGCCGCCGAACACCGCCAGCGCGGGGGTCTGGAGCGCGAACACCCCGGGGCGGCGCAGGGGCCCGCGCACCAGTCCGACCGCGACCAGCAGCACCCCCAGCCCCAGGACGAACGGCCAGGACGGCAGGCCCGCCGCCTCCAGCAGGAAGTGGAGGGCGATCACCGAGCCCACCATCAGCCAGCTGGTCCGGGGCCGGTCCAGGACCGCGACGGCCAGGTACATGACCGGAAGGGTGAACAGGAGGAACACGAGCCCGCCGCTGTCTCCGCCCACCGTGACGGTGAGCGCGGCGGCCGTGGCGGCGGTCAGCGCGGGCCACCAGCGCCCGAACGTCGTGGCGGGGGCGCCCCGCGCCCCGGCCGCACGACCACCGTCGGGGCCGACCGCCCCGCCTCCGGCGGAGCCGAGGTCGTCGGCTCCGGAGGGGAACCGGGCCGGTGTCACCGCCGGGGCGCCCCCGGCGGCCCGGCGGCGGACGTCGCCCCGCGCGTCGTGGCCGGTGTCCGCGTCCCGGTAGGCGCGGACGGGGGAGGAGGTGGACGGACGAGCCTTCGAGGACCGGCCGCCGGAAGGTGGGGATGTCATGCCGACCAGCCTGCGCCGGCCCGCGGGCGGCGGCCAGACGTAGGCTGGGACGGGTCCGAAATCCTGGGAATCCTGTCCGAACGGACCCGGTCGGGGGAGTGACCGTCATGGACGCACGCAGAGTCGTGATCGTGGCCTACGAGGACGCGGAGCTCCTGGAGATCTCCTCGGTCACCTCGACCCTGGCCACCGCCAACGACCTCCTGCCCGACGGGCCCGCCTACGAGACGACCCTGGCGACGCCGGGCGCGGCGCCGGTCCGCTGCTCCTCCGGCCTCACGCTCCAGGGCCAGGCGGCGTTGGAGGAACTGCGGGGTCCGCTCGACACCCTCGTGGTCTCGGGCGGATGGGGGCACCGGCGGGCGGCTGCCCACGCCCCGCTCGTCGCCCACGTGCGCAGACTCGCCCGGGAGAGCCGCAGGGTCGCCTCGGTGTGCACCGGTTCGAGCGTGCTCGCCGCCGCCGGGCTGTTGGAGGGTCGCCGCGTCACCACCCACTGGCACTTCGCTCGTGAACTCGCCGACCGCTACCCCGGGGTGACGGTGGACCCGGCGCCGATCTTCGTCCACGACGGCCCGTTGTCGACCTCGGCCGGGGTCACCAGCGCGCTGGACCTCACCCTGGACCTCGTCGCGCAGGACCACGGTCCGGCCCTGGCCCGGTTGGTCTCCCGGGTCCTGGTCACCTACTTCCAACGCCCCGGGAACCAGGCGCAGATGAGCGTGCTGACCACCCTCGACCCGGAGAACCTGCTGGTCCGGAAGGTGCTCACCTACGTCCGCGACCACCTGGACGGCGACCTCTCCACGGACGCTCTCGCTCGCACGGCAGGGGTGAGCTCCCGCCACCTGCGCCGACTCTGCCTGGCGCACACCGGCCACACCCCCGCCCATCTCGTCCGCCGCGCCCGGGCCGAGGCCGCAGCCGACCTCCTGGAGTCCACCGCCCTGCCGGTCACCCGGGTGGCCGCCCTCTGCGGGTTCGGCTCCGCGGAGACCCTGCGCCAGGTCTTCGTCGAGTTCTACGCGACCCCGCCCTCGCGCTTCCGGGCGGTGCACCGGCGTCCCTGACGGTCCGGCCTCCCGGCGTGTGGTCGTCGTCACCTCCGGGGGCGCCGGGACCGGTCCCACCCGCATCGGGTCGGTATGGTGGAAAAGCAGGGCACAGCGACCCCGCCGCGCGCCGCTCGCGCCCTTCGGGCAGGCCAGTACGGGTGCGTCGCCGTCCTGCGACCCCGACCAGTTTTGGAGACGAGAACCCGGTGCGCGACCCCGCAGAACTGTACGAACTCCACCCCGGCTTCGACGACGTCACCGGGCTGGTGATGCTCGTCTGCCTGGACGGCTTCGTCGACGCCGGAAACGTCGGCAGCCAGTTGTCCGACTCGCTGTTCGAGCGGTTCACCGCCGAGGAGGTCGCGACCTTCGACACGGACCTGCTGGTGGACTACCGCGACCGCAGGCCGCAGATGACCTTCGTCGAGAACACCTGGACCGACTACCGGCCGCACAAGCTGGCCCTGTACCGGATGCGTGACGAGGAGGGCCACCCCTTCCTCGTCCTGCACGGGCCCGAGCCCGACCTCGCGTGGGAGGGCTTCGTCGCCGCCGTGACGGGGCTGGTGGACCGGTTCCGCGTCTCCCTGTCGATCAGTGTCAACGGCATCCCGATGGCCGTGCCGCACACCCGGCCGGTGACGGTCACGCCGCACTCCACCCGTCCCGAACTGATCGCGGGGCACACCCCCTGGATCGGTCGGGTCGAGGTGCCCGCCAGCGTGGCCGCCCTGCTGGAGTACCGGCTGGGGGAGCAGGGTCACGACTTCGTCGGCTACACCATCCACGTGCCCAGTTACCTGGCCCAGTCCACCTACCCCCGGTCGGCCATCGCCGCCCTGGAGTACGTGGCCGGGGCGACCGGTCTGGCCCTGTCCACCGAGGCCATGGAGGAGGTCGCCGCCGCCACGGACGTGGAGATCGCCGAACAGGTCGCCGCTTCCGAGGAGGTCCAGCGCGTGGTGGCCAACCTGGAACGCCAGTACGACGACATCATGTCCTCGCGCTCGGAGGAGGGCGGCGGCCCGACCCCGCTGACCGACGACGACTCGGGACTGCCCACCGCCGACGAGCTCGGCGCGGAACTCGAACGCTTCCTCGCGGAACGCGAGGGAGACGGAAACGGATGACCGTGTTCTACCAGATCCTCTTCAGCTCGGTCCTGCGCCACATGGACGCCGAGACCGTCCACAAGCTGAGCTTCGCCGCCCTGCGCGGCGTCACCGCCGTACCGGGCGTGGCCGAGGCCATGGGCAGGGTCCTGGGCCCGCGCGAACCCGAGCTGACCGTGCACGCCTTCGGCCGTGAGTTCCCCGGCCCGCTGGGCATGGCGGCCGGTTTCGACAAGAACGCCGAGAGCCCGCGCGGTCTGGCCGCCCTGGGCTTCGGCTTCGTCGAGGTGGGCACCGTGACCGCCCACCCGCAGCCGGGCAACCCCAAGCCGCGCCTGTTCCGGCTGGTGGCCGACCGCGCCATCGTCAACCGCATGGGCTTCAACAACGAGGGTTCCGCCCTGGTCGCCGAGCGGCTGCACCACCAGCGCCGGGGCCCGGTCCTCGGGATCAACATCGGCAAGACGAAGGTGACCCCGGAGGAGGAGGCCCCCGCCGACTACGCGCTGAGCGCGCTGCGACTGGCCCCCTTCGCCGACTACATGGTCGTCAACGTCAGCTCGCCGAACACCCCCGGCCTGCGCAACCTCCAGGGTGTGGAGCAGCTGCGTCCCCTGGTCGCGGCAGTACGCGCGGCCCTGGCCGAGGCGGGCCGACCCGACCTCGCCCTGCTGGTGAAGATCGCCCCCGACCTGGCCGACGAGGACGTCGACGCCGTCGCCGACCTGGCGCTGGCCGAGGGCCTGGACGGGATCATCGCCACCAACACCACCATCTCCCGCGCCGGGCTGGACTCTCCCGGCGCCGAGGTCGAGGCGGCCGGGGCCGGGGGCCTGTCGGGCGCCCCGCTCAAGGAGCGCTCGCTGGAGGTCCTGCGCCGTCTGCGTTCCCGTGTGGGCGACCGCGTGACCCTGGTCGCCGTCGGCGGTGTCGAGACCCCCGAGGACGCCTGGGCGCGTGTCCGGGCGGGGGCCACCCTGGTCCAGGGTTACACCGGGCTGATCTACGGCGGTCCGCTGTGGCCGCGCCGCATCCACCGGGGCCTGGCCCGCCTGGTCCGCGAGGCCGGGTACCGCTCCGTACAGGAGGCCGTGGGCTCCGACGCTCCCGCCCCGGCCCTGACGGTGGTCCGGGAGGCCCCCGAGGCCAGCTGACCGGCGTCGCGGGCGGTCGGCGGTGTCCCGTCGCCCGCCCGCGCGTGTTCGGGCCGCCCCTACCAGTCGCCGTCCCAGTCCGGCGGGTACACGCGGCCGGGTTCGGGTCCGCCGAGGGCCTGGCCGCTCGTGACGAAGACGTAGTCCCGGGCGCGCAGCCGCTCGATGATCTCCGGGACCGCGGCGAGCGTGGCGGGCTGGGGGTCGTGCAACAGGACGACAGCGCCCGGTTCGACCTCCGCGACCACGTGTTCCACGATCTCGTCCCGGTCGTGGCCCTCCCAGTCGCGGCTGTCCACCGTCCAGGCGACCTCCGCCATGCCCTGGGCGGCGATCTCCTCGTGCACGGCCTCGTCGGTGGCCCCGAACGGGGGCCGGAACTGTTCCACGGTGAACCCGGTCTGCCTGCGGACCATCGCGCTGACCGCCGCCGTCTGCGCGGGCAGGCGTTCGGCGTCCATCGTGTTCATGTGTTCGTGTTCGTCGCCGTGGCTGGCGATCTCGTGCCCTTCGGCGTAGGCGCGGCGCAGGACGCTCGGCCGGGTCAGGGCCGGTCCGCCGTTGAGGAAGAACGTGGCGCTCACCTCCTCCTCGGCGAGGAGGTCCAGCAGGTGCGGGGTGGCGTCCACGGGGCCGTCGTCGAAGGTCAGGGCGACGCACCGGGTGACCCCGTCCTGGCAGTCGACGCCGGGGTCGCCCGCCGTCACCGCGCCGGGGGGCGGGTCGTCGCTCGGGTCGTCCTTCCCGGCCTCCCCGGCGGACGGCGGGAGCAGGTCGGGTTCGTCCGCGAGGGAGGCCTCACGGGCCCGTTCTCCGAGGTCGGACAGGAGTGGTCGGGCCCGATCGTGGTCGACCACCACGGCCCGGCGCCCGGGTGAGCTGTCGGGTACGTGCCCGTCGACGATCGGTGACAGGTGCCCGTCGTCGAACTCCACCACGAGGTCCCCGGCGGCGTTGAACCCGATCGAGTCGTAGGTCCGCAGCACCGGCTGGAGGGCGTTCGGGTCCACGTCGGCCAGGTCGGCGAGCTCCTCGCGCGCGATCCCGTTGAGCAGGCCCAACTCCTCCTGCCCGCGCAGGAGTTCGGTGGAGGAGGACACGGCCCCGGAGCGGGCGTCGTACCAGTAGGTCGAGTAGCCCTCCCGCAGACCGTGCATGTCCTCTTCGGTGCGCACCAGCCGGACGCCGACGAGGCCCTCCCCGGCGGCGACCAGCTCCCAGCCGATGTCGAGGCGCACCGGGTCGCGGGTGCCCGCGCGAAAGTCCCGTACCTCCTGGTCCACCCGTGCGGCCAGGCCCTCGGACAGGCTTGCGGCGCCCTCGATCTCCGGGTAGGCGACGCTGATCTCCACGCCCGCCGGATCGACGGGGTGCCCGGGGAAGTCACGGGCCTCGCCCCGCCACTCGCCGATCCCGTCCACGGACCGCTCGGACAGCACCGTGAGCCGCTGCGGGTCGCCGCCGCCCGCGCCGGGGTTCGCGCTCCCGCAGGCGGCCAGCGGCAGGGCCAGGAGCACCAGCACGGCCCCGGCCCGGAACGGGCGCGGGCGCCCCGAACGGGCGCGCGCAACGGTTCTGACCGGTCCTGCTCTCCTCGGCGCCAACACCCGACTCCCTCGTCCCTGTGGGGGTTCTCCCCCGGCCGCTGGCAGCAACATAGGGGACGGGGCCGCGGCCTCCGGGCCGGTGACCACAAGTGGTCACCGGCCCGGAGGCGCGGGTCAGGCGGAGCCGTCGGCGGTCTCCCGCTCCTCTTCGTCGGGGGTGCCGTCCACGTACTCGCGTCCGGGTTCGGTGGTGCCGAGCAGCTGCGACACCGTGACCATCGTGAACCCGCGCTCGTCCAGCAGACGGATGGCGTCGATCGACGCGTCGATGGTCGTGGGGTGGATGTCGTGCATCAGGATGATCGCGCCGTCGGAGGCTCCGTCCAGGACGCGTTTGCGCACCACGCTGGCCTTGCGGTCCCGCCAGTCGTTGGTGTCCACGCTCCACAGGATCTGTGCCAGGCCCAGCTCGCGGGTGACGTCGGCGACCTTCGCGTTGGTGGCTCCGTACGGGGGGCGCATGAGGTCCATGGTGTAGCCGGTCTCCCGGTACACCAGGGCCTGGGTCGCCTCCAGGTTCTCACGGGCGGCGCCCGCCGACAGCTCGGTCAGGTTCGGGTGGTCGAGCGTGTGGTTGGCGATCTCGTGCCCCTCGGCGTAGGCGCGGCGCACCACCCACGGGTGTTCCGTGACGGGCAGGCCGGTGACGAAGAAGGTGGCCCTCGCGTCATGGGCGGCCAGCGCGTCCAGGAGTTCGGGGGTGCGCCCGCCGGGACCGTCGTCGTAGGTCAGCGCCACGCACGTGGTGTCGGGGTCGGCGCAGTCGACGGTGTCGTCGCGCGGGGCGAGCACGCCGGGCGCGGTGGGGGCGGAGCCGTCCTTGTCCGCCTCCGGGGCACGGTCGATCGTGAACGCGCGAACGCCCGTCGTGGCGGCCGCGCGCGCCCGCAGCCCGAACTCCGACAGCAGGGGCTCGGCCTCGTCCCGGGGGATGACCGCGTGCACCCGGCCCGCGCTGGCGGGGGCCACCTGGCCGGAGTCGAACTCCACCACCAGGTCGCCGTCGGGGTTGAAGCCGACGGAGTCGTAGAGCGCGCTGATCGGGTGCAGGGACGAGGGTACGGCGTCGGTGCCGGCCACCGCCTCGCGCACCCTCTCGTTGAGCTCGGCCAGTTCGGTCTGCCCCGCGATCAGTTCGCTGGAGCCGTGGACGGCGCCCGTGTCGGTCTCGTACCAGTAGGTGCTGTGCCCCTCCCTGGTCTCCTCGGAGTCGGTCTCGGCGGTGGTCAACCGAACCCCGAGGACACGGTCTTCGGCGGCGGTCAGGCCCCACTCGCCGACGAAGGAGCGCGCACCGGGGTTGGCGGCCTCGAAGGCCCGTACCTGGGTGGTGAGGGTGCGGTCCAGGAAGTCGGTCAGCGGCGCGGCGTGGGGCACCGCCGGGTAGGTGACGGTGACGTCGGCGCGTCCGTCGTGGGCGAGGGTCACCTCCTCGGTCCCGGGGACCGCGTCGGGGGAGACCGTGGTCAGTTGGTCGGGCTCGCCGGTGGCGGGGGGACCGTCCCCGCCCTCCGAGGAGTGATCGCCGGTGTCGTCCGCCAGGGCGCTGTCCTCCAACGGTCCTCTGGGTCCGGAGACGGACAGCACCAGTCCCAGCACGACGACCACCGCGGTCGCGACCGTGAGGAGGGGGTGGTCGGGAGCCATGGTCTGCCGGTCTTGCTGCTTCACCTGGGGTTCTCCACGTTCATCGTCAGACGAACGTTCGTGGGGGTGACGGGGGAGAGGGCCCCCACGCACGCTGGTTGTCGGGTGTGATGCCGCGAACACGGGGCGGGTTCACGCCGAGTGGGCGATGGCCACGCCGGGTGTAGGGGCAGAGGGGGTGCTCCCTATACTTGCAGCCGTGGAAGGTACACGCTCCGCCTTTGGTCTCCCCGAAATCCCTTCGGGACGGGTGTCGCGTGTCGAGAGAGGGAACCCGGTGCGAGTCCGGGACTGCCCCGCAGCGGTGAGTGGGAACGAACGTCGCCTAGAGCACTGGTGATCCGACCTGAGAAGTCGGGAACTGGGAAGCGGTGACCAGTAGGAGTCCGGCGGTCACGCCGGAGGTGCCCACGAGTCCGAAGACCTGCCTCCACCCGGCGGCGCACCCGTGCCGTCGGTGGTCCCGTGCCCCGAGGGAGGGCCGAGGGCGGAGACGATCGTACGCCGCGAGGCGTCCGTCGGCGTGTCCGCGTCCTCACCTCCTCGTGGTCGGTGCCCGGCTTTCGACGAGGGAGAGAAGCTCCATGCCCAGCACCCCGGCCTCCCGGCCGTCCGTGCGTTCCACCGTGCACGGCTACCCGCGCATCGGCCCCCACCGCGAACTCAAGCGCGCCAGCGAGTCCTACTGGAAGGGCGGCACCACGGCCGCCGAGCTCGACACGATCGCCGCCGACCTCCGTCTGGGCGTGTACTCCCAGCTCAGGGAGGCGGGCGTCGACGACCTGCCGTCCAACACCTTCTCCTACTACGACCAGGTGCTGGACACGGCGGTCCTGTTCGACCTCGTCCCCTCCCGGTTCGCCTCCCCGGCCCAGGCCGGGGACCGCGACGAGCAGCTGCGCCGCTACTTCGCGCTCGCCCGGGGCGAGCAGGGCGCCCCGCCGCTGGAGATGACCAAGTGGTTCGACACCAACTACCACTACCTCGTCCCCGAACTCTCCCCCAGCACCCGGCCGCGCCTGGTCGGTGACAAGCCGGTCGCCGAGTTCCGCGAGGCGGCTGAGGCCGGGTTCCCGACCCGGCCCGTGCTGGTGGGCCCGCTGACGTTCCTCCTGTTGGCCAAGGCCGCCGACGACGCTCCCGAGGGATGGGAGCCCATCGAGCTCCTCGACCAGCTCCTGGACGCCTACGCCCGGCTCCTGGCCGACCTCAGGGAGGCCGGCGCCACCGAGGTCCAGCTGGACGAGCCGATCCTGGCCACCGACGAGGGCCGCGCCTGCGTCGGTCACCTGGAGCGCGTCTACGACCGTCTGGGCGCCCTCACCGACCGTCCCGCGCTTTTGGTCTCCACCTACTTCGGCTCCATCGGCGCCGCCGCCCTGCGGGTGCTCAAGGACTCCCCGGTGGAGGCGGTCGGCCTCGACCTGGTCACCGACTCCGAGGGTGTCGAGGACCTCGCGGCCGTCTCCGGACTGGGCTCCACCCGCCTGGTCGCGGGTGTCGTGGACGGGCGCAACGTGTGGCGCACCGACCTGCCCGCCGCCGTGGCGGAGCTGGGCACCCTGCTCGCCCTCACCGACGAGCTCACGGTGAGCACCTCCTGCTCGCTGCTGCACGTGCCCATCGACCTGGACGCCGAGACGGCGCTCGCCCCGGAACTGCGGGCCGCGCTGGCCTTCGCCAAGCAGAAGGCGGGGGAGGTGGCCCTGCTCGGCCGTGTCCTCAGCGAGGGCGGCGACTCCGCGTTCGACGCGTCGGCCACGGGGACCCCCTCGTTCACCGACGCCCGTGTGCGGGCCCGGCTGGACGCCCTGGGTCAGGACGCCTACGAGCGGCCCGAGGACCGTGGGATTCCCACGGACACCACGCTCACCACGACCACCATCGGTTCCTTCCCGCAGACCGCCGAACTGCGCCGAGCCCGCGCCGCCCACCGCCGTGGAGAGCTGGCCACGGAGGAGTACGAGCGCACCCTGCGCGCGGAGATCGACCGCGTCATCGCGCTCCAGGAGGAGATCGGCCTGGACGTCCTCGTCCACGGCGAGCCCGAGCGCAACGACATGGTCCAGTACTTCGCCGAGCAGCTGGAGGGCTACGCGACCACCGAGAACGGCTGGGTGCAGTCCTACGGTTCGCGGTGCGTGCGCCCCCCGATCCTGTTCGGTGACGTCTCGCGCCCCGAACCGATGACGGTCGAGTGGATCACCTACGCGCAGTCGCGGACCGACAAGCCGGTCAAGGGCATGCTCACCGGTCCGGTCACGATGCTCGCCTGGTCCTTCGTCCGCACGGACCAGCCGCTGGGCGAGACCGCCCGACAGGTGGGTCTGGCCCTGCGTGACGAGGTCGCGGACCTGGAGCGCGCGGGCATCCGCCACATCCAGGTGGACGAGGCGGCGCTGCGCGAACTACTGCCCCTGCGCGAGGAGCAGCGGGCGGCCTATCTCGACTGGGCGGTGAACTCCTTCCGCCTGGCGACGTCCGGGGTGGCGGCGAGTACCACCATCCACACGCACATGTGCTACTCGGAGTTCAACCAGATCGTCGGCGGCATCGAGGCCCTGGACGCCGACGTCACCAGTGTCGAGGCGGCCCGGTCCCGTATGGAACTCGTGGAGGCCCTGGGCCAGCGCGGCTACAAGCGCGGTATCGGCCCGGGCGTGTACGACATCCACTCGCCCCGCGTGCCCTCGGTGGAGGAGATCGAGGCGTCCCTGCGCCTGGCCGCCACGCACGTGGACGCCGGGAACCTGTGGGTCAACCCGGACTGCGGGCTGAAGACGCGGGGCTACGCGGAGGCCGAACAGGCCCTGCGCAACATGGTCGAGGCGGCCCGCCGGGTCCGCGCCGACCTCCCGTAGTCGGGAACCGCGCCCGAACGCGCGACGAAGGGGGCCGCGGCGACGCCGCGGCCCCCTTCGTGCCAGGTCCGTTCGGTGACCGCGCCGGTCAGCCCGCGAGGGCGGCCAGCGCCTCGTTCCCGGCGTTGAGCATGATCTCCTGGACGTCGTCGGAGAGCTCCAGGTCCTCGCGGCCGCCCCGGGTGGTGTCCAGGTAGTAGGTGACCGTGATGACCACGTTGTCCTGGCGCAGCAGCACGGTGGCCTCCGGGAGCCTGTCGCCGAGCCGCTCGGACCGGGTGACGAGCAGGTAGGACTCGCTGCCCAGGTCGAGCTCCTCGTCCACCTCGACGTCGTCGGCCTCGTAGCGGTCCGAATCGTGTTCGCCCCGGATGCGCTCCAGCGTGTAGTTCAGGTCCTCGGAGGCGGCCTCCGGGGAGTCGCTGGCGCTGTAGGGGAGCTTGTAGGCGATCTCGAGGGAGCCGAAGCCGTCACCGGAGTTGTTGTCCGGGAGTTCACCGAGGCCGGAGCAGCTCGACGAATTGTCGGAGACGTACTTGCGGCCGCTGTCGCGCAGGTCGAAGTCGGTCTGGATCTGCTCGGTGAACGACTCGCAGGGCTCGGTGGGCAGGGCGTGCGGTGGGTCGCCGAGCGCGCCCCCCGCGACGGGCTCCTCCTCGGCGGGCTCCTCCTCCACGGGCTCCGCCTCGGGGGCCTCGGAGGTCTCGTCGGGGCCCGCGGCGATCTCCTCGCCGCCGTCACCGCTGCCGTTGGTGACGAGCATGACCACCACGGCGATCACCAGGATGACGATGACGACGCCGCCGCCCATGACCACCCACAGGCCGGCCTTGCTGCCTCCGCCGCCCTGCTGGGGAGGCGGGACCGGTGGGTAGCCGGGGGGACCGCCGGGGCCTCCCGGACCGGGGCCGTAGGGGGGCTGTCCGCCCGCGTACATGCCCTGGTCCTGGCCGGGCGCGCCCGGGTAGGGGCCCTGAACGTAGCCCGGCTGGCCGCCCGTGGCGGCGTCACCGTAGGGGGCTCCCTGCGGCTGCCCGTAGGGCGGCTGTCCGCCGGTGCCGTCGCCGCCGTAGGGGTTCTGCGGTGGCTGGTTGTAAGGTCCGTTTTCGCTCATGGCTCCCCTCGCCCGGTGATGTGGTGACCGTCTTGTGTGAGGCGCTCGTTGGCGCCCGTGGGTTCTCACGAGTTCCCGTGGTGGCCACCGGCGGATCGCCGGGTGGGTGACAGCACGGGGAACCGTGGGGGAGGGCGGCCCGCCTCGGACGCCGTGACCGCGGGCGAGAGCGGACGGGTGAGAGCGGGAGTTCCCCGTGTCGTGAGGAGGTCCCCGGTTCCAACGGGGCACCGACCGCCGCATGTGGAGCCAGCGGGTCGGTTTCCCGCGGGCCAGGGGTCGGGACGCCTTGCATCCTAGCCGTGGCAGGTGCTGCCAGGGCAGGCCGGACCTGGGGTTAGGGACCGAATCGTCATCGTTTCGTGCCACTCGTACCCGAAGTCACCCTTGGTGTGACGTCATCGTGATGTCCGGGTGTGGACGCGCGGGTGGGGGTTCGGGTAATGGCCTCACGGGCTGTCGGGTCGGCGTCTCGCGACCTCCACGCCGCTGACCTGCGCAGGCGGGACGCACCGGGTTTGCGTGCGGGATGTGACGCCTGTGGCCGGTTGTGGCCAGGGTGCGGCCACGCCGCACCCCGCCCCGAGAGCTCAGAACATCGAGATGTGGACGTGGTCGAAGTGGTTCTCGGTCATGTTGCCCCGGTCGGACATCGCACGCCAGCCCTCGTCGCCGCGCCGCACGTCCCAGATCTGCTGCCGGTAGATGACGTACATGATCCCCAGGTCGTCGGCGTTCTCCCTCGCCCACTCGGAGATCTCCCAGCCCCGGTCGATCTGCTCCTGGTCGGGCATGCCGCCGTTCGGGTGCAGCATGAAGTCGCAGGCGCGCCCCTTGGGGTGTTCTCCGACCACCCAGCCGCCGTCCGGCCGGTAGCAGCCGACCCCGCCCACGTCGTCGCCTCGGCCGAACCGCTCGATCACCAGGTCCCGCATCTGTTCCGTGCGGGGGGTGATGCTGTTGTGCGGCTGCATGGGCTGGTTCGGGTGGTCGGCGATCAGGACGTGCACCTCCGAACGGCGCTCCTCCAGCTCGTCCATGTCCTCGGAGGCCTCGTCCAGCCGCTCCTGGGCGCTGCGCTGCGCGACCTCGTCGCGGGACAGCGCCTGGTTCAGGTGGTCGATCTTCTCCTGGTTGGTCGTGGACAGGTAGTCGATGACCACCGCGCGGTCGATGACCTCGTCCGGCTCGGCCTCCACGAACAACGACATGGCCGGGTCGATGCCACCGCTGGTGTAGGTGGCCACGGCCAGGGACACCACCTGGTCGCGGGCGTCCTCGACCTCCTCGCGGGTGGCGTCGGCACGGTCCCCGGCGCGTTCGGCCTCCTCCATCACCGCCTCCATGTCGCGCAGTTCGCCTTCGAACTCCTCGGTCAGGGCGGCGGCCCGGTCCTTGAGGTCGCTCATGCTCTCCGGTTCGCGGGGCGGCGCTCCCGGGGCCGGAGCGGCGGAGGCGGGCAGGAGCGGCAGGGCGGTGGCGGCGACCAGCGAGAGACAGAGCGCGGCGATCCGGGTTCCACGGGGCGGGGCCGCCGAGGCCAGCCCGGACAGGGCGCCCGCGCCCAGCGCGCGGGCGCCCTCGGCCAGGTCGGCCAGGGCCTCGCCCCGGGTGCGGGACGGTGGGTCGGGCGCCCAGAAGTCGGCGTGGCCGTCGGTCTGCGCCGCGCCCTGGAACTGCTCGGTGTCCTCGAACTGCACGGTGTGGTCGCTCCTCGGACCCACGCGCGTCCCCCTGCGGGCACGGGGCGTCGTGGGTGCGTCTGCTCGTCTTCTCCCGGGCGGGCGCGGCGGCGGTGGGGCCGCGGCGGCCCTCGGTACTCGCGGCGCGTGTGCGCCGACGAAGAGTCACGGGACGGTCATGAGTCTAGGCACTCGTGAGGACTCGCGGGCGGGAGAGTGCGGTAGGACTCTCCGGCAAAAGCCTCAATGTGTTCAAAATAACCATATTCACGGCGAGTAAAGTGATGAACCGACCCGGTCGGCCATGGTTGAGTTGACGGCGTGAAGGCTCCTGAGCACGGTAAAGCGACTCCCGCCGCCACGGCGAAGACCACCCGGCGGTGCGTTCCGCTGCCCGGCGGCCGCTGTCGCATGCCCCGTTAGCCGCCTCGGACCCCGAGCCGCGCCCGGCGCACCGCGCCGGGGCCACCCCCCGGGGGCCGTCCTCCGCCGCTCCGCGATCGCCGCGGGTACCGGCGCGCCGCCCCGCACGCCAGGTGAGCGCTTCGTACGCTCGGGTGTGGGCGTCACACCCGCGCCGGGCCCGGAGCGCATCCGCGCCCGTGAGCGCTCCCTGGGACACCACCGCCAGACGTCGATGGGAAAACCGTGATTGACGCAGTGGGTCTACACAAGACCTACAGGTTGAAGAAACGCCAGGTGCACGCTCTCAACGATGTGGACCTGTCGGTCGAGTCCGGCGAGATCTTCGGGGTCGTGGGCCAGAGCGGTGCCGGAAAGAGCACCCTCCTGCGCTCGGTGAACCTGCTGGAACGCCCCGACGCCGGTTCCGTGCGCGTGGGGGAGGAGGAACTCACCTCCCTGCGCGGGTCCCGTCTGCGAGCGGCCCGCAGGCGGATCGGCATGGTGCACCAGCACTTCGCCCTGCTCTCCTCCCGCACGGTGGCGGGCAACGTGGGCTTCCCCCTGGAGGTCGCCGGGGTCTCCCGCGCCAGGCGCGCCGCCCGGGTGGGCGAGCTCCTGGAACTGGTGGGGCTGGGGGACAAGGCGCGCGCCTACCCCTCCCAGCTCTCGGGCGGCCAGAAGCAGCGGGTGGGCATCGCCCGCGCCCTGGCCTCCGACCCCCAGGTGCTGTTGAGCGACGAGGCCACCTCGGCGCTGGACCCGGCCACCACCGACTCGATCCTGTCCCTGCTGCGGCGCCTGCGGGACGAGCTGGGCCTGACGATCCTGCTGATCACCCACGAGATGGACGTGATCAAGCGGATCTGCGACTCCGCCGCGATCATGGAGGACGGGCGGTTCCTGGAGTCCGGCCGCGTGCTGGACCTCATCGGCACCCCGGGCTCCCTGCTGGCCCGATCCCTGTTCCCGCTTCCGGACAACGGGGGTCCCCAGAGCGTGGTCATCACCTACCCGCGCTCCTTCGACGAGCCCTTCATGTCCGAGCTCACCCGCCGGTTCGACGTGGACGTGAACATCCTGGGCGGCGGCGTGGAGCAGGTCGCCGGACAGTCCGTCGGGCGGCTGAGCGTCGACATGCGCGGGGAGCGCCGAGCCGACGCGCTGCGCTACCTGTCCGAGCACGGCCTGCTGGTCGAGGAGGCCGGAAAGTGACCCTCAACCCCGCCGACGTCCTCGTCCTCGCGGAGGACGGCAACGCGCTCACCGCGATCGGTGACTTCGTCGCCGACTGGCCCACCATGTGGCCCAACCTGTGGCTGGGCACCCTGGACACCGTCTACATGGTGTGGTGGGCGACCGTCTTCAGCGTCCTGATCGGTCTGCCGCTGGGGGTGCTGCTGGTCGCCACCGACCGGGGCGGCCTCGTCCCGGCCCCGGCGGTGCGCGCCGTACTCAGCGCGGTCGTCAACATCGGCCGCTCCCTCCCCTTCATCGTGCTCATGGTGGCGGTGCTCTCCCTCACCCGCTTCCTGGTCGGCACGACCCTGGGCCCGACGGCCGCGATCGTGCCGTTGAGCATCGGGGCCATCCCGTTCTTCGCCCGTCTGGTGGAGACCTCCCTGCGCGAGGTCGACCGCGGGGTGGTCGAGGCCGCGCACGCGATGGGGACCCGCAGGCTCACGATCGTGGGCAAGGTGATGCTGCCCGAGGCCATGCCCGGTCTCATCGCGGGTCTGGTGATGACCGTGGTCACGCTCATCTCCTACTCCGCGATGGCCGGCGCCATCGGCGGCGGTGGCCTGGGCGACCTCGCCATCCGCGAGGGCTACCAGCGCTTCAACGACCACTACCTGTGGGCGACCGTCATCCTGTTGATCGTCATCGTGCAGGTGGCGCAGAGCCTCGGCGACCTGCTCGTACGCAGGCTCTCCCGGCGCTGAGCCGCGCCGCGGCCCCCCGCCTTCCCCCACCCCCTCCCGAACTGTCCGGATTCAACGGCGAGGAGAAGTGATGACAGGGACGAAGACGCTGCGGGGGGCCGCCGCGGCGGGTGCGGCCGCGGTCCTGCTGGCGGGCTGCGGCAGCCCCAGTGAGCGGGCGGGCGGCGGCGAGGGGGACGAGGGCGTCGTGACCCTGAGGGTCGGCGCCACCCCGGTGCCGCACGCGGAGATCCTGGAGTTCGTCGACGAGCGGCTCGCGGCCGACGCCGGTCTGGCCGTGGACGTGGTCGAGTACACCGACTACAACCAGCCGAACGCGGCCCTGGCCGAGGGCGAACTCGACGCGAACTACTACCAGACGGTCCCCTTCCTGGAGGAGTACCTGGAGGGCAACCCGGGCACCGACCTGTCCTACGTGGAGGACGTGCACCTGGAGGCCTTCGGCCTGTACTCCGAGAGCGTCACGGATCTGGAGGACCTCCCCGAGGGCGCCCGGATCGCGGTGCCCAACGACCCGTCGAACATGGACCGCGCCCTGCGGCTGCTCGCCGAGAACGGCGTGGTCACGCTGGCGGAGGACACCCGGGGCCAGGCGTCGGAGTCCGACATCGAGGGCAGTCCCCTGAACGTCTCGGTCACCGCGGTGGAGGCGGCCCAGCTGCCGCGCTCCCTCCAGGACGTGGAGGCGGCCGTCGTGAACGGCAACTACGCCCTGGAGGCGGACCTGCCCGCGGCCGCCCACACGCTGGCGCGGGAGGAAACCGAGGACAACCCCTACGCCAACGGTCTGGTGGTGCGCGCGCAGGACCGGGACTCGCCGGAGCTGGAGCGGCTCAACGAGCTCCTGCACAGCGAGGAGGTGCGGGACTTCATGGAGGAGCGCTGGCAGGGGATCGTCATCCCGGCCGGTCGGGCCTCCGACTAACCGTTACCGTCCGTCCCCGCCTGCGGGGACGGACGGTAACGGTTGAATCTCGGGGAGGTGTCTCTCCGTTGACTCGCCGAGGGGCGTCTGCTTCGGTGATTGGGAGCGCTCCCAAGCGATGTCCACCCGCCACGGAAGGTGCGTACCGAAGCAGTGAGCAACCCGAACGACTTCCCCGAAGGCTTCCTCTGGGGGGCGGCGACCGCCTCCTTCCAGATCGAGGGCGCCACCACCGCCGACGGTCGAGGCCGCAGTATCTGGGACACCTTCGCCGAGACCCCCGGCAAGGTCCTCAACGGGGACACCGGTGACCCCGCCGACGACCACTACCACCGCTACGCCGAGGACGTCGCCCTCATGCGGCGCCTCAACCTCGGCGCGTACCGCTTCTCCGTCGCCTGGCCGCGCGTCGTCCCCGACGGGACCGGCCCCGTGAACCAGGCCGGGCTGGACTTCTACGACCGCCTGGTCGACACCCTCCTGGAGGCCGGTGTCCAGCCCTGGGCCACCCTCTACCACTGGGACCTGCCCCAGCCCCTGGAGGACGCCGGAGGCTGGCCCGCCCGCGACACCGCCTACCGGTTCGCCGAGTACTCGTCGGTGGTCGCCGAGGCCCTCGGCGACCGGGTCGCCCACTGGATGACCATCAACGAACCCTGGTGCGCCGCCTTCCTGGGCTACGAGAACGGCCACCACGCCCCCGGTCGCCAGGACCCCGCCGCGGCCCTGGCCGCCACCCACCACCTGCTGCTCGGCCACGGTCTCGCCGCCCAGGCGATCCGGTCCACCGGCCACCCCTCCAAAGTCGGACTGGCGCACAACCAGGCGGTGATCCGTCCGCACGGGGCCGCCGCCGCCGACGTCCGCGCCGCCCGCCGGGCCGACGGGGTGCGCAACCGCATCTTCACCGACCCCCTGCTCAAGGGCGCCTACCCCGCCGACGTCCTGGCCGACCTCGCCCACGTCAGCGACTTCGCGTTCGTGCGCGACGGCGACCTGGAGACCATCGCCGCGCCCCTGGACTTCCTCGGCATCAACTACTACTCGCCCGAGTTCGTCGCGGGCTCCGCCCAGGGCATCGACCCCGCCCTGGTCAGCGGCGACGGTGACGCCTGGCTGGGCGCGGGCCCCGACGAGGTGCACGTCTCACAGGGGCTCCCCGTCACCCACATGGGCTGGGAGATCGACCCCAGCGGCCTGTACGACGTCCTCCAGCGCCTGGCAGGGGAGAGCGGCGGCATCGACCTCTACGTGACCGAGAACGGCTGCGCGTTCGAGGACACCGTCAGCGAGGACGGCGCCGTCCACGATCCCGACCGCACCGACTACTACGAGGGCCACCTCCGGGCCGCGAAGGAGGCGATCCACGCCGGAGTGCCGCTGCGCGGTTACTTCGCCTGGTCACTTCTGGATAATTTCGAGTGGGCATGGGGATACTCCCGCCGGTTCGGGATCGTCCACGTGGACTACGAGACGCAGGAGCGCGTGGTCAAGGACACCGGACTCTGGTACGCGGAACTGGCCGCGACCGGCCGTTTCCCTGAGCGGTAGACCACCGCGCACGCACCACCGGGTCCGCGGGACGTCCTCGCACGGGCGCCCCGCGGACCTCGTGCGTCCGCACCGTGCCCACCACACCACCGCCGCCGGGCGACCGGCGGCACGACGTCCAAGGAGCCTCGAAGTGGCCAAGAGCGGAGGTCGGCAACGGCCGACCCTGGAGATGGTGGCGGAACGGGCCGGGGTCGGCCGGGGCACCGTCTCCCGGGTGATCAACGGGTCGTCCCAGGTCAGCCCGAGGACCCGGGAGGCCGTCCACACCGCGATCGCCGAACTGGGCTATAGCCCCAACCAGGCGGCGCGGACCCTGGTCACCCGCCGCACCGACACGATCGCCCTGGTCGTGTCCGAATCGAGGGACCGCCTGTTCGCGGACCCCTTCTTCGCCGACATCATCCGAGGTGTCAGTTCGGTCCTCCACGAGAGGGACCTCCAGCTCATGCTCACCACCGCCAGGGGCGAGGCCGAGCACAAGCGTGTGGGGGAGTACCTCAGCGGTTCGCACGTGGACGGCGCCCTGCTGGTGTCCCTGCACCGGGACGACCCCCTCACCGCGCGGCTGGCCGAGTCCGGGGTCCCCGTGGTGCACGGGGGGCGCCCCTACTCGGAGGCCCAACCCGCGCCGTTCTGCGTGGACATCGACAACCTCGACGGAGCGCGGACGGCCACCCGCTACCTCGTGGACGCCGGGTACTCCCGGATCGCCACGATCACCGGCCCGCAGGACATGAACGCCGGGGTGGAGCGACTGCGCGGCTACCGGGAGAGCATGGCCGACGCCGGACGCGGGGCGGACCCGCGACTGGAGATCCAGGGCGACTTCAGCGTGGAGGGCGGGGCCCTGGCCATGGCACGCCTGCTCGACCAGGGCGGTAACCCCGACGCGGTCTTCGTCGCCTCCGACATGATGGCGGTGGGCGCGGTCCGCGCCCTGCGCGAACGGGGGCTGAGCGTGCCCGGGGACGTCGCCGTGGTCGGTTTCGACGACACCCTCATGTCCCGGCACAGCGACCCGGCGCTCACCACCGTCCACCAGCCGACCGTCCGGATGGGGCAGGAGATGGCCCGGCTCCTCGTGGACGTGGCGATCCCGCGCACCGCCGAGTCCGAGACCATCCTGCTCGACACACGGCTCGTGGTGCGCGACTCCGCCTGAGACGCGGCCCCGCGGGCCCCGCCACCGGGGACGTTCGCCCCGCGTGAGCGCTGGACTCCCATGTGCCGCCTGTGCGAGGCTGGTCGCGATTGCGCGGAAGACGGTGGGGGCACATGAAGTCGACGCGGGAACCGACCCATTCCAGGTGCGCGATCTCCGCGTGCGGCTGGTGCGACCGGGACGGCGACCGGTGCCGGTTCTGCGCCGGGACGGGGTGGTGGCGGCCGGAGCGGCCGCACCGGGAGGTCAACGGGCTGGTCGTCTGGCACCGGGTCGAGGAGCCCTGCCGGGGCTGCGCCGGGACCGGCAAGGAGCACGGCTCGACGGCGGCGTCCTGAGCCCGGCGCGGGGCGGACTCCCCTCGCCCGGCCGGTGCCCGGCCCGTGAGCCGCGAGGGGATCGCGAACCGAACGTGGAGGAACATTGCGCTGGGTCACCTATCTGTCGCCGAGCGGCGGCGGTGCGCGCGCGGGCGCGCTGGACGACGGTGACGTGATGGGCAGCCCGGGGTCACAGGGCCTCGGCGAACTGCTGGAGGGCGGCGCGCAGGCCCTGGCGTCCGCGCACGCGCGCGCCGTGGACGGCGCGATCGAGATCATCGTGGAACCCGAGGCGCGCATGTGCGCCCCGGTGACCCCCGCCGAACCGGTCCCGGTGCTGGCGGGCGACCACGAGACGCTGGTCGCCCCGGAGCTGGTGAGGGGCGCCGACGACGCGGTGACGGCGCGGGCCCGTTCCGCCCGGGTGGGCGTGGCCGCCCTGAGCGGGGGGTCGGGGACCGCGAGCGCCTACACCCCGGCCTGCCTGTGGCTGGACGCGGAGGGCGTGCCGGTGCAGCTCGTCCTCGGCCCGGTCCTGACCACCGCCGACGAACTGTCCGGCGCGGCGGTGGAGCTGAGTACCTCGGTGGACGACCGGGAGAACGGGCGGGGCCGGGTCGATCCCGGGCACGCGTGGCTGGCCTCGGGCCCCGGGCGGGTCCGGGCGCTGCTTCCGGTGGCCACCCCGGACCTGGCGGCGAACGACGAGCTGTTCGTGGACGCCGGGGAGCTGGGCACGTACGAGGTCAGGGTGGGGTCCCAGGTCTGAGGGGTCCGCCCCCGGGCCGGGCCGTGGCTCAGGGGGTGAACTCCCAGTGCCAGGGCTCGAAGCCGTCCCTGGCCCACTCGGGGTTGTGCCAGCCGTGTTCGGGCGCGTGGTCGAGCATCCACCGGTGCTCCGGGGCGTCCAGCTCGTTCACGCCGCCGCACAGGTCCACGGCGAGGCCGAGCCCGTGCGCGCTGGTGCCCGGCCGGGCCGCCATCCCCGGAAGCATCTCCTGGAAGAGGCGGACCTGCTCGTGGTAAGGCCGGTAGGAATCGGTCACACACATGGGGCGGCCGAACTCTGACCGAAAGTCCCGGTCGAGGGCGACGAAAGCGGTCGCGGCGTCCGCGCGCAGCCGCTCACCGGCCTGCGGCAGCGGGCACAGCAGCGTCTGCGGCACCCGGCCGTTCTCGACGTCGGCGGACCCGCCCTTCTCCGCGCAGCCCTCGGGCGCCTCCCGCTCCGGCGGCCCGGCCGTCCGGGCCTCCTTCCCGGTGGCCGGGGCGGCGGCCATGGCCTTCTCCAGGCGGGTCTGCTGGTCCAGCAGCCTCTCGGACCTCTCCTCCTGCGCGGTGATCGCCGCCTCGGCCGCCTCACGCGCGTCCTCGGCCGCCTCGGTGGCCTCGGCCTGTTCCCGCTCGGCGGTCCGCGCGGTCTCGGCCAGCGTGTCCGAGGCGACCCGTGAGGCCCGCGCGCGGGCGAGGTCGGCGGAGCGGTGCTCCCCGAACAGCGTGAGGTAGGAACCCCGTTCCAGGGCCCGTGTGGGGCCCTCCGGATCGATCCAGGCCCGCATGAGGCTCAGGTCGACGCCCTTGTAGGCCCCGGCCGCCTGGCGTGCCGCGCCCAGCCGGGTGCCCTCGTGGCGCCGTTCGGCCGCGTCGGCGCGGGACTCGGCCGACTCCCGCCGACCGGTGAGCTCGTCGAGCCGGGCGCTCTCCTCCTCGTAGGCGCTGATCCTCTCCTGGGCGCTCTCGCGGAGGGAGGCGACCTCGGCGCGGGCCGTCGCCAGCTCCACCCGTAGGCGGTCCAGGTCGCTCTGGTCCGGATCGGTGACGTCGGCGCCCGCGGGGGCCGCGCACGTGAGGGCCAACAGCAGCGCGGTGCCCAACGGCAGGGCGGTGTGGACCGAAAAGCGAAGAATCACGCGGTTCCATCGCGAATGGCGGTCAGGGCCCGGAGGAGGGGAGTCATCACTCCAGGTGATCGAACCGGGGCGCGCCGAGGTGCGCATTTCCGCCTCCCCCTTCGGGCCTGCGTCTACGTGCTGTCACGATGTCACGCAGAAGTGATCTTCCCGAGGAAGTTGGCGGTGTGTCCAAATAGTTACCTCAATGTCCGACGGGTTTTCGGTCGCCCATCCTGACCTGGGAGATTGGCCCTAATGCGGACTGGGTGGGGATTACGGTCGCCGATGACCCCGGATGATCTTGCTTGATGGGCATCAATCGCCCGAAGCGAGCCCTTCTCGCCCATTGGTACGCTATGCACCGCACGCGCACCACGACAGTGTTGGTGCGCCGCGCCTCTCCTCCCAGGCGAGTCCGGCGGACAGTCTTCACATCTCCCCACACTCCCACTGCTTCCTGCTTCTGGTGGACCACTGTGGCCATGGCGACCTTCCGGTCTGGAGCGGTCCGAATCCCTGGGTCCAACAGCCGTTCGAGGCGGTGACACGAAAGGTTGCGAGGGTCCGTGTCGACACGAGCGACGAAAAGCGGGGCCAGCGCTCAGAGCGAGGCAGCGCAGGCCGACAACGCCGATGCCCAGCCCCGGCGCAGAGCCATCTGGTGGCGGCCACGTAACTGGCGGGTGCGCTCCCGACTGGTGGCCCTCATCGTCATCCCGACCGCCGTGGCGCTCGCGCTCGGTGGTCTGAGGGTCTACGAGGCCTCGGTCTCCACCGTCACCCACGCGCACATCGAGGACCGCGCCCAGGTGGGCGTCCTCATCGTGGACCTGGCCAACCAGCTGGGCCGCGAGCGCACGGCCAGCGCCGTCTTCATCTCCGACAACGCGGACCCGGACCGGCGCTCGGCCGACCTCCGCCAGGAGATGGAGACCGAGCGGGCCGCCACGCTCGACCTCCAGAGCACCCTGAACGCCCGTCTCGACGAGATGGGCGCGATGGACGGCGACCTCGCGCAGACCCGACTCGCGGCGATGCGGAGCCAGCTCTCCACGCTGGAGTCCCTGCGCACCGAGGTCGACTCCACCCGCATCACGGTCCTGCCGGTCGTCACCAAGTACCGGACGATCGCCCGGTCGCTCTCGGACTTCAACCAGACGATCGCGGACGAGACCAACGACACCGAGCTCCGCGAGGCCGTGCGCGCCCTCACCGCGCTGTCGAACGCCCGCGACCAGCTCTCCTACGAGACCGCGCTGATGGGCCACTCCCTGGCCCGCAACACGATGACCGGCGGCATCGCCGAGGCGATCGACTCCAGCCGGGCCCGCTACGAGAACGAGATCTCGAACTTCATCCAGGCGGCCTCGCCCGAGCAGCGCGCGGTCTTCGACGAGAACTTCACCGGCCTGGAGGTCAGCCAGGTCTCTACCATGCGTATGCGCGTCATGTACCGCGCCGACCGCGGTGACCCGCTGACCAACGTCACGCCCAACGACGGCCCCGAGGACTACGCGGCCATCGCCGACACCGCGCTGGAGCGCCTCCAGACGGTCGAGTCGACCCTTGCCACGGGCATCGCCTCCGACGCCAACGAGCTGCGCGGCCAGGCCCTGTTCCGCACGATCATGGACCTCATCATCGTCGCGGGCGTGCTCCTCGCCGTCTTCGTCCTCACCTCCCTGGTGGTCCGCTCCCTGGTGCGCCCGCTGCGCACCCTGGAGGACGGCGCGCGCCGCGTCGCCGAGCGCGACCTGCCCGACGCGATCAACCGGATGCAGGAGGCCGGCACGGCCCCCGAGTCGGTCCGGGTCACCCCCATCGAGGTGCACACCCACGACGAGATCGGCGAGGTCGCCCGCGCCTTCGACGACGTCCACCGCGTCGCCCTGACCCTGGCCTCCGACGAGGCGGGTCTGCGCAGCAACGTCAACGCGATGTTCGTCAACCTGTCCCGCCGGAGCCAGACCCTGGTGGAACGGCAGCTGCGCCTGATCGACGGTCTGGAGCAGTCCGAGCAGGACGCCGACCGCCTCTCCGACCTCTTCCAGCTGGACCACCTCGCCACGCGCATGCGGCGCAACAACGAGAACCTGCTGGTCCTGTCCGGCCAGGACAACACCCGAAAGTGGGCCCAGCCCGTCCCGCTGGTCGACGTCCTGCGGGGCGCGGTCTCCGAGGTCGAGCAGTACGAGCGCGTCAACGTGCGCGCCCCCTCCCACATCTCGGTCCTCGGCCGCCCGGTCAACGACGTCATCCACCTCGTGGCCGAGCTGGTGGAGAACGCCACGTCGTTCTCCCCGCACGACACCGAGGTGCTGGTCAGCGCCAAGATCATGGACAACGGCTCCGTGCAGGTCGACGTGACCGACAGCGGAATCGGCATGGCCCCGGAGGACCTGGCGGCGATCAACGCCCGCCTGGCCGCCCCGCCGGTCATCGACGTCGCGGTCTCGCGCCGCATGGGCCTGTTCGTGGTCTCGCGCCTGGCGCACCGCCACGGCATCCGGATGAGCCTCAAGGAGGCGCACGGCGGCGGCACCACCGCCAGCGTCGTCTTCCCGCCCGACCTGCTCATCACCCCGGTCGAGGGCCAGCACGCCCTCGGCGGCCCCGGGGCCCGTCCCGAGCTGTCCGCCGGGGCCCCCGACACCTTCGCCGACGCCGAGGCGGCCTTCGCCGCCAGCCCCGCCGCCGAAGAGCCGAACGACCCCTGGAACAGCCAGGACGCGGGCGGCCTCGGAGGCGACCTGGGCGGTCTGCCCAAGCGCAAGCCCACCGGCGGCCGTCCCGAGGAGCACCCGCCCAGCGGCCAGGACCTGTGGAGCACCACCAGCTCGGAGTCGGTCTGGGAGGCGCCCAGCCGCGCCGAGGGCCTCTCGCCCAACAGCGGCCTGACCGACGGCCCCGGCTCGGTCGTGGACCCCTACGACGTGCCGGAGGGAGACGAGCCGAAGCAGCAGGAGACCACCGGTCGCAGCCTCTTCGACCCCGCCCCCCGCACCACGGACACGGGTTCGTTCAGCGCACCGAACTCCGGAGCGTTCCGCCGTCCCACCGACACGGGCGCGTTCTCGCGCCCCGCCCCGGAGACGGACGCCCTCGGCCGGCCCGCCGAGTCCGAGAGCCGGTCCGCCGACTCCTACGACGCGTTCGGCACCGGTACGCACCGGAGCGGGGCCTTCGAGACCGGCTCGCGGGACGGCGCCCGGCCCGAGCGCCCCGCCGCTCCGGCGCGCGGTGAGGACAACACCGAGACGTTCCCGGCGATCTCCTCGTGGGACACCGGAGCCCAGCAGCCGCACCAGGCACCCGCGCAGCCCCAGCAGCCCGAGCCGAACACCACCGGCACCTGGCGCGCCGGGGGCGGCGACTCCCGGGAGGGCTACGGCTCCACCGCCTACCTGTCGCGCCGCTACGGCGGCAGCCAGGGCTCGAACAGCACCGTCGTCCCGGCCGCCCCGGCGGGCGGGGACGCCGACTCGCTGCCGATCTTCGACGCCATCGAGTCCAACTGGTTCAAGCGCCGTACCGGGGGTCCCACCGTGGACACCACCGAGACCGGCCCGATCCAGCAGGTGCCCGCGGCGCCCCAGGAACCCCAGGAACCGCAGCGGACCCGCAGGGACGCCGCCGTCCAGCAGCCCGAGGCGGGCAACCGCTCCGAGCAGGAGTGGAACTCCGCGGCCGACCGCGGATGGAAGGCCGCGCGCACCGCGGCCGAGCCGCTCGCGGGCGGACTGACCACCTCCGGCTTGCCAAAACGGGTTCCCAAGGCAAACCTAGTTCCTGGTACCGCACCCAAGCCGGAGAACTTCAAGCAGATGCCCACCCGGAGCGCGGACCGTGTCCGCAACCGTTTCTCGGGCTTCCAGAAGGGCGTCCGCGACGGTCGGAACCGGCTCGGCGACAGTTCGACAGAGGAGTGACCCAAGTGACCAGTGGTGGGACGGGGTCCCTCACAGTCCCGGAAGCCGGATGCAATAGCATCTACCGAGCTTCTCGGACGCGCCACACCCATCGCTTGACGAGAGCGGAACACCAGACTCCCGGTCACCCCCACGGGAGGGGCCGGGTGGTTCGCAAAGGCAGTGCTGTCACATGCCGTGCCGGCGGTAGCAGTGCCCACAGATCGACCGGCGAACTTGGACAGGAGATCAGATGAGTCGACAGGTGAATGAACTCAACTGGTTGATCACTGACTTTGCCGACCGGGTCCCCGATGTCGCCCACGCGATCGTCGTCTCCTCTGACGGCCTTCCGTTGGCTTCGTCCGCGGGCTTCCCGGCCGACCGGGCCGACCAGTTGGCCGCCATCGCCTCTGGCCTGTCCAGCCTGACCCAGGGCGCGGCCAGGGTGTTCGAGGGTGGAGCGGTCGCCCAGACCGTCGTGGAGATGGAGCGGGGGCTGATGCTGATCATGGCGATCAGCGACGGCTCCTGTCTCGCGGTCCTCGCGGCGGCCGAGAGCGACCTGGGTCTGGTCGCGTACGAGATGACCCTGCTCGTCGAGCGGGCGGGGCGGGCGCTGACACCAACGGCGCGCACCTCGGGAATCCACTGATCCACCACCGACAGGAGGAAGTGGTGGCACCTCACAGTAGAGATGCCGGGAGCGCCTCGTGGTTCGGACAACAGCCGGGCCATCCCTCCACAGGAGGGATGCCCGCGGTTCCGGGCGGCGGAGATGTTCCTCGACCAATCCAACAACCGTATGACCAACGACCCGCGCCGGGCAGCGCCCCCAGTTCGCTGGTGCGTCCCTACGCGGTCACCAAGGGCCGTACCAAGCCGAAGTCGCAGCTTCCCCTGGAGGCTCTGATCTCGGCCACCGCGGCGGCCCGGAACGAGTCAGGGACGCTGACGCCCGAATGGCAGGCGATCAGCGACCTGTGTCGGGAGTGGCGATCCGTGGCGGAGATCTCCGCGCTACTGCGGATGCCTCTCGGCGTGGCGCGGGTGCTTGTGGCGGACATGTCCGAGCAGGGACTGGTCCAGATCAGGTCTTCGCTCAACAACGACGCTCGCCCCAACACCAACCTGCTTGAAAGGGTGCTCAGTGGACTTCGCAAGCTCTAGCCCAGCCGAGGAAGGCGGTGCTGGGGGGAACGCGATGACGTCGGTCAAGATCGTCGTCGCCGGGGGCTTCGGTGTCGGGAAGACGACATTCGTTGGCTCCGTCTCCGAGATCGTGCCGCTGACGACCGAGGCGGTCATGACCAGCGCCAGCGTCGGGGTGGACGACCTCGCCAAGACGCCGGACAAGCAGACCACGACCGTCGCCATGGACTTCGGCCGTGTCTCCCTCGACTCCGACCTGATCCTGTACCTGTTCGGCACCCCCGGGCAGCACCGGTTCTGGTTCATGTGGGACGACCTGGTCAAGGGCGCCATCGGCGCGGTCGTGCTGGTGGACACGCGACGTCTGGCCGACTGCTTCCCCGCGATCGACTACTTCGAAGAGGCGCGTCTGCCCTTCATCGTGGGTATCAACGGGTTCGACGGCTACTACCCCCACGCGGCCGACGAGGTCCGGGACGCGCTCACGCTCAGCCCGGAGATCCCCATCGTCCAGGTGGACGCCCGTGACAAGGCCTCCACCAAGTCGACGCTCATCACCCTCGTCGAGCACGCGATCACGGTGGGGGACCCCGAGGGCGCGGCCGGGCAGCAGCCCACCTCCACCGGGGGCCAGAACTCCTGGCGCTGACCAGGAGCTGCCCCGGGCCGGGGTCCCACACGGAGTACGGCCCGGTTCCCGCATGTCGGGAACCGGGCGTCCGTGTCCCGCGCGACCTGGCATCATGACGGGATGACCTCCTCCCATCCCGACGCGGCCGAGACGACCCGACGGTTCCGAGACGTGGCCGAACGGGTGCTGGACGCCCTCTTGGCGGACGACCCCGAATGGGCCCTGGGCCTGGGAGACACCCGGTGGGCCCACCGGCTCACCGACCACTCCGACGAGGCCGACTCCCTCCGGGTGAGCCTCCTGACCGACGCGCTCGGCTCCCTCGACGAGATCGACCCCGACCTGCTCGCGGCCGACGACCTGGTGGACCTGGAGATGCTGCGCACCAGGGTCAGCGCCGACCTGTGGCACACCACGGAACTGCGCCCGCGTTCCTGGGACCCGCTCGTGCACTCTCCCGGCGAGGTCCTGTACACGCTTGTGGAACGCGAGCTCCTGCCCCCGCAGGAGCGCCTGGCGGCCCTGACGGCGCGCTGCGCCGCCCTTCCGGCCTACCTCGAGACCGCCCGTACCCGCCTGTCCGAGGGCCCGGGTATGCCCCGCGTGCACGTGGAGACCGCGCTGGGTCGGCTGGAGGGCGCCCGCGCGATGCTCACCCGGGACCTGCCCGCCCTCGCGGCCCGGTTCCCCGGAGCCGCCCCAGCGGGGCTGGAGGAGGCGCGCACGGCCGCCCTGGCCGCCCTCGACGCCCACACCTCCTGGCTGCGCGTCGAGCGCGAGTTCGCCGACGCGGACCCCCGGCTGGGCGCCCGCCGCTTCGCCGCCCAGCTCTGGTACACCCTGGACTCCGAACTCACCCCGGAGGCGCTCCTGGTACGCGCCGAGAGCGACCTCCTGGCCACGGAGGAGGCGCTCGCCGAGGCGGCGTCCGCGTACGCGGACGAACCGAGCCGCCCCGGCCAGGTCGCCGAGGTACTCGCGGCGCTGGCCGACGAGTTCGCGATCGGTGCCGAGGAGGTCGTTCCCGCCTGTACCGGTGCCCTCGCCCACCTGCGCACCCGGGTCCGGGAGCTGGACCTGGCGACCGTCCACGACGACCCGGTCGAGGTCGTCCCGATGCCGGACGCCCGCCGGGGCGTGGCCGTCGCGTACTGCGACGCGCCCGGGCCGCTGGCCCCCGACGCACGCACCCAGCCCACCCTCGTCGCCGTGGCGCCGCCGCCCGAGGAGTGGGACGCCGAGCGCCGGGCCTCCTTCCTGCGCGAGTACAACGCGGGCCTGCTGCGCGACGTGATGGTCCACGAGGCGATGCCCGGGCACGCCCTCCAACTCGCGCACGCCGCCCGCCACCGGGGCGGCACCCGCGTGCGTTCGGCGCTGGGCAGCGGAACCTTCGTCGAGGGGTGGGCGGTCCACGCGGAGGAGGTCCTGGCCGGGCACGGCTGGACCGACGGAACCGACCCCGCCTCCCGGCGCGCCAACCTGGGACTGCGCCTGGTCCAGCTCAAGATGCGCCTGAGGTCCGTCCTCAACGCGATCCTGGACGTGCGCGTGCACACGGAGGGCCTCACCGAGCGCGAGGCCGTCGCCCTGCTGACCGAACGCGGCCACCAGGAGGAGGGCGAGGCCGTCGGCAAGTGGCGGCGCGCCCTGCTCACCAGCGCCCAGCTGTCCACCTACTACGTCGGCTACGCGGAGGTCTCCGACATCGCCCGAGACCTGGCCCGGGCACGGCCCCACGAGCCGGTCGGCCGCCTGCACGACGCCATGCTGGCACACGGCAACCCCTCCCCGCGCCACCTGCGCACCCTGCTGGGTCTGTGAACCGGGGGGCCGCGCCGCCCCGGCGCGCGCCACGGCCCCGCCCGGCCCCGCGCCACCCCGGGCCCCGAGGTCCGGCGCTTCACCCGCCCGGCGCTTCTATGCTGGACGCGCAGCACGAAACGGTCAGGCGAGGGGAGCGGACGAGCCATGCGCGGTGCCCACGACGATCCCGCGGACGGACCCGACCGGCTCCCCGGAGCGGGAACCGGGACCCCGGACGGCCACGAACGCCTCTGGACGCCGCACCGCATGGCCTACGTCAAGGGCGAGGGACGCCCCACCGGTCCCGGCGCTGACGACGGCTGCCCCTTCTGCCGTGCCCCCGGCCTCACCGACGAGGAGGGGCTGGTGGTGGCCCGCGGCCGCACCGCCTTCGTCGTCCTCAACCTCTACCCCTACAACAGCGGCCACCTCATGGTGTGCCCCTACCGGCACGTCGCCGAGTACTCCGCGCTGGACGAGGAGGAGACCGCCGAGGTCGCCGCGCTCACCCAGCGGGGCCTGCGCACGCTCACCGAGGCCTACCAGCCCGCAGGGTTCAACGTCGGCATGAACCTCGGTACCGTGGCCGGTGCCGGGATCGCCGCCCACCTGCACCAGCACGTCGTGCCCCGATGGGGAGGCGACACCAACTTCATGCCCGTGATCGGCCAGACCAGGGTCCTGCCCGAGATGCTGGAGCGGACCCGCGCCCGACTGGCCGAACTCTGGCCCCGCGAGTGAGACCGGGACCGCCGCCCGACCCCGCCCCGCCCGACCCCGGGGGCGACGCCACCCCCAGCGGGGGCTGATCCCACCCTGACGACCGTTCCCGCCCTACGATCACTAGAAGACATGCTGAGAATCCTTCGCCCCATGATCTCCCGGGTCACCGCCCCGCTCGGCCGGAGCCTGGCCCGTATCGGCCTGACACCCAACATCGTCACCATCGTCGGTGCCGCCGGTGTGGTCGTCAGCGCCCTCTACTTCTACCCCCGCGGACAGCTCTACGCGGGTTCGGTGGTCATCACCGTCTTCGCGCTCTTCGACATGCTTGACGGGGCGGTGGCCCGGGCCAAGGACAGCGCCAGCGCGTTCGGCGCCTTCCTCGACTCCAGCCTCGACCGGGTGGCCGACGCCGCGATCCTCGCCGGGCTCATGTGGTGGTTCGTGGGCGACGGTGACGACCCCGTGCTCGCGGGGCTCACCCTGTTCTGCCTGATCAGCGGTTTCATGGTCTCCTACATCAAGGCGCGCGCGGAGGGCCTGGGCGTCAACTGCGACGTCGGCGTGGCCGAACGCACCGAACGCCTCATCATCGTGCTGGTCGCGGTCGGCCTCAGCGAGCTCGGCGTCCCCTACATCCTCGCGGGCGGCCTGTGGCTCCTGGCCGTCATGAGCCTGCTCACCGTCCTCCAGCGCCTCGTGGAGACACGGGCCCGCCTCAACGACCCCGGCTTCACCCGGGGCGACGGCGAGGACGAGAAGACCAGCAACGGCGCCTGAGCGCGCCCCGGAGGGAACGAACGGACGAGGAAGCGACGTGGACGAACGCATGGCCGATCTGGCCTACTCGGCGGGATGGGCGCTGGTCCGCCGCGCACCGGACGGGGCGGGCCGGGCGGTGTTCCGCGTGCTGGCCGACCGGTCCTGGCGCGCCCACGACGACGCCACCCGGGGCCTGGAACGCAACCTGCGCAGGCCGCTCGGCCCGAACGCCACGGACGCCCAGCTCAGGGCGTTGTCCAAAGCGGGTATGCGCTCCTACATGCGCTACTACCACGAGATGTTCCGCCTGCCCGCCCTGAGCCGCGGGCAGATCCTCGGCCGGACCCGCCAGACCGGGATCGAGGCGCTGGAGGAACACGTGCGCTCCGGGCGCGGCGTGGTCGCGGCCCTGCCGCACATGGGCAACTGGGACCACGCCGGAGCCTGGATCGCCGCTCGCGGCACCCCGCTGACCACCGTGGCGCAGCGGCTGCGGCCCGAGAGCCTGTACCGGAGGTTCACCGCCCACCGCGAGTCCCTGGGCATGGAGGTGCTGCCGCTCGACGGCGGGGCCGCCAACACCGTCGGCGTCCTCTCCCGCCGTCTGCGCGCGGGCGGGCTCGTCTGCCTGCTCGCCGACCGCGACATCAACGGCACCGGTCTGGAGGTGGACCTGTTCGGAGAGCGTGCGCGCGTCCCCTCCGGGCCCGCCGCGCTGGCCCTGAACACCGGCGCCGCCCTCATGCCGGTCTCCCTCTGGTACGACGGCCCGTACTGGAACATCCGCGTCCATGACGAGGTGCCCGTGGCGACCGGCGCCACCCGCACCCGGCGCATCCACCGGACCACCCAGGAACTCGTTCGGGTCTTCGAGGGCGCCATCGCCGAGCACCCCGAGGACTGGCACATGCTCCAGCCCGTCTTCAGCGCCGACCACGAGGCCGACCGGGCCCGACGCCACCGGCACGGGACGCTCGCGGAACGGGGCCGGTGATCGGCCGGTGATCCGGCCACCGGACCGGACCGTCCCCCCGGACACGGTCTCCGAGAAGGACAGGAGCGGGATGCGCGTCGGGATCGTCTGCCCCTACGCCTGGGACGTGCCCGGCGGGGTGCAGCAGCACGTGGGCGACCTCGCCGAGGCGCTCGCGGCGATGGGCCACCAGGTCTCCGTGCTCGCCCCGCTGGGCGACCCCGGCCACCCGGTCCCGCCCTACCTGGTTCCGGCCGGACGGCCCGTCCCGGTGCCCTACAACGGCTCCGTGGCCCGGCTCAGCTTCGGGCCGCGCACGGCGGGCCGGGTGCGCCGGTGGATCAGCGGGGGCGGCTTCGACCTGCTGCACGTCCACGAACCCGCCGCGCCCAGCGTCTCCCTTCTGGCCTGCTGGGCGGCGGACGGACCCATCGTGGCGACCTTCCACACCTCGAACCCGCGCTCGCGTGCCATGGCGGCGGGCTCCGGAGCGCTGCGCTCGGCCCTGGAGAAGATCAACGCCCGCGTGGCGGTTTCCGAGGCCGCCCGGCGCACCCTCGTCGAACACGTGGGCGGTGACGCCGTGCTCATCCCCAACGGGGTGGCCGTGCGCCGTTTCGCGCACGCCGCGCCGCTGCCCGGGTGGCCGGGGCGGGGCGGCTCCATCGGGTTCCTCGGACGCCTGGACGAACCCCGCAAGGGCCTGGCCACCCTCCTTGCGGCCTTCGCCCGGATGGCGCCGCACCGGCCCGGACTGCGCCTGCTCGTCGCCGGGCCGGGGGAGGCCGACCTGTCCGGAGTACCGGACCACCTGCGCGAGCGCGTGGTCCTCCTCGGCCGTCTCGACGACGCGGACAAGGTCCGCGCCTACCACTCCACGGACGTGTTCTGCGCCCCCAACCTGGGCGGGGAGAGCTTCGGCATCGTCCTCACCGAGGCCATGTCGGCCGGGGCCGCCGTCATCGCCAGCGACATTCCCGCGTTCGCGGCCGTCCTGGGCGGCGGCACCGCCGGTGAGCTCTTCCGGGCGGGCGACCCCGACCACCTCGCCGAACGGGCCGGGGCCCTGCTCGACGCGCCCGAACGCCGAACCCGGCTGTCGGAGGCCGCACGCGGGGCCGTCCGAGCCTATGACTGGGACACCGTCGCCGCCGACATCGCCCACGTGTACGCGACCGTGCTGTCATGGGACGACCGGGCCGGGGTGAGGCTGGGCGCCCGGCGTCCGCCCGCGCGGGGTGAGTCGCCCTGATCGAGGACGTCGGCTTCGTCGGTCTGGTCGCGGGGCTCCTGCTCGCGCTGGTCCTGCTCGGCTTCTACCTCTCGTGGCGCGCCACCCGGCTCGACCGCCTCCACCACCGCGTGGAGACCGCGGGCGCGGCCCTGGACGCCGCGCTGCTGCGCCGCGCCGCGGCCGTCCTGGACCTGGCCGCCGACCCCGGACTGGACCGCGCGACCGCCGCGCTCCTGGCGGCCGCGGCCAACGACGCGCGCCGTGCCGGGGAGGGGGAGCGCGAACTCGCCGAGAGCGGACTCTCCAGGGTGCTGCGCGCCACCCTGGACGGCACGCCGACCGGCGCGTCCACGGACCGCCTCGGCGAGGTCGCCGTGGCGGCGCGCGGCGTCCACCTGGCACGGGTCTTCCACAACGACGCCGTGTCCGACACCCGGCGCGCGCGCCGGTCCCGCCTGGTCCGCGTCCTGCGCCTGGCGGGCACCGCCGCGCTGCCCGACTACTTCGAGATGGACGACCGGCAGCCCCGCCTTTGACCCCGGTGCACGCCCCGGAGCGAAGTGGTCTGACGTCACACCCCAATTATCGGGCCCGGCGTCAGACCAAAAAAGGTGGTGGAACTAGGATGGGACGCCGGTCGACCGGTGCGCGCAACCGACCGCCCGGCCCCACCCAACCGAAGGAACGGGAGACCACCACCGTGGCCACCAACGCAGCGAACACCTCCGACAACGCCGTCGGCACCCAGCGCGTCAAGCGCGGTATGGCCGAACAGCTCAAGAACGGCGTCATCATGGACGTCGTCACCCCCGAGCAGGCCAAGATCGCCGAGGACGCCGGCGCGGTCGCCGTCATGGCCCTGGAGCGGGTCCCCGCCGACATCCGCAGGGACGGCGGCGTCGCGCGCATGTCCGACCCCGACATGATCGACGGCATCGTCGAGGCGGTCTCCATCCCGGTCATGGCCAAGGTCCGGATCGGACACTTCGTCGAGGCCCAGGTCCTGGAGTCGCTCGGCGTGGACTTCGTCGACGAGTCCGAGGTCCTCACACCCGCCGACGAGGCGTACCACATCGACAAGTGGGCGTTCACCGTCCCGTTCGTCTGCGGGGCCACCAACCTCGGCGAGGCCCTGCGGCGGATCGCCGAGGGCGCCGCGATGATCCGCTCCAAGGGCGAGGCCGGGACCGGCAACGTCGTCGAGGCCACCCGGCACATGCGCTCGATCCGCGGTGAGATCAGGCGGCTGGGCACCCTCGACGAGCCCGAGCTGTTTGGCGCGGCCAAGGAACTGCGTGCCCCGTACGAGATCGTCAAGGAGGTCGCGCGCCTGGGCAAGCTGCCCGTTCCGCTGTTCTCCGCCGGAGGCGTGGCCACCCCCGCCGACGCCGCCCTCATGCGCCAGCTCGGCGCGGAGAGCGTCTTCGTGGGGTCGGGCATCTTCAAGTCCGGCGACCCGGCCAGGCGGGCCGACGCCATCGTGCAGGCCACCCTGCACTACGAGGACCCCGCGGTGATCGCCCGCGTCTCGCGCGGCCTGGGCGAGGCCATGGTCGGCATCAACCTGGACGAACTGTCGGACTCCCAGCGCTACGCCGCGCGCGGCTGGTAGACGGACGTCCCGCCGACCACCGAACGCACGACGACGAGGCAGCACGTGACCGCCAAACCCACCATCGGTGTCCTCGCCCTCCAGGGCGACGTCGCCGAACACGTCCGGATGCTCGACGACCTCGGCGTGCCCACCGCGCGGGTGCTGTCCGCCGAACGGCTCGCCACCGTCGACGCGCTGGTGATCCCCGGCGGCGAGTCGACCACCATCTCCAAACTCGCCGTCCGCCACGGGCTGATGGGTCCGCTCCGCGAACGCGTCGCCCTGGGGATGCCCGTCTACGGGACGTGCGCGGGCATGATCATGCTGGCCGACCGGCTCCTCGGGGGAACCGCCAACCAGGAGACCCTCGGCGGTATCGACATGACCGTTCGCCGCAACGCCTTCGGTCGGCAGGCGGAGTCCTTCGAGACCGGGGTGCGGATCGACGGCGTCGGCGGCGACCCGTTCGACGCGGTGTTCATCCGCGCCCCGTGGGTGGAGTCGGTCGGACCGGGGGTGACGGTCCTCGGAAGCGTTAACGGAACGGGTGGGGCCGGTAGGATCGTCGCCGTACGACAGGGCGGCCTGATGGCGACGTCCTTCCATCCCGAACTGACCGGCGACACGCGTATCCACCGCCTCTTCGTCGACATCGCGAAAGGACATGCATGAGCGGCCACTCCAAGTGGGCCACCACCAAGCACAAGAAAGCCGTCATCGATGCCAAGCGCGGCAAGCTGTTCGCCAAGCTGATCAAGAACATCGAGGTGGCCGCGCGTACCGGTGGCGGGGACCCCGAAGGGAACCCGACGCTCTACGACGCCATCCAGAAGGCGAAGAAGAACTCGGTGCCCTCCGACAACATCGAGCGCGCCCGCAAGCGCGGCTCCGGTGAGGAGGCGGGCGGCGCCGAGTGGCAGACCATCATGTACGAGGGCTACGCCCCCGGCGGTGTGGCGCTGCTCGTGGAGTGCCTGACCGACAATCGCAACCGCGCCGCCTCCGAGGTGCGCGTGGCCGTCACCCGCAACGGCGGCAACATGGCCGACGCCGGCTCGGTGTCGTACATGTTCAACCGCAAGGGCGTCGTGATCGTGCCCAAGGAGGGCACCTCCGAGGACGACGTGACGATGGCGGTTCTCGAGGCCGGGGCGGAGGACGTCGAGGACATCGGCGAAGCCTTCGAGATCGTCTGCGAGGCCACCGACCTGGTCCAGGTCCGTACCGCGCTCCAGGAGGCGGGCATCGACTACGAGTCCGCCGACTCCAGCTTCCTGCCGACCATGGAGGTTCCGGTCGACGCCGAGGCCGCCAAGAAGGTCATGCGGGTGGTCGACGCACTGGAGGACTCCGACGACGTCCAGAACGTCTTCACCAACGCCGACATCCCCGACGAGGTCATGGCCCAGCTCTGAGGCCGGGACCCGTCCGGGACCACGCGTGAACGCCCGTGGCCGCGTCCCCTCGGGGGACGCGGCCACGGGCGTTGCCGGGGTCCGGTCAGGGCAGACGGCGCAGGACCTCGGCGGTGAACTCGTCGGTCCCCGCCTCGCCGCCCAGGTCGCGGGTGCGCACCCGGCCCTCGGCCAGGACGGCGCGGACCGCGTCCATCATCTGGCCGCCCGCCTCGGGGTGGCCGAGGTGGTCCAGCATCATCGACGCCGACCAGAGCGCCCCCAGCGGGTTGGCCACGCCCTTGCCCGCGATGTCGGGGGCCGAGCCGTGCACCGGCTCGAACATGGAGGGGTAGTCGCGCTCCGGGTTGAGGTTGGCGGAGGGGGCGATTCCGATCCCGCCCGCGACCGCCGCGGCCAGGTCGCTGAGGATGTCGCCGAACAGGTTCGAGCCCACGATCACGTCGAACCGCGCCGGGTCCAGCACGATCTTGGCCGCCAGCGCGTCGATGTGCTCCTGGTCCCAGACCACGTCCGGGTGCAGTGCGGCCCGCTCGGCCACCAGCTCGTCCCAGAACGGCATGGTGTGCACGATCCCGTTGGACTTGGTGGCGGAGGTGAGCCGTCCGCCGCGCCGCTCGGCGAGGTCGAAGCCGTACTCCAGCACCCGCTCCACGCCGCGCCGGGTGAACACCGACTCCTGCACGGCCCGCTCGTCGGGGGTGCCCCGGTCGAAGCGGCCGCCCTCCCGGGAGTACTCGCCCTCGTTGTTCTCCCGCACCACCACGAAGTCCACCTCGCCCGGCAGCGCCCGGGCCACGGGGCTGGGCACGCCCTCCAGGACGGTGATCGGGCGCAGGTTGACGTACTGGTGGAACGCGCGGCGGATCGGGATCAGCAGGCCCCACAGGGAGACGTGGTCGGGCACGCCGGGCCAGCCGACCGCGCCGAGGAGGACGGCGTCGTGGTGGCGGATGCGGTCCAGGCCGTCCTCGGGCATCATCGCGCCGGTGTGCGCGTAGCGCTCGCACGACCAGTCGAACTCGTCGTAGGCGAGTGAGAGTCCGTGGTGGGCGGCCACCCGGTCCAGGACGGCGGTCGCGGGGGCGAGGACCTCGCCGCCGATGCCGTCGCCGGGGATCGTGGCGATGCGGTACTGCTTCATGGGTCTCCGTCGGGTGAGAGGTGGAGGGGGGAGGGGCGGGGGAGCGGGGGTCAGGCCGTGGGGGCGGTTCCGGTCAGGAACGCGCGCAGGGACGCGGCGGTGGCCTCGGGCGCCTCCTCCGGCACGTAGTGGTCGCAGTCCAGGGCGTGCCCCCGCAGGTCGGAAGCGTAGGCGGACCAGGCGTCGGGGACGTCGTAGTGGCGTCCCACGAAGCTGTGCTCGCCCCACAGGAGCAGGACCGGGCACTCCAGGCGGCGCCCGGAGTCCTCCCGGTCGTGTTCGAGGTCGACGGTGGCGGCCGCCCGGTAGTCCTCGCAGGAGGCGTGGACGGCCGCCGGGTCGCTGAAGCAGCGCACGTACTCGTCCACGGCCGCCGGGTCGAAGGCGGACCCGCCGTGGTGGCGCGCGTTCATCCGGGTGCGGACCCAGAACCCCGGGTCCAGGCCGATCAGGTGTTCGGGGATGCCGTGGCCCGCCGTCAGGAAGAACCAGTGGTAGTAGCCCGAGGCGAACTCCGCGTCCGCGTGCTCGAACGCGTACCGGGTGGGCACCACGTCCAGGGCCGCGAATGCGGACACCGCTTCGGGGTGGTCGAGGGCCAGCCGGTGCCCGACCCGAGCGCCGCGGTCGTGGCCCACGACCGCGAACCGGTCGAATCCGAGCCTGCGCATGAGGAGGTACTGGTCGCGGGCCATCGCCCGCTTGGAGTAGGTCAGGTGCAGGGGGTCGGAGGGAGGTTTGCCGCTGTCGCCGTAGCCCCGCAGGTCGGCGAGGACGACGCTGAACCCGTCGGCGAGGAGCGGGGCGACCCGGTGCCAGATCAGGTGGGTCTGCGGGTACCCGTGCAGGAACAGGACCGGGGGCCCCTCCCCGGCCGTGCGGACGTTGACGCGCAGTCCCTCGACCTCCACGCTGCTCCGGGCGAATCCGGGAAGTAGGCCGTCGTTCATGCCACGATCACAGCAGCCCGGCCCCGCGCGCGTCCAAGACCGGTTGCCGATAGCCCTGATAGGCGCCGCCTATAGGATCGGACGTGACGGGACGAAGCGGACGGGGCTGCGGTGTGGACGTGCGACAACTGGAGTACTTCCTGGCCGTCGTCGACCACGGCGGCGTGAACCGCGCGGCCGCCGCGCTCCACCTGTCCCAGCCCTCCCTCTCCCAGGCCCTGCGGACCCTGGAACGTGACCTGGGCAGCGACCTCTTCCACCGGATCGGTCGCCGCCTGGTGCTCAACGACTCCGGTCACGCGCTCGTCGGACCCGCCCGTGAGGCCGTGCGCGGGCTGGACCTGGCCCGATCGGCGGTGGAGGCGGTGCGCGGGCTGCGCCGGGGACGGGTGGACGTGGCGGCCCTGCCCACCCAGTCCATCGAACCGCTGACCGGGCTGGTGGCGGGCTTCACCGAACGCCACCCCGACGTGTCGGTGTCCATCCGGGGCGCCCTGACCAACCGCGACGCCGTGCAGATGGTCCGTACCGGCGCCTGCGAGCTCGGCGTGGTCGCGACCGGGGACCCGCTCGGAGACCCCGGGGTGGACGTCCTCCCGCTGGTCCGGCAGGCCTTCGTCCTCCTCGCGCCCGCGGACGGCCCCTTCCGCCCGGGTGCCCCCGTCCCGGCCGCCGCGCTGACCGGGCACCGCCTGATCGTCGGTCACGAGGGCTCGGGCATGCGCAGGTTCGCCGACCGCCTGCTGGCCGAGGGCCTGGACGCCCGCATCGTGGTGGAGAGCGAGCACCGGGTGTCGATCCTGCCCCTGGTCCTGGGCGGGGCCGGGCTGGCGGTGGTGACCGACGCCTGGCGCGGCCTGGCCGAACAGGCCGGGGCGCTCGTCCTGGACCTGGAGCCCACCGACCACCTGGACGTGGCCCTGATCAGCCGACGCGGGCCGCTCACCGCCGCCGCCCGGGCCTTCGTCGACCACGCGGCCTCGGGGGCCTGAACCGCGCGCTCAGCCGGTCATGTCCAGTTGCGCGACGACCCGGGTTGGACGCAGACGCACGACCAGTTCGCCGGGGACCCCGTTGCGTCGGCCGAACTCCTCGGCTTGATCCTCACCCACGTACCTGCGGGCGATCTCGGTGGCGGTCCGGAGCAGCTCGCGGGGGTCCTCGGACACCTCGGCCACCCCCTGGACCTGTACGAAGCCGTACGGCGGTTCCTCACGGTCCACCACGAGCGTCACCCGGGGGTCGCGGGCCAGAGCCCGGCCCTTCGCGCTGTCGCGGCCGGTGTTGAACACCAGGTCGCCGCCGTCGGCGACGAACCAGATCGGAGCCGCCAACGGGCGGCCGTCCTCGGCGGTGTAGGCCACCTTGCCCGTTCGCGTTCCGTACGTCAGGAAGTCGTGGACCTCGGGGTCAGTCAGGGAGCTCATGGCCCCAACGTAGGCCGCCTCCGACCGCTCCCCGGGGTCCGACACGCTCACGCGGTGGCGGGCAGGCGCCGGGGGAAGGGCCCCACTCGGGGCGCGCGTCGCACCGGAACGCGCGCGTCGGCCCGGGTCGGCCCCGAGAACACCGCCTCCAACGGCAGCCCGAGGGCGTCGGCGAGGGTGGCGGGCACCGGTCCGGGGACGGACTCCAGCACAGGACGCGCCGCGCCCAGGAGACCGGTCAGCCGAGCCTGGCGGGCCAGGTCCGGCGCGGTCCCCGGGGCCATCCGCACCGGGCGGCCGTCCGCCAGCTCGTACCCCACGCACCAGAGCGGGTCCCGCCCCAGGCGGGCGGGGGCGTCGGCGTGCGTGACCACCAGCGCGTCCACCCCCTCCGTGGCCTCCAGCGCGTACCGCAGGGCGACCAGGTCCAGGTGACCCACCCGGAACCCGCCCTGCCAGGGGCCGGTGCGGTTGTGGCGGTCGGCCAGACGCTCCGTGAGCAGGGCGTCCTCGGTCACCAGGGGCCCCGCGCCGTGCCGGGTGGCGAAGGTCCGGGTCACCCCGAGCCGCCGTGCCCGGCCCTCCATCCCCGCCTCCGCCAGCAGTGCCAACGGGTTCACGGAGGTGGTCGTGGACCAGGTCGTGTACGGGTGGAAGCCGTGCCACTCGTCCAGCAGCACCCCCTGGGCCCCCTCGAACACCACCGGTGTCCGGGCCAGCAGCCGGGGCAGGTACCGCTCGTCCACCAGCTCCACCCGGTCGGCGAACGCCCGGTAGGCCTCCACGCAGACGCCGGGGTCGGGAAGGCGTTCGGCTGCCCCGGCGCCGGAAACGGCGGCCTCGCCGCCGCCCGGCCGGTCCGGACCGCTCGGCGCGGTCAGGACCGGCTCCAGCCGCTCGGCCAGCAGGTCGAGCTTGCGGCGGAGCACCGCGGGGGTCGCGCAGTCGCCCGCCGTGGGGGCGTCGTCCGGGTACTCCAGGGCGTAGGCCGCCGTCTCGCCCACGCCCATCCCGCACGATCCGTGCCGGTCGCGGCCCCGCGCCCGCTCCCGGGCGCGGTTGGCGGCCGCGTGCCACGGGGTGCTGACCAGAGCGCGCCGATCCACCGTGACCAGGGAGAACGGGTCGGCCACCCCCAGACCCGCCAGGTGTTCGGCCTCGGCCGCCAGCGCGAAGGGGTCCACCACCACGAACCGGGACAGGTGGGTCGGCACCGGGCCACCCGGGGCGAGCGTGCCCGCCCCGAACTGCGCGAACGTGTGGTGCCGCCCGTCCGGGGTGACCACGTTGTGGCCCGCCTGGGCGCCGCCGTTGGCGCGCACCACCGCTCCGTACCCGCCGCCCGCGCACAGCAGGTCCACGGTCACGCCCTTGCCCGCGTCGCCGAACCCCAGGTCCACGACGATCGTGTGTTCGGCGTCGCGCGCCCTCGGCCCGTTCACAGCCGTTCCACCCCCGGGCCCTCGCCGGCCAGCTCCTCCAGGACGGTGGCGGGCACGACCGCGCCGCGCTCGCGGGCCAGCGGCCGCAGCGCCCGACCGACCACGTCGGCCTGGTCGGAACCGGCGTCGGCCAGGTCCCGCAGACCCTCCTCCAGGTCGATGGCCTCCTCGCCCAGCCCCACCGTGACCGCGATCGTCTCGCAGACCGCGTCGAGGTCGTCCAGCAGGACGAGGTTCTGGCCCAGGTGCCGCCTCCAGAACTCCCGGACCCGGTCGTTGCCGAAGTGGTGGCTGCCGGTGGGCATGAGGAAGTACACCTCGTACTTGCGCCGCAGCTCGTCCAGGATCGCCGGGAGGGAGACGTCCTCGGCGAGGTCGTCTCCGACCACGTCACGGACCTCGCGCGCCTTGACCGCGCCGTAGGCCATCTCGTCCCCGACGATGAACAGGTAGCCGCGCCTGCCCCGCTTCTCCAGGCAGTCCAGGGCGGTGTGGCGCGCCATGAAGTACATGGCCAGTTCGTAGGACTCGGTCATCTGGCCTCCGCCCCCGCCCTCCAGCAGGATGTTGCCGAGGTCGTCCTCCAGCTCGTTGCCGGACTCGAACTGACCGATCTGGAGGGGGACGCGGTCGCAGGTGGCGTCGCCGATCGCGCCGAACAGGATCTGCGGGTCCTGTACGTACCCCCGGCGCAGCAGCAGCCCGAACAGGTCGGGGAGCTTGGCCTGGAGGGAACGGGGCACACGCCCCATGGAACCGGTGACGTCGAAGAGCACCGAGACGGCGAGCGAGTTCGGGTGGGCGTCGGAGTCGCGGCTCTCGCGGACGTTGACGCCGTGCGGGTCGAGTGACGGGTGGGCCCGCCACTGGTCGCGCGGCGTGCCGGTGACGTCGTCGTGGTAGTCGAAGCCGCTGCTTCCGGCGGAGGACTGGTAGGCCCGTCGGGCGCGGTAGGCGTCGGTGGACCAGCTGCTGCTTCCCATGGTGGTCTCCTCGTGGCGTGGCGTGGCGTGGCGTGGCGTGGCGTGGCGTGGCGTGGGGCCCGGGGTCTGGGGGAGGGGGTCTGCGGATCGGTGCGGGGGATGCGGCGTCCGGGCAACGGGCCGGGTCAGCCGGGCATGGAGAAGGGCCGGAACCGGCGCGGTCCGAAACAGCGCTCCAGCGCGCGGTCCACTTCGCCCAGCAGGGCGAACGCGTCCGCGGGCCGCCGTTCGGGCGAGGGGAGCGTGCACCCCCGTGCCAGGGCCCGCAGCGGCCCGGGCAGGCGGCCGCCGGTCACGAACTCCACGCAGCGGGTGGCCATGTACACGTCCGTGGCGGGAACGGCGGGGCGCCGGTCGGCGACCTCGGGAGGGTAGGTGTCACGGCGGTGCGGCACCATCGCCGGGACGTGCGGCGCGGTGCGCGACGAGGCGAAGGTGACGGAGTAGCACCAGTCCACGAGCACCAGTCCGTGCTGTTCCGGGTGGATCAGCACGTGCTCGGGGATGACCGCCCCGTGCACCACCCCGGCTCCGTGCGCGTTGCCGAGCGCGACGAGGAGCCGCCGCCACATCCAGGCGGCGTCGCGCGGGTCGATCCCCTCGGGGCGGGCCCGTCGCACCTCGGCCAGGTTGTGGAAGCCGGTGAGGCGGTCCAGCACGTTGCCGCGCCGCTCCACTCCGGTGGCCGCGTCGCGGTGGCGCAGTGACTCCACCAGCCGGGGTACGAAGGCGCGGTACCGCTCCTGGCCGTGTTCGCGGACGCGGCGCAGCGCGGTGGCCTCGGCCAGGACCAGGTCGTTGTCGCGCGGGGCCCGGGGGAGCTTGAGCACCCCGTCGTGCCAGCCGCCGCCGGGGGCGGCGGGGTCGTCCCCCCTCCACCGCATCGGGTGCAGGTCGGCCACGTCACCGCTGGCCAGAGGACCTCCCCGGCTCACGTGGTAGGTCCGCTCCCGGGTCACCAGCGTCACGTCGTCGAGGCCGGGGCCGCCCTCGGCGGCCCTCTGGTAGCGCCGCCACGCCTCGGTGAGCCGGGTGAACCCGTCCGCGGCCTCGGCCGCGCGGAGCGGGGGCGCGGTGTCCGGATGCAGCCGCCGCGCCAGGCGACGGTACGCGGAGGCGGCGGCCGCGGGGAGGGGGCCGCCGTCGACCGGCACGGGGCCGAACAGGTCGGTGGGGTCGGCCGCGAGGCCGACCTCACGCAGGGCCTCGTCGAGTCCGTCCCGAGAGTCTCCTTCGGTGTCCACTGTGCTCCCCTCGCCCGTGCTCGCGGTCGTCGTGTCCTCGTCGGTTCCGTGCCCCAGGGGTCCTCTCACGGGGCCCCGCGCAACAGCGGCGGGTGCAGCAGGGCCGCGCCGCCCGCCCGGTACAGCCGGGCCCGCCGCCCGCCCCCCGCGCCGCCGCGCTCGGCCAGTGCGCCGGTGTCCTCCACGAACCCCGGGGTGGCCTGGATCTTGCGGTGGAAGTTGGCGGCGTGCAGGGTGCGCCCCCAGACCGCCTCGTACACACCGCGCAGGGCGGAGACGGTGAACGTGCCCGGAAGGAAGGCCGTGGCCAGGGAGGTGTACTCCAGCTTGGAGCGGGCGCGTTCGATCGCGTCGCCGAGTACGCGGGCGTGGTCGAACGCGAGTTCGTACCGTTCCCGGGCCCCGTCCCCGTGGCCGAGCGCGGTCCACGGCACCCACGCGGCCTCGGTGGTGTCGCGGCCGGTGCGCGGGTCGGGCAGGTCGGGCGCGAGCACCATGTACGCCACCGAGACCACCCGCATACGAGGGTCGCGGTCGATCGCCCCGTAGGTGCCGAGCTGCTCCAGGTGGAGTTCGGCGGGCAGGGGGGTCTTCTCCGTGAGCACGCGCAGGGCGGCGTCGGGCAGGTCGGGGTCGGCCGGTCCGTTCGGTCCGTCCTGGGCCCTGACGAACCCGCCGGGCAGGGCCCACCGTCCGTTCTGGGGCTGCTGGCCGCGTCGGCCGAGCAGGACGTGGGGGACCGTGTCGCGGATGGTGAGCGCCACCACGTCGACCGTCACGGCGACGGGGGCGAACGCGTGCGGGTCGTACCCGGCGAGGAACCTGCGCTCGTCGTCGGCGTCGTGCTCCCGGCCGTGTGGCGTGTCGGCCGGTCCGTCGATCCCCTCGGACACCGCGCCTCCCAAGTTGTTCTCATTGTGAGTTTTTCTCGATCTGAGATCAACATAGCACCGTGCGGGCTTCGCGTCCACCCCCGAGACCCGCGCGGGCCCGACACGCCGCGCACGGCGGCCGATCCGTCGGTGCCCGCCGCTAGCATGGTGCGAACGGGCGTTCGAGACCGGCGGCCGCTGGACGACGAGACGAAGGACCGGGTGGCGACGTGCGCGTGCTGGGGATCGACCCGGGGCTGACCCGCTGCGGCGTCGGCGCCGTGGAGGGAGCCATCGGCCGCCCGCTGCGCCTGCTGGCCGCCGACGCGATCCGCACCGGCCCCGACACGCCGCTCCCGCAACGCCTGGTCGAGGTCGAGCGCGGCATCGAGCAGTGGCTGGACACCTACGAACCCGACGCCGTCGCCGTCGAACGCGTCTTCGCCCAGCACAACCTCAGCACCGTCATGGGAACCGCCCAGGCCAGCGGTATCGCCCTGGTCTGCGCCGCCCGGCGCGGCCTGCCCGTGGCCACCCACACGCCCAGCGAGGCCAAGGCCGCCATCACCGGCAGCGGCCGCGCCGACAAGAAGCAGGTCGGCGGTATGGTCGCGCGTATCCTCGGACTCGACGGGCCGCCGAAACCGGCCGACGCCGCGGACGCCGTGGCCCTGGCCATCTGCCACATCTGGCGCGGCGGGGCCCAGGCCCGGGTCGCCCAGGCCCAACAGGACTTCGCCCGCAAGGTGGAACTGGCCCGCCGCGCACGCGGCCGCTGACACCGCCGCGCGGTCGGGCTCGCGCGACCCCACCGCCCCCAGCAAGCCGCCCCCAGGAAGGAGACGGGCACCCCTCCCGGTGTCCACACCAGATGATCGCGTTCCTCACCGGCCGGGTGGCCGCACGCGGCGCGACCAGCGCCGTCATCGACGTCGGCGGGGTCGGCATGACCGTGCGGTGCACCCCCGCGGCCCTCTCCCGGCTCCACGTGGGGGAGGAGGGCACCGTCGCCACCAGCCTCGTCGTACGCGAGGACTCCCTCACCCTCTTCGGTTTCGCCGACGACGACGAGCGCACCCTCTTCGAACAGGTCCAGACCGCCTCGGGTATCGGGCCCCGGATCGCCCTGGCCATGCTCGCCGTGCACAGTCCCGACAGCCTCCGCCAGGCCGTGGCCACCGAGGACACGGCCGCGCTGACCCGCGTTCCGGGCATCGGCAAGAAGGGCGCCCAGCGCATCGTCCTCGAACTGCGCGGCAAGCTCGACGCCCCGGTCACGACCGACGGCACCCTGCCCCCCGTCGACACCGCCGCGGGCGCCGTCCCCAACGGCGCCTGGCGCGGACAGGTCGTCTCCGGTCTGGTCAACCTCGGATGGTCGGCCAAGGACGCCGAGGCCGCGGCCTCGGCCGTCGCCGCCGAGGCCGAGGACACCAACGACGTCGCCGTCCTGCTGCGCAGTGCCCTGCGCAGGCTCAGCCGCGCCTAGCCGCCACCGGAACCGGAAGGGAGAACACCCGTGTACGAGCGTGACGCCGTCTCGCCCGAGGCAGACGTCGAGGAGCACCAGATCGAGGGAGCGCTGCGCCCGAAGAACCTGGACGAGTTCGTCGGCCAGCACCGGGTGCGCGAACAGCTCTCCCTGGTCCTGCACAGCGCCCAGCGCCGGGGCCGGGCACCGGACCACATCCTCATGTCCGGCGGCCCGGGCCTGGGCAAGACCACCCTGGCCATGATCATCGCCGCCGAACTCGGCGCGCCGCTGCGCATCACCTCGGGCCCGGCGATCGAACGCTCCGGCGACCTCGCCGCCGTGCTGTCCACGCTCCAGGAGGGAGAGGTCCTCTTCCTGGACGAGATCCACCGCATGGCCCGGCCCGCGGAGGAGATGCTCTACGTCGCCATGGAGGACTTCAGGGTGGACGTCGTGGTCGGCAAGGGCCCCGGCGCCACCGCTATCCCCCTCGACATCGCCCCGTTCACCCTGGTCGGGGCGACCACGCGGGCGGGTATGCTCCCGGCGCCGCTGCGCGACCGCTTCGGCTTCACCGCGCACATGGACTTCTACGAGCCCGGCGAACTGGAGCTGATCCTGCACCGCTCGGCCGGGCTCCTCGGCGCCCCGCTGGAGGGCGACGCCGCCGCGGAGATCGCCGGACGCTCGCGCGGCACGCCCCGGATCGCCAACCGCCTCCTGCGGCGCGTGCGCGACTACGCCGAGGTACGCGGCGGCGGCCGCCTCACCCTGGACAACGCCAGGGCGGCGCTGGAACTCTACGAGGTGGACGCCCTGGGCCTGGACCGCCTGGACCGGGCCATCCTGGACGTGCTCATGAACCGCTTCCGGGGCGGCCCCGTCGGTCTGTCCACGCTCGCGGTGTCCGTGGGGGAGGAGGCCGAGACCGTGGAGGTGGTCGCCGAACCCTTCCTCGTCCGCTCCGGGTTCCTCGCCCGCACCCCTCGCGGCCGGGTGGCCACCCCGATGGCCTGGGCGCACATGGGGCTCACCCCGCCCCCCGACGCCGCCTTCGGCGCGGCCGCGCCCGCCGCCAACGGCTCCGGCACCGCCGTCCAGGGCACCGCGGGCCCCTGACCTGGCGTGTGCGCGAACCGGGTCCGAACCGTTAGCGCTCCGACCCCGGGCGGTGGGCCGCCGGTGACCGGCGCCACGTAAACTGGGGTGAACCAGCCAGGACGGGGCGAGCGCCCCGTGTGGTGTCGTCGGACACCGGCGGAACGAGTTGGCCCTCCTGCGCGTTGTACGCGTCGGGACGACTCCGGCCGCCGAGGTCGGTCGGCCCGAGAAGGTGGTCGTCGCGGTGTCGGAGCCGACAGACGTCGGCCACAGGAAACGTCAGGAAGGACGCCCCCGTGCAGGGCATTTACACTCTCGCCGACGCGGCCCAGCAGGAGGGCAGCATCTTCAGCATGATGCTCCCGTTCGTGCTGATCCTCCTGGTCTTCTGGCTCCTCTTCTGGCGCCCGAACCAGAAGCGCCGCCAGCAGGAGACGCAGATGCAGAGCTCGCTGGTCCCCGGTGTGGAGGTCATGACCAAGGCGGGTATCTTCGCCACGGTGGTGGAGGTCCACGACCAGGACGTGCTGCTGGAGATCTCCCCCGGCACCCGGATCAGGATGCTGAAGGCCGGTGTCGGCGAGGTCATCACGCCCGCCGCCGACGACACTCCCGTCGAGGACCGTCCCGACTTCGGCGACGACGACAAGCCCAAGGGTTAACCGGGCCGGGCGCCGTCGCGCGCCCCGGCTCAGCACAGACTCCGTACCGGCCCCCACCGGGGGGCCGGTACCGCTGTTTTCCGGCCACCGACCCGCGCCGGTCTGGGCCGCCGCCCGACCGGACCCACGACAGAAGGCCCCGCCCCACCATGTCCCACACCGCGACCCCGGACGTCCCGGACGCCGCCGACCTCGCCCTGATCGAGGCGCACATCCGCGACGTCCCCGACTTCCCGCACCCGGGCATCCTGTTCAAGGACATCACGCCCCTGCTCAACCACCCGGAAGCGTTCGCCGCGACGGTGCGCGCGCTGGCCGCGCCCTACGCCGACAGCGGCGTCGACCACGTCGTCGGCCTGGAGGCGCGCGGGTTCATCTTCGGCGCGCCCGTCGCGATGGCGCTCGGCGCGGGATTCGTTCCGGCGCGCAAAGCGGGGAAACTGCCCTCGGACACCATCGACCAGGCCTATGATCTGGAGTACGGCACCGCGACCGTCGAGATTCACGCCGACGCGATCACCCCGGGCGGCCGTGTGCTCGTCGTCGACGACGTCCTCGCCACCGGCGGGACCGGCAGGGCCGCGGTGGACCTGGTCCGCAAGGCGGGTGGTACGGTCGTGGGATTCTCCGTCCTGATGGAGCTCTCCGCGCTGCGGGGACGGGAGAAGATGCCCGACGTGGAGCCGCGCACCCTCCTTTCGGTCTGAGGCCGACCCTGCCCGGCTGTCGCCCTTTCGGGGGAATAGCTCGAGCACCCGTCCTTGTTGACGTACTCCGGCACTCGGTGTGACGTTCCTGGTGGTCCGTGTCACCGGGCGTACCCGCGGGCCGGTGCCCGGACAGCAGGGGCCGGACCGCTCCCCGCGCAGGTGGGGGCGGTCCCACTAGACTGGCGGGAGAGGGGACCGCGGCGGCCGCGTCAACGACTGGCCCTGATGACACGCACGTGCACCGGAGGCGAGCCGGACGGCGACGTCGGCTCCACCGGGAGGAACCGCGGGAGGTAGGCATGCCAAGCGAAGTGGTCTCGACCGGGGCGGTGTCCGAGCAGGGGCCGGGCCGCCGGACCCCCGAGGCGCCCACGGCCGCCACCCCCCAGGAACCCGCCGCGCGCGCGGAGCACGCGGACGAGCGCGGTGCGCAGACCGCCGACAGACCACGGAAGGACCGCCCGGAGGGCGCCGCGCGGGACGCGGCGCCCTCCGACGTCTCGGGGCCGGGAGCCCCCGGGGCGGCGGCCGCCACCACACCCTCCACCGTGCGAGTACGCCGAAGGCTCGCCCGACTCGGGGCCCAGCGGGGAGTGACGATGAACCCGGTGCTCGAACCACTGATCAAGACCGTGCGCGCCACCCATCCCAAGGTGGACGTGCGGCTGATCGAACGGGCCTACGAGGTCGCGGCCCACCATCATCGCCACCAGAAGCGCAAGAGCGGCGACCCCTACATCACGCACCCGCTCGCCGTCGCCACCATCCTCGCCGAGCTCGGCATGCAGGAGGCCACCCTGGCCGCCGCGCTCCTGCACGACACCGTCGAGGACACCGACTACTCCCTCGACGAGCTCCGCGCGGACTTCGGCGACGAGATCGCCGAGCTGGTCGACGGGGTCACCAAGCTCGACAAGGTCAAGTACGGCGAGGCCACCCAGGCCGAGACGGTCCGCAAGATGGTCGTGGCGATGGCCCGCGACATCCGCGTGCTGGTCATCAAGCTGTGCGACCGCCTCCACAACATGCGTACCCTGCGTTACCTCCCGGCCCGGGCCAAGCGGGAGAAGAAGGCGCGCGAGACGCTGGAGATCTTCGCCCCGCTCGCCCACCGCCTGGGCATGAACACCATCAAGTGGGAGCTGGAGGACCTCGCGTTCGCCACCCTGTATCCCAAACGGTTCGACGAGATCGCCCGACTCGTCTCCGAGCGGGCCCCCCGTCGCGACGTGTACCTCCAGGAGGTCATCGAGGCGGTCTCGGCCGACCTGCGCGAGTCCAAGCTCAAGGCGACCGTGCGCGGACGGCCCAAGCACTACTACTCGATCTACCAGAAGATGATCGCCCGCAACGTGGGCTTCGACGAGATCTACGACCTGATCGCGGTACGGGTCCTGGTGGACAGCGTCCGGGACTGCTACGCGGCCCTGGGCACGATCCACGCGCGGTGGAACCCGGTGCCGGGCCGGTTCAAGGACTACATCGCGATGCCCAAGTTCAACATGTACCAGTCGCTGCACACGACGGTCATCGGCCCCTCCGGCAACCCGGTCGAACTCCAGATCCGCACCCGGGCCATGCACCGCCGCGCCGAGTACGGCATCGCCGCGCACTGGAAGTACAAGGAGGACCGCAACTCGGCCGGGACCGAGGCCAGGTCCAAGGGCAGCACCGACATGCAGTGGCTGCGCCAGCTCATCGACTGGCAGCAGGAGACCAAGGACCCGGGCGAGTTCCTGGAGTCGCTGCGCTTCGACCTGTCCGTGCAGGAGGTGTTCGTCTTCACCCCCGGCGGCGACGTCATCTCGCTTCCACAGGGGGCCACGGCCGTCGACTTCGCGTACGCCGTGCACACCGAGGTCGGCCACCGCACCGTGGGCGCCCGGATCAACGGCCGCCTCGTGCCGCTGGAGAACGAGCTGCACAACGGCGAGACCGTGGAGATCCTCACCTCCAAGGACCCCGACGCCGGGCCCAGCCGCGACTGGCTCAACTTCGTCAAGAGCGCCCGCGCCCGCAACAAGATCCGGCACTGGTTCACCAAGGAGCGCCGTGAGGCCGCGATCGAGCAGGGCAAGGACGAGATCGCCAAGTTCATGCGCAAGCAGGAGCTGCCGGTCAAACGCCTGTTCAACGGCGAGGCCATCATCGCCCTCGCCCGCGACCTGAGGTATCCGGACGTCGACTCGCTGTACGCGGCGGTGGGCGAGCGCCAGGTCAGCGCCCAGAGCGTGGTCGGCAAGCTCGTGGAGTCGATGGGCGGGCTGGACAGCCACACCGAGGACCTGGCGGAGTCGTCGCTGCCGACCCGCACGGGCGGCACCCGCCAGCGGGCGGGCAACCCTGGCGTGGTGGTGGCCGGGGGCGACGCCGACGTGTGGGCCCGGCTGTCCAAGTGTTGTACGCCGGTGCCCGGCGACGAGATCGTCGGGTTCGTGACCCGGGGCAACGGGGTCTCGGTGCACCGCGCTGACTGCGTCAACGCCGCCAGCCTGGACCGCGAGCGCATGGTGGACGTGGAGTGGCGTCCCACCGAGGACTCCATGTTCCTGGTGGCGCTGCACGTGGAGGCCCTGGACCGCTCTCGGCTGCTGTCCGACATCACCCGGGTGCTCTCCGACCAGCACGTCAACATCCTGTCCGCGACGGTGCAGACCAGCCGGGACCGGGTGGCGCAGAGCCGCTTCACCTTCGAGATGGCCGACCCCACCCACCTGGGCAGCGTGCTGCGCGCGGTGCGCGGAGTGGACGGGGTCTACGACGTCTTCCGCGTCCGCAACTGACCGGCCTCCCCGAGCGGGCCGACCGGGCCCGAAAACCGGTGGATGCGGTGCGGTTCCCGGCGCTAGCGTGTGCGCCTGGCACCGCACCGACGGAAGGCAGCCCCCCATCATGCTCGACATCCGCCCGTTCCTGTCCCGGGACGCGCGTCCCCTGGAGGAGCTGGCCCGGCGCCTGTGGCCCGCGGCCCCGCACCCGGGCGGGCTCGGCTGGCAGCTGGCCATCGAGGACTTCACCGCCGACAACACCATCGTGGCCGAACGCGACGGCGCTCTGGCCGGTTGGGCCGTCGTCGAGGGCCCCAACGTCCTTCAGCGCCTGGCGACGATCTCGCTCGTGGGCGCCTCCGACGACCCCGGCGCCGGGGCCGCCCTGCTGGAGCGCGTCCTGGAGCGGACCGGCGACGCCGCCCTGGAGCTCCTGGTGTTCGAGGGCGACCCCGTGCTCCGCGACCTGGCCGAGGCCGCCGGGTTCACCCTCGGCGACGCCAACGTCTTCGGCGAGTGGATGGGCCGCGCCGCCACAGAGGAGGAGATCCGCCTGCCCGACGGCTACCTGATCCGCCCCGTGCGCGAGGGCGAGGAGGACGCCCGGGTGGAGTGCCACCGCGCCGCCTGGAAGCCCTCCGACCTGCCCTGGCCCGGACGCGAGTTCGACCCCGCGCTGAACAGCCGGTTCAGCCGCGAACGCTACGACAACACCCGCGCCTCCCTGCTGTACGACCCCGAACTCGACCTGGTAGTGGAGGCCCCGGACGGTTCACTGGCCGCCTGCTGCGTGGTGTGGTGGGACGCCGAGAACCGCTGCTCGGAGATCGAACCCCTCGGGGTGGTGCCCGCGCACCGGCGCCGGGGCCTGGCCGTCGCGCTCGCCCTCACCGCGTGCGCCCTGACCGCCAGGCGCGGCGGGGACCGGGTCTACATCAACACCACCCCCAACGAGTCCTACCCCACCCCGGCCCGGACCTACGCCACCGTCGACTACGCGGTGGCCGACCGGGGCACGGCCCTGACCCGCCCCGCGCGCTGACCCGCGACGGAGCCCCGGCCCCCGACCAGGGGAACCGGGGCTCCGTGCGCCTCACCGGCGCGGGGCTACAGCCGGATCGTCGTGGACCGCACGATCCGAAAGACCGGGTGCCGGTCGGCCTCGGCCTCGAACGCCTCCTCCGGCGCCTCCGGAGGGGCGTCGAAATACGGTCCCACCACCGCGGAACGCGGGTGGTCCAGGTACTCCTTGAGCACCGGCGCCGCCTCGCCCGGGCCCAGCTCCACCACGCTCACCAGCTCGATCCAGCCGCCCTGGCGCAGGGTCGCGAAACCGTCCTTGCGGAGGTTGCGCACCCAGTCGACCTCCCCGTACGGGGAGACCAGGTAGCGGCCGCTCTCACTGTCCAGGACGATGAGCGGGATGGTGCGCAGGAAGCCGGAGGTGCGCCCACGCGTGGTGAGCAGGTGCAGCTCGGGCGGGCAGGCCCCGTACTTGACGAACCCGCTGACGAAGGCGTTGGCGGTGCGCCGCAGTTTCGTCATCTCGAACCGCTTCGTCGGTTCGTTCACCATCTTCGGCAACTCCCTCGTTCGGATGTTCCCATTGTGAGGGTTGCCGGCCGCCGATGGCACCCGGGCGAACCGGCCCGTCCTAGCGGAACGCCGAGACGCCGGTCACGGACTGACCGATGCTCAGCGCGTGGATCTCCTCGGTGCCCTCGTAGGTGGCCACCGTCTCCAGGTTCACCATGTGCCGCATCACGGGGTACTCCAGGGTGATCCCGTTCGCACCGTGGATGCCGCGCGCCGTCCGCGCCACCCGCTGGGCCGCCGCGACGTTGGCGAACTTGCCGAAGCTCACGTGGTTGTGGTGGCAGTTCCCCTCGTCCTTGAGCCGTCCGATCCGCAGCGCCGTCATCCCGGCGTGGTTGACGTCCACGACCATGTCGGCGAGCTTGCGCTGGGTGAGCTGGAACCCGCCGATCGGCCTGCCGAACTGCTCACGCGTGCGCGCGTAGTCCAGGGACGCCTCGTAGCAGGCGCGGGCCGCGCCCGCCACGCCCCACACGATCCCGTAGCGGGCCTCGTTCAGACAGGACAGCGGAGAGCCGAGCCCCCGGGACCCGGGCATGACGGCGTCGGTGGGCAGGCGCACGTCCTCCAGGACCAGCTCGGAGGTGATCGAGGCGCGCAGCGACAGCTTCTTGTGGATGACGTTGGCCGAGAACCCGGGGGTGTCGGTGGGCACCACGAAGCCGCGGATGCCGTCGTCGGTGGCGGCCCACACCACGGCGACGTCGGCGACCGAACCGTTGGTGATCCACATCTTGGTGCCGTTCAGGACCCAGTCGGAGCCGTCGCGGCGGGCCCGGGTGCGCATGGAGCCCGGGTCGGACCCGGAGTCGGGCTCGGTCAGGCCGAAGCAGCCGATGGCGTCACCGGCCGCCATCCTCGGCAGCCACTCGTTCTTCTGCTCCTCCGAACCGAACTTGTGGATCGCGGCCATGGCCAGCGAGCCCTGCACGGACACGAAGCTGCGCAGACCCGAGTCCACCGCCTCCAGCTCCCGGCAGGCCAGGCCGTAGGAGACCGCGCTGGACCCGCCGCACCCGTACCCGTCCAGGTGCATACCGAGCACGCCCAGGTCGCCGAAGGCCTTGGCCAGGCCGCGCGGGTCGGGCAGGGTCCCGGCCTCGAACCAGTCGGCGACCTGCGGCAGGAGTTCCCGGGAGGAGAACTCCCGGACGGCGTCGCGGATGTCGCGCTCGGTGTCGGAGAGTTCGGCGTCCACCGCCAGGAAGTCGAGGGGGTCGGGGGCGGCGGCCTTGCGCTGGGAGTCGCTCATGGTGGGTGTCCCTTCGTGGTGCTGTGTGTACGGGGTCGGTGCCGGGGCGCGGGCCCGGCTCAGCCGACGTCGGTCTGCTGGACGGCGCCGCGTGCGAGCAGCGCCGTGACGTGGTCCGGGTCCAGGCCGAGTTCGGCCAGGACCTGCGTGGAGTGCTGCCCGAGCAGAGGAGGGGCGGTCATGGGGACGGGAGTGCGTTCCATCCGGAAGCCCGCCCGCACCTGTTCCAGGGGGCCCGCGGTGGGGTGCTCCACCGTGCGCAGGACGTCGTCGCCCCTGGCGTCGGCGGTGCGCAGGGCGTCCAGCACGCCCCGGACCCGCCCGGCGGGGACCCCGGCCTCGACCAGGACTCCCATCCAGTGTTCGGCGGGCCGCTCCCGCAGGGTGGCCGACAGCTCCCCGACCAGTTCGTCGCGGTGCGCCACCCGTTGCGGGTTGGTGGCGTACCTGGGGTCCCGCCCCAGGTCGGGGCGGTCGAGAGCGGTGCACAGGCGCTGGTACAGGGCGTCGTTCCCGGCGGCGATCACCACCTCCGCGTCCCGGGTCGGGAACACCTGGTAGGGGACGATGGTCGTGTGAGCGTTGCCGACCCGCGCCGGTTCGGTGCCGGTCACCAGCGCCTGCTGGGCGAGGTTGACCAGGCTGGACAGCGTCGAGTTCACCAGTGAGACGCTGATGTTCTCGCCCCGACCGGTCTGCCGGGCCCTCATGAGCGCGCCGAGGATGCCCACGGCGGCGTTGAGGCCGGTCAGGACGTCGGTGAGCGCCACCCCCACCTTGCTGGCCGGACCGTCGGCGGGGCCGGTGGTCGCCATCAGCCCGCTCTCCGCCTGCACGACGATGTCGAAGCCCGGTCGTGTCGAGGGCTCGTGCTCGGGCCCGAACCCGCTCACCGAGCAGTACACGACCGCCGGGTTGAGGGTGCTGATCCGCTCGTAGCCCAGACCCAGCCGGTCGATCACCCCGGGCCGGAAGTTCTGGATGACCACGTCCGAGGCCGCGCACAGCTCCCGGACGGCGGTCAGGCCCTCGGGGTCCTTCAGGTCCACGGCCAGGCTGCGCTTGTTCCGGTTCACGGACAGGAAGTAGGCGGCCTCACCGGGGGAGTGGTCCGCACGGTGCTCCTCGGTGGGTTCCGCGTAGGGAGGGCCCCAGGAGCGGGTGTCGTCGCCGCGGCCGGGCTGCTCCACCTTGACCACCTCCGCGCCCATGTCCGCGAGGAGCATGGTGGCGTAGGGCCCGGCGAGTACCCGGGACAGGTCGGCGACGCGCACCCCGGCCAGGGGGAGCGGCGCGCCATCCCCGGAGCCGGGGGCGGGCTGGGGGCCGTTCTCGTTCATGGGGGGTCACTCCTCGCCGTCGGGACGGACGGTGCCGTCCGGTTCCACGGAGCCGCCGGGCAGCTGGTCGCCGTCCCGGAGCTGGTAGTAGGTCTCCAGGCAGCGGCGCAGGGCGGTGGTGAGCGCGGCGCCGGACTGGCCCGCGTAGCGCGTCTGGACCCGCCGGACGATCTCCGCGATGTCCTCGGTCACCGAGGCGCCCTCGACCAGGGCGCGGAAGAAGTCCCGGGCCAGGTCGGTCAGCAGGGTGGTGTCCGCGGCCACGATCCGGCCGTCCGCGGAGTCCACCGCGAGCACGACACCGAGCCGCTGGTACTGGGAGTGGCTCGCCACCGAGTCGGGAAGACGGGCGTAGCCGGAGATGAGCACAACCCTGGGGTTGCGGAGAAGCTGCTGAACACGGTCGTCGCCGTACAACGGAAGATGCACCTCTTGTCTGCGGGCACGCGAAAACTCCAACGGACTGGAGTCTCGCGTCTGAAGGGCGGCCGGGGGAAACCGGACACCCGCGACGTGAGGGCAGTTCTCGATCAGTATGGCCCAGCCGGGACCTCCGGTGTCAAGGCGGGGGTGGTCCAGAGCACACGGACACGCGGATGCGCGCCTCGGGAACCCTGTGTTACATTTCGGCACAGGTCACGAGTACCAGCGACAAGCCCCGGCTAGCTGGTCGGCAACCCTCCTTCCGCGGTGGGGTGCCCCGGGTGAGGACCAGGTCCCGACACGACCGTGTCAGACAAGCGCGGACCCCTGAGGAGCGGCCGTCATCGGCCACCCCGTGGGTCCCCCGACCCACGAAGAGGTGCCCCATGACCACCGTCATCCCGTTCGACTCCACCCGCTCCAGCCGTTCCGCCGCTCGCGCGGCGGCCCGTGGCGCCGAGGCCCGCACCGGCTGCTCGATCGTCGCCGCGCAGGACGGGGTCCCCCTGGTCACCGGTGAGCGCGTCGACTACGCCAACTTCGACTACGCCGCCAGCGCCCCCTGCCTGACCAGCGTTGCCGAGGCGCTCGCCACCGCCCTGCCGTACTACGCCAGCGTCCACCGGGGCGCCGGACACCACTCGCAGGTGAGCACCGACGCCTACGAGCGGGCCCGCCGCAGCGTCTCCCGGTTCCTGGGCGTGCGCACCGAGGCCGACGAGCACGGTTCCGCCGACGCCGTCGTGTTCGTGCGCGGTACCACCGACGCGGTCAACCTGCTGGCCCGCGCCGCCCCCGAGGGCTGCACCGTGGTGGTCTTCGCCTCCGAGCACCACGCGAGCCTGCTCCCCTGGGAGCACCCGGCGTCGCGCGCGGGCGAGGTGGTCCGGCTGCCGCTTCCCGCCTCGCCCGAGGCCGCCGTCACCTCGGCCCGAGCCGCGCTCGCCGCGGCCCCCGAGGGTCCCCGGCTGCTGTGCGTCACCGCCGCCTCCAACGTCACCGGCGAGATCTGGCCGGTGGAGGAACTGGTCGAGGCGGCCCACGCCGAGGGGGCCCGTGTGGTCGTGGACGCCGCCCAGTACGTGCCGCACCTGCCCTTCAGCCTCTCCGGAACCGGTGCCGACTACGTGGCGCTGTCCGGACACAAGCTCTACGCGCCCTTCGGCTCGGGCGTGCTCGCGGGTCGCGCCGACTGGTTGGGCGAGGCCGCGCCCTACCTCGCGGGCGGGGGAGCGACCCGCCGGGTGACCGAGCACGACGTGAAGTGGAACGACCTGCCCGCTCGGCACGAGGCGGGCAGCCCCAACGTGCTGGGGGCCGTGGCCCTGGCGGCGGCCTGCGACACCTTCACGACCGAGGCGCTTTCCCTCCAGCACATCCGGGAGGCGGCCCTGCTGGAGAGGCTGCGCGCGGGGCTGGACGAGATCGCGGGCGTGCACGAGCTGTCCCTGTGGGACGCCGAGCACCCCCGGGTCGGCATCGTGTCGTTCGTGGTCGACGGACTGCCCGCCGACCTGCTGGCGGCGGCGCTGTCGGCCGAGTACGGGATCGGGGTACGCGACGGCCTCTTCTGCGCCCACCCGCTCACCACCCACCTGCTCCCCGAGGGCCACGACCAGGCCGTGCGCGCGAGCCTGGGCGTGGGCACCACCGAGGAGCACGTGGACCGGCTGGTCGGGGCGGTCGCCGACCTCGTGGCGCGGGGCCCGCGCTGGGAGTACGCCGACTGCGACGGCCGACTCGCCCCCGTTCCGGACCCCCGCAACGTCCTCTGACGCGTCCGCCCGTGTCCGGTGTGTCGTGAATGAGGTGTTTCGGGACCTCGTACCCAAGGGGCCATGCGACGCATGAACCCACATACGACGCACTAGGCCACATTTCACGCCGGGGTGTGCCGGGGATCACGTTCCCAGGCGGTACTATCGGGCCCTGACGGTGGGGCGCGCCGTCGCCGGACCCGACCGGTCCGCACCGGCACCGCGTCCCGCCTCCCGCGAGCGAACCGGCTGGGGGAGCGTGATCGTGACGGACGTCCGAGGACCCAAGGCAGGGCCCCTCACGGCCGTGTTCCGAACCACCGAGCCCCCGCGCGTGCCCGAGCAGCCCTCCCGGGTGGTCAGCCTCGGCGCGCGCGGCTGCCCACCGCCCGACCCCGCCGAGACGGAACGGGTCCGTCTCCACCAGGCCTTCCTCGGCCGCGTCGTCGACTACCTCTGCGCCGACGCCCGCGTACGCCAGTTCGTCGACTGGGGGTGTCCGGTGCCCGGAACCGCCGAACGGGTCCGCGGTGCCCACGCCGACGCCACCGTCGTCCACCTGGCCCCGACCGGGACCGCCGGTGTCCTGGCCGCCCCCGCGCGCAACAGCGCCGTCCTGGCAGGGGAGACCACCGGCGGGGCCGACGCCGCGCTCCGGCGCCTGCACGGCAGCGGCCTGGTCGACTTCGACCAGCCGGTCGCCGTGCTGATGACCCGACCTCACACCGAACAGGACCCGCCCAGGGGCCTGGACACCCTGCACTCGATGATGCGCGGCGGCGGATACGTCGCCCTCACCTCCACGGCCCCCCGCGTCGTCGCCGAACGCGCCTTCGCCCCCTTCCTCCCGGTCGAACCGGGGGTCGCCGACCTCACCTGGTGGCCCTACCCGGATGATGACGTGTCCGACCCCGGGTGCGGGACCCTGGGCGGGCTGGGCCGCGTGCCCGGGCGAGGAGGGGGACAGCCGCGATGGCGCTGAACTGGAACGCCGAGATCCTGGCCCAGATACAGTTCTACTGGGACTTCTCCCTGTGGCCTCGGCTGGAGGGGCTGACCGACGCCGAGTTCCACTGGGAGCCGGTCCCGGACTGCTGGACCGTGCGCCAGCTGCCGGACGGCCGCCACGCCCCGGACGGCTCCTACCCCGAGCCCGATCCGCCGCCGGTCACCACCATCGCCTGGCGCCTGGGGCACATCGTGGTGGACGTGCTGGAGGCCCGGATCAACTGGCACTTCGGCGACCGCACCGCCAACCGCGACACCATCGACTGGCCCTCCACCGCGGCCGAGGCCCGACAGCGTCTGCGCAGGGCCTACCTCACGTGGGTCGCGCACGTCCAGGAGCTCGACGACGACGCGCTGGCCGCGCCCGTGGGCGGGGCGGAGGCGCCCCAGTGGGCCGACTTCCCCCTGGTCGTGCTCCTGCTGCACCTCAACCGCGAGTTCATCCACCACGGTGCCGAGGTCGCCCTCCTGCGCGACCTCTACCGAGCCCGCTACGGGCAGGCGCCCGACACCGGGCCCGCGCCGGTCACCTAGGGCCTGTTGTGTGGATCATTCCGCCCGCCCGTCGCCCTCCACCACCCTCAAGGGACGCCTGGCGGCGCGGTGTTCTCACGGTGCCAGGCTGCCTCTCGCTGCGCCGATGGAGCTCGGACAGCCAAACCCGGGCTGACCGTCGCTCATCGTCTTGCGAGAGATGGCCTGGCGGCCGCTCGCGGTGCTGGCGGCTCCGCCGCCAGAAGGCGAAAGCATCCACAAAACACACCCTAGAGCACCTGTAGCGGGTCCACCCGCACCTGCACCAGGTGCTCGTCCCGGCGCGCGCTGCGCGCTGACGCGGCCGCCTTCAGCGCCCGGGACAGCTCGCCCACCGCGCCGCGCGGCACCCGCAGCAGCGCCCGCTCGGTCACCCCGCCGTCGTCTCCGGTCCGCGTGTCCACCGGAACCGGTCCCAGTACCTCGGCGGACTCCGGCAACCGGATCTGGTCCAGCAGCTCCCGCACGTGCTCAGGGGCGCCGGTGATCGAGGCCATCGACACCGCCGGGGGAAACCCCAGCCCGCGCCGCTCCGCGAGCTCGCGCTCCGCGAACCCGGCCGGGTCCCAGCGCACGAGCGACTGCACCACCGGCACGGACGCGTCGGCCGCCACCACCACGGTGCCGCCCGGCCGCACGAGCGCGGCGGCGTTCAGCCAGCGGCGCAGCGCCTCCTCAGAGGCGCGCAGGTCGGGACGGTTGAGCAGCGCCCAGCCGTCCAACAACACGGCCGCGGCGTATCCGCCGTCCGGAACCACCGGCTCGGCACCCGGGGTGGACACCACCAGCGACGGCTTGTTCGGCACCTGGGCCAGGACCTCGTCCCGACCGGAGGTGCGCACGGTCAGCGAGGGGAAGGCCCGGCCCAGCTCCTCGGCGGTCCTGCGATCGCCGACCACCACGGCGCGCATACGGGGCGAGCCGCACTCGGAGCAGGTCCACCGTCCGGCCACCCGACCGCACCACCCGCAGGAGGGGACGGCGTGCGCGTCACGGATCGCCAGCGGCCCGCGACAGGCCTCGCAGCGCGCCGGTTCACGGCAGCCGGCGCAGGCCAGGGCGTTGAGATAGCCCCGGCGCGGTACCTGGAACAGCACCGGACCCTCGCGGGCGCCCTCACGCGCCGCCTTGAGTGCCAGGCTCGGCAACCGCGCGGTGCGCGCGGCCTCGTCCCGGGCCAGCTCGTGGTCGTCCCCGGCGGGCCGGATCACCGGAGCCCGCCCGCGCAGCGTCGCCCGGTCGGCCACGAGCGGCTGCGCCCAGCCCGACTCCACCAGCAGCTGGGTGTCGGTGGAGCGGGTGTGTCCGCCGAAGAGCGCCCCGGCTCCCGACATGTGCGCGCGCATCGCCAGGACGGTGCGGGCGTGCGGATAGGGCGCGCTCTGGTCCACATGGACGTCGTCGCCGTCGTCCCACAGCACCACCAGCCCCAGGTCGCGCACGGGAGCCAACAGGGCCAGACGCGAGCCCACCACCACCCGGGTCCGCCCGTGCAGCACCGAGAGCCAGCGCCGGTAGCGCGGCGTGGGGCCCAGGTCGGCGGGCAGGGCGGCGTGGCGCCCCTCACCCAGGCGGCGGGTCAGCGCGGCGTCCACGGCCCGCACGTCGCGGCTGTTGGGGAGCACGATCACGGTGCCGCGACCGGCGTCCAGCGCGGCCTCGGCCGCCACGGCGATCGCGTCGTCCCACCCCGGCCCGGGCAGGGCGTTCCAGACCGCGCGGGCCGCACGCCCCTCGCGCAGGGCGGCCACGAACCCCGGCCCGTCCGGATAGTCCGCCCAGGGGCCGGGGCCCGTGTCGGCGTCCTCCCGCTCCGGGGGGTCGGGCGGCTCCGGCGGCTCCTCTCGTTCCACCCTGATCCTGCGCGGCGGTATCGCCAGCTTGGCGACCTCGTTGAGGGTGCCCGCGTAGCGGTCGGCCACGGCCCGGGCGAGTTCCAGGACCTCGGGGGAGAGCACCGGCTCGGCGGAGACCACCGAGTCCAGGTACAACAGCTGGCCGCCGAAGTCGGACGTCTCCACCCGCTCGGCGATCAGCCCCGACAGCAGGCGCCCGTGGAACCACACCTTCACCCGGCAGCCCGCGACGGCCTGCGCGTCCTGGTCGGCGGACACCCGGTAGTCGAAGTAGCGGTCCAGGTGGGGCAGCGGGGTGTCGACGATGACGCGCGCCACCGACAGGCTCCCGGCGGGCCGCCGCGCCTCGGGCCGGGCGGCCTCCTGGGCCCGAGCCTTGGCGAGCGCCTTGGGGTCCAGCAGCTCCGACACGTCGAAGAGGCCGTCGTCGTCGGGTGGGCCGGGCTGTGCAGTCATCACCCTTGGTTTACCAGAAGCCGCCGACAACACCGCCGTTCCCGCTCGGGAGCCCCCTCGGGTACTGGTAGAACAGTGACCCGTACGCGCAGCGGAGGGGGAACCGAACATGAAGCTCGTCTTTGCCGGAACACCAGAGGTGGCGGTGCCCTCGCTCCGGGCGCTCATCGCCTCCGAGCACGAGGTCGCCGCGGTGGTCACCCGACCCGACGCCCGCTCCGGTCGGGGGCGCAGGATCTCGGCGAGCCCCGTCGCCGAGGTCGCGGAGAGCGAGGGCATCGAGGTTCTCAAACCCGCCAAGGCGGGCGACCCCGAGTTCCTGGCGCGCCTGGCGGAGATCGCCCCCGACTGCTGCCCGGTGGTGGCCTACGGCGCGCTCCTGCCGCAGTCCGCGCTCGACGTTCCCGCGCACGGCTGGGTGAACCTGCACTTCTCCCTGCTGCCCGCCTGGCGCGGCGCGGCCCCGGTCCAGCACGCCGTCCTGCACGGCGACGACGTGACCGGCGCGTCCACCTTCCGCATCGTCAAGGAACTCGACGCCGGGCCGGTCTACGGCACGCTCGCCGAGACGGTCCGCCCCACCGACACCAGCGGCGAACTCCTGGGGCGTCTCGCCGAGTCCGGGGCGGGTCTGCTGCTCCGCACGATCGACGGCATCGCCTCCGGTGAACTCGCCCCCGTGCCGCAGCCCGACACCGACGTCTCGTACGCGGGCAAGCTCACCTCCCTGGACGCGGAGCTCGACTTCACCGCGCCCGCTCAGCGGGTGGACCGCGTCGCCCGCGCCTGCACGCCCGCGCCGGGCGCCTGGACCACGTTCCGGGGCACCCGCCTGAAGCTGGGCCCGGTCCGTCCGGTCACCGACGCCGACCGGCCCGACCTCGAACCCGGTCAGCCGTTCGCGGACAAGAGGAGGGTGGTGGTCGGCACCAGCACCCACCCGGTCGAACTGGGTCGGGTCCAGCCCCAGGGCAAGAAGGAGATGGACGCCGTGGACTGGGCCCGCGGCGTGCGTCTCGCCGAGGACGACCGACTCGGCCGCTGAGCTGCCGTACTCTCGGACCTGGCGTGCGTGAACGCGCGTCGGTACCCGTCCCCGGCTTGTTGAGGCAGAGCACACGTTGAGCGAGCAGTCCCGGTCCCGGCACCAGCGTCCCCGTAAGGGCGGCAGGCCCAGGCAGGGCGGTGGGCACCGGTCCGGGCCGCCCCAGCCCCGCGATCCCGCCCGCCGCGTCGCCTACGACGTGCTGCGCGCGGTGGAACAGCGCGACGCCTACGCGAACCTGCTGCTGCCCGTCCTGCTGGGCGAGCGCGGCATCCACGGGCGGGACGCGGCGCTGGCCACGGAGCTCACCTACGGCACCCTGCGCCGCCAGGGCACCTACGACGCGATCCTGGGGACCTGCGTCGACCGTTCGCTGTCCTCCGTGGACGCCGAGGTGCTGCCACTGCTGCGCATGGGCTCCCACCAGCTGCTGTCCACCAACATCCCGCCGCACGCCGCCGTCAGCGAGACCGTGGACCTGGCCCGCCGGGTGGTCGGCCAGCACCGGGGCAAGTTCGTCAACGCGATCCTGCGCAAGGTGAGCGCACGCGACCTGGACGCGTGGGTCGCGATCGTGGCCCCCGACCGCGAGCGCGACCCGAGCGGCTACCTGTCGGTGGTCGAGAGCCACCCGCGCTGGGTGGTCAAGGAGCTGGCCCGGGCGCTGGGGGAGCGGTCCAGGGACGGCCTCGTCCAGACCGAGAGGCTGCTCACGGCCCACAACGAACGCCCCCGGGTGACCCTCGTGGCCAAGCCGGGTCGGGCCAAGGTCGCGGACCTGGAGGAGTCCGGCGCGCTGCCGGGCCGCTACTCGCCCTTCGCCGCCTACCTCCCCGAAGGCGACCCGGGGCTCCTGCGCGAGGTGCGCCAGAACCGGGCCGCCGTCCAGGACGAGGCCAGCCAGCTGGTCGCCCTCGCACTGACCCGGGTGGACGCCGGGGGCAGGGACGCGCTGTGGCTGGACATGTGCGCGGGCCCGGGAGGCAAGGCGGGTCTGCTGGCCAGCCTCGCGGGCCAGGGCGGGGCCCGGCTGGTGGCGTCGGAGGTCCAGCCCGCCCGTGCCGGACTGGTGGCCAAGGCGGTCCGCCGCGCCCCCCGTGACGCGGGCCGGGCCGTGGTCGCCGACGGCACCCGTCCCGCCTGGCGGCCCGGCGTGTTCGACCGCGTCCTCGTGGACGTGCCGTGCACGGGCCTGGGCGCGCTGCGCCGCCGTCCCGAGTCCCGGTGGCGCCGGACCCCGGAGAACGTCACCCAGCTCGCCCCGCTCCAGCGCGACCTGCTCACCCGCGCGGTCGAGTCGGTGCGTCCCGGCGGTGTGGTCGCCTATGTGACCTGCTCCCCGCACCTGGACGAGACCGACGGGATCGTGCGTGCGGTGCTGGCCGAGCGCGACGACCTCGAACTGCTGCGCGCCCCCGACTACCTGGACGAGGTCCCCGACCTCGCGGCGGGCCCGGAGGGGAAGTACGCGCAGTTCTGGCCGCACGTGCACGGCACGGACGCCATGTTCCTCGCCCTGCTGCGCCGCACGCCGGAGTAGCCGAACTGCTTCCCGCCCCCGGGGTCCACGCCCGGGGGCGGGACCCGGGTCATCACGAATCTACGTCGTAAAGGTCGCGGTCAGTCCGTGCCGAGGGAGACCACCGCGCAGATCATGCACGAGTTGCCCGCCTCGCGCAGCAGGTACCGGTGCGACTCCGCCAGGACCTCGTCGCCGCGCGCGTCGCGGTACGACCACCGCACGGCCGCCCACACCAGGCGCTCGGTGAGCTCCTCCATCCCCCGCAGCTCGGGAACCGCGTCGACCATCCCGCGCTCCCGATACCGCTCCGCCGCCCCGGCGAAGGCCTCCCGGACGTCCGCCGGAGAGGCCACCGCCACGCTCTCCACGTCACCCGCCACGTAGGCCGGATACCCGTACCTGGCCGCGACCCCCTCCAGGTCGCCCCCGACCAGCTCGCGGCCGTAGCCCTCCAGGAAGTCCCGCAGCCCGTCCTCGTCCAGCATGGCTCCCCCTCGATCGGTGCCGCCCCCTTGGAACCCCTGCCCCGAACCAGCCCCGATACACTGCCCGACGTGGCAATCCAGATCTCTCCCAGCATCCTCAGCAGCGACTTCGCGCACCTGGCCGACGAGGCGGCCCGCGTCCCGAGCGCGGACTGGCTGCACGTCGACGTCATGGACGGACACTTCGTCCCCAACCTCACCCTCGGCCTGCCCATCGTGGAGTCCCTCCTCAAGGCGACCCCCACACCGCTGGACTGCCACCTGATGATCGAGGAGCCCGACCGCTGGGCGCCCGCCTACGCGGAGGTCGGCGCGGGCAGCGTCACCATCCACGCCAAGGCCGCCGACGCCCCCGTGCGCACCCTGCGGGAGATCCGCCGGCACGGCGCGCGCGCCGGCCTGGCCCTGAACCCCGCCGAACCGGTCGACCCCTACGAGGACCTGATCGGCGAGATGGACATGCTCCTGCTCATGACCGTCGAGCCCGGTTTCGGCGGCCAGCGCTTCCTGGATCTCGTGCTGCCCAAGATCCGCCGCGCCCGCGAGCTCCTGGACAGCCGTGAGGCCTCGGTCTGGCTCCAGGTCGACGGCGGGGTCAGCGACGAGACCATCGAGCGCGCCGCCGAGGCCGGGGCGGACGTGTTCGTGGCGGGTTCGGCCGTCTACGGGGCACAGGACCCGGACGGCGCCGTCGAGGCGCTGCGCGCCCGGGCCCACGGGGTGAGCCCACTGACCCGAACCCACCGGTAACGATCGCGGCGCGCCGGGCCCCGGGGCCTGGCGCACCACGGGCGGTCCGCCTAAGCTGCCCGCTGTAGTCGTCGATTCCGCTTGGTCGCGGCTCCGTCTTCCCCTGCACGCGCGTGCCCGGGGGAGCGGCGCGGCGTGAGCGCGTTGCCAGGCGCGGACCCCGTGGAGTACGCGTGAACGCTTGGACCACCGAGCACCTGGCCATGGACACCCTGCGGGAGGCGGAGCACGCCGGTATCCGCTGGTTGCAGGAACTCGGAGCGTGGCTCGCCCCGCCCTTGGAGGCCCTCACCCTCCTCGGCTCGCAGGGCGTGCTCATCGCCCTGATGGTGACCGTCTTCTGGTGCGTCCACGCCGGTCTGGGCGCCCGACTCTTCGTGGCCGTCGTCGCCTCGGCGGTGCTCAACAACCTGCTCAAGTCGGTGCTCTACGGCCCCCGGCCCTACTGGTACGACCCGCGGATCACCGGATACGCGCAGCACGGGAGTTTCGGCATGCCCTCGGGGCACAGCCAGGCGGCGGTGGTGGCGTACGGCTATCTCGCGGCGCACGCGCGCCGCCGGTGGGTGCCGTGGGCGGCGGTCGCGGTGGTCGCCGTGGTGGCCTTCTCCCGTGTCTACCTGGGCGTGCACTACTTCAGCGACGTCGTGGTCGGCCTCCTCGTGGGCGGGGCCCTGCTGTGGCTGGTGCTGCGCTATGAGGAGCGGGCCCTGGCGTGGTGGCTCTCCCTGGACGCGACGCGCTGGGTCCCGTTGCTGCTGGCGGCCTCCCTGGTGCCGTGCGCGGCGGCGACCGTCTGGCAGACGGTCGTGCGGGGGAGCTGGGCGGTCCCCGCGGGCGAGTGGATCGGTGCCGTCCCCGCCGATCCGGCCGGGCACTCCCTGCTCGGGCTCTACACGACCTGCGGGGCGCTGCTCGGCGGGGCGCTCGGCCTCACACTGCTGTACCGGCGGGGCTGGTACAGCGCCGCGGGCACGCTCACGGCGCGGGCGGCGCGGCTCGCCCTGGGGGTCTCCGTGGTGGTGCTCGTCCTGGCCGTGGAGCGGGTCCTCTTCCGGGACCTGGGCGCCTTCCCCTCGGCCCTGGTGTCCTTCGCGGTGTACGGCGCGGTGGCCTTCTGGGCGACCTTCGGGGCGCCGGAGATGTTCGTGCGCGCGGGGCTGGCGCTGCGGCCCGAGCGTCCCCCGACGGTGCGGTCCGACCGTCCCGCCCGTTGATGACCCCGGTCACACGAGCTTTGCGGCGCGTGGGGGAGGGGATAGGATCGTGTCGTTAGACAACAGTCAAACGCGTGCTCCGGGGTCGGTGAAAGTCCGAACCGGCGGTGACAGTCCGCGACCCGGTCGATTCCATCGACCGGTTGAACCGGTGGAATTCCGGTACCGACGGTGAAAGTCCGGATGGGAGGCAGTGCGCGTTGGGGCGGTCCGAGCCGTGCCGTTCCTCGGTGACGGCTCCGTGGTCCGTTCCTGTCGTGGACCCGTGTTCCACACCCTTTTCCCCGGAGCCGTGCCAGGCGAAGGGATGTAGGGCGTGTTCACCGGAATCGTCGAGGAACTCGGCAGGGTCGTCTCCGTCGCGGCCGCCGGAACCAGCGGTGAGGCCGTCCTGCTCACCGTGGACGGCCCCCTGGTCAGCTCCGACGCTGGTCGGGGCGACTCCATCGCGGTCAACGGCGTGTGCCTGACCGTCGTCGAGCTCGGTGAGGGCACCTTCACCGCCGACGTGATGAAGGAGACCCTGGACCGCTCCTCCCTCGGCGCCCTCGTCCCGGGCTCTCCCGTCAACCTCGAACGCGCCGCGCGCAGCGACGGCCGCCTGGGCGGGCACATCGTGCAGGGCCACGTCGACGGCACCGTCACCCTCCTGTCCCGCGATCCCGGTGACAACTGGGACGTCCTCCGGTTCGGCCTGTCCCCGAGGCTGTCCCCCTACGTGGTCGAGAAGGGCTCGATCACCGTGGACGGCACCAGCCTCACCGTGTCAGCGGTGAGCGCCCCCGGCGCTGACGAGGAGTTCTTCGAGGTCAGCCTCATCCCCGCCACTCTCGAGGCCACCACCCTGGGCGGCCTGGCGGTGGGCGCCACCGTGAACATCGAGGTGGACGTCATCGCCAAGTACGTGGAGCGCATCACCGCGGTCTCCCTCGCCCGCGCTCAGGACGGCACCCGCTCCTAGCGGGCCCCACCACCCACCCCGAACCACCCACGACGCACCTTCAGGAGCGGGCATGACCGTCACCGACACCACCCCGGCCGCCGACACCGGACAGGCCGTCGTCCTCGACCGCATCGAGGACGCCATCGCCGAGTTCGCCCAGGGCAGGGCCATCGTGGTCGTGGACGACGAGGACCGCGAGAACGAGGGCGACATCATCTTCGCCGCCGAACTCGCCACCCCCGAGCTGTTGGCCTTCATGATCCGCTACACGTCCGGCGTGGTGTGCGTGCCCATGGAGGGCGAGGACCTGGACCGCCTGGACCTGCCGCTGATGACCGCGCGCAACGAGGAGAGCCTGCGCACCGCCTACACGGTGACGGTCGACGCCCGCGAAGGGGTCAGCACCGGCATCTCCGCCGCGGACCGGGCCCGCACCATCCGCCTGCTCGCCTCCGACGACAGCCGCCCCGTGGACTTCGTGCGCCCGGGCCACATCCTGCCGCTGCGCTCCCGCCCGGGCGGTGTCCTGGCCCGCCGGGGCCACACGGAGGCCTCCGTGGACTTCGCCCGCCTGGCCGGTCTGCGCCCCGCGGGGGTGCTCGCCGAGGTGGTCAACGACGACGGCACCATGGCCCGTCTGCCCCGCCTGCGGGAGTTCGCCGACGAGCACGGCCTGAAACTGGTGTCGGTGGAGCAGCTGGCCGCACACCGCGCCTCGCTCGGTGACACCCTCACCGAGGACCAGGCCCGGCCCGCGCTGGTGACGCGCATGGTGGAGACCCGTATGCCCAACCGGCACGGCGAGTGGCGGGCGGTCGGTTTCAAGGGCACCGCCGACGGCGCCGAGCACGTCGCCCTGGTCCTGGGCGACCTGTCCGGCGGCGAGGACGTCCTGGCCCGTCTGCACTCGGAGTGCCTGACCGGCGACGCCTTCGGCTCCCACCGGTGCGACTGCGGCGCCCAACTGGACGCGGCCATGGAGGCCGTCGCCGAGGAGGGGCGCGGCGTGATCGTCTACATGGGCGGCCACGAGGGCCGCGGGATCGGGCTCCTGCACAAGCTGCGCGCCTACCGCCTCCAGGACGAGGGCGCGGACACCGTCGACGCCAACCTGGACCTCGGTCTGCCCGCCGACGCGCGCGAGTTCGGCGCCGGTGCGGCCGTGCTCGCCGACCTCGGGGTCGTCTCGGTGCGGCTCCTGTCCAACAACCCGGCCAAGGCCGAGGGGCTGGAGCACCACGGTGTGCGGGTGAACGAGCGGGTGGCCATGGCCTCCTTCGTCACCGACGACAACCTCTCCTACCTGCTGACCAAGCGCGACCGCATGGGTCACGACCTGGCCGGTGTGGCGCGGTAGGCCCCGCCCGCCCCGCCCCCCGTTCCACCCCCCACACCCGTACACACCATCACGAAAGGCCGGTCATGAGCGGCACAGGACGTCCGGACGAACACCAGGTCGACGCCTCGGGGCTGTCGGTGGGCCTCGTCGTCACCCGTTGGAACGAGGCGATCGTCGAACCGATGCTCGCCAACGCGCTCGCGGTGGTGAAGGCCTCGGGCGCGGCCGAGCCCGTGGTGGTGCGGGTCGCCGGGGCCGTGGAGATCCCGGTGGTCGCCCAGGAGCTGGCGCGCAAGCACGACGCGGTGATCGCGCTGGGCGCGGTCATCCGCGGCGGCACCCCGCACTTCGACTACGTGTGCCAGTCGGTCACCCACGGGCTCACCGAGGTGGCCCTGCGGGAATCCACCCCCGTGGGCAACGGTGTGCTCACGTGTGACACCCTGGAGCAGGCGCGTGACCGCGCCGGACTTCCGGGGAGCGTCGAGGACAAGGGCGCCGAGGCCGCGCTGGCCGCCCTGGACACGGCGGTCGCGTTGCGCGGACTGCGTCGCTGATCCCACCCGCCCGGGGCGCGCCCGCGCGTGGCCGACGGTGATCGGGGAGAGCCACGCCTTGGGCGCGTGGATGAGGGAGCAGCTGGTGCGGACGAGGGAACTACCTGTGGACGAGGTTTCGGGCGAGACGACCCTGCCGAGGACCTGGCGGCCCCGCGCGGTGCGCCTGGTGGCCTACGGCCTGGGCCTGTTGATCGTGGCGACCATGGTCGTGCTGGCGGTGATCCTGCCGAGTGAGTGGCGGGTGATGGACCGGTTCCTGGTCGTCCTGTTGGGGCTGGCGGTGGCGGCCGGGCTGCACATGCTGGGCCGTCCCCGGCTGGTGGCCACGGAGCGCGACGTGGTGGTCGTCAACGGCATCCGCACCCACCACCTGGCCTGGCCGGAGGTTCTGGACATCCGGATGCCGGTGGGGGAGCCGTGGCCCTGCCTGGACCTGTCGGACGGAACGTCGCTGCCGGTGATGGGTATCCAGAGCACCGACGGCGAGTACGCCCGTCGGGGGCTGGAGGAGTTCCGGTCGCTGCTGGGGCGGGGGGAGGGCCGCGAGCCCGAGTCCCCCGGCGGCGCGCGTTCGTAGGTGCGACCGAATCGGGCCCCCGTTTCCTGGAGGAACGGGGGCTCTTGCGTGTTGCGTGGGGCACATAGGTTGGTACCAGGGCCCATGAGCGGACCGCCGCCGTCCGCGTGGGGAGTCGTGGAAGAGGTGCCGCGTGCGAGATGTCCGAGCGAGCGTGTCCGAGCTGTACGCCTCGGGTGAGGTCTTCGCGGTGGCCACGGTGATCGACACCTTCAAGAGCGCACCGCGTGGCGCGGGGGCGGCGATGGTCGTGAGCGCCTCCGGCGAGGTCGTCGGCAGTGTGTCGGGCGGCTGCGTGGAGGGGGCCGTCTATGAGGAGGCCCTGGAGGCGATCCGCACCGGCGCACCGGTGCGCCGCACCTACGGTGTCGGTGACGACGACGCGTTCGGCGCGGGGCTGACCTGTGGTGGGACGCTGCACATGTTCGTCGAGCCGGTCAGTCGCGCGACCTATCCCCAACTGGGCGCGGTGCTCGGGGCGGTGGACGAGCACCAGCCGGTGGCGGTGGCCACCGTCGTGGCCGACCCCTCCGACGCCTCCAGGGTGGGCCGCCGCCGGATCGTGTGGCCCGGTCACGCCGAGGGCGACCTGGGAGAGGGCGGCGAGCGCCTGGCCGCGGCGCTGGACGACGACGTGCGCGGCATGCTCGCGCAGGGCGGTACGGGGCTGCTGCACTACGGTGTGGACGGCCAGCGGCGCGGCGACGAACTGGAGGTGTTCGTCCAGTCGTTCGCCCCGGCCCCCCGCATGCTGGTGTTCGGCGCGATCGACTTCGCCGCGGCCGTCGCCGACCTCGGCTCCTACCTGGGGTACCGGGTGACGGTGTGCGACGCCCGTCCCGTGTTCGCCACCGCCAAGCGGTTCCCGACCGCCGAGGAGGTGGTGGTGAAGTGGCCGCACGTGTACCTGGACGAGGTCGCCGACGAGATCGACGCGCGGACCGCGATCTGTGTCCTCACCCACGATCCCAAGTTCGACGTGCCGGTGCTCAGGCGGGCGTTGGCCACGGGCGCGGGGTACATCGGCGCGATGGGTTCGCGGCGTACGCACGAGGACCGTCTGGAGCGGCTCCGTGAGGCCGGGGTGGAGGAGGCGGCGTTGGAGCGCCTGCACTCGCCGATCGGTCTCGACCTGGGGGCGCGCACACCGGAGGAGACGGCGGTGTCCATCGCGGCGGAGCTGGTGCGCAGCCGGTGGGGTGGCACCGGCCGGGCGTTGAGCCGGACCCGGGGCAGGATTCACCACGACACGCCCGCGGTGCCGCTGGTTCCGGCCGGATTCGGCCAGACCCAGGGGTGATCCGAAACCCGTCCGGTGGTGAAGTGCCAGGTCGGAGCGGTGGTCCGGGTTCTGGCTGCGCGGCGGTGCCGGTGACCTCGTCCAGGCGGCCCACCCGGAGACCCCGTCCGTGGCATCATCGCGTCATGGACACGGGGGAGCGAGGGGACGAGCGTTCGGGTGCGGTGGCGGGCCTGCTGTTGGCGGCGGGTTCGGGCAGCAGACTCGGCCGCCCCAAGGCCCTGGTCGAACTCGCCGGCGAACGTCTGGTCGACCGCGGGGTGCGCACCCTCTCCGAGGGCGGTTGCGCCCCGCTGCTGGTGGTCCTGGGAGCCGCCGACACGTCCGTGACCGGCGCCCTGACCGTGCGCAACCCGGACTGGGAGACGGGCATGGGCTCCTCGGTCCGTGCCGGTATCGACGCCGTGCCGGGCACGGCCGACGCACTCCTGATCGCCCTCGCCGACCAGCCGTTGGTCACGCCCGAGGCGGTCCGGCGCCTGGTGGAGGCCTACGAGCAGGGCGCGCGAGCGGCGGTGGCCACCTACCACGGAAACCCGCGCAATCCGGTACTGCTGGGGCGGGAACACTGGTCCACGGTCTACTCGATGGCCCAGCGCGACGTGGGCGCCCGACCCTTCCTGCGCGCCTACTCCCACCTGGTCACGACGGTGTCCTGCGACGACGTCGCCAGCCCGGAGGACATCGACACCCAGGAGGACCTGGCCCGGGTCACGGAGATGTTCGGCGGGGTGTGAGTCCGGGTTCGCGTAAAGTGGTCCCCATGTCCTCCTGAACGCGTGCCCACCCCTTCCGCCCACCGCCCCAGCGCCGCCGCTCCCGCGTCCGCGCGCCGGTGGTCCCGCACGTGACCCCGAGGAACCCTCAGTGAACCCCGTCTACGCCGCGCTCCGCGCCATGTCCGAACGCCCCGAGCCCTACGCCCGAGTCAGCACCGCCGACCTGTGGACCGATCCGCACGTCTCCACGCGGATGCTCCGCCACCACCTGGACCCGGAGGTCGAAGCCGCCTCCCACCGGACCGAGTTCGTCGACCGTTCCGTTGACTGGATGGTGGAGCGCTTCGCCCTGGGGCCGGGTGCCCGCGTCGCCGACCTCGGCTGCGGACCCGGGCTGTACACCACGCGACTCGCGCGCGCCGGGGCGAGCGCGCTGGGGGTGGACTTCTCTCCGGGATCGGTGGAGTACGCCGAGGACACCGCGCGCCGGGACGGGCTCGACGCCCGTCACCTGTGCCGCGACTACCTGGAACTGGACCTGGACGAGCGCTTCGACCTGGTCGTGATGGTGATGCGTGACTACTGCGCCATGTCCCCAGCGGACCGGGCCCGGCTGCTCGACGTGGTGCGCCGCCACCTGGCGCACGGCGGGTCCCTCCTGTTCGACGTGGACGCCGAACCGGCGCTGGAGCGGGTTCGGGAGGGGCGGACGTACGCACCGAACCTGATGGACGGGTTCTGGTCCGCCCGCCCCTACCACGGCTTCCGGCACACCTTCCGCTACGACGACGAACGGGTGAGCGTGGACCGCTACACCATCGTCACGGAGGACGGGATACGGGTGTTCCACACCTGGGTCCGCTACTTCACACCCGACACGCTCGCCGCCGAGCTCACCGCGGGCGGGTTCGTCGTTGAGGAGGTCCTCGGTGACCTCACCGGTGCGCCCTACGACCCGGCCTCGGGGGAGTTCGCCGTGCGGGCCCGGCCGCTCGACTGATCAGGCCGGCGGTTCGGCGAGGATGCCGAAGGAGTGCTCCACGCTCGCACCCGGGGCCAGGACGATCAGGTCCGTGCCGCTGTTGAGGGCGTCGGGCGGGCAGGTCATGGGTTCGGCGGCCAGGTGCGCCCGGTGGAGTTCGCCGCCGAGCGAGTCGGAGCTGAACAGTTGGAGCCACCCGTAGCCGGGCCCGGACCACAGGCTCACCCGGTGATCGGGGCCGCTCAGACGCACCCAGGCCCGGCCGTCGGCGTCGCGGTCCAGGTCGGTGAAGGCGGTGTCCAGCTCGGTGGCGCCCGGGTCGCGGCCGGGCGGGCGCAGGTCGAACCCGGTGCCGGCCACCGGGACCGGGTCGCCCACCGGCAGCAGCGACGCGTCGGCGGGCTGGCGGCTCCGTGCGGTGGCCTCCAACCGGACCTCGCCTCGTTCGACCAGGTCCCGCAGGGGGGCGCCCAGCGTGAGGTAGGGGTGGAAGCCCAGACCGTACGGGGCGTCAGTCCGGCCGGCGTTGCGCGCCGTGACGGTGACGGTGAGCCCGGGAGCCGGGGCGTCCGGCGGGCTCAGGTGGTAGGCGGCGGTCAGCTCCAACGGGAACGGGTAGCCGGGGGTGCCGGGGAAGTCCAACCGCAGGGTCACGTCCTTTTCGGAGCGCTCCTGAGTGGACCACGCGACCTCGCTGACCAGGCCGTGGATGGCCGAACCGGTCTCGGGGTCGTTGACGTCCAGCACGTACTCGGTGCCCTGGAAGGTGTAGCGGGCTCCGCCCACCCGGTTGGGCCAGGGCGCGAGCAGCTGCCCCTGGGAGGCGATGGGGCCCGACTGCCGGGTGTAGGGCCAGACCAGGTCGCGGCCCCGCCACGTGAGTGCCTGCAACCCGGCTCCGGTCCGGTCCACGCGCGCCCGGTACTCCCCGGCACGCAGCTCGAACACCTCAGCCACCCGTCCACCCTTCTCCGCCTGGCCCGGCACGGCGCCGAACCGGGAGATCATAGCGTGTCCGGCGCCTCACCAGGGGTGTCGGCCCGCCGACGCTCAGCCCAGCAGTCCGTCCAACGGGATGAGCACGCCCGACCCCAGGGCCAGCAGCCCCGTGGACAGCACCACCACGAGCATGAGCAGTGATCCCGCCACGGCCAGGCGGAAGGCGCCGAGGCGGCGCCGGGCCTTGACCGTGGACCTGGCGGCGGTGCGCCCCAGCACGAACAGGGCGAAGGAGAGCAGTACCGGGAACCACCACGCGGAGCCGATCCCGCCGGGCAGCAGGTCGGTCAGCGCGGCGGCGCCGTCGGTCAGCGGGTTGTCGCCGAACTCCAGCAGACCCGTGTAGGCGTCGGTCACGAACGCGCTCTCGGGGAAGAAGCCCTCCCCGGGGCGCAGGGCCCGGCCCAGGCCGTCCACCAGGCCCACCAGGGCGGCGGGGTAGGCGAACCGGCGGCAGCGGCCGGCCCGCATCGCGCGCTGGATCTGTCCCATGGTGCGCTCGACGCGTCGCGACGCCCGTTCCTGCTGGCGACGCTCCTTGGCGGTCGCGGGCTCCTGCGGCCGGGTGGGGTCGCCGGGCAGCGCCGGGTTGTCGGGCCGGGTGGCGGCCGCGCGCCGCTGCCGGGCCGTGCCCACCCTCTCCCGTGCGCCCTCCCAGCGCGCCCGCGCCGACCCGGCCAGCGCGGCCCAGCGGTCCTGGCGGCGGGCCCGGCCGTCGGCTCGCTCGCGCTCGGCGATGGAGCCGCCGATCCGGGCGGCCTCGGGCAGGAGCAGGAGGGCCGTGAGTGTGGCTCCCCGGCTGGCCAGCGGGTCGCCGCCGTCGCGCAGGGCGAGGCGGCGCTGCTCGGACCACCAGGGCGCGCTCGGGGCGGCGCTGCGCTGCTGGGGGTGCCAGGACTGGCGGCGCAGCAGGGAGCGGTGCTGGGCGACGGTCTCTGGCGAGAGCACCAGCTCCACGGCTCGCGCCCAGGTCGAGTCGATCTCGTGGGTGGCGGGGTGCCGGGGGGCGTCCGGGTCGCGGGCGGTGTCGGGGCGCGCGTCCACCACGCGCTCCAGGGTCTGCTCGACCCGTGCCATCAGCAGCGGCACCTCGTGCTGGACCCGTTCCAGCCGGGCGCAGCGCCCCGACCCCCCGGAGCGGCACTCGGGGTGCGGGCACCAGTGCTGGGCGCCCAGGCCCACGGCCCCCGACGCCACGGCCTCGCGCACCACCGCGTGGCGGCTGGCGTCACCCGAGGCCAGGGCCAGGAGCCCGTCAGCGCTGATCTCGTGACCCCGGAACCGGGGCGGCATCCCCGGTACGTAGCGGGCGGCCAGGGCGCTGATCGCGACGTGCGCGAGCTCGGGGCGGCCCTCCAGCCCGGTCAGATAGGCGCGGTCGAAGGTGTAGTCGTTGACCTCGCGGTCCAGCCACGTGCGGAGCTCGGACCAGTGGCTGCGCAGCCACATCGCCCCGGTGTCGGAGCGGTCCAGCAGGTCGAAGGCGAGGCTGGGCGGGTCCTCGTGGGAGGTCCCCGCGAAACTGATGGGGCGTCGGCGGCTCGCGGTGCGGATCGGCGGTCGCTCGCCCGCCAGCCACGCCGCGACCTCCTCGTACCCCCAGCGCGCGGAGGGGGCCAGGGTGAGCAGGCCCCGGGCGAGCAGGCGCCAGCGGTCGTCGGTGACGGCCGAGACGTCGACCTCGGTGTTGCGGGCGGTCAGCCAGTTCCCGCCGCGGTCGGGGCGGCGGCCGGTGGTGATCTCGTGCACCATGACGCCCAGCGACCACCAGGCGGCGGGGGCCTCCCGGCGGCCCTCCACCACCTCGGGGGAGGCGTAGGCCTCGGTGACGGCCTGGCTGCCGTAGACCCGGCTCATGGTGGCGCGCACGGCCCCGCCGAAGTCGGTGAGGGCGACCACCGGCGGGTCCAGCGAGCGGACGAGCAGGTTCTCGGGCTTGACGTCGGTGTGGTTGTGCTGGAGTTCGCCCTGCCAGTGGTGCAGGCAGTCGGCGACGGCGCGGACCACGGCCCGGGCGCCCTCGTCGTCCAGGGGGGCCTGGTTGATGACCTCGCGCAGGGTGCCCAGGGAGAAGTACTCCTGGGCCTCCCAGGCCAGGTCCTCGCCCCAGGAGCTGGCGGCGGTCCCGTACCCCTGGATGGCCGGGGTGTGCGGGGAGGCGGTACCCCGGGCGCGCAGGCGGTCCAGGAGTTCGCGGTTGATGTCGTGACCGGGCCGGTACACCTTCAGGGCCAGCCGCCGTCCGGGTGCGTCGGCGGGTTCGGCGAGGTAGACCACGGCCTCGCCGCCCGCGCCGATGTGGTCCAGGACCTGGTAGCGGCGGCGGAGTTCGGCGGGTACGGCGTAGTCGAGGTCGCCCGCGGGTCCCACGACCACGCGGGAGACCAGGCGGGCCATCCAGTCCAGGAGAGGACCGAGGAGGACGCGCCACCAGGGGGCGGGTGCTCCGGGCCCGTTCGCTCCGGGGCCGGTGCGGCCCCCGCCGGGACGGGCGGTGGGGGAGGGCGGCGGCTGGACCCGGGTGCCGTCGACGGGTGCGGCCGCGGGGTCGGGGCCCGCGGGCAGGACCGTGGTGCGGTCCGTACCGGACGGCGTCGGCGGGACGACGCGGGTGGCGGCCTCGTCGGGGGCGGGCAGGGGGACCGGGCGGGCCCCAGGCCCGGGTGGCGGTGACGCTCCTGGTCGGAACACGCGTGTGACCCAGCGCGTGGGGCCCGTGGGCGGGCCGTGCTGCCCGGAGGGCGCGGTGGGGTCGATCCGTTGGGTCGGTGCGTTCTCGTCACCGGGGTCGGGCGTGACCATCGAGGCCGGAGCCATCCTTCGGATAGGAGGTCGTCTGCGGGTGTCCGGGAAGCTCGCCGTGGCGGGGCGGACCCCTCCAGGTTAGGTCGTGCGCGGGCCCGGTCGGGGCGTCGGGAGCCCGCCACTGACCGGGTGCGCGGACGACGTCCTCCCCGTCACCTCCTGGGACTCCGGCGGGGGCGTCGCGGTTCCGGTTCCGTCGCGTTCTCCCTGTCGGCTCCGGGCGCGGCCCGCGCGGTGCGCGCGGGCCGGTTCAGTGCTGTCCGCGCGGGGTGGTGCCGAGCGCGGCGCAGGCCTCCTGGTACATGCGGACCACCTCGACGCGGATCTGCGCGCGCTCGGTGAGCGGCGCGGACCAGGGGATGCGTACGGTCTCCTCGGTGCCGTCGACGGTCACCGCGTAGTCGCCGCCCTCCCGGTCGAGACCGGTCATGCGTGCCGAGGTGGCCTCGGGGCGCCCGCCCAGGGCGCGGCAGATGACCAGGGTGTCCTCCGGGTGGTCGCCGTTCATGTGCGCGGTGACGGCGGTGACGACCTCGGGGGCGAAGGGTTGGGGCTGCACGGTGCTCCTCCTGCGGTCCGGGACCGGCCGGTACGTACGAGACGGGGGAGGGTCGTTGGACCCTCCCCCGTCGACGATATCCGAGCCCTCACCGGCTTGACGACGGAGTGTCGTCAAAACCCCCGGGTCGGGGCGCCGTTCCGGCCGGAGCCGGTGCGGCTCAGGCCTCTCGGGTGAACTCGGCGTCGATCTCGATGGAGATCTTGTCGCCGACGACCACGCCGCCGCCGTCCATGGGCATCTCGATGTCGACGCCGAACTTCTTGCGGCTGATGGTGGTGGTCGCGGCGAACCCGGCGCGGTCCAGGCCGTAGGGGTCGACCGTGGAGCCGTTGAACTCCAGGGCCAGCTCGACCGGGTGCGTGTTCTTCTTGATGGTCAGGTCGCCCTTGAGGACGAAGTCCTCGCCGCGGGCCTCCAGGCCGGTGGAGCGGAAGCTGAACTCCGGGTGGTGGTCGGCCTCGAAGAAGTCGTTGGACCGGATGTGGTTGTCGCGGTCGGCGTTGTCGGTGTTGATGGAGCTGGCGTCGATGCTCGCCTCGACGGAGGACTGGGTGGGGTCCTCGGGCACGGTCAGCGTGGCGTCGAACCTCTCGAAGCGGCCGCGCACCTTGCTCACCATCATGTGGCGGACGGAGAAGCCGACGATGCTGTGCGCGGCGTCGATCTTCCAGGTGCCGGGCTTGAGTTCCTGAGCGGCCATGGTGTCTCTCCCTGTGTGCGGACGGCCTCGGTCGAGGGCCGTTCTCCGAGTTGTTCCCTGACTGGCAACAAACTACCCGAGAAGTATCTTCCTGGGAAGTAGTTTAGGTGTTCGTTCTCGAACACGCAAGGGCCACGGGGGTCCACGCCCTAGAATCGAGCCATGGAGAAGGCCTGGCTCGACGCCGACGAACAGCACGTCTGGCGCGGTTTCCTGCGCATGAACGCCTGGATCTACGACGAGCTCGAACACGACCTGCGGACCCGCGACGGTCTCACCCTCATCGAGTACGGCATCCTCGCCCACCTCTCCGAGGCCCCCGACCAGCGCATGCGCATGCGCGACCTGGCCGAGTCCGTCATCGTCTCCAAGAGCCGCCTGTCCCACCAGGTCGCCCGCCTCGAACGCGACGGCCACGTGCGCCGGGAGAGCTGCGCCGACGACCGGCGCGGGCTGTGGGCGGTCCTCACCGACGACGGGGTCGCCGCCCTGCGCGAGGCCGCCCCCGGACACGCCACCCGGGTGCGGGCGCTGATGTTCGACCGTCTCAGCCCGGAACAGGTCGGCCAGCTCAGGGGGATCGTCGCCACCCTCGGCGGCACGCGGCCCTAATCCAGCCCGAACTCCCCGAAACCGCCGTCCCCCGGGCGCGACCCTGCCAGGCTGGTACCCGGGGCGGGCCGCCGAACGCGCGCACCCCCGCGGGGCGGCCGCCCCGCACGGCGCCGACAGGGGAGAGGTCACATGGTTCTGTCCGAGAGGGGACCCCGGCACGGACACGCGCCCCGGGTAGAGTCGGAACACGTGAGCAGACCATCGATCACCGGCGCCCAGAACTTCCGCGACGACGACGGCAGCGCCGACCCGGCCGTCGAGACGGCCCTGCGCGAGCACGCGGCGGGCCGGACCGGCGACCGCCAGGTCCTGACCGCCCTCGGCGGGTCCCGGGTCCTCATCCCGGTGGTGGCGGTGGCCACCGAGACCGAGGAGGGCGCGGGAGGGCTCACCAAGGACAAGAACAGCGAGGTGGCCATCCCCATCATGACCGGCAAGGACGGTCGCAGGGGGGTCCTGGCCTTCACCTCCGTGGACGCGGTCCGGCGCTGGCGGCCGGACGCCCGGCCGGTCCCCTTCACCACCCGGGACGCCTGCAAGGCCACCCTGGAGGAGAACGCCGACGCGCTGGTGATCGACGTGTCCGGGCCGGTCCCGCACACGATCCAGGGGCGCTTCCTCACCGTGCTCGCTGAGAAGGGCTCGGTTCCCGAACCCCAGGACGACCCGCAGGTGCTGTCGATCATCTATCGCGTCACCCACGCCGAGTTCGGTGTGGAACGCGTGCGGGTCCACGCCTCCGAACGCGCGGACCTCGGCATCCGGCTCGAACTGGAGGAGCGCGACGACGAGTCGCTGCGCCGCGTCGCCGAGCGGCTCGGATCCGAACTCCAGCACGTGCTGCCCGGCGGGGTGGAGCTGAGCGCGGTCGTGCGGGCCCGGCGCGACGACACCTGACCCCGGGGTTGTGCACAGGTGGCCCGACACCCTGTCGCCGACCGCCGCCAGCAGGTAGTTTCCGAACATGTCCACCCCCCTGGAGCTCGCGTCGTCCCCCACGGCGCGGGCGGCCCTCACCGCCGCCGTCCTCCTCGTCGCGGGACTGGCGGTCGGCCGCGTCGGCGGTCGCCTGGTCCACCTCTTCGGCCCCGCGGGGCCGCCCGAACCCGCCGGGCCGCCGGGGCGGGCCGCTCCCCAACAGGACGCTGCCACAGGAGGGGGCGGCGACCCCGTAGGCGCGCCCGACGCGCCGAGCGCGTCCGCCGCCACCGCCACGAGCGCCCCCGACCCCGGTGCGACACCGGACGGCCCCCCGCCGCCCCGCTGCCCGCACTGCCTGATCCGCGTCCCCTTCGCCCGCGGGCTGCCGGTCCCCGCCGCGCGCGCGTTCCGACGCGGTGGGCCCTGCCCCCACTGCGCGGTGCCCGTCCGCTCCCAACCGGCCGTCGTCGCCACCACGGCCCTGCTGTTCGCGCTGGTCGGAGCCGTCGCCCCCGCCCACCTCGCCGAGTGGACGCCCTTCGGCCTGCTCGCCGTGCTCTGGTTCGTCGCCCTCGGTGTGCCGCTGTCCGCCGTCGACCTGCGGGTCATGCGACTGCCCGACGCCCTCGTCGCCCCCGCCTACCCGGTCGCCGCGCTCCTGCTGGCCGCGTCGGTGCTCCTCCCGCCGTCCGGGCCCGACCCGGAGCGCGGGTCCGGGGCCCTGGTGGGCATGGTGCTCGTCACGGTCCTGTACTGGCTCATGTGGCGGATCAGACCCGGGGGGCTCGGCTTCGGAGACGTCAAGCTCTCCGGACTCACCGGTCTGTACGCGGGCTGGGCCGCCGGTCCGGTCGGCGCCCTGGCCGCCGCCTTCTGGGCCTTCGCGGCCTTCTCCCTGCTCGGCCTGGCCCTGCTGCTCCTGCGCCGGATCACCCGGGCCGACCCCCTGCCGCTCGGCCCGTTCATGCTCGCCGCCACCCTCGCCACCGTCCTGGCCGGTCACCCCCTGCTTCCCCAAGCCTGAACCCGGTGACCACGCCCGCCCCCGATCCGTGGGAGGATCGGTGCCATGTTGCGTTGGCTGACCGCGGGGGAGTCCCACGGACCTGCACTCGTCGCGATCCTGGAGGGCCTTCCGGCCGGTGTGTCCGTCACCTCTGACGACATCGCCGCCGCGCTGCTCCGCCGTCGCGCCGGGTACGGTCGGGGCGCCCGGATGAAGTTCGAGAAGGACCAGGTCTCCGTCATCGGGGGCATCCGGCACGGCCTCACCCAGGGTGGGCCGGTCGCGATCGAGGTCGCAAACTCCGAGTGGCCCAAGTGGGAGAAGGTGATGTCGCCCGACCCGGTTCCCGCCGAGGAACTGGACGGCATGGCGCGCAACGCGCCGCTCACCCGCCCCCGGCCCGGGCACGCCGACCTCGTCGGCATGCAGAAGTACGGGCACGTGGAGTCCCGGCCGATCCTGGAGCGCGCCAGCGCCCGTGAGACCGCGGCCCGGGTCGCGGTCGGCGAGGTCGCCCGGCGGTTCTGCCGTGAGGCGCTCGGCGTCGAGATCCTGAGCCACGTGGTCTCCATGGGCCCCGTCGGCGTTCCCGAGGGCGCGCCCGAGCCCCGCCCCGAGGACCTCGCCGCCATCGACGAGGACCCGCTGCGCTGCTTCGACGCCGCGACCAGCGCGCGCATGGTCGAGGAGGTCGACGACACCAGGAAGTCCGGGGACACTCTGGGCGGCGTCGTCGAGGTGCTCGCCTACGGACTGCCGCCCGGCCTGGGCAGCCACGTGCACTGGGACCGCCGCCTGGACTCCCGTCTGGCCGGTGCCCTCATGGGCATCCAGGCCATCAAGGGCGTGGAGGTCGGGGACGGTTTCCGGACCGCCGCCCGCCGGGGTTCGCAGGCCCACGACGAGATCGAGCCCGGTCCCGACGGCGTCCGCCGCCGCACCAACCGCGCCGGAGGGGTCGAGGGCGGCATGTCCACCGGCGACCCGCTGCGGGTGCGCGCCGCGATGAAGCCCATCGCCACGGTGCCCAAGGCGCTGGACACCATCGACACCGAGACCGGAGAGCCCACCAAGGCCCACCACCAGCGCAGCGACGTCACCGCCGTCCCGGCCGCCGGTGTGGTCGCCGAGTCCATGGTGGCGCTGGTCATCGCCGAGGCCGCCATCGAGAAGTTCGGCGGCGACTCGGTCTCCGAGACCGCCCGTAACCTCCGGGGCTACCTGGACGCGCTGGCGATCCGCTAGCACCACCCCACACCGGCCCGCCCTCCCCGGAGCGCGGGCCGGTGTGCTGGGCGGATGAGCCCACCGCCCGGGGGCCCGCGCACGCGTTGAGGGGTGGTCCCCGGGAACGAGCACTCCCGGGGCCGGCTCTGGTGGTCCCCCGCGCACGTGGGGACGCGCCCCGCGACAACCGGTAGCGTTGGTGGGACAGAGCCTGCTCCCCGTGCGCGGTGAGGGACCCGCCGTCAGGCGCGCCTTCGAGCAGGCGGTCGGAAACGTTCCCCGCGCACGCGGGGATGACCCCCAGAGGTAGGCAGAGCGTGGCAAGAGCGATCGCGGTGCTCATCGGTTCGCCCGGTTCGGGCAAGTCCACCGTCGGCGAGGCCCTGGCCCGTCGGCTGGACACCGACCTGTTGTGCACCGACACCGAGATCGAGAGGCGTGCGGGCAAGCCCATCGGCGACATCTTCGTCCAGGACGGGGAGGAGCGCTTCCGCGCCCTGGAGCGCGAGGTCGTCGCGGAGGGGTTGCGCGCCTGGGACGGTGTCATCGCGGTCGGCGGCGGCGCGGTCCTGGACGAGGACACCCGCAGGGACCTGGCCGACCACCACGTGGTCTACCTCCAGGTGGAGTTCGGCGAGGCCGCCAAGCGCGTCGGCATGGACGTAGCCCGCCCCCTCCTGGCCGGTAACCCCCGCACCCAGCTGCGCAAGCTCCTCAACGAGCGCCTCCCCGTGTACGAGGGCCTGGCCTCGGTCACCGTCCCCACCACCGACTACCACCCCGAGGAGATCGTGGACGTCATCGTCGCCTCCCTCCCCGCCGGGAGGGCCGCCCAGTGACCGTCACCCGCATCGGCGTGGGCGAGCCCGCCGGACGCTACGACGTGGTGATCGGCACCGGCGTCCTCTCCGAACTCCCCTCCCTGGTCGGCGGCGCCGCCCAGGTGGCCGTCATCCACCCCGAGGGCCTGGGCGAGATCGCCCGCCCGGTGGTCGGGGTCCTGGAGGAGGCGGGGTACCGCGTCCGGCCCATGCCGGTCCCCGACGGCGAGGCCGCCAAGACCGCCGCCGTCGCCGCCGACCTGTGGTCGCGGCTGGGCGCGGCCAACTTCACCCGTACCGACGCGGTGGTGGGCGTGGGCGGCGGGGCCGCCACCGACCTGGCCGGGTTCGTCGCCGCCACCTGGCTGCGCGGGGTGCGCTCGGTCCTGGTCCCCACCACCCTGCTGGGCATGGTGGACGCCGCCGTGGGCGGCAAGACCGGCATCAACACCCCCGAGGGCAAGAACCTCGTCGGAGCCTTCCACCCCCCGGCCGGAGTCCTGTGCGACCTGGCCACCCTGCCGAGCCTGCCACGGGCGGACTACGTCGGCGGGGTCGCCGAGATCATCAAGGCCGGGTTCATCGCGGACCCCGTCATCTGCGACCTGGTCGAGGACGACCCCGAAGGCGCGGCCCGGCCCGAGGGAGGCCACACCCGCGAACTCATCGAACGCGCCATCCGGGTCAAGGCCGACGTCGTCTCCGGCGACCTCAGGGAGAGCGGCCGTCGCGAGATCCTCAACTACGGCCACACCCTCGGGCACGCTGTCGAGCGCGCCGAGAACTACACGTTCCGGCACGGCCACGCCGTCTCCATCGGCATGGTGTTCGTGGCCGAGATGGCCCGTCTGGACGGTCGGATCGACGAGGCGCTGGTGCGGCGGCACCGCTCCCTGCTCACCTCGGTGGGCCTGCCCGTCAGCTACTCGGCCGAGGCCTGGCCGGAGCTGCGCGCCACCATGGCTGTGGACAAGAAGGCCCGCGGGGCCACGCTCCGCTTCGTCGTCCTGGACGGTCTGGCCCGTCCCGCGATCCTCAGCGGACCCGCCCCCGAGCTGCTCGACGGCGCCTACCAGGCGGTCGTGGACGGTTCCTGAGTCCTCGGAAGCCACTAGACTGACCGAAGGCGAGGAGTGCCCGGGCACCGGACCGGCACGGCCGAGGGCCGCCACGGGAACCGCGCCTCGCCCCACTGACCACCGACCGGACCACCGTGTCCGGTCTCCGACGTGTCACACCCCTGGGAGAGACGACCGAAGTGGCCACGACGAACGACATCAAGAACGGCACGACCCTGCGGCTCGACGGCGGCGTCCTCTGGAACGTCCTGGAGTTCCAGCACGTCAAGCCGGGCAAGGGCGGCGCGTTCGTCCGTACCAAGCTCAAGAACGTCCTCACGGGCAAGATCGTCGACAAGACCTTCAACGCGGGCTCCAAGGTCGAGTTCGCCAGCGTCGACCGGCGCGACATGGAGTACCTGTACCACGACGGTGACTCCTTCATCTTCATGGACACCCAGACCTACGACCAGATCCCGGTCAGCGACGCCGTGGTCGGCGACGCCAAGGGCTTCCTGCTGGAGAACACCAAGGTCACGGTGGCCACCAACGAGGGCAACCCGCTCTACATCGAGATGCCCGCCGCCGTGGAGCTGGAGATCTCCGAGACCGACCCGGGCGTCCAGGGCGACCGCTCCACGGGCGGCACCAAGCCCGCCAAGGTCCAGACCGGCGCCACCATCCAGGTCCCCCTGTTCGTCACCACCGGCGAGCGCGTCAAGGTCGACACCCGCACGGGTGACTACCTCGGGCGTGTCAACTGATGAGTGGTGCACGGCGCAAGGCACGTCGGCGCGCGGTCGAGGTCCTCTACGAGGCCGAGGTGCGCTCCACCTCGGTGGAGGACGTCATCAGGCGTCGCCGAGCCCAGCCCGAACCGCCGATCAACGAGTTCACCGAGCTGCTGGCCCGCTCCGTGGACGAGCGGCGCGAGCGCATCGACGCGCTCCTGGACGAGTACGCCATCGGGTGGACCCTGGAGCGCATGCCGGTCGTCGACCGCAACATCCTCCGGATGGGCGCCTACGAGCTCCTGTGGGCCGAGGACATCCCGGACGGCGTGGCGATCGCCGAGGCGGTCGGTGTCGCCAAGGAGCTCTCCACCGACGAGTCGCCCAACTTCATCAGCGGACTGTTGTCCAGGCTGATGGAGAACAAGGCGACGCTCTCGCTCTGAGACCTCGCACCGAGGCCGGGCACTAGCTGATTGAGGGAACGCAGGTGACTGACAGGAGCGGCACGCACGCGACCGCCGCGAGCGGTTTCGGTACGGGCGGCGCGGCCGGCCCCGCGCGGGCGGCCAACGCGGCCCGGACCGCCGTGGTGTGGGACGCCCTCTCGCGGTTGCTGGACCGTCTCTTCGATGGTGAGCCCCTGGAGATCGTCGACGCGGGCGGTGGTACCGGCGGTGTCGCCGTTCCGCTCGCCGAACTCGGTCACCGCGTGACCGTCGTCGAGCCCAGCCCGGACTCCCTGGCGGCCCTGGAGCGCCGCGCGGCCGAGAGCGGCGTCGTGGTGCGTGGGGTCCAGGGGGAGACCCGGGACCTGGCCTCGCTCTTCCCGGCCGCCAGCGCCGACCTCGTGCTGGTGCACAACGTGCTGGAGTACGTCGACGACCCCGCCGCCGCGTTGGCCGACGTCGCCGGTGTCACCCGACCCGGCGGCGCGGTCAGCCTGCTGGTCACCAACGCCGTCGCCGGGGCCCTGCACCGGGTCCTGGCCGGGCACATCACCGAGGCACGGCACCTGCTGGAGGACCCCGACGGCCGTTGGGGCGGCGCCGATCCCATGCCGCGCCGGTTCACCCGTCAGCAGCTCCTCGAGCTGATCGGCCGTTCGGGTCTGACCGGCGAGAGTGTGCGCGGGGTGCGGGTGTTCGCCGACATCCTGCCCGGGCACGCCTGGGAGGGCGACGCCCAGGCCGGGCAGCAGCTGGTGGAGCTGGAGCGGGCCGCCGCCGACCATCCGGAGCTGACCGGCGTCGCCACCCAGCTGCACGTCGTCGCGCTGAAGCCGTAGGGCGGGAACGGGCCGTCCTGATCAGGGCATAGCCTGGGCGTATGAGCCGACGTCAACTGGAGCGCGGTGCCGCTCTGCGGGGTGTGGTCACCTCCGAGGGGATCGCTCCCCTGGGGCCGGACTTCCCCCTGGACGGTTCCGGTCCGGACGACGACTGCGCGATCCTGCACCTGGACATGGACGCGTTCTTCGCGAGTGTGGAGCAGCTGCGTCACCCGGAGGCGCGGGGCCGCCCGGTGATCGTGGGCGGAACCGGCCCGCGCAGCGTGGTCTCCTCCGCCGACTACCTGGCCCGCCGCCACGGCGTGCACTCGGCGATGCCCATGGCCCAGGCGATGCGGTTGTGTCCGGAGGCGCTGGTCTACCCGCCGGACGGCGCGGCCTACCGGAAGGCCTCCGAGGCCGTCATGGACATCCTGGGTTCGGTGACGCCGCTGGTGCAGCCGCTGTCGTTGGACGAGGCCTTCCTGGACGTGTCCGGTGCCCGTCGCCGTCTGGGGGGACCGGTGCGGATCGCCGCGATGATCCGCGAGCGGGTACGCCGCGAGCAGCGGCTCACCTGTTCGGTCGGGGTGGCCGCCACGCGGTTCGTGGCCAAACTCGGCTCCACGCACTGCAAGCCCGACGGTCTGCTGTTGGTGCCCACGCGGGAGGTACGCGGCTTCCTGCACCCGTTGCCCATCGGGGCCCTGCCCGGGGTGGGGGACAAGACCGAGCGCACCCTCGTACGGCTGGGCCTGCGCACGGTGGGGGCCCTGGCCGCGGCCGACCCGGGCCTGCTGCGGATGGAGCTGGGGGAGAAGGCGGGTTCCCGCCTGGCCGCGCTCGCGCGGGGCGAGGACCCCAGCCCGGTCGTCCCCGAGAGCCAGGACAAGAGCGTCGGAGCGGAGGAGACCTTCGCGGAGGACGTGGCCACCCCCGAGCTGATCGACCGCGAGCTCCTACGGCTGTCGGAGAAGGTGGCGCACCGGCTGCGGTTGTCGGGTCAGGTGGGGCGCACGGTGAGCGTGAAGCTGCGCCGCGCGGACTTCTCCACGATCACGAGGGCGCGGACCCTGTCCGAGAGCACGGACGTGGCCCGGGAGATCAGTGCCGTGGCGCGTGCGCTCTACGCGGCGTCGGGGCTGCGGGGTACCCCGCTGCGCCTGGTGGGGGTCCGGTTGGAGGGAGTCGCTCCGGTGGAGGGGGCGCACCACCAGCTCGCGTTGGGTGAGGAGGACACGGGTTGGCGGGACGTTGAACGGGTTATGGACCGGGTGAGAGCCCGTTTCGGTCCAAGCGCGATACAGTCGGCCGTATTGGCCAAGCGTGACGAAAACGACGTATGATGCGGCAACTTCCGGGGACCTCTGAGCGTTCTCAGAACAGGACCGGAGTAAGGGTAAGAAGAGAGGCATGGAAGCCGGTGTTTCCGATACAGGGCGAGGGTATCGTGGCCGTAGTGGGTCAGGTACACACGCAGCTTTTCTTTCCACTAGGCGCTAGTGCACCGTATTCTGGGCATACCACTGACCAAGAGACTGTTCATCAGTACCCGTCACCCCAACCGGGGACTGCCGTAGGGAGGCGCCGTGCCGCTCTCTGAACACGAGCAGCGCATGCTCGACCAGATCGAGCAGGCGCTGTATGCCGAGGACCCGAAGTTCGCGAACACTGTTCGGCAGACGAACCCGGGAGTCCATTACAAGCGCTGGATCATCAAGGCCGTCATCGGCTTCGTGCTCGGCATGGGGTTGCTGCTCCTGGGGCTGTTGCTGAGTAGTCCGGACTCGTCGCTGGCGCTTCCGGTCACCATCAGCGTCCTGGGGTTCATCTTCATGCTGGCCTCCTTCCTGCTGGGCGCCAACGCCTGGCGCAAGTCCGCCGGGGGCGGCGCGGAGGCGATGCTCGCGGAGGCCGAGGCGGAGGACAAACACAGGCGCAGGGGTGCCAAGCGTCCCGGGATGATGAACCGCTTCGAGGAGCGGTGGCGTCGTCGCCAGGAGGGCGAGGAGTAGGAGCCCGCCCGGGGCGGACACCGGTCCGCGCCGGGCGCCGCGTGCCTCGAACGTTCGCCCGTTCACGACGGTGGGGTCCACACACGTACGGCGTGTGTGGACCCCACCGTCGTGTGCGGGAGATTCCTGATCCGTCCTCCCGCGCCCGTGTGCCGACGCGTCGTGCCGCGCGGGCACGTCCGTGGGACGGCGCCGTGCCGCGGGGGCGGGTCACCGTGGGAGCGGGGCGGCGTGCCCCGTACGGGACACACCGCCCCGCGGCCCGAACGGGATCAGGCCGCGACGGGTACGGCGTCGGCGGCGGTCCGGGGGCGGCGCCACGGGGCCAGGGAACGCGGCAGGGCCAGGGCCCGCCAGCGCTCGACACGGGTGGCCGCCGACCTCGCCCCAGACACGGCCACGGCCAGGTCGGTGGCGAGGCCGGACCCGTTCACGCCCGGGTCCGGGGCGTAGCGGGCCGCCTCCTCGGCCAGGGCCAGCCGCCACACGGCGGCGTGCGCCTCGGAGGGCAGTAGCGAACCGTTCGGACGGACCGCCCCCAGCCGGGCGGCGGTGGCCCGGGGGCTCTCGGTGAGCGACCACTCCGTGCCCAGGTCCAGACAGGTGTCCCGGAGTTCCCGCCACGCGGCGTGCGCACCGTCGGCCCCGCCCGAGGCCACCGCGGCCCGGCGCGACCAGCGCACCACCGCACGCGCCAGCGCGGGTGCGACCAACAGCAGCAGACCGCCGAGGACGCCCGCCGCGACCGGCCACCAGGGCGCTGCGGACGAGCCCGTGCCCTCTCCGGAGGCGCTCACGGCGGGGTCGGTGGGCTCCGCCTCGTCCTCCTCCTGGGGGGTGGGGGTCGGCTCGGCGGGAGCGGTGGAGGGGTCGTCCTCGGGGGAGGCGCTCGGCTCGGGGGCGGCCGAGGCGCTCGGTTCCGGGTCGGGGCGGCGCTCGGAGTCGGTCCCGCCGTCCCCCGTGTACTCGGGGACCGTCGCGGTGCCCTGTCCCTGGGACGAGCTCGGGGTGGGCTCGAAGCGCAGCCATCCAGCGCCCTCGAAGTACAGTTCCGGCCAGGCGTGCGCGTCGCTCACCGACACCGACCACTCGCCGTCGCCCCCGCGCTGGCCGGAGGTGTAGCCCACCGCGACCCGGGCGGGGATGTCGGCCTGGCGGGCCATGACCGCCATGGCCCCCGCGAACTGCTCGCAGTAGCCGATCCGGTCCTCCAGGAGGAAGTGGGCCAGCGGGTCGGCGCCGTTCGGCACGGCGGGCGGGCGCAGGTCGTAGGTGAAGGAGCCGCCGGTGAAGAAGCCCTGGAGGGCGACGGCGCGCTCGTAGGCGGAGTCGGCGTCCTCGGTCAGGGAGTCGGTGAGCTCGCCCACGCGGCGGTCGATGCCGCTCGGGAGGTCGAGGTAGGAGCCGGAGAGGGAGCGCGGGCGACCGGCGTCGGCCAGGTCCCGCGCCTCGGGGCTGTTCTCCGCGGACTCCACGGTGAAGTCGAACCCGTCCGGGGGCGGGTTGGTGGTGTAGACCATCAGTGATTCGGGGTCCACGTACCAGTCGCCGGGCGCCTCCACCGAGCGGGCCGGGTAGGGCAGGGGAAGGAACTCCATGCCGGGGGCGTCGGGGTCCAGAGTGACACTCGTGCTCACGGAGGCGGGGGCGGCGGAGTCGCGGCCCGGGGGCGGCGGCAGCGTGCCGTCCAGGGTGGACTCGCGTCCGGTCCGCACCGGCGACATCGTCCAGTTCTCCCCGCCGAACTCGTCCAGGACGTAGGTGCGCAGGTAGTCGGGTTGCTCGGCGTCCGTCTGGTAGGTCAGTACCGTGCGGTCGGAGGAGGCGGCCAGGTCACGGCGGAGCGAGACCAGCGGATGGACGGTGGTCACACTGCCGCCGGCGTGGAACTCGGCGCCGTCCGCGAGGGTCTGGAACGCGTCGGTGCGCAGCGACGGCACCATCATCGGCAGGGACAGCGCCAGGAGGATCGCCGTGGAGGCCGAGGCCACCACGATGCCCGCCTGCGCGGCGCCCGCGGCGAACCGGCTGCCCGGGGTGTGCCCGTCCGGGACCCGCACCCCCCACTCGCGCCCCCGCACCCACATGTCCGTGGCCAGCAGGACGACGTAACCGCCCGCGCAGACCACGGCCTGGACCCAGGTCAGGCCGCCGCCGTCGACGGCCAGCGGCACCACGATGAGCGCCAGTGTCAGTCCGCCGGTCATGCCCGGGCAGCGGGCGGTGACGGCGAGGAAGTCCGCCGTCATCATGAACACCAGGAAGGTCAGCGCGATGATCAGCTGGAGCCCGGTGGTGGTCGGGACGGGCACGGCACTGGTGTTGATGCTGTGGACGCCCTGCTCGAACAGCGCCCACGCCCGTTCGAAGGTCGCCGCCGTCGGAACGACCCCGAGGAACCCGGTGCCGGGGGTGAGGATCGGGGTGAACAGCAGCGCCGCGACCAGGAGCTGGAGGAACGGCACCGGGAACGCGCTCCGGCCGGTCAGGCGGTACAGGGCCGACACCAGGGTCACCGCGACCATGAGGACCACGGCGGGCCCCCACCAGCCGTCGCCCCGGATCAGCCCTCCGAGCAGGGGCAGCGTCGCCAGCATCGCGACCAGGGTGGCCGCGGGCATCAGCGTTCTCGACAGGATCAACGGGACCCCTCCCAGGGGACACGTGCGCCCGCCGGGGCCGGAGGCGCCCCGGAGGGGGCGTGGCCGCCGTGGGGCGCGGCGGACGCGGACCCGACCCCGGAGTCGGGGGTGGTCGCGTGCCGCCACAACGGGGGAAGTTCGGCGGGGTCGGCGACGGCGAGCACCCGCCAGCCGTTGGCGGCCAGCAGGTCGCGGGTACGCCGGACGTGTTCGGGGTCGGTCCAGGCGGCCCGCGTGCACAGCACCGCCACGTGCGGACCCGAGCCCCTGACCCTGGACAGGGAGGCGGCGTCCTCGGGGGAGATCGCACCCAGGACCGCCACCACCAGACTGGAGGAGGAGCCCCGGGCGCCCTCCAGAGCGCTGATGCCCCCGTACAGGCTGTCCGCCTCGGAGGCCTCCACGGTCGCCAGGCCGTCCAGCACGCCGGACGCGTGCTCGGTGTGGAGTCGGCCCCGCTCGGTGTGCAGGCGCAGTTCGTGCCCGCCCTCCAGCAGGTGCACCGCCACCGACGCGGTCACGCTCACCGCCGTCTCCAGGGAGTCCCCGGAGTCCTCGCCTTCGTGCGCGGCCGAGCGGGTGTCGAGGAGCAGGGTGCTGTGCTCGCGCCAGTGCTGTTCGTCGCGGCGCACCATGAGCTCGCCGTGCTTGGCGGTGGAGCGCCAGTGCACCCGGCGCATCTCGTCGCCGTACCGGTACTCGCGGGGGATCGGGTCCTGTTCGCCGGCCCCGGCCACGGAACGGCGGGGGGAGTTCTCCCCCTGGGAACCGTCGGAGGCGCCGAGCGCGGCCAGCGGGACCACCTGCGGTGTCACCAGCAGGGCGCTGGGCGCGCCCACCCGTCGGGTCACCCGGACACAGCCCAGCGGGTCCGTCACGCTCACCCGCAGAGGACCGACAGGGTAGCGGCCGCGCACCTGCGGCCGCACCAGGTACGTGATGTCGCGGACCGCGCGCGGCGCCAGGAAGCCCACCGTGTAACGGGGCTCGTACCCCAACCGGACCGGGAGGGTGTCCTCGACCCGCACCCACACCACGGGCCAGGCGGGCGAGGCGTTGCCGACCCGGACCAGGACACGCGTGTCGGTCCCGGCGGTGACGCGGCTCGGCTGCAACGCCCGGCTCTGCGCCACCCGGCCGGCCGCGCCGAGGATCGTCAGCGCCGAGACCGGCGGTACCAGGAGGAGGAACAGACCCACCCCCACGAGTTCCCGCTGGCCGATGACGAAGCCGCACACGAGCGTGACGACACCGGAGAACAGCATCAGACCACCGCGTGCGGTGAGGGTACGTTGCGGGCGCATGGTCCGTCTCTAGGGGGTCGGGGGGCAGGGGTCAGCGGGGACCGGGCACGGGCAGACGGGAGACCAGTTTGGCCACGATCTGCTCGGCGCCGAGCCGCTCCATCTGGGCCTCGGGGCCGGGCAGCAGGCGGTGGGCCAGCACCGGGACGGCCAGCGCCTGCACGTCGTCGGGCACGACGTAGTGGCGTCCCTCCAGGGCGGCGTGCGCCCGCGCGGCCCTGACCAGGTGCAGGGTGGCGCGCGGCGAGGCGCCCAGCTTGAGTTCGGGGGCGGTGCGGGTCGAGTTGACCAGGTCCACGACGTAGCGGCGCATCCCGGGGGCCATGTGCACGTTGTGCACGCGCTCCACCAGGGAACGGATCTCCGCCGCGTTGGTGACCGGGGCCATCTGCTCCAGCGGCGAGCGGGAGCTGTGGCTGTCGATCATGTCCAGCTCGGCCTGAGGGGAGGGGTAGCCCACCGAGACGCGGGCCATGAACCGGTCCCGCTGCGCCTCGGGCAGCGCGTAGGTGCCCTCCATGTCCGCCGGGTTCTGGGTGGCCACCACCATGAACGGGCGCTCCAGGGCACGGGTCTGACCGTCCACGCTGACCTGGCGCTCCTCCATGCACTCCAGGAGGGCCGACTGGGTCTTGGGCGAGGCACGGTTGATCTCGTCGCCCAGCACGATGTTGGCGAACACCGGACCGGGGTTGAACTCGAACTCGTTGCGGTCCTGGTGGTAGACGCTCACCCCGGTGATGTCGCTGGGCAGTAGGTCCGGGGTGAACTGCACGCGCTGCACCGAGCAGTCCACGGCCCGGCCCAGGGCCTTGGCCATCATCGTCTTGCCCACCCCGGGGACGTCCTCGACGAGGAGGTGGCCCTCGGCGAACAGGACGGTCAGCGCGATGCGCAGGACCTCGGGCTTGCCCTCGATGACCGTTTCGATCGCCCCGCGGACGCGGTCGGCGACGGCGACGACGGCACCGACGTCTCCCCGCACGTCGCCTCCGTGGCCGTCATGCTGTGTGCCGAGTGACACGGGAACCCTCTCGCTCGGTGTGTCTGCCTGTATCCCTGTGTATCGCTCCGAGGCTAGGGCCAATCACATCGATTGCAAACCAAAGTGCCGGAATCGGCCGCCGTGCGGAGCGGCCGGTGGCGGAGGCGGTGCGCGACGCACGCGGGCGTCATCGCGCCCCACACGGACACCACGCGCAAGCCGCCTTTCTGACCTGCGCATTTATCGATTCTTCGGCGGTCGAATACCGATTGAAGCTGTTGACGGTGGGGAGGAGTGGAGTAAGGTGGAGCACCGTGGAGAGGGGTGAATTCTCCGCATAGGGGTGAGGGGGTGAGTGCGTGTTCCTCGGCACCCACACACCTCGCCTCGACCAGAAGGGACGGCTGTTCCTTCCCGCGAAGTACCGCGACGAACTGTCGGGGGGTCTGGTGATCACGAAGGGCCAGGAGCGCTGCCTCTACGTCTTTCCGGCGGACGAGTTCCGCCGCCTCACCGACGCCCTGCGCTCCGCGCCGGTCACCGCCAAGGCGGTCCGCGACTACAGCCGCGTCCTCTTCGCCAGCGCGTCGGACGAGTCCTGCGACAAGCAGGGCAGGGTCACGATCCCGTCGAAACTGCGCGCCTACGCGGGCCTGGACCGCGAGTGCGTCGTCATCGGGGCCAACACGCGACTGGAGATCTGGGACGCCGCCGCGTGGTCGGAGTACGAGGCCGTGCAGGAGCAGGCGTTCTCGCAACTCTCAGAGGAGGTGCTGCCCGGAGTGCTGTGACGACGCGGCGGGCGCCCGAACGCCCCCGATCCACCAGCACAGCCCATGCGACGCCGGGACCGGTGGCGGTCTCCGGAGACGGTCATCACGAGCTGGCGCGACTTCCCCGGTGCCAGGTCGTGAGCGTACGTCCGCCGGAAGGTGGACAATAGCGGCCGTGTCCGGAGGCCCTGCCGACCGTTTCGGAAGGGCCACGCGAAGGACACCGTGGGGCGCGCCCAGCGCGTCGTACGGACCCAGGGGGAGATCGCGACAGCGTGGAGGAACAGCAGCGCATGGGGGACAACCGGCAGTACGGGCGGTCCGACGGGCCCGACCCGACGGACCACGGGGCCACACAGGACGACATCGCCGCCCGCGTCAGGGCGGCCAGGGAGGGGATCGATCCCCTGCACGTACCGGTCATGCTCGACCGGATCGTGGAACTGCTCGCGCCAGCGCTGAGCAGGCCCGGGGCCGTCCTCGTCGACGGCACCCTCGGTCTGGGCGGGCACTCCGAGGCCCTGCTCAGGGCCTGCCCCACCCTGCGGCTGGTCGGCGTGGACCGCGACCCCACCGCCCTCGAACGCAGCGCCAGGCGGCTCGCGCCCTTCGCGGACCGCACCCACTTCGTCCACGCCGTCTACTCCGAGATCCCGCGCGCCCTCGACGAGGCCGGAGCGGAGTACGCCGACGCGGTCCTGCTGGACCTCGGTGTGTCCTCGCCACAGCTGGACGAGACCGACCGTGGTTTCGCCTACGCCCACGACGCGCCCCTGGACATGCGCATGGACGGTACCCAGGAGCTCACCGCCGCCGCGGTCGTCAACGACTACCCCGTCGCCGAACTCACCCGTGTCCTGCGCACCTACGGTGAGGAGCGCTTCGCCTCCCGGGTGGCCCGCGCCATCGAGCGCCGACGCGCCCAGGGTCGGATCGACTCCACCCGTGAACTGGCCGAACTGGTGCGCGACGCGATCCCCGCGGCCACCCGCCGCACCGGCGGACACCCCGCCAAGCGCACCTTCCAGGGCCTGCGCATCGAGGTCAACGCCGAGCTCTCCATCCTGGAGGAGACCCTCCCCGCCGCGACGTCCCGGCTGGACGTCGGCGGCCGCATCGCGGTGCTGTCCTACCACTCGTTGGAGGACAGGATGACCAAGAGGGCCTTCGCCGCCCTGGCCACCGACACCACCCCCGCCGACCTTCCGGTCCCCCTCCCGGACCGCCAACCGGAACTCCGGCTCCTGACCAGGGGCGCGGAACTCCCCACGGACGAAGAGAACGAACGCAACCCGCGCGCCCAGTCGGCACGCCTCCGGGCCGCCGAACGCGTGCGCTGGCCGTCGCGGCAGTAGGGAGACCAGATGGGCACGAAGACGGACACACGCCGTACCACCAGGGAGCGCACGACGACCAGGCGTACCGGGGCCGCCAAGCGCCCCGCCGCGCCCAGGCGTCCGGCGCGCCCGGCGGCCAACCCGGGCAGCGCCCGCCCCGCGGGTACCGGCCCCGCACCGAAGATCCCCTTCGTGCTGCTCATCCTGTGCCTGCTCGGCGGGGCGCTGGTGGCGCTCCTCGTGCTGCGCAGCGTCGTCGCGCAGGAGGCGTACACCATCACCAGTCTCCAGTCGGAGAACCGGGAGATGTCCTACGTGGAGCAGCAGCTGGAGAAGTCCGTGGCCCACCTGGAGACCTCCGAGCGCATCGCGAGCGAGGCCGAGGGCATGGGCATGGAACAGGGGGACGCGCCCCTCTTCCTCGACCCGGACAGCGGTGAGGTCTCCGGCGGTACGGGGGCCGGCACCGGGACCGCTGGGAGCGGAGAGTGAGCAACCCCCGCGACCGGCGTCCCCGAGACCCCCGAGGGCCCGGAGCCGCCGGACGCTCCGGGTCCCGCCCCAGCAAGCGCCCCCAGCGCGAGCCCCGGCGTCCGGCCAGCGGCGCCCGTACCGGTTCCGGCACCGGCCGCAGGGGCACCGCGCGTGAGGTGAGGAGGGGCGGGGAGCGGCCCCGGCGTACGTCCGCGCCTCCGCCGCCCCCGCCGCCGCTCCTGCGCCGCACCTTCCAGCAGGGCGATCCGAACAAGCGCATCAAGATCGGCGGGGCCATCATCGTGGTGATCCTCCTGCTGTTCGCGGGAAGACTCACCCAGATCCAGGGAGTGGACGCCGAGCGCTACGCCGAGGCCGCCGCCAACCTGCGCCTCCAGACCATCGACATCCCCACTCTGCGCGGGCAGATCACCGACGCCGCGGGCAACCCCTTCGCCCTGTCGGTGGAGGTGCGCACCGTCTTCGTCGACCCGGAGGAGGTCGAGGAGGAGCAGCGCGACCAGCTGGTGGACGAACTGGTCTCCCGGTTCGAGCTGGACCGGGAGGAGGTCGGGGCCAAGGTCGACGCCGCTCCCAGCCGCTACCAGGTGGTGGCCAAGAGGGTCTCGCCGGGGGACTGGCAGGACCTGCGCGAACTCGGCCTGTCCGGGGTGGGAGCCGAGGTGGACTACGAACGGGTCTACCCGGAGGAGACCGGAGCTGCCGACCTGGTCGGCTTCGTGGGCTCGGAGGGCCACGGTCTGGAGGGCCTGGAGGGCTACCTCGACTCGACACTGGCGGGTGAGTCCGGCAAGCGCCAGGTCGAGGTGGGCAACGACGGTACCCAGATCCCCATGGCGGGAGGGCTGGTGCGCGAGCCGGAGCCCGGCCAGGACGTGCGCCTGACCCTGGACCGCGACCTCCAGTGGTTCGTCCAGCAGGCGCTGGCCGAAAGGGTGGAGGAGTTGGACGCCGAGGGCGGCAGCGCCATCGTCACCAACACCGACCAGGAGATCCTCGCGATGGCGGACTACCCGTCCTACTCGCAGAACGACATCGACGCCACCGGACCGGAGGAGTGGTCCAACGGTGCCGTGGCCGAGACCTTCGAGCCGGGCAGCACGAACAAGGTGATCACGCTCGCGGCCGCTTTGGAGGAGGAGCTGACCACACCGGAGACGGTGTACACGGTGCCGTACACCCTCCAGTACTACGACCAGACGTTCCGCAACTCCACCAACAACGGCACCCAGCGGCTCACCGTCAACGGGATCATGGCCCAGTCCAGCAACGTGGGCACCATCAAGATCGCCGACCAGGTCAAGGCCGGGGTGCTGCACTCCTACATGAAGGACTTCGGTCTGGGGCAGCCCACCGGCCTGGCCCTTCCCGGAGAGGAGTCGGGCGTGCTCACCGACCCCGACGACTGGTGGGGGACCCAGCTCCCCTCGGTGTCCATCGGGCACGGACTCTCGGTGAACGCCGCCCAGATGGCGTCGGTCTACGCGACCATCGCCAACGGCGGGGTCCGGGTCGAGCCCCGGCTCATCGCCGGGACCGTCGACACGGACGGGGAGTTCACCCCCTCCGAGGCGCCGGAGAGGACCAGGATCGTCAGCGAGGACACCGCCGACCAGCTCGCCCTGATGCTGGAGGCGGTCACCAGCGACGAGGGCACCGCCCCGCAGGCGCGCATCGAGGGATACCGGGTCGCGGGCAAGACCGGCACGGCCAACCGCATCAACCCGGAGACGGGCGGGTACGACGGCGGCGGCTACACGGCGACCTTCGCCGGGTTCGCGCCCGCCGACGCCCCCGAGCTCGTCGTCCAGGTGGTCCTGCACAACCCGAAGGACACCTACTACGGCGGCGAGGCCGCGGGACCGGTGTTCAACGACATCATGTCCTTCGCCCTCAAGACCATGAAGGTTCCGCCGACGGACACCGAGCCCCCCGCCATCCGCCTCTTCGAAGAGGAGGAGGACCGCTGACCCCGCGCCCGGGCCGGGTACCCGGCCCGGGCTACGGAGCGTCGACGGGGAGGGCGTCCACCGCGTCCCGGACCGCGCGTACGTGCTCCGGTCCGGTGCGGCAGCAGCCGCCCACCAGGACGGCTCCGTCGGAGACCCAGCCGGCGGAGGCCCGCCCGAAGTCCACGGGGTCCGTCACCCCGGTCCACCGCCGCTCCGCGGCGTCCCAGCGCTCTCCGGAGTTCGGGTAGGCCGCGCCGGGGGCGCCGGCGAGGGCGACCTCGCGCAGGAGCCCCGGCACGTCGCCGGGCGGCACGCAGTTGACACCGACGGCCACGACACGGTCGAGGGCGGCGAGTTCGGCGGCCATTTCGCGCAGCGGCGTGCCGTCGGCGAGGTGCGCCGCGTCCGAACAGGAGAAGGAGAACCACGCCCGCACGTGCGGCGTCTCCTCCAGGAGCCGGGCCAGGGCCCTGGCCTCGGCGCGCGAGGGCAGGGTCTCACAGGCCACCAGGTCGGCGCCGCTGTCGGTGAGCACCCGCCACCGTTCCCGGTGCCAGTGGAACAGGTCGTCCTCGTCGAGGTCGTAGTCGCCGGTGTACTCGGAGCCGTCGGCTCGGGCGGCCCCGTAGGGGCCCACGCCGGCCGCCACGAATCCGCTGCCGTGGGCGTCGCGTTCGGCGAGGGCGAGCCCGACCGAACGGGCGAGCAGCGCCAGCGCCTCGGATCGCGAGTGGACGTGCCGCGTCAGCTCCTCCACACCGGCCTGGTAGCTGGCGGTGATGGCGACGTCGGCGCCCGCCGCGAAGTACTCGCGGTGGACACGGGCGACGAGTTCCGGCTCCTCGACCAGGACGCGGGCGGACCACAGGCCGCCGGACAGGTCGCGGCCGCGCGCCTCCAGGCTCGTGGCCAGACCCCCGTCCAGCACGAGCGGTCGTGACGGCTCCGTCATGGCGGTACCTCCTCCGACCGAAGTATCACCCCTGGGCAGCGTGGAAATTACCGGCGGGACCCCCGCAGCCGTTAACCTCCACACGTGCCACCGGTAATGCGACCTGAACACGCCAGACTCCGTCCACTGTCCGACCTCGCAGCGCTGCTCGGTCCGGACGCCACTCTCCTGCGCCCCGACCTCGGCGCGGACCGTCCAGCGGACATGCCCGACAGGGAGATCCATGTCCGCGGTATCACCCATGACTCCCGCAAGGTGCGGCAGGGCGACCTGTACGCCGCGCTGCCGGGGACCCGCGCGCACGGCGCCGACTTCTCCCAACAGGTGGCCGACGCCGAGGCGGCGGCCGTCCTCACCGACGCGGCGGGCGCCGACCGCGCCGCCGCGACCGGCCTGCCCGTGCTGGTCGTGCCGGACGTCCGCGCCGTGCTGGGAACGGCCGCGGCCTGGGTCTACGGCGACCCCGCCCAAGAACTGCTCCTGGTGGGCACCACCGGCACCAGCGGCAAGACCACGGTCACCTACCTGATCGAGTCCGGCCTGCGGCAGGCCGGGATGAGCACGGGCCTGGTCGGTACCGTGGAGATGCGGGTGGGCGACGAACGGGTCGCCTCCTCGCTGACCACGCCCGAGGCCACGGACCTGCACGGCCTGTTCGCGGTCATGCGCGAGCACGGGACGTCGGCCGCGGCCATGGAGGTCTCCAGCCACGCCCTGGCCCTGGGCCGGGTCGGCGGGACCCGGTACGACGTCGCGATCTTCACGAACCTCTCGCAGGACCACCTGGACTTCCACTCGGACCTGCGCGACTACTTCGACACCAAGGCGCGTCTGTTCACCCCCGAGTACTGCGACATCGCGGTGGTCAACGTCGACGACCGGTTCGGCCGCGCCCTGGTGGACATGGTCCAGGGCCGCGGCGCGGTCCCCGTCACCACCTTCGCCGTGGAGGGCGGTTCGGACGCCGGTGCGGAGCACGCCATGGCCGCCGACTGGACGGCCGTGGACGTCGAGCTCGGCGCCACCGGCAGCACCTTCCGCATCGTGGGTCCGGGCGGCATGGAGGCCCTCGCCTCGGTGGGGCTGCCCGGGCCGTTCAACGTCTCCAACGCCATGGCGGCCGTCGTGGGCCTGGTCGAGGCGGGCGTGCCCATGGAGACGGCGATCGCGGGTGTGGCCGCGGCGCCCGGGGTTCCGGGCCGCATGGAACCGGTCGAGGTCAGGGGCGCCTCGGGCCCCCAGGACTTCGCGGCCCTGGTGGACTACTCGCACAAGCCCGGCGCCATCGAGGCCGTGCTCGGCGCGCTGCGGGAGACCACCGACGGCCAGATCACCATGGTGGTCGGCTGCGGCGGTGACCGCGACCGGGCCAAGCGGCCGCTGATGGGCGAGGCCGCCGCGCGCCTGGCCGACCAGCTGATCATCACCAACGACAACCCGCGCGGCGAGGACCCGGTGTCCATCGCGTCGGCGATGCTGGACGGCGTGGCCAAGGTCCCCGAGGACCAGCGCGCGCGGGTCACCGTGGAGTTCGACCGCGCCGAGGCCATCGGTCTGGGCGTGCACCGGACCGGCCCCGGCGACGTCGTCGTGGTCGCGGGCAAGGGGCACGAGACCGGTCAGTACGTCAAGGGCGAGGTGCTGCCCTTCGACGACCGCGAGGTCCTGCGGGGCGCCATCGAGGACGCCCTGCGCACCCGCTCCAGCGAACGCCTCGGCCAGGCCCTCCAGGACGTCCACCGCGCGCCCGACGAGGCCTGACGCCCGACACACCCGAGACGCGCCGTGGAGGGTGACGACCTCTTTCCGGGACGCGGTCCCAGACCGCGTCCCGGTGGCGTGCGCCGTCGCGACGTGCGCGAATCGTACGCGCGTGAGGTGTCGCCGATCACGAAGTGGAGCATATTGCTCCGCACAGGGCCCTGCCGGGACCCCAGACGCCCCAACATGTTCTAAGGTAGGTCCGGCAATCGCAGCCCGACACGTGCCGCCCACCCAGGCGCCCGCGGCCCGGTACCAGCCGGAGTCCGTGGCCCGGCGCGGCACCGCGCGCACGGTATCCGCGGTGCCATCCCCTGACCCGATCCCGAGGCCGGGTGGCCAATGCCCTTGGGGCGCCGTGGGCCGGGCCTGACCTGAGGAGTGGATTTGATCGCGCTCACGCTCGATCGGATCGCTGAGATCACCCAAACCGCCATCGGCGGATCAGCGCGCCCCGACGCCGTCGTCGACGGCCCCGTCGTCATCGACTCCCGACAGGTGGCGCCCGGAGCGCTCTTCGTCGCGCTGAGCGGTGAACGCGTCGACGGACACGACTACGCCGCCTCCGCCGTCGCCGCCGGAGCCGTCGCGGTCCTGGCCTCGCGCCCGGTCGACGCACCCCACCTGCTGGTGGACGGGGGCGACGACGAGGTCGTGGCGGCCCTGGCCCGACTCGCCCGGCACGTGGCCACCGAACTCGGCGACCCCGGGCGCGGAAGGGACACCACCGAGGTCGTGGGGGTCACCGGCTCCTCCGGGAAGACCACCACCAAGGACCTCATCGCGCAGGTCGTCGCCAACCTGGGTCCGACCGTCGCGCCCGCCGGTTCGTTCAACAACGAGATCGGCCACCCGCTCACGGTCCTGCGCGCCGACACCGGCACGAAGAACCTCGTGCTGGAGGTCGCGGCGCGCGGCATCGGGCACATCGCCCACCTGTGCCGCGTCGCGCCGCCCCGGATCGGCGTGGTGCTCAACGTTGGCAGCGCCCACATGGGCGAGTTCGGCGGCCGGGACGCCATCGCCCGGGCCAAGGGCGAGCTGGTGGAGTCCCTGCCCCCCGGCAGCGACCGGCGCGGCGAGGGCGGGCTGGCCGTGCTCAACGCCGACGACCCGCTCGTGCGCGCCATGAGCTCGCGCACCCGGGCCCGCGTGGTGCTCTACGGCACCGCCGAGGACGCCCAGGTGCGCGCCACGGACACCGTCATCGGCGCCGACGGCGCCCCGTCCTTCACCCTGCGCCTGCGCGGCCGCACGGCCCCGGTCCGGCTGGGGCTGGTCGGTGCCCACCAGGTCGGCAACGCGCTGGCCGCGGCGGCCGTCGCCGACGACCTCGGGATGGACATCGAAGACATCGCCGCCGCCCTCGGCGCGGCGACCCCGGTCAGCCGCTGGCGTATGGAGGTCACCGAACACCACGGTGCCACCCTCGTCAACGACGCCTACAACGCCAACCCCGAGTCGATGCGGGCGGCGCTGACCACCCTGGGCGCGCTCGCCCGGGACCGCCGGTCCATCGCGGTGCTCGCCCACATGGCCGAGCTCGGCGATGACGGACGGGCCGAACACGAGAGCGTGGGGGAGCTGGCCGCCGAGGCCGGAGTGGCCCACCTCGTCGTGGTCGGCGCGGAGGCCGAGGGGATCGCAGTCGGAGCCGAACGCGCCGCCCAGCAGGGGCGGTGGCACGGTGAGAGCATCCGGGTTCCCGACGCGGAGGCGGCAGCCGACGCGGTGCGCGAACGGATGCGCACAGGAGACGTTGTCATTGTGAAGGGATCGCGCGTGGCTGCGCTCGAAAGGGTCATCGACCTCATCACCAAGGGTGATGTCCAGTGATCGGCATCACCATCGCGGCGGGGCTCTCGCTGATCATCTCCATGGTGCTGATGCCGCCGCTCATCAAGCTCCTGTACCGGTTCAAGTTCGGCCAGGAGGTCCGCGACGACGGACCCGAGGGCCACAAGACCAAGCAGGGCACGCCCACCATGGGCGGCATCGTGATCATCCTCGGCGCGGTGGTGGGCTACTTCGGCTCCCACCTGCTGCTGTGGGCGATCCAACCGGCCGCGTCCGGGCCCACGGCCTCCGGCCTCCTGGTCATGTTCCTGTTCGTCGGTATGGGCTGTGTCGGCTTCCTGGACGACTTCATCAAGATCTACAAGCGCCGCAGCCTGGGCCTGCGCAGCGGCGCGAAGATGGTCGGCCAGGCCGTCATCGGCGTCGGCTTCGCCTACGGGGTCACCCAGTTCCCCAACGGCTACGGCTACACCCCGGCCGCCCCCCAGCTGTCGTTCCTCCGCGACTTCGGCCCGCCCCTGATGATCGGCGTGTTCGTCATCTGGGCGCTGTTCCTCATCGTGGGCTTCTCCAACGCGGTCAACCTCACCGACGGCCTGGACGGCCTGGCCACCGGTGCCACGATCCTGTCGCTGGCCGCCTACGTCATCATCGGCAACTGGCAGCTGCGCCAGTCCTGCGTGGAGGCGCTCACCTCCAGCTGCTACACGGTCCGCGACCCCCTGGACCTGGCCGTGGTCGCCTCCGCGGTGCTCGGCTCGTGCATCGGCTTCCTGTGGTTCAACGCCCCGCCGGCGAAGATCTTCATGGGCGACACCGGTTCGCTGGCCCTGGGCGGTCTCATCGTGGGTCTGGCCATCACGACCCGCACCCAGCTCCTGCTGCTGCTCATCGGCGGCCTGTTCGTCATCATCACCATGTCCGTGATGATCCAGATCACCTCGTTCCGCCTCACCGGCAAACGGGTGTTCCGCATGGCGCCGCTCCAGCACCACTTCGAGTTGAAGGGGTGGGCGGAGACCACCATCGTCATCCGGTTCTGGATCATCCAGGGCCTGTTCATGGCGATCGCGATCGGACTCTTCTACCTGGAATGGATGCCAAGCTAGAGGCATGCCGCACCAGCAACCTTCCGACAGCTCCCGCACCGCCGCCCCCGCCGAGGGTGGGAACGCCCTCGAGGGCGCGCGCGTGTGCGTCGCCGGTCTGGGTGTCTCCGGGCCCCCCGTCGCCAGGGCACTCCTGGCGCGGGGGGCCCGCGTCGTCGTCGTGGACGGCCGGGACGACGACACCACCCGGGCCGTGGCCGCCCCCCTGACCGAGGCCGGTGCCGAGGTCGTCCTGGGCTCCACGCCGCTGCCCGAGGACTGCGACCTCGTGGTCACCTCGCCCGGGTGGCGCCCCGACTCCCCGCTCCTGCTCCGCGCCGCCGAGGCCGGGGTGGAGGTCATCGGCGACGTGGAACTGGCCTGGCGGCTCAGGCCCGCGGACCAGGTGTGGCTCGCCATCACCGGCACCAACGGCAAGACCACCACCGTGCGCATGCTGGAGTCCATCCTGCGCGCGGACGGCCGCGACGCGCTCGCCGTCGGCAACGTGGGGACCCCGATCGTGGACGCCGTACTGCCCGACGAGGACGGTCACGTGCACGACGTCCTGGCCGTGGAGCTGTCCAGCTTCCAGCTGCACTGGTCCAGCAGCGTCCGGCCCCACGCGGCCGTGGTGCTCAACGTCGCCCCCGACCACCTGGACTGGCACGGCGGCCTGGAGCCCTACGCCCGCGCCAAGGGCCGGGTGTTCGCCCGCGGCACCGTCCGCGTCGTCAACACCGCCGACGCCTGGTCGGCGCGGCTCGCCGAGGAGGAGGGCGACCCGCACACCCCGGTGGTGGGGCTGCGCCTGGACACACCGCGCGCGGGTGAGCTCGGAGTGGTCGAGGACCTGCTGGTGGACCGCGCCTTCGTCGACGACCCGCACGGCAGCGCCGAGGAGCTCGCCACCCTGGGCGACGTGCGGCCCGCCGCTCCGCACAACGTGGCCAACGCCCTGGCCGCCGCCGCCCTGGCCCGCTCGGTGGGGGTCGCTCCCGCCTCGGTCGGGGCCGGGCTGCGCGCCTTCGTCCCCGAACCCCACCGCATCGCGCACGTGGCCTCGGTCGCGGGCGTGGACTACGTCGACGACTCCAAGGCCACCAACCCGCACGCGGCGGCCGCGTCGCTGAACTCCTACGCGTCGGTGGTGTGGATCGCGGGCGGCCTGCTGAAGGGGGCCGAGGTCGGCGAGCTGGTCGCCGGTGCGGCGGCCCGCCTGCGCGGCGCGGTGCTGATCGGCGCCGACCGCGAGCGCGTCCGCGAGGCCCTGGCCGAGCACGCCCCGCACGTGCCGGTGGTGGAGGTGGAGGGACCCGAGCCCGACGCGCCCGCCGGTCACACGGTGATGGACGCGGTGGTCGCCCGAGCCGCCGACCTGGCCCGCGACGGGGACACGGTGCTGCTCGCCCCGGCCGCCGCCTCCATGGACATGTTCACCAACTACCCGGAGCGCGGCCGCCTCTTCGCCGAGGCCGTCCTGCGCCTGCGCTGAGTCACCGGAGGCCACCCGTGCGTCACCTCCGGCGCGCGGGCGGCCTCCGGTGTGTCGCGGGGCACCCCGCCCGCCGCCAAAGATGGCCAACACGCGGGAAATGTCCACGGTTCCCGACCCGCCGGTACGCAAGTATTGAGGCGCGAATCGTGCGGAGGGTGTGGATGGCGGCGACGACAACGGTTCCCGGGGTGTCCCGTACCCGGGAACGTACGGCGGCCGGTGGCCGCGAACGCGGTCTCTGGCGTGAGTGGGCCCGGTCCCTGGACCGCCCCCTCACCTCCTACTACCTGGTGCTCAGTACCGCGGTGATGCTGATCTCGCTGGGCCTGGTCATGGTGCTGTCCTCGACCATGGTCAACTCCATCACCGAGACCGGGTCGGCCTTCTCCGTGGTCCAGCGGCAGATGGTCTCGGCCATGATCGGCCTGCCGCTCATGGTGATCGCCTCCCAGCTGCCCCTGTGGGTCTTCCGCATGGTCGGCTACCCGGCCATGATCCTGTCCGTGGCACTGCTCCTGCTCACCGCCTTCCAGGGCACCGAGATCAACGGAGCCATGCGGTGGCTGGAGATCGGCGGACTGGTCATCCAGCCCTCCGAACCCGCCAAGCTCGCCTTCGCCCTCTGGGGCGCGAACATCCTGGCGCGCAAGGAGGAGCTGAGGGAACTCACCGAGTGGCGCCACCTGCTCATCCCGCTGGTGCCCGGCTGCGGCCTGCTCGTCCTCCTCGTCCTGCTCGGGTCGGACCTGTCCACCTCCCTGGTGCTGCTGCTCATCTTCTTGAGCCTGCTCTGGGTGGTCGGCGCTCCCGCGCGGCTCTTCGTCGCCATGTTCGGCCTGGTCCTGGGACTGGCCGCGATCGTCATCGCGATCGAGCCCTTCCGTATGACCCGCATCGCCGTCTTCCTCGACCCCGAGTCCGACCCGAGCGGCTCCGGCTTCCAGTCCCTGCACGGCCTCTACGCCCTCGGCACCGGCGGGATCTTCGGGGTCGGCATCGGCGCCAGCCGGGAGAAGTGGGGCTTCCTGCCCTTCGCCGAGTCCGACTTCATCTTCGCCATCATCGGCGAGGAGTTCGGACTCATCGGCTCCCTGCTGGTCCTCGGCCTGTTCGGCATGCTGGGCTTCGCCGGGCTGCGCATCGGCTTCCGGGTCAAGGACCCGTTCGCGCGTCTGGCGTCCTTCGCCATCGTGACCTGGATCATCGGTCAGTCCATGATCAACATCGCCGCCGTCATCGGCCTGGTCCCCGTCACCGGCATCCCGCTGCCGCTGGTCTCCTACGGCGGTTCCGCGCTCATCCCCACGATGATCGCGCTCGGGGTGCTGCTCGCGATGGCCCGCCACGAACCCCAGGCCCAGAAGGCCCTGGCGGCCCGGGGTCCCAGCCGGGCCCAAAGGGCTCTAAGCTGGCTTGGTCTGGAGAACATCGTCGCTTCCGTCCGGAATCAGAGCGGTTCGGCGCCCTCCAAGCGCACCACGGCGCCGCGCACCCCACGCAGGACGGGTGAGCGCGGCGCACGCAGTGGTACCAAGACCACGGCCAAGAACAAGAGCGGACCGGTCCCGGCGGGTGATCGGCCAAGGAGGAATCGGCGACGATGAGGGTAGCCCTCGCCGGAGGCGGCACGGCCGGGCATATCGAGCCCGCACTCTCCCTAGCGGACGCGCTCCGGCGCGTGGAACCCGACACGGAGATCCTCTGCCTGGGAACGGAGCGGGGTCTGGAGACCCGGCTCGTCCCCATGCGCGGCTACGAACTGGGCCTGATCCCGGCGGTCCCCCTGCCGCGCAGGCTCACCCCGCAACTGCTCACGGTCCCCGGCAAGCTGGCCGGGGCCCTCAGCGCCGCGGGGGAGCAGCTCGACAAGCTCCAGGCCGACGTCCTGGTCGGCTTCGGCGGCTACGTGGCCACCCCCGGCTACCTGGCGGCCCGGCGCCGACGCGTCCCGATCGTGGTGCACGAGGCCAACCCCCTCCCGGGCCTGGCCAACCGGCTCGGCGCGCGCCTCACCCCGCACGTGTTCACCGGCCACCCCCACACCCAGATCCGCAACGGCCGCTTCATCGGCATCCCGCTGCGCCAGCAGATCACCTCGCTGGACCGGCTGGCCATGGGCGACAAGGCGCGCACGTACTTCGGTCTGCGCCCCGACCTGCCCACCCTGCTGATCTTCGGAGGCTCCCAGGGCGCCCAGCGCATCAACGAGACCGCCTTCCAGGCCGCCCCGGCGTTCCGCGCGGCGGGTGTGCAGGTCCTGCACGTGGTCGGCCCCAAGAACGCCGACGAGCCCCAGGACCTCACCCAGGACGGCGTCCCCTACGTCGCCGTCCCCTACGTGGACCGCATGGACATGGCCTACGCCGCCGCCGACGTCGCGATGTGCCGCTCCGGTGCCATGACCTGTGCCGAACTCACCGCCGTGGGCCTGCCGGGCGCCTTCGTGCCGCTGGCCATCGGCAACGGGGAGCAGGCGCTGAACGCCCAGCCGATCGTCCAGGCGGGCGGCGGTCTGATGGTCGAGAACGCCAACGTCTCGGTCGAGTGGATCACCGGCCAGCTCATTCCGCTGCTCACCGACACCGACCGCGTCGTCGCCATGTCGGAGGCGGCCGCCCGCATGGGCCGCCGCGACGCCGACACCGAACTGGCCCGGGAGGTCCTGGCGATCGCCCGCGGCGACAAGCCCACCCCTGAGATGCAACTGTCCGAGGACGACGGCGACGACGCCTTCTACGACGACGGGAAGGACACACGATGAGCCTGGTCACCCCGACCGACCCGGTCCCCGTCGACGAACTCGGCCGCACCCACTTCATCGGCCTGGGCGGGGCGGGCATGTCCGGCATCGCCCGCGTGCTGCTCCAGTCCGGGGTCGAGGTCTCGGGCAGCGACGCCCGCGACAGCGAGACCCTGCGCGAGCTCGAACGGATGGGCGCCACGGTCTTCGTCGGCCACGCCGCCGAGAACCTCGGCAAGGCCGACACCCTGGTGGTCTCCTCGGCGATCCGCGAGGACAACCCCGAGCTCGCCGAGGCGCGCGCCCGGGGCATCCGGGTCCTGCCCAGGGCGGCCGCGTTGGGCGCGCTCCTGCTGGGCCGGGAGGGGGTCGCGGTCTCGGGCACCCACGGCAAGACCACCACCACCTCCATGGTCACCGTGGTCCTCCAACACCTGGGGGCCGACCCCGGGTACGTGATCGGCGGGAAGCTGGTCACCACCGGCCTGGGCGCGGACGCCGGTCTCGGCGAGGTCATCGCCGTGGAGGCGGACGAGAGCGACGGGTCCTTCCTCATGCTCTCGCCCAAGGTCGCCGTGGTCACCAACGTCGAGGCCGACCACCTGGACAACTACAGCGGGATCGACGAGATCCACGCCAACTTCGCGGACTTCGTCGAGCGGGTGGAGCGGACCCTAGTCGTCGGGATCGACGACCCCGGGGCGCGCACCGTCGCCGAACTCGCCCGCGAGCGGGGCAAGCGGGTACGTACCTACGGTGAGGCCGAGGACGCCGACTACCGGATCACCCGTATCCGCGCGCGCGGCTTCACCACCGAGTTCACCCTCACCACCGCCGACGGCGAGCCGATCGACGGCACCCTGGCCGTGCCCGGACGGCACAACGTCCTCAACGCCGCCGCCGCCGTGGCCGTGGCCGACGAACTCGGACACGACCTGGAGATCGCGGTGGAGGGCGTCGCCGACTTCGCCGGTGCCGCGCGCCGTTTCGAGCTCAAGGGCGAGGGCAACGGCGTGGGCGTCTACGACAGCTACGCCCACCACCCCACCGAGATCGACGCCGACCTGCGGGCCACCCGCGCCGCCCTGCGCTCCTTCTCCGAGGACTCCGAGGAGGAGATCCCCGAGGGCCGTGTGGTGGCGCTGTTCCAGCCCCACCTGTACAGCCGCACCCGGATCTTCGCCGAGGAGTTCGCGACCGCCCTGAGCCTGGCCGACGAGGTCGTGGTGACGGAGGTCTACGCGGCCCGCGAGGACCCCGAGCCCGGGGTCACGGGGGAGCTCATCACCTCCCGGGTCACCCACGACCGCGTCCGGTACGTGCCCGAGCGGGCCGACGCCGTGCGTACGGCGGCGGCGCTGGCCAGCCCCGGGGACATCGTCCTCACCATGGGCGCCGGCGACGTCACCGAACTGGGGCCGCTGATCGTGGAGGAGCTGGCCCGGGTCGCCGAAGGTACCGAGACCAGCTAGAGGAGCACCCACGTGGCCGCTGACCGCAGCAGAGCGAAGACCACGGAACGAGGCGGGGCCCAAGGCACGACCGGCGACGGGGCCGGGGGACGCGGTGGGTCGGACCCCTGGAAGGTCGCCTTCGCCGTCCTGCTCGTCGTTTCCCTGGTCTGTGTGGTCACGTGGGTTCTGCTCGGCTCCCGGCTGCTGGTGGTGCGCGACGTCGCGGTCACCGGCCTGGACCGGGTGTCGCGGGAGGAGGTGGTCGCGGCCGTGGCCGTCGAGACGGGCACCCCGCTGGTCCGGGTCGACCTGGATCAGGGCGGCGAGCGCGCCGAGAGCCTCGACCTGGTCGAGTCCGCCGAGGTCACCCGGGGGTGGCCCGCCACCCTCCGGGTGGAGGTGGTCGAACGCCGCCCCCTGCTCGCGATCCGGGTGGGGGAGGAGTACCGGCTCGTCGACGGGGACGGCGTGCGCATCGAGGACTCCGCCGACCGGCCGGGAACGCACCCGCTGGTCCGGGTGACCGGGGAGATCGAGGGCAACACGGCGGTGCGCGCCGCCGCCGACATCGTCGAGGAGGCGCCGGACTCCCTCATCGCCCAGATACAGCTCATCGACGCCACCGACACCGGGCACATCACCGTGGAACTCGGTGACGGCTCGGTCGTGGAGTGGGGAGACGCGCACGACACCGCGGGCAAGAGCGATGTTCTGCGCGTGCTGATGCGTGAGCACCCGCCCGAGGAAGGTCGCGTCTACGACGTCGCGACGCCCGATCTGGCCATCGTCCGGTGAAGCGTGCCCCAAGGAACGGGATACCTCCGTACGAGCCGGGGCAAGAGCCGCTTCGGGGGACAAGGGGCGCGAGCGGGTGCTCCGCGCCCCGAACCGAAGCTCCCACGAGGACATTCCAGACGCGACGCGCCGAGTGTGCACTTCGCTTCCTCGCGTTATACGCCGTTAGGCTGAACTCGTCACCGGTTGCTCGCACTCGGCGGTCCGCTTACTGTCGGGAAGCACAACCAACGTCAACAACGCAGTAAGACACGCTTTCAGGGGTACACGGGAACCGTTCCAGAACGGTCTTCGGTGGCCCCGGGTCCCCCCACTCACGGTCGCCCCAGGGCGCTGTGCGGGGGTACCCGAAACGCACACTGTAGAACCGGATGCCGGACCGCCGGCGCTCCCGTGGCCCCAGGGCCGACGGACGCGGTGACGGAACGGCGTATGCGAGCGGAAAGGCCCCTCGTCGTGGCAGCACCGCAGAACTACCTCGCGGTCATCAAAGTCGTCGGTATCGGCGGCGGCGGTGTCAACGCCGTCAACCGAATGATCGAAGAGGGGCTCAAAGGCGTCGAGTTCATCGCGATCAATACCGACGCCCAAGCGCTGCTGATGAGCGACGCGGACGTCAAGCTCGACGTCGGCCGCGAGCTCACCCGTGGCCTTGGCGCGGGCGCCAACCCCGATGTCGGCCGCAAGGCCGCCGAGGACCACCGCGAGGAGATCGAGGAGGTCCTCAAGGGGGCCGACATGGTCTTCGTCACCGCGGGTGAGGGCGGCGGCACCGGCACGGGCGGCGCCCCGGTCGTGGCGAACATCGCCCGCTCCCTCGGAGCACTCACCATCGGTGTGGTCACCCGCCCCTTCGGATTCGAGGGCAAGCGGCGGGCGACCCAGGCCGAGTCGGGGATAGCGATGCTCCGTGAGGAGGTCGACACCCTCATCGTGATCCCCAACGACCGGCTCCTGTCCATCTCGGACCGGCAGGTCAGCGTCCTGGACGCCTTCAAGGCGGCCGACCAGGTCCTGCTCTCCGGTGTCCAGGGCATCACCGACCTGATCACCACCCCGGGCCTGATCAACCTGGACTTCGCCGACGTCAAGTCGGTCATGTCCGGGGCGGGATCGGCGCTGATGGGGATCGGATCGGCGAGAGGGGACGACAGGGCGGTCGCGGCCGCCGAACTGGCGATCTCCTCACCACTGCTGGAAGCGAGCATCGACGGCGCCCACGGTGTGCTGTTGTCCATCCAGGGCGGCTCCGACCTCGGACTCTTCGAGATCAACGAGGCGGCGCAGCTGGTCGCCAACTCCGCGGCGCCCGAGGCCAACATCATCTTCGGCGCCGTCATCGACGACGCCCTGGGCGACGAGGTCCGGGTGACCGTGATCGCGGCGGGGTTCGACGAACCCGAGACGACCGGTACCGCCACCCGGGAGCGCCAGCCGGTGGACCCTCCTGAGGCCGTCGCCCCCACGGCAGGCATCACGTCCGGCAGGGAGGAGTCGTCCACGAAGGCGACGCCCCCCGGCGCGGACGCGAGCGGGGCGCCGGCCAGCAGCATGCCGTGGATGACCCCGTCCCGTCCGGCCCAGCCGGTCCAGGAGGCGCCCCGGCCCGCGATGCCGCCGGTCCAGCCCGCGGTCGAGCCGGAGCCGGCCCGTCCCGAGCCGCAGGTCCAGGCCCCGGCCGAACCGCTCCAGGGCGAGTCCGAGGCGGTCGAGTCGGAGACGGTGCGGGTGGTCTCGGCGGCAGAGGCCGACGGCGCTGAGGCCGAGGCGGAACAGGAGACGCCGGACCACCCCGTCCAGTCGGTCTCGGAGGTCTCCGAGCGCCGGGGCGAGGTGCCCACGCCCCGGCGTCGGGTCATCTTCGACGACCCCGACGACCTCGACGTGCCGGAGTTCCTCAAGTAGTCCGGCGCGGTCCCGGTACCATCGACGTGTCAGCGGCCCCGACCCACCAGCGGCGGGGCCGTCGCCGCCCTCGGCGGGGCGCGGCGGAGGACGGCGGGCGCCATCCCGCCGCCGCTCCCGCCTCCCCCGCCGGGCACAGGGAAGGACCACGTCGCTTCGATGGGCAACGTCATCGACCTGGGGCACGGAGTCCGTGCCGCCGTCACCGAACGCAAGGGCGGCGTGAGCCAGCCTCCGTTCGACTCGCTCAACCTCGGTCTGGGCTCCGGCGACTCACGCGAGGCGGTCACCGCCAACCGCGCACGGGCGGCCCAGGAGCTCGGGTTCGACGTCGACCGGGTCGTGTGGATGAACCAGGTCCACAGCGCCGACGTGCTCGTGGCGACGGAGCCCGGCGGGGTCGGCACCTGCGACGGCGTGGTCACCACCCGGTCCGACCTGGTCCTGGCCTCGATGGCCGCCGACTGCCTGCCGGTCCTGGCCGTCGACGCCGAGGCCGGTGTCCTGGGCGCGGCGCACTCGGGCCGTCTGGGCACCGCGCACGGGGTCGCCGCCAACCTCGTCGACACGATGGTCGCCCAGGGCGCCCGTGCCGACCGCCTCACCGTCTTCCTCGGCCCCGCGATCTGCGGCAGCTGCTACGAGGTCCCCGCCGAACTCCGGGACCAGACCGCCGAACGCACCCCCGAGGCCGCCTCCACCACCCGTCGGGGAACCCCCGGTGTGGACATGGTCGCCGCGGTCACCGCACAGCTGCGACGGGCGGGCGTCACCGACGTCACGGCCGACGGACGCTGCACCCTGGAGAGCCCCGAACTCTTCTCCCACCGGCGCGACGCGCCCACCGGACGGTTCGCCTCCTTCCTCTGGCGCACCTGACCGCCGAGCCGTCCGACCGAGCCGCCCTCCGGGGCCGGTTCCGGTCACGCGCACCCTCTCCGACCCAGAAGGAACGAACGACCGTGTCACAGACCGACCCCGAGCGCACCGAGCGGGTCCGCGCCAACCTCACGGCCGCGCGGGCCAGGATCGAGGCGGCCTGCCAGCGGGCCGACCGCGACCCCTCCGAGGTGTCGCTGATCGGCGTGACCAAGACCTATCCGGCCAGTGATGTGCGCATTCTCGCCTCGCTGGGCGTCACCGACGTCGGGGAGAACCGCGACCAGGAGGCGGCCCCCAAGGCCGCCGAGACCGCGGACCTCGACCTGACCTGGCACTTCGTGGGCCAGCTCCAGACCAACAAGGCGCGTTCGGTGGCCTCCTACGCCGACGTGGTGCACTCGGTCGACCGGGCGAAGCTGGCTCGGGCGCTCGGGGACCGCGCGGCCGCGGCCGGACGGAGCCTGACCTGCCTGGTCCAGGTCAACCTGGACACCGACTCCCGGGCCGGGGTGCTCGGTCCGCGCGGCGGTGTGGACCCGGCCGACGCGCCGACGCTCGCGGACGACATCGACGCGCACGAGGCGCTGACACTCGGGGGCGTGATGGCGGTGGCCCCGCTCGGTGGCGACCCCGACGCCGCCTTCGCCGTCCTGTACGAGGTGGCGAGCCGGATTCGGGATCGCTACCCTCAGGCGACGGTGGTCTCCGCGGGGATGAGCGGGGACCTGGAGGCCGCGGTCGGAAGAGGCGCGACACACCTGCGGCTCGGCACGGCGTTGCTTGGCGCTCGGGGACCGATCGTGGGGTAATGTCCCCACATAGACCTTGGGGCCCGTCTGTGGCGTTCGCCCGAATGGACGAACACCCCGCTGAGGCGGGGCGCAGGGGCTGGAAACGACGGAGGAGTCGGCTGCGGTGAGAACGCCGCGGGGACGACGGAGGACATGAGATGGCCGGCGCGATGCGCAAGATGGCGGTCTACCTCGGCCTCGTGGAGGACGACCGTTACGATCACCGCTATGCGGACGAATATGATGAGTTCGACGATTTCGACGAGGGCGTGGAGGAGCGGCGTGACCGCGACGCGGACACTCCACGAGGCGAGGAAACACGAGGCGACGCTGTGACGGACACCGGCGACTACCTGGGAACGGGTGAACGGCGCGGTGGAACGACCACGACAGCCTCAACCGCCGACCTGGCTCGGATCACCACGCTCCATCCACGCACCTACAACGAGGCGCGTACGATCGGAGAGCACTTCCGGGAAGGTACGCCGGTGATCATGAACCTGACCGAGATGGTCGACAGCGACGCCAAGCGTCTGGTCGACTTCGCGGCTGGTCTGATCTTCGGTCTCCATGGCAGTATCGAACGCGTGACGAACAAGGTGTTCCTGCTGTCCCCGGCCAACGTCGAGGTGACCGCCGAAGACAAGGCGCGGATCGCCGAGCGAGGGTTCTTCAATCAGAGCTAGATCATCACATTTGTCCAGAGATTGGGTCGGGGAACGACCGTGAGTATGGTCCTGTACGTGCTGCTGCTACTGCTTCAGCTGTTTGTCTTCGTGCTGATAGCGCGGGTGGTTCTGGAGATGGTGATGTCCTTCTCCAGGACCTGGCGGCCGACCGGGTTCGTGCTCGTGCTCGCCGAGATCGTGTACACGATCACCGACCCGCCACTGAAGTTCCTGCGCAGGTTCATCAAGCCGATCCGGCTGGGAAGCGTCGCACTCGACCTGAGTGTGCTGATTCTCTTCTTTGTCGTGATCATCCTTCAGAGTGTTCTGAGGGCTCTGATGGTGAGCTTCGCGTAGGGAATCGGGGACGGAAAGTACCGGCCCGGATTCCGATATGTGGTCTTGGTCATGATCTGGATTGCCGTAAGGTCACGATCAGGTAGCGTCCCTACGGACAGACTCCAAGCGCGCCAAGGAGACGAACATGCCGCTGACACCCGCTGATGTGCGGAACAAGCAGTTCAGTACCACCCGGCTCCGGCCGGGGTACGACGAAGAAGAGGTCGACGCCTTCCTCGACGAGGTCGAGTCCGAGCTGGACCGCCTCATCCAGGAGAACGAGGAACTGCGCGGCAAACTGGCCGAGTGCCTTCGGGGCAAGGTCCCCAACGCGGGCATGCAGGACTTCCAGCAGGAGCAGGCCCCCGAGGCCCCGCAGCAGATGGAGCAGATGCGCCCGGAGCCCGTCCAGGCGCAGCAGCCCGTCGAGCCGCAGCCCCAGCCGCCCGCGCCGCAGCCGCAGATGGGCATGACCGGAGCCAACCTCGCCATGGGCGGCGAGGAGAACATGGACACGGCCGCCCGCGTCCTGGCCCTGGCCCAGCAGACCGCCGACCAGGCGATCTCCGACGCCCGCCGTGAGGCGGACGAGACCCTCGGCCGCGCCCGCCACGAGTCCGAGGACATCCTCGGCAAGGCGCGCCGCCAGGCCGACCAGATCATCGGTGAGGCCCGGGCCCGTTCCGAGAACCTCGACCGTGACGCCCAGGAGCGCCACCGCCAGGTCATGGGCAGCCTCGTCCAGCAGCGCGAGGAGCTGGAGCACAAGGTCAACGTGCTCAAGGACTTCGAGCGCGAGTACCGCAGCCGTCTGAAGGATTACTTCGAGCGTCAGCTGCGCGAGCTCAACGAGGACGGCAAGTCGATCGAGCCCAACCCGAACACCACCGGCGGGTTCCAGACGATGGCGCCCCAGTCCGGCGGGTCCCCGGCGCTCCAGCAGCACGGCCCCGGCGGCAGCCCGTTCGGTCAGCCCGAGCCCGCCCAGCACGGTGGTTTCCACCCGGGTGAGGCCCCGCACGAGCGTCGCTGACCCGTCAGCGGACACGGCTCCGAACAACTGAAAACTCCGGCTCCACACGTGTAAAGGCCCTGGTCGACCCGTGATCCTTAGCCTCCTCGCCACCGTGGCGGTACTGGCGGCCCTCGTCGTCGTCGCGGCCGCCCTGGTACTCGCCGAGCCCACCCTGGTGTACGTCGCCCTGGGACTCGGCGGACTGAGCGTCCTCCTGTTGTTGGGCGCACTCGTCCAGGAACGGTTCGGCGGGAGCGGAAGGGACCGGGAACGGACGGACGGTTTGGGGAAGTCGTCCGTCCCCGTGATGGCCGCCGCGACGGCGGTCGGCACGGAACCGGGCACACAGTGGGAACCGGAGCACTCCGGGCGCGTACCCGCACCGGCTGAGCGGCCGGTGCGGGAATCCGCCGTCACGGAGCACCCCGTGCCCCAGGGGCACGAGGCCGACGCGCCCCCCGCCGCGGCGGCCGACGACAGTGACGAAGAGGCGGAGTTCGAGGTCCCCCGATGGCAGACCCCCACCGTGGGGAGCTGGCCGGAGCCGACCGGGACTCCGGAGTCCGAGCCGCGGCCGCAGGAACACTCCGCGCACGCCGAGACCGTCCCCGAACCCGACGGACCGGACCACACCCCGCTGGACACCGAGGCCTCCGACGCCCGGGAGGGCGACGCCCTTCGAGAGGACACGCCGGACCCCGTCCAGCCCGCAGGGGAGAGTGAACCCCCCGAGACCGGGGTCGTTTCCGAGCCCGACGTACCAGAGCCCGAGCCCGAGGCCGTCGAGCGCGAGATTCCCGAGTCGTCCGAGTCCGACGTACCCGAGGCCGATGAGTCTTCCGAAGCCGTGACCGCCGCGTCCGCCACGGCGGTGACGGGCGAGTCCGAGGCCGTCGACCCCGACACACCCGAGGCTCCGACCCCCGAGCCCGACGCCGACGAGTCCGTCCCGACGGCCTCCGCCCCCGACACACCCGAGACTCCGACCTCCGAGCCCTACGCGGCCCCCGAGCCGGACGCGCGTGAGGAAGAGACGGAGCCGGTGGCCGAACCGGGTGCCGAACACGAGGCCTCCGAGGAGGCCCAGTCCGTCGAGGACGCCCCGGTCGAGCCGGGCGATCAGACCGACGAGGCCCGGGAATCGGACGAGGCCGCCGACGCGCCCGACACCCCCCGGGACGTCGCGGAGGAGACGGTCGGAACCGGCGCCGAGAGCGCCCGGGAGCACGACGCCGAGATCGACGACGTCCCCGACGCCACCGAAGAGGCCGACGAGACCGGACCGGGCTCGCCCGCCACCGACGAGACCGCCGCCAACGAGCCCACCCGTCCCGTCGAGGACGGCGAGGGCGTCGACGGCGCGGAGCAGGCCGGGAACCGGCCCCGGAACGCGGACCACGCCCCGGAGGCCGACACCTCCGCCGCCCGCTGAACCCCGAACCACCGAAGGGCCCAGATCTCCCGAGCGGGGCCCTTCGTCGTCAGCGCGCGGGGGCGGCTCAGGCGCGGCGGAACGCGAACACCACGTCGAACTCCTCCGACTCCGCGGAGTGCGGCGCGTCCTCGCCCGTCCCGGCCGCGAACGCGTCGGCCAGCACCTCACCGGCGATCATCCGGCCGTGCTCCGTCAACGCCTGACGGAGCGCCTCGTCCTCGGTCGTCCACCACACCCGGATACGGTCCGACACGTCCAGACCGCTGTTCTTCCGGGCCTCCTGGAGCATCCGGACCATCTCACGGGCCAGACCGGCGCGGCGCAGCTCCGGAGTCAGCTCCAGGTCCAGGGCCACCGTCTCCCCGGCCTCGGAGGCCACCGCCCAACCCTCGCGGGGCTGCTCGGTGACCAGCACCTCGTCGGCGTTGACCTCGACCGGCTCGTCCTCGACCCGCACCTGCGCCCAGCCGGTGTCGCGGACCTGGGCCACCAGCACGGCCGGGTCGGCGGCCTGGATGCCCTTGGCCACCAGCGGCGTACGCTTGCCGAACCGCTTGCCCAGGGCCCGGAAGTTCGGCTTGACCACGTAGTCCACGAGGTCGCCGCCGACCGACGACAGCGCGTCCAGCCCGGCCACGTTGAGCTCCTCGGCCACCTGGGCGCGGAGCTGCTCCGGCAGGTCGGCGAAGCCCGGAGCGCCCACCAGGGCGCGGGCCAGCGGCTGCCGGGTACGCATGGCCGAGTCCACGCGCGCGGACCGGCCCAGCTCCACCAGGCGGCGGGTGAGCGCCATGTTCCGCGACAGCTCGGGGCCGATCAGGGCGTCGTCGACCCGGGGCCAGGAGGCCAGGTGCACCGAGTCGGGAGCCTCCGGGCGGCGCAGCGCCGACCACACGTGCTCGGTCAGGAACGGGACGACCGGGGCCATCAGCAGGGTGACGGTCTCCAACGCCTCGAACAGCGTCGCGAAGGCGGCCGCGCCCTCGGGCGTGTCGGCCCCGCCCCAGAACCGGCGGCGGGAGCGGCGCACGTACCAGTTGGAGACGTCGTCGACGAACGCGGTCAGACGGCGTCCGGCCCCGGTCGTGTCGAACTCCTCCATCGCCCGGGTGACGTCCCGCACGACCTCGTTCAGCTCCGACAACAGCCAGCGGTCCAGCACCGGCCGGTCCTGCGGGGCGGGCGCCTCGGCCAGCCTGGAGTGGTCCCAGCCGTTCCCGGCGTTGGCGTACAGGGTGAAGAACGACGTGGTGCTGTAGTAGGTCAGCAGCACCTTGCGGACGATCTCCTCCAGGGCTGCGTGACCGACCCGGCGGGCGGTCCACGGCGAGCCGCTGGCCAGCATGAACCAGCGCAGCGCGTCGGCGCCGTGCCGGTCCATCACCGCGATGGGCTCCATGACGTTGCCGAGGTGCTTGCTCATCTTGCGGCCGTCCTCGGCGAGGATGTGGCCGAGCACGACCACGTTCTCGAACGAGTTGCGGCCGAACACCAGGGTGCTCACCGCGAGCAGCGAGTAGAACCAGCCGCGGGTCTGGTCGATGGCCTCGGAGATGTACTGGGCGGGGAAGTTCTCCTCGAAGGTCTCCTTGTTCTCGTGCGGTGCGCCCCACTGGGCGAACGGCATGGAACCGGAGTCGAACCAGGCGTCGATGACCTCGGGCACCCGGCGGGCCACCCGCTGCTCCTCGGGCAGGGACGGGTCGGCGTCGGGGTCGGGGATGACGACGTCGTCCACGTAGGGGCGGTGCGGGTCCAGGTTGGACAGGTCCTGGCCGCTGAGGCGGCTCAGCTCCTCCAGGGACCCCACACAGATCTGGCGGCCGTCGGGGAACTCCCAGATCGGCAGCGGGGTGCCCCAGTAGCGGTTGCGGGACAGCGCCCAGTCGACGTTGCCGCGCAGCCACTCGCCGAAGCGGCCCTCCTTGACGTTCTCGGGGACCCAGGTGGTGACGTCGTTCTGCGCGAGCAGCTCGTCCTTGACGGCCGTGGTGCGGATGTACCAGGACGGCACCGCGTAGTAGAGCAGCGCGGTGTGGCAGCGCCAGCAGTGCGGGTAGGAGTGCTCGTAGTCGAGGTGCCGGAAGAGAAGGCCGCGGTCCTTGAGGTCGCGCACCAGCGTCTTGTCGGCCTCCTTGAAGAAGACCCCGCCCACGAGCGGCAGTTCGGCCTCGAAGGTGCCGTCCGGCCGCACCGGGTTGACCACGGGCAGGCCGTAGGAGCGGCAGACCAGCATGTCGTCGGCGCCGAAGGCCGGGGACTGGTGGACCAGACCCGTACCGTCCTCGACCGTGACGTAGTCGGCGAGCACCACGAAGTGCGCGGGCTCGTCGAAGGGCACGAGGTCGAAGGGGCGCTGGTAGGTCCACCGCTCCATCTCGTCGCCCTCGAAGCTCTCGCCCGTGAGTTCCCAGCCCTCGCCGAGGACCTTCTCGAACAGCGGCTCGGCGACCACCAGGCGCTCGTCGCCGTCGGTGGCCACCACGTACCGGACCTCCGGGTGCACTGCCACCGCCGTGTTGGACACCAGGGTCCACGGGGTGGTGGTCCACACCAGCAGCGAGGTGGGGTGCTCGGGGGAGGCCAACGGGCCGGACGTGACCGGGAAGCGCACGTACACCGAGGGGTCGGTGACGGTCTCGTAGCCCTGGGCCAGCTCGTGGTCGGAGAGCGTCGTGCCGCAGCGCGGGCAGTAGGGGCTGATCCGGTAGTCGCGGACCAGCAGGCCCTTGTCCCAGATCTGCTTGAGCGCCCACCAGACGGACTCCACGTACTGCGGGTCCATGGTGCGGTAGGCGTCGTCCATGTTCACCCAGTAGCCCATGCGCTCGGTCATGGAGGTGAAGGCGTCCACGTTGCGCAGGACGGATTCGCGGCAGCGGTCGTTGAACTCGGCGATACCGAAGGCCTCGATGTCCTTCTTGCCGCTCAGACCCAGTTCCTTCTCCACCGCGACCTCGACCGGCAGGCCGTGGCAGTCCCAGCCGGCCTTGCGGTCGACGTGGTAGCCGCGCATGGTGCGAAAGCGCGGGAAGACGTCCTTGAAGGCGCGGGCCTCCACGTGGTGCACGCCGGGCTGGCCGTTCGCGGTCGGCGGACCCTCGTAGAACACCCAGTTCTCGTTGCCGCGCGTCTGGTCGAGCGAGCGCTGGAAGACGTTCTCCTTCGACCAGCGGCCGAGGATCTCGCGCTCCGTCGCGGGCAGGTCGATCTGGGCGGGCAGCTGGGGCAGCGCGCGGGATTCGGGCCGGGGGTCGTCGGTCACCGTCGTACCTTTCTCCATCAGGGGCGTTCCTGACGGAGGGACGAGGCGCAGCCCCGCGGTACCACCCTCCTTGGAGCCGCGTCCGAGACCGCTGGGCGGCTCGCGGGCGGGTCCCACTTCGTTGGTTCGTGCCGGTTCTACTGGGGTGCGCGCACGGTGCGACACCCGTTCTTCCGGCGGCTCCGGGGTGATCTTCGCGCTGGTCGTCGCCCCCGGGCTCCCACCGTCCCCGGGTCGCTGGGCCGTACCCGCCCCTCTAGGCTGGGTGCGTCCGGTCGGGGCCAGCGTTACTCGTCCCCATCGACACGTCACCAGGATAACGCAGTGCGGCCGGGTGCGCCGCTGAACAGGGGTGAGGACGGGCCATGACGGAGCGGACACGGGGCGCGGTCCTGGTGACCCTGCACGATCGCGACGACGCGGAGGAGCTCGCCGAACAGCTCCTGGAGCAGGGCTACGAGCCGTGCGGGGTGCACCGGGACGCCCTCGCGGGCGAGGACGACGCCGAGGACGCCGACTGGGTGATCGAGGTGCTGACCGGGCCGCACGGCGGATCGGCGGTCTTTGACGAACCGCACCTTCGGCTCCTCGCCGAGGACTACGGCGGGTTCGCCGTGGCGGAGTGAGGCGTGCGCGCCCCACCGTCGGGATCGTTGCCTTGGCGCGGCTGATTGCCTAGGCTCACGGCACCACTCACGACCGCTCCGATGGGGAGAACCCCAGTTCGGGAGGGGTGCGGAGGTCGTGGGGCAGGCGGAGGGGGAGTGCGATGAAGGCCACCCAGGCGGCGGCGTTGCCGGTGCGACCGGGCGAGGAGCCCTGGACGCCGGAGGAGCTCGCGGCGGTCCGCGAGCAGTTGGAGGGCGAGATCGCGGCCCAGCGGGAGGAGCTGAGCGAGGGGGAGCGGGAGCTCGCCGAGCGGCTCACCGACCCCGTGGAGGGTGCCGGGGACGACCCCGCGGACGCCGGGGCCAAGACCTTCCAGCGCGAACACGATCTGGCGTTGGCCTACAATACTCGTGACCTGCTCGCCAAGAGCGAGCGGGCGATCGAACGGATGGACGCGGGGACCTACGGGGTCTGCGAGTCATGCGGCCAGGCCATCGGAAAGGCACGACTCCAGGCCTTTCCGCGTGCCACCCTGTGCGTCCCCTGCAAACAGCGCGAGGAGCGTCGCTGACTGAGGTAGAGCCCTCCGGGGACAGCAACATGACCACGACCGACAACACCGTTGCCCGGCCGCGCAGGTACGTACTCCTGTTGTTGGTCGCGCTGACCGCGATCGTCGCCGACTTCCTGACCAAGGAGTGGGTGCTGGCGGCCTTCTCTCCGGGCGAGCGCCTCGACGTCGTCGGCGACCTCGTCCAGTTCACCCTGGTCTACAACACCGGCGCCGCGTTCTCGCTGGGCACCGGCTACACCTGGGTGTTCACCGCCATCGCCTCCGTCGTGGTCCTCGCGATCGCCTGGATCGGCTGGCGGGTGCGCAGCCTCTGGTGGGGTGCCACCCTGGGCCTGATGATGGGTGGCGCCGCGGGCAACCTCGTCGACCGCTACTTCCGGGGCGAGACCCCCGGCACCGGCGCGGTCGTCGACTTCATCAGCGTCGGGACCTTCCCCGTCTTCAACCTGGCCGACTCCTGCGTGGTCGTCGGCGCCTGTCTGGTGGTGGCGCTCACGTTCAAGGGGCTCAACCTGGACGGCACCCGGGCCGTGGACGAGACGGCGGAGCCGGACGAGCCGTCCGCGAAGGACGGCGACAACGACAAGGGGAACGGCGCATGAGCGACATCAGGAGTCTGCCCGTCCCCGACGGCCTCGAGGGCGACCGGCTCGACGCCGCGATCGCGCGGATGTTCGGGCTCTCCCGGACCCGCGCGGCCGAGATCATCGGCGACGGCGGGGTGCTCCTCGACGGTGCCGAGGCGGCCAAGTCCGACCGGGTGAGCGCCGGGGCGTGGCTGGAGGTCACCCTCCCGCCGCCGCCCACCGCCCCGGTGCCCCGGGCCGAGGCCGTCCCGGGCATGCGGATCGTGCACGAGGACGCCGACATCATCGTGGTGGACAAGCCGGTCGGCGTGGTCGCGCACCCCACGGTCGGCTGGACCGGGCCCAGCGTGCTGGAGGGCCTGCTGGCCTCCGGGGTGCGGCTGGCCACCAGCGGCGCCGCCGAGCGTCAGGGCATCGTGCACCGGCTGGACGCCAACACCACCGGCCTGATGGTCGTGGCCAAGAGCGAGACCGCCTACAGCGTGCTCAAGCGGGCGTTCAAGGAACGCACCGTCGACAAGCGCTACCACACGCTGGTCCAGGGGCACCCGGACCCGCTGCGCGGCACCGTCGACGCTCCGATCGACCGCCACCCGGCGGGCGACGGCCGCTGGGCGGTGGTCGCGGGCGGGCGCCCCTCGGTGACGCACTACGACACCCAGGAGGCCTTCCGGGCCGCCAGTCTGCTGGAGATCAAGCTGGAGACGGGCCGCACCCACCAGATCAGGGTGCACATGTCCGCCCTGCGGCACCCGTGCGTGGGCGACCACCTGTACGGTGCCGACCCCACACTGGCCGAGCGGCTCGGGGTCCGGCGCCAGTGGCTGCACGCGGTGCGGCTGGGCTTCGACCACCCCACCGAGCACCGCCCGGTGGAGTTCTCCAGTCCCTACCCCGACGATCTGCGGGCGGCCGTGGAGGTCCTCCGCGAGGACTGACCGCCACGGCCCCGCCGGGCCCCCTCGGCCTCACGTACTCCGCCGTCCCGCCCCCTCCGGGGCCGGGCGGCGGACGCGTAGGACCCCCTGGCACAGGGCCGCGCCCAGGATGATCACGAGCGCTCCGACCGGCTGGTTCCAGGTCAGGGTCTCGCCGAGCAGGACCACCCCCGCGGTGACGGCCACCACCGGGACCACGTAGGTGACGGTGGTGGCCACGGTCGCGCCCGCCACGCGGACCACCGCGTAGTTGAGGATGTAGGCGAACCCGGTGCCGAACACGCCCAGCGCGGTCACGGCGAGCGCCGCCCGCCAGGTCAGGTCGGTCGGCGCCGAGGTGAACAGCGGCGTCAGCACCAGCAGGGGCAGGGTTCCGAGCAGCATCTGGAGGGAGCTCAGCTCCAGCGCGGTGTGCGGGCTGCCCGCCACGAACCGGCGCAGGTAGGGGGTGCCGATCCCGTAGCAGACGGTGGCGCCCACGACCAGGAGCATGCCGATCAGGGCGTCGTCGCCGGAGACGTCGAGGCCGCCCAGGGAGTTCCAGACCCCGAAGACGGTGAGGACCCCGAGGAAGCCGATGCCCAGGCCGAGCAGGCGGGTCCGGTCGGGGCGTTCGTCGGTCAGGATCAGCATGGCGAACACGACCCCGAACAGCGGGGTGGAGGCGTTGACGATCCCCATCAGGGCGGACGGGATCAGCTGGGCGGCGTAGCCGAACAGGGTGAACGGCACGGTGTTCAGCAGCAGGGCGGCCACGAACATGTGTCCCCACAGCCGGGGCGAGGACGGCAGCCGACCTCGGCTCAGGAACAGGACGGCGAGTAGGGCCAGGGCTCCGGTTCCCATGCGCCCGAGGGCCAGCTGGAGCGGGGCGAGGACCTCGGCGCCGATCCGGATGAGGACGAAGCTCATGCCCCAGATGAGCGCGAGCAGGACGAACTTGGCGCGCCAGTCCAGGAAGGGGGAGCGCGGCGGGTGCGGGGCGGCTACCGGCGTGGCGAGGGCGCCGGGGAGAGTGGTCATGGGATGTTTCTATCCGCACACGATCGCTTAGGTCTACTTCGTTTCACTAAACCAGCGCGTTAGTTTTGCTTACATGCTCAGTGTCGAACGGCTCCGCGTCCTCCACGCCATCGCCGCCCACGGGTCCCTCAGCGCCGCCTCCCAGGCCCTGCACGTCACCAACTCCGCCGTCTCCCAACAGCTGACCAAGCTCGAACGCGAGGTCGGCCAGCCGCTGGTCGAGCGCAACGGGCGGGGTGTGCGCCTCACCGACGCCGCCGAGCTCCTGGTGGAACACACCTCCCGCATCCTCTCCCTGGTCCACCGGGCGCAGGCCGACCTGGAGGCCCACCGGGGCGAGGTCACCGGTCACCTGCGGCTGTCCGCCACCCCCACGGCGGTGCGCGGGCTGCTGCCCACCGCGCTGCCCGCCCTGCGTGAGGCCCACCCGGGGCTACGCGTCGAGCTGCACGAGGACGAACCCCAGGAGAGCGTCCCCGCGATGGTGCGCGGCGACGCCGACCTGGCCCTGGTCGTGGACTGGATGGGGGCGCCGCTGCAACTGCCGCAGGGCATGACCCGCGCCTCGCTCATGGAGGACGTCGGCGACATCGCGCTGCCCTCGGACCACCCCCTGGCCCATCGCGAGATCCTGGAGCTGGACGAGATCCTGGACCTGCCGTGGATCAGCTGGACCAGGGGTTCCATCTGCGACGACTGGCTGCACGACATCATCCGGGCGCGCGGAGCCGAGCCCCATGTCATCCACTCGGTGGAGGAACACCAGACCAAGCTGGCGCTCATCGCGGCCGGGATCGGCGCCGCCGTCATGCCCCGGCTCGGGCGTGGCCCCCTGCCCGAGGGGGTGCGGGTGGTACCGGTCCAGCCCGCCATGGTGCGCCAGGTGTACGTGTTCTGGCGCACCGACGCCTCCCGTCGGCCCGCGATCAGGGCCGTGGTCCGCGCGCTGCGGGAGGCGGCCGCCTCCTACACCGAGTGAGTCGGAAGGGGTGACGGCGGGGGCGGGGCCGTCCCGCCCCCGCCGTCGTTCAGGCCTCGCCGAGCAGATCCGTCAGGGTGGCGGTCGGGCTGATCACCTCCGGGTCGGTGCGCACGTCCACCAGGGTGGGCAGGTCCGCGCCCACCGCCTCGGACAGGGCCTTCTCCAGCTCCTCACGGGTGTGCGCGGTGGCGCCCCGGGCCCCCAGCGCGCGGGCGTACCCGGCCAGGTCCAGGGGCCCGCTGATCTCCGTCGCCGCGATCCGTCCCAGCTCACGCGCCTGGTGCATCGCGATGGTTCCGTAGAGCCCGTTCTGGAACACGATCACCGTGATCGCCGCGCCGTGGCGCACCGCCGTCTCCAGCTCCTGCCCGGTCATCAGCGCGCCGCCGTCACCGGCCACCGCCACCACCGTCCGGTCGGGGGCGGCCAGCTTGGCGGCCACCGCGGCGGGAACGGCGTAACCCATGGCCCCGCTGGTCGGCGCCAGCTGGGAGTCCGCGTGCCGGTACCACCACCCCCGGTGCAGGAACGAGGCGAAGTTGCCCGCGTCGTTGGTGATCAGGGCGTCCTCGGGCAGGGCCTCCCGCATCCCGGCGATCACCGACCACGGGTGCATGCGGGCGCCCCGGTGCCGCTCGGCCTCCGCCGGGACGGTGGCGCTCTCCACCCACAGCCGCCGGGCCGCGCTCCAGTCGCGGTAGGGCGCCTTCACCGGAGCGGCGGCCAGGGACCGCAAGGCCTCGCCCGCGTCGGCCACCGCCCCCAGCCACACGTCCTTGGTGGCGCCGACCTGCTGGGGGTCGATGTCGATCTGTGCGACGCGCGTGCGTTCGTCCGACTCGGGCAGCCGGTACCCCTGTGTGGTGGTCTCGCTCATCCGGCAGCCCACCACCAGCACCGCGTCCGCGTCGGCCAGGGCCCCCAGCACCCCGCTCGGCGCGCCCAGTCCCAGGTGTCCGAGGTAGAGCGGGTGGTCGTTGGGGAACACGTCCTGGCGCCGCCAGGACGCGTAGACCCCGGCGCTGTACAACTCGGCCACGCGCACCAGGTCCGCGCGCGCCGCGCGCGCCCCGCCCCCGGCGATGATGACCGGGCGCACGGCCCGGGCCAGCCAGGTCGACAGCCGGTCCCGGTCCTCCTCGCCCAGCGGGGGCCGCGGGACCACCGGTACGTGCGGCGCGGGCGTCGGGCCCACCCGCTGGCCGAACAGGTCGCCCGGCACGGCGATGGCCACCGGGCCCGGTCTGCCGGTGGTGGCGATCCGGATCGCCCGCGCCGTCACCTCGGCCAGCCGGTCGGCCCGGTGCACGGTGGTCGACCACTTGGTGATGGGCGCGTAGAAGGCGGTCAGGTCCACCTCCTGGAAGGCCTCCCGGCCCAGGCGCTCGGTCTCGGCCTGGCCGAGGAAGACGATCATCGGGGTGGAGTCCTGCATGGCGGTGTGCACGCCCACCGCCAGGTTGGCCGCCCCGGGGCCGCGCGTCGCGGCGGCCACCGCGGGGACCCCGGTGAGCTTGGCGTCGGCCTCCGCCATGAAGGCGGCGCCGCCCTCGTGGCGGGTGGAGACCAGGGCCATCTCCGGGTGCTGGTCGATGGCGTCGGCCAGTTCGAGGAAGCTCTCGCCGGGGACGGTGTAGCACCGTCTGATCCCGGCGGCGGCCAGGACCGACACCGCCGCGTGCGCGGCGGTGTCGGTGGGGGGCTGGGGCCGTGGTGCGGCTGGGGCCATGGAGGCGGGTCCTTCCATCGTCGCAAGGTCCACTCGGCGCGCCCCCGGGGCAGGGGTGTGCCACAGAACACGTGCGGCTGACTCTGGCAGGCGGCCCATGACCGGTCAAGGCCGACCCCCGCCGCCTGTGGACAACCCCGCCCGTACCGCCACGGGAGGCTCCTACGCCACCCCGAGGGCGCGCAGCGCGGCGGTCGTCCCGGCGGCGGCCACCACCACCAGCAGGAACGGTGCGCGCAGCACCAGGGCGAGCAGGGCCGCACCCACGCCCGCCATCCGGGCGGTGTCCCAGTGCAGGGCCTGGCCGTCGCCCAGGGCCTGCACGGCGATCAGCGCGGCCAGCAGGGCCAGCGGCACGGCCATCGCGAAGCGCTGGAGCCACGGGTTGTCCAGCAGGCGGCGTGGGGCCGCCAGCCCCGCGTACTTGAGCAGGTAGCACCCGGCGGCCGTGGCGATCAGCACGATCCACAACGTCATGACCGCGCCCCCCGACCGCCCGGGCCCGCTGCCGGGCTCCCCGGGCCCGGGCGGTCGCGGGCCCCCCTCGGCTCGTGGTCCGCGCCCACGAAGGACAGGAGTGCGGCGGAGGCGGCCAACAGTACCGGGACCCCGGGCGGAAGGAACGGGGTCGCGGCCAGCGCCAGCCCCGCCCCCAGGGCCGCGATCAGCCAGGTGCGCGGCCCTCCCTCACGCAGGCGGGGCCACAGCAGCCCCAGGAAGATGGCCGGACCCACGGCGTCCAGCCCGAAGGCGTCGACGTCGTCCACGCGGTCGGTGGCCAAGGCCCCCACCAGGGTCGTGGCGACCCAGAAGGTGCCCAGGACCACGTAGGTCGTCACGAACGCGGTACGCGCCGACTCCCGGTCCGGCTGGATCAGCGTGACCGCCGTGGTCTCGTCGATCACCCCGTGCGCGGCCAAGGCCCGCCGGGTGCCCCGGTACCCGAGTATGTCGGCCAACCGCAGCCCGTACAGGGTGTTGCGGGCCCCCAGCAGGAGGGCGCCCAGCGCGCCCGCGACGAGGTTGCCGCCCCCCGCGATCACCCCGACCAGGGCGAACTGGGAGGCGCCGGTGAACATGAACAGGCTGAGGAACACCGACTGGGCGGGTGACAGCCCGGCGGCCACGGCGGCGGTGCCGAAGGCCAGACCGGCGGCGCCGACGGCGACACCGATCCCCAGGCTGTCCCGCACCGCCGGTGAGCGGAGTACGGAGAAGGTCTTCACGTTCGCCCACGCTAGAGGGGGCGCGTCGGCGGGTCTTGAACGTTCTTGCGCGGACCGGCGCGCCGGTAGGGCCGGTCAGTAGGCGGGGAAGGCCCGACCGGAGGGATGGAAGGGCTCCCGTTCGGCCCGGAAGGCCGTCGAGCAACGCGACAGGGAGCCCGGCGTCGGCTCGGCGCCGCGTCCGGCCGCCGCCAGGGACGCCAACGTCGTCCCGTCCAGAAAGGCGGCGCCGAGTTCGGCCGCGGACAGCCGCATGTCGGCGGTGGCCCCGGTGCGTTCGCACCGGACGTCATCACCGTCGGCGCGCAGCCGGTAGCGGTCCGCGTTCCACGGGCAGAACGCGTCGTCCACTTCCAGGACCACGTCCAGGGGCAGGGCGTAGCGGCGCGCGGCCAGGGCCCGCTCCACGTCCACCAGGCGCACCCACAGGTTGTCGACCAGCTCCGTGGTCAGGGCCCCGGCGGTGCGGCGTCCTCTGACGATCCGGTGGGTGCCGGGGCGAGGATCAGGAGGCACGCAGGGCGCGCTGGTAGGCGACGGGCGGGACGCCCAGGTGGCGGCGGAAATGGCGGGTCAGGTGGGACTGGTCGGCGAAGCCGACCTCCACGGCCACCTCGCCCGCGCGGCGCCCCCGGAGCAGGAGGGAGCGGGCCCGGTCCACCCGCATCTGGTTCAGATAGGCGTGCGGGGGCAGGCCGTAGGCCGCCCGGAAGGCCCTGGCCAGGGCGAACGGCCCGAGCCCGGTGTGCGTCGCCAGTTCCTCCAGGGTCGGCGGGTCCACCAGACGCGCCGCGAGCAGTTCCCGCGCCAGCGCCACCTCGGGTCGCGCGGCGGGGTCCGGTCCCCGCGAGCCGCGTTCGCGCCCGTGCGAGCGCAGCAGCATGGCGATGCCCTGCCGGGCCAGGGAGGAGGCGGTCAGCCGCTCCCCGCGCTCGGCCGCCATGTGCGCCCGCACCAGCACCGCCGAGACCTCGGGGGCGTGGATACCGGACCCGGCGAAGCCCGGGGTCCCGCGCATCCCCAGCTCCCGGCCGATGCCCTCGACCACCTCGGGCGCGGGGTAGAACACCCGGTACCCCCATCCCTCGGGCACCCCTGCGTGGCCGGTGTGCACCTCGTCGGGGCCGACCACGGCCAGACCGCCCGGCCCCACCCGCGAACTCCCGCCCGCGTGCGAGTACTCCTCGATCCCGGCCGTGATCATGCCGATCGTGTACGTGGGATGGGTGTGCCTCGTGAAGGCCGTGGTGACGAACCGCGCCGTGAGGAGCTCGGTGTCGGGCAGCCCGGAGAAACGCCAGTACCGCGCGCGCTCCACGCGCGGGTCCTCGACGGTGGGGTGAACGTCGCTGGGCAGATCCATATGTCCAGGTTAGAACGGGTCGGGGGCGGCCGTCGGCGTCGACCCGGGCACGGATAGTCTGCGCCCATGAGCAAGCCACAGATCCGCCGGGCCCTGGACGACCGGGACCGTGCGGCCGTCTTCGTGATCAGGGGCGCCGTCTTCGTCGCCGAACAGCGGGTGCCCATCGAGGAGGAGTGGGACGACCGCGACTCCACCGCCGCCCACCTCCTCGCCGTCGTCGACGGCGTCCCGGTGGGCACGGTCCGGCTCGTCGACCAGGGCGACGGCTCCGGACTCCTGGGGCGCATGGCGGTCCTGCCCGACGGCCGGGGGAACGGCACCGGGGCGGCGCTGGTGCGCGCCGCCGAGGACCTGGCCCGCGAGTCCGGGCTCGCGCGGGTCGAGCTGCACGCGCAGACGCACGCGCTCGGCTTCTATGAGCGACTGGGCTACACGGCCCACGGCGAGGAGTTCATGGACGCCGGAATCCCGCACCTGCACATGGAGCACCAGCTGGCCTGACCGGGCCCTTCACGGACGGGCTCCCCGTCCGGTGTGACGGGGAGCGCACGCCTCGGGCACGCCCCGGACGGGTACTACCGAGTAGGATTCGGTTCTGATGCCGGCCCCCGCCGGCGCGCCCGCGCGGCGCCCCCGCCAGTCCGAGCGCGAACAACCGATCCGACGAGGAACACATGACGGTCAACACGCAACCGGCCACCGAGAGCCCCGACGACCCGCGAGCCTACGGACTCCCGCTCGTCGACGCCCACTCGATCCCCGCCGAGCTGCGCACGTTGGTCTCCCGCGTGCACGACCTCGTCGACGCCGTCGCCAACACCGAGGTCGACTCCGACACCCTGGCCGAGACCGCCGCCGTCGTCGAGGGCCTCACCGACCGGCTCAACGTCGCCCGCCGGGAGATCGGCACCATGGTGCGGCGCGAACTCGGCGACGGCACCACCGTGATCGGCACCATCACGAACATCGTCGAGGGCGAGACCAACCCGGCCGCCCCGCCGATGTTCCTCGACCGCACCGAGGACGGCCTGCGCGCCGAGGTCACCCTCAACACCACCTACCAGGGTCCGCCCGGGCTGGTGCACGGCGGGTGGATCGCCGCCATGCTCGACCAGGCCATCGGAAGCGTCTCCTCCGTCGAGACCAGCCCCGGCCTCACCGCCCGGCTGGAGATCGACTACCGCCGCCCCACCCCCTTGTTCACCCCTCTGGAGATCACCTCCTGGGTGGAACGCGTCGAGGGCCGCAAGGTCTACGTGGCCGGACGCATCCGCGCCCACGGTGAGGTGACCGCCGAGGCCAGCGCGCTCATGATCCGGGTCGACGTCCCCGAGTGACCCGCCTCCCCGAGGCGGGGGCGCGCCCCCACCGTGTAGTAACATCACCACCGTGACCCACCGCTATCGCGTGTTTAGCCAGCCGACGCACCCGTCGGCCGCTCGCACGTAGGCGGAAACGGGAACGTCGGCAACAGAGCACTCGGGCTTCGGCCCGGTGCTCTTTCGTCTTTTCGGGCGGCCGACGTCCCGGTGCACACCACCCCGACGGGTCGAACGGCCGCGCCGCCTCCGCGAACGCATCCACCCGAGAGGGACCACCGTGCACGACCGCCACAGCGAACCCGCGCCCGCCCACGAGCAGATCCTGCGCCTGCGCGGCCGCATCGACCAGATGGACGCCGAACTGGCCGCGCTCCTCGAACGCCGCGCCCTGGTCGCCGCCCAGGTACAGCGCCTCAAGCCGGTCGGCTACTTCGCCGGACGCGACATGGACCGCGAACGCCTCCTCGTGGAGCGCATGGCCGAGCACGCGCCGCGCCTGGGAGCCGACCGCCTCGCCGCCATCATGGACAGCGTCATCAGCGCCGGACTGGCGGCGGCGCAGGAGGAGGCCCGGGACGGCGGGTGAGGACGCCACGGCCGCTGCTGGCCGGGCCCGGCCACGGGCGGCGGGGCGGGCAACCGGACCGCGCCCCGCCGCGTCCCACGGGTGCCGACCCGGACCCCCACCGCCGGGCGCACCAGGGAGGCCCCCGTGAACCCACCCCCGCCCCGACGCCGATCCACGGCCTCGGCCCTCCTGGCCATCGGCCTCCACCAGGCCAGGGCCGGAAGCCGTCACTGGACCGAACACCGCAGGGCCATGCGACGCATGAGGGACCACAACCGTCGGGAACTCGAACTGGCCTTCCAGACGCAGCACGACGCCGAGCGGGCCGCCGATCAGGCCAGGGAGGAGTTCGAGAGGACCCTGGCCGAGCTGGTCAGCCTTCGGAACCGCCGTGAGGACCGCGCGCGCTGGTTCCTCCTGCCGGTCCTGTGCCTGTGCGCCTGCCTGGTCCTCACCGTGTTGGCCAGGGTGTGGGGGGCGCGCAACCGCGCCCTGGACGAACGCGGGATCACTGTGTACGCACAGGTCAGGGAGCACCATGGGGGCTCTCTCCAGGCCATCTACCTGCTGGAGGGCCGCAGAGTGCTGTTCACGGTCCCGACGCCGTCCGATCAACAGGTGGATCGTCAGTACGTGCAGAGGCAGTGGAGGCAGGGCCACCAGGTCCTGGTCCGGATCGACGTGGTACCCGACACGCCCGCCATCGTGAGGCCCCACGGCGAACGCTGGCCCGCGGGGACCGCGGCTCTGGGCGCGCTCGCCTGCCTGGTCGCCGCGGGCGGCGCCTTCGCCTGGCACGCGCGAGTGTCGGCGCGCTATCCCCTGCTTCCAGGAACCGACAGCCTTCGCGAACGCTCACGGGGCGCCCTCTGGTCGTCCCCCGGAATAACTCTCGTGCTCTGCGGGCTGGCGGGCTGCTTCTTCCTCTTCCTTGAGTCGGCCCTGGCCGAGCCGGTGGTGGACCCGCGCACGACCAAGGCCGTCGTCGAGGACTACTGGAAGTGCGAGGCGAGGTCATGTACCGACTACGACGGGGAGCTCTCCTACACCGTGGACGGCGTGGAGTACCGGGCCACCGTGTCGGGCGTACCGCCGAGGGTGGGGGCGCCCGTCGAGGTCCGGTACTGGGGGAGCGCCCCGCACACCGTCGTCGCGACCCGGGGCCAGAACACCGGCTCGGCGGGGTTCGTGGAGGCCTTCGACCACCTGTTCGTCCCCGCGCTGCTACTCGCGTGCGTCGGCGCGGCGTTCTACGCGCCGATCGACTACCGGATCAGGCGCGGGGAGCCCGCGGCCGACGACGTCTGAGGGGGCGGACCCCACCCGCCGCCGCGACCGCTAGGGGCGCAGCACGTCCACCCACACCAGGCGGTGGTCGGAGCTGGGGAAGGGGTAGTCGCCCGTCAGCCGGAACAGCGGATCGTCCACGGTCGGCCAGAACACACCCGAACCGCGCGCGGGAAGCGACCGCGAGGGCAGCACGTAGTCCACCCGCAGGTTGCCCGGCCCGGGCACGTCGTTGAAGTCCGCGCTGTCCAGGTCGGGATCGCCCGTGTGCTCCTCGTTCGCGCCGCCCTGGCGCTGCGCGGCCCCGCGCCCGCCCTGGCTGGAGGGGCGCACGTCCACGATGTGGCGGTGCTCCAGCAGTCGCGTCACGGCCTCGGGGTGCCCGTCGCCGTCGTTGGGGTCCGCGTTGAGGTCGCCCGCGATCACGAACGGCGCCCCCGGGGCCAGGCCGCCGCGCACCCCCGCGTCGTCGTAGACGTACCCGCCGGCCCGAGGGGTCACGTAGTCCGCCCAGAAGCGGATCTCGTCGTGGTTGCGCGCCACGTTGCGCTTCTCCGGGCCGTCGAAGGTCGGCGGCGTCGGGTGGCTGGCCAGCAGGTGCACCGGTCGGCCGCGGCCGGTGTCGATCGGGATGTCCCAGTGGCTCTTGGAGGACAACCGCAGCACCTCCAGGGCCTCCTCGGAGTAGTAGGACTCACCGGTCTCCGGGTCGGTGGGCAGCAGGGCGTCGGGCATGTCCGCCCAGCGGAAGTTCTGGAAGGTGCGCACCTCGTCCGTGACGATCGGGTACATCGAGTACACGACCATCCCGTACTGGCCGGGGAAGACCCCGTAGCCGAAGGCGTCCTCCGCGTACTCGGGGGTGCCCGGCTCGGTCACCGCCGCGCCGTCCCCGTTCAGGTCCACGCCCGAGGCCACACCCGTGTTGACCGGCGCGGTGTACACGTACGGGTATTCGATGGGCTCGGCGCCGGACTGGCCCACGGACAGGTAGTTGTCCTGGAAGAGGCGAGGGCCCGCGCCCTCCTCGTCGTAGTCGAACTCGTTGACCAGCAGCACGTCGGGGCGCACGTGCTGGATGATCTCGGCCACGTTGCGGGCCTGTTCACTGTCGGGGGTGGCGAGCTCCTCCACCAGGGCGCCCTGTTCCCGGCGCTCCAGGGCCGTGTTGAAGGTGGCGAAGCGCACCTCGTGCGCCCCGGGCGGGGCGGGGACCGACGGTGACTCGGCCGCCGACGACGGCAGGGCGGTCAGCGCGGAGGCCGCCAACACCAGCGTGGCGGTGGAGGCGATTCGGCGGGGCGTGTGGTTCACGGGAGGGGAGTCCTCTCAGCGGGGGAGCGGGGGGCCGACCGCCGGAGGCTAACAGGCGCGCGTGTCCGAGCGGTGTACCACCACCGTCGGAACGGCGTCGAATCCCTATCGACAGCCGCCCCCACCTGGCCCCGGCCGGCCGGTGCTCTGTTATGGACCGGTCCAGGGAAGGGTGAACCGGTGGCCGGGACCGGCCCTGGAAAACACCCCCGCCAAGAGTGAACACGGAACTACGCTGGAGAGGCCGGTCCGCCGGGACCGGAACGTGGCCACCCCTGACCCCCTGTTGGAGTGTCTGCCGTGACCGAGTTGCGTGTCGTTCAGGATGAGGAGACCGAATCCGAGCCGCGTGCGGCGTCGCTGGCCTTGAGGTACTACGCCACCGAGCTCAAGCGTCACCGGGAGGCGGCCGGTCTGACCCAGGCCCAGCTCGCGGATCTCATTCCGTACTCGAAGTCCATGATCTCGATGGTGGAGACCGCCAAGCGGTCGCCCCTGGAAACCCGGGAGGGTGACCGGGCCACATCCAAGTTCACCGAGTACTGTGACGAGGTGCTTCACACCGGCGGGGCGCTCGCTCGGATACTTCCTCTGCTCGAGCGTTCGAACGATGTGTACAAGAGCTGGTTCAGGCCCTACGCCGCACTGGAGAGCGAAGCCGCGGCGATCAGTACCTTCCAGTCCCAGACGGTGCCGGGACTCCTGCAGACGGAGGAGTACGCGAGGGCGGTGCTCGCCTGCGGTCGCCCGTACATGGGTGGAAGCGAGGTCGCCCGCCAGACGGCGGCCAGGATGCAACGTCAGCAGATCCTCCACGGCGATCGCCCGCCGGTAGTGACAGCCGTGATGGACGAACTCGTCGTCCGGCGGCCGATTGGTGGGACGATCGTGCTGAAACGGCAGATCGAACATCTCATCGATCTGGTGGAGAGTCACGCCGTGACGATCGGGATTCTGCCGATGGGGGCGATGGAACACGCTGGCCTGGACGGTTCGTGGAACCTCCTGGACTTCTCGCACCAGGAGCCACTCCTGTACGTCGAAGCCGGTGGTGCTGGCACAATGTCGCATCGGGCGAAGGACGTCCTCCCGACGCGGCAGGCGTTCAGCGCACTGTGCATGCAGGCCTTGTCGCCCCGTGCCTCTGCTGAGCTGATGATGGGGATTGCGAGAGAGCTATGACGAACGCGCGAGAGCTTCCCGAACTCGAGTGGTGGAAGTCCTCCCACAGCGGAAGCAAGGGCGGCGACTGTGTCGAGGTCGCCCGGAGCCACCGCCACACGCACCTTCGCGACTCCAGGAATCCCGTTCTGGGCCACATTTCCCTCGACTCGCGTGAGTGGGGCACGTTTCTCGCCACGGCCGTGCGGAACTGACCACACTGGTTCCCCCATGAGCGCTCTGTGAGTAGAGGGACCTAGAGGCCCGATAACCCGGCGGCAGTCCGTGGCCCTAGGACCTCCGACGCGCGCGGGCGCGTCGTGGCCTGCCCCGGAGTCCGATCAGCTCAGCGCGAGGCAGCGGTCCCAGCCGCTCGCTGGTTCGGTGTCCGTGGCGAAGGTGTGCAGTGCCAACGCGACCCCCGCGAGTCCTTCGAGGAGACCACCGGCCATCCTCTCAGGATCGAGGTGGTCCATGACCTGTTCGGCGATCGCCGGAATCTGCTCCTGTAACCGATGATCGTCGCTCGTGCCCGCCACGCGCCACGTGGCCTGTAGCACTCCGGCCCATCCGTGACAGAGCGACGGCTCGGTGACCAACCCGGTGAGAGTGGGGTTGTGGAGCACAGCGGTGAGCCCTTCGACAGCCGCGGCCTCCCAATCCGGCCGCAGCAGGGCGACCCCGGCAAGCTGTACGGCCCGGGCGGTGCCAGCGGTGCCGTAACACCACGTCGGCCGGTTCGGAAGGGCGGGTGCACCCTGGCGGCCGGATTCGGAGCTGAGGATTCCCGGCCAACCCTGCCAGGACTCCGCCCCTGGGCTGTCACCCGCTCTGGGCCCCCATCGCAGCAGCCATTCGGTGATCCGGGTGATCGCGGCTGTCTGTCCCGGAACGCGCTCTCCTTCGGCCCAGGCCAGGGCCAACAGGGCGAGAACGCCACTCACACCGTGGGCGATCCCGAGATTGAGGTGTCCCAGAGGATACGGCGTCGGGAGGCCGGGAGTGGGGCTGTCGGGGGTCCACCAACCCGGTGTTGGCCGTCCGCCGGGGCCACGAACCGGAACGGTGAGTTCCACCAGGTAGGAGAGCAGTGCTTGGAGCGCGGTGGGGGAGGAACGCCTGCGCAGCAAGAGGAGCCCCAGGCCAGTTGCCCCGGACACCAGGTCGTAGGACTTGAGGCGAACGCCGGAACGCCCCGACCGCCGGCGTTCCTGGTCCTGTCGAAGGAGCGTGTGCACGCGGCCTACGACGAAATCGTCCAACCGTGGGAGTGCCTCTGAGTAGTCCCCCGGTCTCGCCGCTGCGGTCAGGGAGAAGGCGAGCGCGGGTGCTCCCTGGTACAGGCCGTTGTCGTCCTGGGTGAACACCTCCGTGCCAGCCGCGGACAGCCAGTCATGCGCGATCGAGCGGTATGCGGAATCCACGTGGCCCAACTCCGCGAACAGGAGGGCGACACCCCAAGGCCCCTGATCCAGTGACGTCGCGCTCGGGAGGCCGGATGGGGGGACGGCGAGTCGTTCGGCGATCCGATACGTGAACTCACTCGCACGCCCACGCGCATCCTGTGGGCGGTTCATGGAGTCCGGCCGCTGTTCGTGCGCCACTGTTGGGCGCGAACGACGTCGCGGGCCACCGCGAGTGATGCTGCCTCCGTTTCGGGGGAGATGCCCAGGAGACGGTTCACGTGCATGTGGAGGAGGGAAGTGAGCACCGTCTCCGGCTGCGGGCCTTGGCCGCCTCCCGAGAACCCGTCGAGTTGGGCGCGATACTTCGCCAGGGCCGTACGGCGGAGGTTCCAGGATTCCATGACCCGCTCTCCTCCGAAGGCGCTCAGGTGACCGGCCCCGTCACTGTCGGAGGCGAGGGCGAATGCGATCTCCCTGTGCGCTCGGAAGACCTGATGCTGAGGGTTCTTGGGGAGGTGTTCGAACCAGGCACGATGGTCGTCTCCCAATAAGGAACGCGCGATCTCGACGTGGTTGGCGGCGGCCAGTACCAGCGCAGGTATGTTCGTCCGGCCGGAGCGCAGGCAACGCAGTTGGTCGAGGACGGCGTGGCTGTCGGTGATGAACACCTGCTCCGCCGCCGTCATCGCTGACCCCGAGCCGTATCGGCCGCTTTCAGGGGCGTACGTGGTCAGATCAAGGCGGTCCACCATGTACGCGTCGCGCAGGTGGGCGACCCAGGCCCGCAGCCGGGGTAGCACCACGGAGTTGAGTGAGTCCGGGGTGTCTCGGAACCTTAGGCGTAGATGGGGGTGCGGATCGTCGTACCGGACGAGGAACCAGTCGTCACCGGGCAGGCTTTCGAGAAGTCGGGGGAGGTGTTCGACGATGACGTCGTCCATGAGCTCAGGTGAACAGGAGACCTGGGCGCTCAGCCATGAACCGCCGGGGAGGTGTTCGAGCTCCGGTTCGTAGCGCCTCAGGGACGCGGGGTGCGAGCGCGGAGCGAACCTCTCTCGCAGGGTGAGGGGGAAGACGACCTCGTTGCCGTGCCCCGCCGACCAGCCGGTGTTCTCGGGTGCGGCCGAAGGACACTCGGAGATGACGATCTCGTCGTGCCGCCCTAGTTCCTCCCGGCATAGGCGTCGGTGGGATTCCTCCCGCAGGTCCAGGACCAGCTGTCGGTCCCGGCTGACTCTCGGTGCCAGTAGCTGGACCATGTCCGGAACATCCCAGAGGTCCCGCCAGCGGGCGAAGGAGTCCTGCCAGGCGTCGACGTTTCCCTGGGGCGTGTGCAGCGCGGCAGGTACCCGCCAGCGAGCCGGAGCAAGGATCGTGCGCCGGTAGCGGACCCGGGGTAGGTGGGGGAGGTGTACCGCTGCTCCCCAGAGCCAGGGTTGCCAGGGCCGTGTCCCGCCGAGTCCGATCTCGCGGAGCAGCCGAGCGAGCTGAGGCGCATGAGAGCGGTAGTTCAACGCGTGGTACCCGACTGGTGTGACCTCGCGCTGGTGACGGAGCGAATAGAGGAAGAGCCGGTCGGACGTGGCCGAGACGAAGAGGTCGTCAGGGGCGAGGACCCTGGGATCGTCGGGATCGCTGAATGTGCCCAAGGGGATGATGTGCTCTGTTGCCCCGCGGCCTCGAAGGATGTTGAGGTTGCGCGATTGCCGTGGTGGAAACTCCAACCGTGCGCGAAGGGGCGGGAGACCCGGCATTTGAGTCGAGGCGCTCGTATCCTGCGGCTGAGCGCACCGCCCGTCGTGGAAGAGATGGGAGAAACGGCCGGTCATCGCGCCGATGGTGGGGGAACCGAAAGCGGGGGTCAGAGCGAGAAGGAAGTCTCCCGAGGTCAGTGCCTCGGTGGACGAGGCGAGCAGGTGGGCGCACAGTTCCGCTTCGGTGGGTGGCGGATCGTGCGGGCCCGGACCGGACAGCGCGAGTACCAGCTCCTCACTCAGGACGACCTCGGCGCCCGCTCGAGTCGCTTCCTGGGCCAGGGTGGAGAGTATGCGGTCACGGCTGTTCTGGGCCGGGGGCGTTGCACGCGTCGTGTCCGTTCCGTGCCGGTAGCCCGCGGGTGGTGACACTCCCCTCTCTGGATCGAGGACCTCCTTGACGGGCACCAAGGTGGAAACGCCGTACCTGCGGACGAAACGGCGGTGGAAGTCGAGCATGGGCGCGCGATGGGCAGCGCTCAACCGGGTGAGTACGTTCGCTGCTCCCTCGGCCTCGGCAGCGACCAGACGCGGCAGCTTGACACCGATGTCCAGGGCCAGGTCGACCTGGACAGCGTGGTCGTTCGCGGTGTCGTGTACGACCTGTAGCCGTGCCCGCGCCGACCTCAGCACCCCGAGCCCCGAACCGACGGGCAGACCGCCGTAGACAGCCAGGTCCTGCCGGGCCCGGTGGATGCGGTGCAGGTCATCAGCCACGTCGGGCGGGAGGCTTCCGTCGGGGAAGCCCTCCAGCACGGACATGACATGGGTCAGAGGGTCGGGTTCCCCCGGAACAGGGTGTAACCGGGTCAGAAGCAGCCCCGCTCCGGTCATCTGCCGGAGCAGCGAGTCGATCACGGCGCCCGGCACGTCCGGATGCTCCTCTTGGAGCCGGCTCCGGACGTCCCGGTAGGGGGTGGGGGTGCGCGCCGCTTCCAGCACGGAGCGGATCGGGTCAGTCAGCCGCACGGACAGGTGGGCGCAACCCTGCTCGGCCGTGCGGCCGTCTGCGAGCAGCAGCCGATGACCTCGAACACGGCAGAGGTTGTTCACCACGACCTGGAGGTGAACGAGGACGTCAGGGCGCGTCTCGTAACCGCGTACCCAGGAGGAGAGCCATGCGAGATCCACGGACGCGATCTTTTGGTGCTCATCACCCCATCGGACAAACGCATCAGAGCCGATGGTGGCCTGGCCGACCCCTGCCAGCACTCCGAACGGTGTCGAACGGCTGCGCATGCGCAGGAGGTAGCGAACCAGGGACCTCGCCACTCGGCGAATCTTGCGCGGTGGTGGGTCCACGCCCTCGAGTATCTGGTCCAGTGTCCGGGCCAGGGGTGGGCTGGAGATCTCGATGGCTTCGCGCAGCACGGCATCGGCGGAGACCGCCGCTCGTACCCAGCTCGTGAGTTCCTGCACTTCGGAACCACCGCGCTCCGACGCGTTCGGATAGATGGCGGGCAGCGGGTGGAACGCCATAAGCGGAGAGCGCAACATGACGGTGTCCGCGCATGTGTAGCGGGAGATTTCGGTTCACCTGACCCGTGTTCGGAGGCGAAGCTGGTGAGGGAGACGGGAGGCCGCCGCCTCCGTCAGTCCGGCGACGGCGGCACGGCTTCTAACTCGGAGACTCGACGAAGCAGTTCGGCAGTGTGGCGCAGGTGTCGGTGCAGTCCCCGGAGGCCGGGGCGTTCGTCGCTGCCTTGGTGGGCTCCGCGATGATGCGCACGTCGAGCTGGAACTCACTGTGGGATTCGTTCATGGCTCTCCTGATGGTGAGGAACACTCGCAATCGCACCTGACCCACAGGGGTGGTGCCTCAGGGACTCTTCCCCTGGAACCAGCCGAGAAGTGCTGTACTTCGCTCACCGGCCACTTGTGGGCAGGGTGCCGGTAGGGCGCGAACTCTCGTGGCCGCCTGTGAGCACGGGGACTGCCCCTGTGGGCGGCGCCGAAGTGTATGGCTTCGGATTGAGGTGTCACGCTGCAGTCCGGGCCGTGAAGGGGGCGGGAATCCCAGCCGCCCCCGTGTGTGAACGTCCGAGCCACCGGGTCGGGTTCCACCGCCCAGGCGGGTGCCGTGTCCACAGGCGGCTCCGAAAGTCGTGGGGAAGTCGTAGGCTCAGGGGACACCACCCGTCCGTCTACCCGCCTGGGGGCACCCGCGTCATGGCCGACTCCTTCGCACATCTGCACGTCCACACCGAGTACTCGATGCTCGACGGTGCGGCGAAGCTGAAGCCCCTGTTCAAGGAGGCCGCGAGGTTGGGGATGCCCGCCGTGGCCATGACCGACCACGGCAACATGTTCGGCGCCTACGAGTTCTACCAGCAGTCCAAAGGCTCGGGCGTCAAACCCATCATCGGCATCGAGGCCTACGTCGCCCCCGAGTCGCGGTTCCACAAGAAGCGGGTCTTCTGGGGGCGCTCGAACTCCTCCGACGACGCCTCGGCCGAGGGCGGCAAGGACATCTCCGGCGGCGGCCGGTACCTGCACATGACCATGCTCGCGCGGAACGCGCAGGGGCTGCGCAACCTGTTCCGGATGTCGTCCCTGGCCTCCGCCGAGGGCTACTACATGAAGCCCCGCATGGATCTCGAACTCATGCAGCAGTACAACGAGGGCATCATCGTCTCCACCGGGTGCCCCTCCGGTGGCGTGCAGACGCGGCTGAGGCTGGGGCAGGAGAAGGAGGCGATCGAGTACGCCGCCGGTCTCCAGGACATCTTCGGCAGGGAGAACGTCTTCCTGGAGCTGATGGACCACGGCGTGCCGATCGAGAAGGAGGTCCGGGACGGACTGCTCAAGGTCGGTCGCGAACTGAGCATCCCACCGCTGGTCACCAACGACTCCCACTACGTGTACGAGTCCCAGTCCTCGGCGCACGACGCCCTTCTGGCGGTGGGCGTGGGAAAGAACCTGGACGACCCGACCAGGTTCCGGTTCAACGGTTCGGGCTACTACCTCAAGACCGCCGACGAAATGCGCGGCCTGCTCAACTTCGAGGAGTGGGCTAAGGGGTGTAAGAACACCCTGCTCATCGCGGAACGGGTCGAGGCCGGTGCCTACGACGAGGTCTTCGCACACCGGGACCTCATGCCGGAGTTCCCTATTCCGGAGGGGGAGACCCAGGCCTCCTGGTTGGCCAAGGAAGTGGAACGGCTGCTCCCGTCCCGTTACCCGGACGGCACTGGTGACGACGTCCGCCGCCGGGTGGAGTTCGAACTCGGCATCATCAACGAAATGGGCTTTCCTGCCTACTTCCTGGTGGTCTCCGACATCTGCCAACACGCCCGCAAGAATGGGATCGCCCTGGGCCCGGGCCGTGGCTCGGCGGCGGGGTCGATGGTCGCCTACGTCCTGGGCATCACCGACCTCGACCCCCTGGAGCACGGTCTGCTGTTCGAGCGGTTCCTCAACCCCGAACGTGTGACCATGCCCGATGTCGACCTGGACTTCGACGAGCGTCGGCGCGGGGAGATGATCGACTACGTCACCCAGTTGTACGGCGAGGAGCGGGTTGCGCAGATCCTGACGTTCGGCACGATCAAGGCCAAGGCCGCGGTGAAGGACTCCACCCGGATCCTGGGCATGCCCTACTCTGTCGGTGACCAGATCACCAAGGCCTTTCCGGCGGCGGTCGGCGGCAAGGAGATCGCGCTCGACGCCGTCTTCAACACCGAGAACGAGCGATACAGCGAGACCACCGAGCTGCGCAACCTGGTCGACAACGACCCGCAGGTCGCCAAGGTCATGGAGACAGCGCGCGGCATCGAGGGCCTGACCCGCGGAACGGGTGTGCACGCCGCGGGCGTCATCCTCTCCAAGGAGCCCCTGCTCGACGTCATCCCCCTCCACAAGCGGGACTCCGACGGCGCCATCATCACCGGCTTTCCCTACCCTCAGTGCGAGGACATGGGTCTGCTCAAGATGGACTTCCTGGGCCTGCGCAACCTGACGATCATGGACGACGCGGTCAAGAGCATCAAGGAGGCCGAGGGGACCGACATCGACCTCGCCCAGCTGCCGCTCGACGACAAGAAGACCTACCAGCTGCTCTCCCGGGGCGACACTCTGGGCGTGTTCCAGCTGGACGGCGGCGCGATGCGCAACCTGCTCAAGCGGATGGAGCCGAAGAAGTTCGGTGACATCGCAGCCGTCCTCTCCCTGTATCGCCCCGGTCCGATGGCAGCGAACGCCCACAACGACTACGCGGACCGCTCGAACGGGCGTCAGGAGATCACCCCGATTCACCCCGAACTCAAGGACGCGCTGGAGCCGATCCTCGGGGAGACCTTCCACCTGCTCGTGTACCAGGAGCAGATCATGGCCATCGCCCAGCAGCTGGCCGGGTACACGCTGGGCGGTGCCGACCTGATGCGGCGCGCCATGGGTAAGAAGAAGAAGGAAGCCTTGGAGGAGGAGGAGGCCAAGTTCTTCCCCGGGGCGAAGGAGCGCGGTTTTTCCCAGGAGGCCATCCAGGCCCTGTGGGACGTCATGCTCCCCTTCGCGGGTTACGCGTTCAACAAGTCGCACGCCGCCGGGTACGCGCTGGTCTCCTACTGGACCGCCTACCTCAAGGCCAACTACCCCGCCGCGTACATGGCGGCGCTGTTGACCTCGGTCAGTGACGACAAGGACAAGATGGCGGTGTACCTGGCCGAGTGCCGGGCGCAGCACATCAAGGTGCTGCCGCCGGACGTCAACGAGTCGGGCCTGCGCTTCACCCCGGTCGGCAAGGACATCCGTTTCGGCATGGGCGCGGTCCGCAACGTCGGCGCGAACGTGGTGAACTCGATCGTCAAGACCCGTACGGAGAAGGGGAAGTACACGTCCTTCACGGACTTCCTGTCCAAGATCGAGCTGGCGGCGTGCAACAAGCGCGTCATCGAGTCGCTGATCAAGGCGGGCGGGTTCGACTCCCTGGGCCAGCCCCGGCGTGAGCTGTACCGGCACCACGAGGTGGCGGTGGACGGCATGATCAGCTCCAAGAAGCAGGAGGCGCACGGCCAGTTCGACCTGTTCGGCGGCGGTGACGACGACGGGGACTCCACGCCGATCGGGTTGAACATCCAGTGGGGTGACGAGGAGTGGGACCGCAAGACCAAGCTGGCCTTCGAACGGGAGATGCTGGGCCTGTACGTGTCCAGCCACCCGCTGGCCGGGGCGGAGCGGGTGCTGGCGCGTTCGCGGGACACCTCGATCGCGCAGATCGTCGCGGGCGACCTGGCGCGTGAGCGGGGCGAGGTGCGTATCTCGGGGCTGATCTCCAAGGTGGACAAGCGCACCAACAAGGCGGGCAACCAGTGGGCCATCGCGACGGTGGAGGACCTGGACGCCAGCATGGAGGTGCTGTTCTTCCCCAAGACCTACCCGTTGTACGTGGAGGCGTTGCTGGAGGACACGGCGGTCACGGTCAAGGGGCGGCTCAACGACCGGGACGGCACCTGGTCGATGTTCGCGTCGGAGATGTCGATCCTGGACATCTCGCACGTCACCGAGGGGGAGCCTCCGGTCCTGCTGACGGTGGCGGAGGAGCGTCTGGACGCGGCGCTGATCGACGACCTGCGCCAGGTGCTGAGCACGCACAAGGGGGAGACCCCGGTACGCATCCGGGTGGACAACCCGGTGCGGTCCCGGATCTACGCGGTGGACCGCTACTCGGTGCGCATCTCGCCGGAGTTCAACGGTGAGATGAAGAGCCTGTTGGGGGCGTACGCGGTCGACTACTGACCGGGCCCCCGGCCCCCGACGGTGGACCGGGCGCCTGCCCGACGATCCCCGTGTGCGACACCGCACACGGGGATTTCTCTGTCCGTGCCCTTGTCACGACAGAGTTAACGATATATCTTTGATCTATCGGAACACGCAAAAACAGTCGTGAACGATGACAAACAGTCGACACTGAGGAGAACGACATGACCGCGATGGCACTTCCCGGCCCCTGGTCCTGGGGCGGGCGGCGCACCGAGCGCCCCCAGCTGCCCTGGACCTGGCGGCCGACCGACACCCCCCGGGCCCACCACGGCCCTCGACACGACCATGACGACCACGACGACCAACGGGGCTCGCGCCGCGACGCGTTCGGCCACCCGCCGCCCCCGCCCGGTCCTCCCGGGGCCCCGCCTCCGCCGTGGGGAGCGGGCCCGGCCGGTCCCTTCGGTCACGGCGGTCCTCCCGACCACGGCGGCCCGGGAGGCCCCTTCGGTCCGGGCTTCCCCTTCGGGGGCGGGCACGGGCGCCGCAGGGGCGGCCCCCGGGCCCGGCGCGGTGACGTGCGTACCGGCATCCTCATGCTCCTGGCGGAGGAGCCGCGCAGCGGCTACGAGATCATCCGGGAGGGCCGCGAACGCAGCGGCGGGGCCTGGCGTCCCAGCCCCGGTTCGGTCTACCCCATGCTCCAACAGCTGGAGGACGAGGGTCTGGTCGCACCGGTCGCGGGGGAGGGGCGCCGCCGCCCCTACCAGCTCACCGACGAGGGAGTCGCCCACCTGGAGGAGAACGGCGCCGACCTCACCCCGCCGTGGGAGGCGGGCGCCGACGCCTACGCCGACGCGCGGTCCCGCTACGAGGAGATCAGCACCCTGGCCTACCAGCTCTCGGCCGCCGCGGCCCAGGTCGCCCAGGCCGGGACCCCGGACCAGCTGGACCGCGCCAAGCGGCTGCTGGCCGAGACCAAGCGGGGGCTCTACCTGATCCTCGCCGACGACGACGGCGCCGGCGCGGACGACGACCAGGACTGACGCGCACACGACGCGGGCCCGGGACACACCGTCCCGGGCCCGTTCGCGTCGTGGGTCCTACTCTCCGGTCACGCCGTCCGCCAGCTCCCGCAGGACGTCCAGGTGCCCGTTGTGCCGGGCGGTCTCCTCGATCATGTGCAGGACCACCCAGCGCAGGGTGACCCGGTCGAGGTCGTTCAGGACTCGCCGGGCGAAGTTGCCCAGCTCCAGGTGGGAGGTGATCTCCCGGGATCGCGCGCACTGGTCGGCGTACTCGGAGAGGAGTTCGTCCAGGGGCCGCTCCGCGCCCGCCCGGAACTCCCCGTCGGGGTCCTGCGTCGAGTAGGGGGCGACGTCGGGCTGGTTGAGCATCACCACCTCGAACCAGAACGCCTCCACCCAGCGCAGGTGCGAGACGATCCCGCCGATGGTGGTCATGGGCGAGCCCGGCAGCGGCGCCGAGGAGGACAGGTCGGCGGCCAGGCCCGCGCACTTGCGGTGCACCGTCGCGCGGTGCCAGTCCAACCAGGCCAGGAGCATCGTGCGTTCGTCGGCCGCTGTGGGAGTGTCGACACGCTCGGGAGGGTTCTGAAGGCTGCTCTTGTCGCTCATGGCGGTATTCTCCTTCGGGCCATGTCCGGTATCCACTGGTTTTCGGTGGGCCCGGGCGGCGATGACGAGGAGCGGTGATGGCGGGACTGAGCGGTACGGGGCCGGTGCGCGGGCTGGTCGTGGGCGCGGCCCTCTTCGGGGGGACCGTCCTGCTCGGTGTGCTCCTGGCGCCGTTGTGGTGGTGGCTCGCGCCGCGCCCCGAGGTGGTGGTCCTTCCGGACGGAGGGGTGTTCACGGGCGCCTCGGAGGACGTGTTCGCCGGAGAGGGCTACTTCGTCGTCATCACCGCCCTGGCGGGGCTGGTCACGGGCTACGCCACCTACATGGTCCAGTTCTCCCTGGCCCGGCGCAGGTTCCAGGACCTGCGGACCGTCGGCCTCGTCGCGGGCACGCTGGGCGCCGCCGCCGCGTCCGTCCTGGTGTGGCGGATCGGCGTCGCCCTGGACGGTCCGGCCCGGGAGGCGATGCTGGCCACCGACCCCGGCGGCACCGTCGTCGCGGCCCTCCAGCTCCAGGCCACCGCCTTCCTGGTCGCGTGGCCCTTCGTGCACGTCCTGCAGTACGGGTTGCTGGACGCCTTCAGCCTGATGCGCGCGGACCAGCCCGGTGTTCCCGAACCGGTCCGGGTGCTCGCCCCGCCCTCGGAGGCCTCCGAGGGCGGCGAGGGCCGGGCCCCCCGGCCCGGTGGCCCCCACCCGGGGGAGGCGGGGACCTCCGGCTGACCGGCCCCCGGTCCCGGCCGTGGTTCACAGCCTCTCGACGGAGCCCTCGTACATGCCGTCGAGCAGGTCCCGGTACCGCTCCTCCACCGCCCTGCGGCGCATCTTCAGGCTCGGGGTGATCTCCCCCTGCTCCACCGTCAGCTCGTTCGGGAGCACCGCGAAGTCCTTGACGGACTCGTGCCGGGGCAGACCGCGGTTGAGTTCGTCGATGGCCTCCTGGAGCATCGCCCGCACCCGCGGCTCGCGGGTCAGGCCGAGGTAGTTCAGCGCGCCCAGTCCGTTGGCCTCGGCCCAGACCTCGATGGCCTCGGGGTCCAGGGTCACCAGGGCCACGCAGTAGGGGCGGCGGTCGCCGTGCACCACCAGGTTGCCCACGTAGGGGCACAGGGACTTGAAGCGGCTCTCGATGCTCTGCGGAGCCACGTACTTGCCGCCGGAGGTCTTGATCAGTTCCTTCTTGCGGTCGGTGATCCGCAGGCGCCCGTTCTCCAGGGCGCCGATGTCGCCGGTGGCGAACCATCCGTCCTCGTCGAGCACCTCCTCGGTGGCGCCGGAGAGGTTGTGGTAGCCGCGCATCACGCTTCCGCCGCGCAGCAGGACCTCGCCGTCCTCGGCGATTCGTACCTCGGTGCCGGGCAGGGGCAGTCCCACGGACCCGAAGCGCACGTCGCCGGGCCGGTTGAGGAAGGCCCCCGCCGAGGTCTCGGTCAGGCCGTAGCCCTCCAGGATGGTGATCCCCGCGCCGTAGAAGAACCTCCCGATCTCGGGGGCCAGCGGTGCGCTGCCGGACACGAAGAACTTCAGCCGGTCGCCGAACCGGGCCCGCAGCTTCGCGAACACCAGCCGGTCGGCGACGCGGTGCTGGGCGGCGAGGGCGCCCCGGGGCTCCCTGCCCTCCTCGCGGAGCCGGGCCACCCGGTCGCCCACGCCGACCGCCCACCTGAAGATCCGGTACTTCGCGGGCCCGCCCTCCTTGGCCTGCATGACGACCCGGTTGAACACCTTCTCGAAGATGCGCGGGGCCGCCGCCATGAAGGTGGGGCGCACGACGGCCAGGTTGTCGACGATGCGGTCGACGCGGCCGTCGACGGCCGTGGTGAACCCCAGGCGCAGCTGGGCGACCTGCATGACCTTGCCGAAGCTGTGCGCGAGCGGCAGCCACAGGTACTGCACGTCGTCGGCGTCCAGCATCTCCCAGCCCTGGGCGCGCATCTCGTCGCCCATGACCCGCAGCGCCTCGGCCTCGTACAGCCAGTTGGCGTGGTCCAGACGCACGCCCTTGGGGCGGCCGGTGGTGCCGGAGGTGTAGATGAGCGTGGCCAGGTGGTCGGCGCGGACGGAGGCGACCAGCTCGTCGAAGAGTTCGGGCCGTTCCTCGTGCAGTCGGGTGCCGGCGGCCTCCAGCTCGGCCAGGCCCATGACCCAGTCGTCGTCGCCCCCGTTGTCCCCCTCGAAGGCGATGACCCGGGACAGGCCGGGCATCGCCCCCCGCTGTTCCAGCAGCTTGGCGACCTGTTCGTCGTTCTCGGCGAAGGCCACCATGCTGCCGGAGTCGGACACGATGTAGGCGCAGTCGGGCGGGCCCGAGCTCGGGTAGATCGTGGTGGAGGCACCGCCCGCGCACAGGATCGCGAGGTCGGCCAGGACCCACTCCACGCGCGTGCTCGACGCGATCGCGCAACGGGCCTGGGAGGTCACACCGAGGGAGTGCAGGCCCAACGCCAGCGCGCGGACGCGGTCGCGGGTCTGGTTCCAGGTCAGTGACTCCCACTTCTCGTCTCCGCCGGAGGGGGAGGGGACCGGATAGGTGAACGCCTCCCGGTCACCGGACTCGGCGACGCGGGAAGCGAACATGTCGGGGACGGAACGATAGGGGGATGAAGTGTTGCCCATGTCACAAAGCTACCCCTGGGTAAGGGGTCGGGCAACACTCCGTGGGCGAATGTGTGCGGGTCCACGGACCCCTGTGACCCAGCTGGTCCGAGGGGTCCCGGGACCCGGTCACCGGACCACTTCGCCGGTGGGGGAGGACACCCCCGGGCCCTGCGGGGCGACGGTCCCTCAGACGGTGCCGATCGGTGCCACGGACGCCTCGGTCAGGGCGATCAGGTCCCTGGGCGTGAGCTCCATCTGGAGGCCCCGCCGACCGGCGGACACGTACACCGAACGCAGCTCCGTCACGGACGAGTCGATGACCGTGCGCAGCCGTTTGCGCTGCCCCAGCGGGCTGATGCCGCCGCGCACGTACCCGGTGATCTTCTCGGCCCTGCCCGGGTCGGCCATGGTCGCCCTCTTGCCCCCGACCGCCATGGCCAGAGCCTTGAGGTCGAGCGACGTGCTCACCGGCACCACTCCGACGGTGAACACACCGTCCACCTCGGCCACCAGGGTCTTGAACACCTGCTCGTGGGGCACTCCGATCGCGTCGGCGGCGTCCGCGCCGTAGGAGTGGCCCTCGCCCCCGACCGCCTCGTAGGGATGCAGCGTGAACGTGGTCTTGGTCCTGCTGGCGGCCACGGTCGCGGGCGTGGCTTTTCCACTCATGGGTCACCTGGGCCTTCCACTTCGGTACGTCCGACCTCAGGGCAGGCTACTCCTCCGATGGGGCGCCGCCGCCGCAGGCGGGAGGCGGGTCCGGCGGGCGCGTCCTAGTTGAAGGAGACCCCGTTGTCGAGGAAGGGGCCCGCGGGAAGGTTCGGCAGGTCGGGTGCGGCCACGATCCGGTTCTCCCGACGCAGGAACCGCGCCGCCACCGCCAGCCGGGTCGCGGCGTCCTCGGCCTCCAGCAGGCGCTGCTTCTCCGCCGAGTCCAGGACGACGGCGGTCGCCACCGCGTACGACAGCGCCACGGGGTCGCTCGGCAGCTCGCGGGCGGTCTCGGTCGCCATGCCGATCTCCGCGAGCCTGCGCTGGTACACCTCGTACAGGTCGCGCACCCTGTCGGCGTGTTCCTCGGCGTCGGGGCCCATCGCCTCGGGCAGCAGGGAAACCGAGGCCGTGGAGTAGGCGTCGGTGGAGGATGCGTCCACCTCCGATAGGTCGTTGACGGCGAACCGGGTCCCGCCCTCGATCACCAGGTCGTAGCGGCCGTCCTCGTAGGTGCGCACGTCGCGCACCACGGCCGTGCAGCCGGTCGCGCTCACCAGCGGAAGGGAGGGCGAGGCCCCGGGCCCGGCGGTGCTGGGCGCCCCGGTGTCGGCGCCGCCCGCCCCCTGCCCGGACTCGCCGGCCACCTCGTGCCCCAGCTCGATCCACACGACCCCGAACCGCGCGGGTCCGCGCTCGCGGCCCCCCGCCTCACCCCCGGCCAGGGTCGGGCCGAGCAGCTCCGTGACCAGGCGCCGGTACCTCTGCTCGAACACGTGGAGCGGAATCGTCATACCGGGGAACAGCACGGTGTTCAGCGGAAAGATCGGCAGGGCCTCTGGCATGGTCCCAGTATGCCCGCGCCGGGGCGCGGACGCGGGCGCCCCGCCCGGGGCGGCCGGACGGGGCTCCCGCGTCCCGGTCGGCGCGACGGACCGACCGTCAGGAGACGGCGGGACCGGCGGTGCCGGGCGCGCCCTGGCTGCCGTGCTCCTCGCTCGGCATGTCGCGGGCCACGAAGGTCTCCACGTCGAACAGGTTGCCGTTGGAGCGGTCCACGACGTTGAGGAGGGTCGACATCTTGGCGACCTCCTCCACCTGCTCCTGGATGAACCACTGGAGGAACTGCTCCCCGGCGTAGTCGTCCTCGTCGCGGGCGACCCGGGCCAGCCGCTGGAAGTTGTCGGTGACCTCGCGCTCCTGGCGCAGCGCCAGAGCGACCAGATCACGCGTGACCGCGAAATCGGTCTCGATCTCGTCCACGCCGGGAAGGGCGAACGCGACGTCGTTGTCCAGCAGGTAGCGCACGATCATCATCGCGTGGTCGCGCTCCTCCAGGGACTGTTCGTAGAAGACCCTGGCCAGCTGGGGCAGGTCCTGGTCGTCGAACCAGGCGGCGATCGCCACGTACTGGTGCGAGGCGGTGAACTCGTGCCGCACCTGGTCGATGAGGAGTCGGTGGAACTTGGAATGGCCGCTATCGCCGGTCTTGTTGGAAGTCATGTCATCACGATAACCCATTTAAAGGCATTTTGTGAAACACCCCGAAGTGGTGTCGCAATGGATAAGGTAAGCCTTTCTTTCGTTATGTGAGGTTAGGTGTCCCAAAGTTAGGCAAGGCTTGTTCGCCGCCTTTTCGGGGTGATGTGCGGGGCCGGGCGCGGGCGTCGTCCCGGACGGAGTTCGCGCCGGTCGGACGGGTGTGGTGTCCATCATCCGGACACCGCCACCCGTGTGAGGGGCCGAGCCCCCTAGACTGGTCCCGTGATCAGTCGAATCGACCTCCGAGGCTCCCAGGACGACCCGCGCGACGCGCTTCCGCGCGCCGAAATCGATGTGGCGGACGCCACCGAACGCGTCCGACCGCTCTGCGAGGACGTCCGCCATCGGGGGACCGCGGCACTGGTCGAACTCACCGAACGCTTCGACGGCGTGCGGCTCACCGACATCCGCGTCCCCAAGGACGCCATCGACACCGCCCTGGTCGAACTCGACCCCGCCGTGCGCGCGGCGCTGGAGGAGTCCATCCGCCGCGCCCGCAAGGTCCACCACGCCCAGCGCCGCCAGGACCACACCACCCGGGTCGTGCCCGGCGGCACCGTCACCGAGAAGTGGATTCCGGTCGACCGCGTCGGCCTCTACGTGCCGGGCGGCCGCGCCGTCTACCCCTCCAGCGTCATCATGAACGTCGTCCCCGCCCAGGAGGCGGGCGTGTCCTCCCTCGCGGTGACCTCGCCACCCCAGAAGGAGTTCGGCGGACTGCCCCACCCGACGATCCTCGCCGCCTGCGCCCTGCTCGGCGTCGACGAGGTGTACGCGGTCGGCGGGGCCCAGGCCGTGGCGATGTTCGCGTACGGCACCGACGACTGCGCCCGCGCCGACATGGTCACCGGCCCCGGCAACATCTGGGTCGCCGCCGCCAAGCGCCTCCTCAAGGGCGTCATCGGCATCGACGCCGAGGCCGGGCCCACCGAGATCGCCGTCCTGGCCGACTCCACCGCCAACCCCGACTACGTCGCGGCCGACCTCGTCAGCCAGGCCGAGCACGACGTCGTCGCCGCCTCCGTCCTGGTCACCCCGGACGAGGCATTGGCCGACGCGGTCACCGAGCGCCTCGAGGCGCGCGTGGCCGCCACCAAGCACAGCGAGCGCGTGCGCCAGGCCCTGTCCGGCCCGCAGTCCGGCATCGTCCTGGTCGACGACCTCGAACAGGGGCTGGACGTGGTCGACGCCTACGCGGCCGAGCACCTGGAGATCATGACCGCCGACGCGCCGGCCTGGGCCGCGCGCGTGCGCAACGCCGGAGCGATCTTCGTCGGCGACTACTCCCCGGTGTCCCTGGGCGACTACGCGGCGGGCTCCAACCACGTGCTCCCCACCGGCGGCTGCGCCTGCCACTCCGGCGGGCTGAGCGTGCAGACCTTCCTGAGGGGGGTGCACGTCGTCGAGTACGACCGCGACGCGCTGGCCGACGTCGCCCACCACGTCATCACCCTCGCCCGGGCGGAGGACCTGCCCGCGCACGGCGAGGCCGTGGCCGCGCGCGGCGAGGACGGGAACACGCCCTGACCAGGGGGTGTTCCAGCAGCACCGGGGAAGGCCGGGGGCACCACCCCCGGCGGCGCCCGAACAACGGCCGAAGCGAACCGGAGGCCGTCAGACGCCCGCCCCGGCGGGACGCCCCGCGCGGGCGGCCGCGTGACCACGGCGGTCACCGCGGCCCCCGGAGCGCGTCCCGCCACGACCGACCACGAGTGTGACACCAGTGAGCTTCACTCTGAACGACCTGCCGCTCCGCGACGACCTGCGCGGCCGATCGCCCTACGGCGCTCCCCAGCTGGACGTGCCGGTGGTCCTCAACACCAACGAGAACCCCCACGCCCCCTCCCCGCGACTGGCGAAGGCGCTGGCCGACGCGGTGGCCGACACCGCCCTGGGCCTCAACCGCTACCCCGACCGCGACGCGGTCCGCCTGCGCCGGGACCTGGCCGCCTACCTCGGCCACGGGCTGACGTCCGAGCACGTCTGGGCCGCCAACGGCTCCAACGAGGTCCTCCAACAGCTGCTCCAGGCCTTCGGCGGCCCGGGCCGCACCGCCATGGGCTTCGAACCGTCGTACTCCATGCACCCGATCATCTCCCGGGGCACCGGGACGCACTGGGTGCCGGTGCCGCGCGACGCGGACTTCCGGATCGACGTGGACGCCGCGCTGGCGGCCATCGCCGAGCACCGACCCAGCGTCGTCTTCCTGACCTCGCCCAACAACCCCACCGGCACCGCCCTGGAGATCGCCGACATCGAGCGCGTCGTCCGGGCCGCCCCCGGGGTCGTGGTCGTCGACGAGGCCTACGCCGAGTTCCGCAGGCAGGGCACTCCCAGCGCCCTGACCCTGCTGCCGGAGCACCCGCGGCTCATCGTCTCGCGCACCATGTCCAAGGCCTTCGCGCTGGCCGGGGCCCGCGTGGGCTACCTCGCCGCGCACCCGGCGGTGGTGGAGGCCCTCCAGCTGGTCCGCCTGCCCTACCACCTGTCGGCCGTCACCCAGACGGTCGCCGTCACCGCCCTGGAGCACGCCGAGGAGCTCCTCGGCGCCGTCGCCGACCTGCGCGCCGAACGCGACGCCCTCGTCACCTGGCTGAGGGAACAGGGCTTCGCGGTGGCCGACTCCGACGCCAACTTCGTCCTCTTCGGCGAGTTCGAGGACCGCGGCCGGGTCTGGCGGGACCTGCTCGACCAGGACGTCCTCATCCGCGAGACCGGACCGGACGGTTGGCTCCGCGTCACCGTCGGGACCGCCGACGAGATGGCCGCCTTCCGGACGGCGCTCCTCAAGGTCACCGGCGGCTGACACCGCCGGGCACGACCGCAACCCCACCCACCGCACCACCACGGCACCACCAAGGATCGGGCACCATGAGCCGCATCGGGCGCGTCGAACGCGCAACCAAGGAAACGAAGGTCCTGGTCGAGGTCGACCTGGACGGCACCGGCGTCGCCGACGTCTCCACCGGGGTCGGGTTCTTCGACCACATGCTCGACCAGCTCGCCAAGCACGGGCTGTTCGACATCACCGTGCGTACCGAGGGCGACCTGCACATCGACGCGCACCACACGATGGAGGACACCGCCCTCGCCCTGGGCGCCGCCTTCCGCGAGGCCCTCGGCGACCGCGCGGGCATCCGCCGCTTCGCTGACGCCAAGGTGCCCCTGGACGAGGCCCTGGCCGAGGTCACCGTCGACGTCTCCGGCCGCCCCTACCTCGTGCACTCCGAGCCCGAGGGCATGGCACCGCTGATCGGCCGCGACTACGACACCACCATGACCCGGCACATCCTGGAGTCGTTCGTGGCCCAGGCACGGGTGGCCCTGCACGTCCACGTGCCCTACGGCCGTAACGCGCACCACATCGTCGAGGCGCAGTTCAAGGCGCTGGCCCGGGCACTGCGCACCGCCACCGAGAACGACCCCCGCGTGGACTGGGTCCCCTCCACCAAGGGCGTCCTGTAGATGGACACCGACCTCTGGGGCCTGTTCCTGCTGGTCCTGGGCGGCTTCCTCGCAGGTGGCGTCTACGCCCTGTGGGGGAGGAACCGCCTGATCGCCGTGGCCCTGGCCGGGTGCGTCGTGCTCGCCGTGGTCTCCGGCGTGCTGCGGCTCGGCTACCTCTAGCCGCCGGGCCCCCGCCACCTCACCAAACGAAGGGCACGCAGATGTCACGTGTGGTCGTCTTCGACTACGGGTCGGGCAACCTCCGCTCGGCCCAGCGCGCCATGGAGCGCACCGGTGCCGACGTCACCGTCACCTCCGACCCGCACGCCGCCCTCGACGCCGACGGGCTCGTCGTCCCCGGCGTGGGTTCCTTCAGCGCCTGCGCGGCCAGCCTGATGGCGGCGGGCGGAGACCGGATCATCGGCCGCCGCATCGCGGGGGGCCGCCCCGTCCTGGGGATCTGCGTGGGCATGCAGGTCCTGTTCGACCGGGGTGTCGAACAGGCCGACGCCCGCGCGGAGGACCGCGCCACCGAGGGCTGCGGCGAGTGGCCGGGCACGGTCGAGCGCCTGCGGGCGCCCGTCGTCCCGCACATGGGGTGGAACACCGTCTCCCCGCCCGACGGCTCACGCCTGTTCGCGGGCGTGCGCCCCGAGGAACGCTTCTACTTCGTGCACTCCTACGCGGTCCGGCGGTGGGAGTTCGTCAGCCACAGCGAGCGCGTACGCGGCCCCCAGGTGACATGGTCCGAGCACGGCGAGCCCTTCGTGGCCGCCGTGGAGAACGGACCCCTCAGCGCCACCCAGTTCCACCCGGAGAAGTCCGGCGACGCCGGAGCCCGCGTCCTGGCCAACTGGGTCGCGACCCTGTGACCCCCGGGGCCCGCCCGACGGCGGCCCCGTGAACCCAGTCCCTCAACCAACCGAGCACGAGAAGGCACCATGACCGGCGACCACACCACGTCGACACCCGTACTCGAACTGCTCCCCGCCGTGGACGTGTCGGGCGGGCAGGCCGTCCAGCTCGTCCAGGGCCGGGCGGGCTCCGGCGGCCAGTACGGCGACCCCTTCGAGGCCGCCCGCGCCTGGCGCGACGCCGGTGCCGAGTGGATTCACCTGGTCGACCTGGACGCGGCCTTCGGCCGGGGCCACAACCGCGACCTGCTGCGCGACATCGTGGACCGCCTCGACGTCAAGGTCGAGATGTCCGGCGGTATCCGCGACGACGAGTCGCTGAACGCCGCCCTGGCCACCGGCTGCACCCGGGTGAACATCGGTACCGCCGCCCTGGAGAACCCGCAGTGGTGCGCCCGGATCATCGCCGAGCACGGCGACCGGATCGCCATCGGCCTGGACGTGCGCGGCACCACGCTGGCCGCCCGGGGCTGGACGCGTGACGGCGGCGACCTCCTGGAGACCCTCGACCGCCTGGAGTCCGAGGGCTGCGCCCGGTACGTGGTCACCGACGTCAACAAGGACGGCACCCTCAAGGGGCCCAACCTCGACCTGCTGCGGACCGTGTGCGAGCGCACCGACAAGCCGGTGGTCGCCAGCGGCGGCGTGTCCAGCCTCGCCGACCTGGAGGCCATCTCCAGCCTGGTCCCGCTGGGCGTGGAGGGCGCCATCATGGGCACCGCCCTGTATGAGGGAGCCTTCTCCCTGGAGGACGCCCTGACCACGGTGCGGGGGGCCGACCGGTGAGCCTGGCGATCCGCGTCATCCCGTGCCTGGACGTCGACGCCGGACGCGTGGTCAAGGGCATCAACTTCGAGAACCTGCGCGACGCCGGTGACCCGGTCGAGCTCGCGGGCACCTACGACGCGCAGGGGGCCGACGAACTCACCTTCCTGGACGTCACCGCCTCCAGCGGCGACCGGGAGACCACCTTCGACGTGGTGCGCCGCACCGCCGACCAGGTGTTCATCCCGCTCACCGTCGGGGGAGGGGTGCGCTCCACCGAGGACGTGGACCGGCTGCTGCGCGCGGGCGCCGACAAGGTGGGCGTGAACACCGCCGCGATCGCCCGCCCGGAGCTGATCGGCGAGATCGCGGCCCGCTTCGGCCGCCAGGTCCTGGTGCTCTCCGCCGACGTGCGGAGGGTGCCCGAGGGCGGCCCGCCCACCGCCAGCGGCTTCGAGGTCACCACGCACGGCGGGCGTCGCGGCGCCGGTCTCGACGCGCTGGAGTGGTGCGAGCGCGCCGCCGAGCTGGGCGCGGGGGAGATCCTGCTCAACTCGATGGACGCCGACGGCACCCGGACCGGTTTCGACCTGGAGCTGATCCGCGCGGTGCGGGCGCGGGTGGACGTCCCGCTGATCGCCTCGGGCGGCGCGGGCGCCGTGGAGCACTTCGTTCCGGCGGTGGCGGCGGGCGCGGACGCGGTCCTGGCCGCGACCGTCTTCCACTTCGGTGAGTTCACCATCGCCGACGTCAAGCGGAGCCTGCGCGAGGCGGGGTACCCGGTCCGGTAGCGCGGCGCGGTGGCCACCGCGACACGCCGTGGAGAGGTCGGAACAGGCCCTGAGTGAGACTCGCTCAGGGCCTGTGACCTGCACAACCGTGTCAATGATTACTGTCAGTAATCAAAGCGTGTCATGGCGTTGATCAAGCTGTGATCCGTGTGAGCATGAGCGCGTCTTACCCAGCCACGACAGGGAGATTGTCGCCCATCATGTCCAAGCACGTCTTCACCGGCCTCTCTCGCCGGTTCGCCTCTCTCGCCACCGCCGGTGCCATCGCCCTCGGCGGTCTGACCCTCATGGCCCCGACCGCCGCCGCCGACGACTACGACCGGACCTCGGCCGAGGTCATCCAGATGATCGAGGCCCAGGTCTGGCCCAACTACTCGCTCCAGAACCCCGGCCCGAGCGTCGACATCCTGGCCGCGCAGTACTTCCTCAACCACCTCACCTACGTCACGGAGAACCCGAGCTCGACCTTCACCCGGGAGTTCGACCGCACGCTCCGCGACTTCGAGCGCCGGGAGGGCATCACCGTCAACGGCGTCCTCGAGTCGCAGAGCTGGATCAAGATCAGGAACATGCTGTTCCCGACCACGGCCGACGCCTTCCAGCGCGACGACCGCGGATACGGCGTCCGCGCCGTGCAGGTGCTGCTCAACGAGAAGTTCGACGCCGGCCTGACCGTGAACGGCCGCTACAACTCCGCCACGGAGCGGGCCGTGCGCAACGCCCAGCGCGACCTGTGCATCGGCGTCGACGGCGCCTTCGGCCGCCTCACCTACAAGGCCGTCATCACCGGCGTCGACAGCTGCCGCGCCGACAACGCCGAGGCCGTGGCCGAGGAGGCCCCCGCCGAGGAGGGCGCCGAGGCCGCTGAGCAGGCTCCGGTCGAGCAGGCTCCCGCCGAGGAGGGTGCCGAGACCGCCGAGCAGGCTCCGGTCCAGGAGGCCCCCGCCGAGGAGGGCGACCAGGCCCGCGAGCTGGAGGCCGTGCGCGGCCACTAGCGGCCCGGGACACCCCGGTCTGACGTGACGGAGGTCGGGCCCGGTACGCCACTGGTGGCGCACCGGGCCCGACGCGTGGACGCCCCGGCCCCTCCGGGAAGTTCCCGTTGTACGGAATAGCACGGTTGTGTCCCGCGCTGAAACAATCCGGTGGCAGCTGTCGGTGCCGCTGGATAGGTTGGCCCGCACACACGCGAACCGTGCCCCTCGGCATGCCCGGGAGCCGGCGGCGCGCGGGTCGGGCCGGCCGGAGCGAACCGGCCGAGAAGAGGAAACGGGGGGCGTATGGCGCAGGGCACCACCACGGCGGACCAGACGACGCGGGAGGCGGACCCGCCCGGCGAACCCAGCGCCGAGGGCACCGGCACCGGCGCTCCGGCCCAGGCGACCGACCCCCACAAGGGGGTCTTCGCACGAGGGATGCGCGTCCTGGGCGTGGCCGCCCGCACCGAGCCGTGGATCTTCCTCGCCGCCGTCGCCGGAGCGATGCTGCACGCGGGCGTCACCGTGGGCTCCGCCTCCGTCCTCGGCTACCTCACCGACCACACGATCATCCCCGCCTTCTCCGCCGGGCAGACCACCACGGCCGCCCTGGTCGCCGCGGCCGCGCTGCTCATGGCGGTCGGCCTCGGCAAGGCCGTGGGCCTGGCCCTGCGCCGCCTGCTCGCCGGGCTCATGCAGTTCCGGATGCAGGCCCGGTACCGTCGCGCCGTCGCCCGCAAGTACCTGGAGCTCCCGCTCTCCTGGCACCACCGCCACCCCACCGGGCAGCTCCTGTCCAACGCCAACGCCGACGTCGAGGCCGCATGGCAGCCGCTCGCCCCGCTGCCCATGGCCGTCGGCAGTGTGTTCATGCTGGTCATCGCCTCCGTCGCGATGATCGTCACCGACCCCGTCCTCGCGCTGGTCGCCTTCGTGGTCTTCCCCGTCCTGGCGGCCGCCAACGTCGTCTTCCAGCGCCGCGTCTCCCCGATGGCCTCCCGCGCCCAGGCCCTGCGCGCCGAGGTCAGCGGCGTCGCCCACGAGTCCTTCGACGGCGCCCTGGTCGTCAAGACCCTCGGCCGCGAGGACACCGAGACCGAACGCTTCACCGAGGCCGCCCACCGCCTGCGCGACGCCCTCATCCAGGTCGGCCGCATGCGGTCCCTGTTCGACCCCTTCACCGAGGCCCTGCCCAACTTCGGCGTCCTCGCCGTCCTCCTTCTCGGCATGTGGCGCCTGTCCACCGGCGCCATCGAACCCGGCGACCTCGTGCAGATCGCCTTCCTCTTCACCCTCCTGGCCCTGCCCATCCGCTCCTTCGGGTGGATTCTCGGCGACCTTCCCCGCAGCGTCGTCGGATGGGACCGGGTCCAGTCGGTCCTCGGCTCCGGCGGCACCATGGAGCACGGTGACCGGACCCTGGAAGCCGCCGAGCGCGGCCTGGCCCTGAGCGTGCGCGACGTCACCTTCTCCTACGCCGACGCCTACGACGCCGAGGGCGGCGGGCGCGACCTGCTGGACCACTCCGCCACCGGGGCCCGCACCACCGTCCTCAACGGGGTCGACCTCGACATCGCCCCCGGCCGCACGGTGGCCCTCGTGGGGCCCACCGGGTCCGGCAAGTCCACGCTCACCACGGTCCTCATGCGGCTGGTCGACCCCGACTCCGGCACCGTCCGCTACGACGGCGCCGACGTCCGCGACCTGGCCCGCGACCAGATCCCCCGGCACGCCGCCCTCGTGCCCCAGGGAACCTTCGTGTTCGAGGACACCGTCCGGGACAACGTCTCCCTGGGCGCGGCCGGGGTCGACGACGCCCAGATCTGGGCCGCGCTCCGCCTCGCCCGCGCGGACGGGTTCGTCGCCCAACTCGACGGCGGGCTCGACGCCCGCCTCGGCGAGAAGGGCACCTCCCTGTCCGGCGGCCAACGCCAGCGCCTGGCACTGGCCCGCGCCATCGTCCGCCGCCCCCGGCTGCTGATCATGGACGACGCCACCTCAGCCGTCGACCCGCAGATCGAGGCCCAGATCCTGGCCGGGCTGCGCGAACGCGACGACGCCGCCACCGTGGTCGTCGTGGCCTACCGCAGGGCCACCATCGAGCTCGCGGACGAGGTCGTCTACATGGAGGGCGGCCGCGTCCTGGCGCGCGGTACCCACACCGAGCTCCTGGCCGCCTCCAGCGGCTACCACAGGCTCGTCACCGCCTACGAGCGCGCCTCCGCCGAGAACGAGGCCGAGCGCACACCCGTCCCCGAGGAGCCCGGTCCCGCGGAACCCCACCGACCCGCCGCGGGACACGGCCCCGACGCCACCGAGGAGACCAGCCGATGAGCGCACCGACCCAGCCCCGCACCGACGACAGGTCGGAGCGGGAGCCCGGGGCCGGGCGCCCCGAACACGACGCCGCCCCCGCCCTGCACCGGAACCAGGACTCCGCGCTGGGCACCGTCCGGCGCGGCCTCCAGCTGTCCCCGGAGTTCGCCCGGGGCCTGTGGCTGACCCTGCTGTTCGCGCTCGCGGCCACCGGGGGCAAGGTCATCGTCCCGGTCGCCGTGCAGCAGATCATCGACCACGGGCTGTCCGCGCAGGGCGGACCGGACCTCGGGTTCGTCACCCGCATGGTGGCGACCTGCGCCGGACTGCTCGTCCTCACCATGATCTGCTCGTACCTGATGAACCTGCGCCTGTACCGGGCCACCGAGTCGGGTCTGGCCACCCTGCGCCGCAAGGCCTTCCGGCACGTGCACGACCTGTCCGTCCTCACCCAGAACAGCGAGCGCAAGGGCGCCCTGGTCTCCCGGGTCACCGGCGACGTCGACCAGATCAGCACCTTCATGCAGTGGGGCGGCCTGCTCCTGCTCGTCAGCACCGGCCAGCTGCTGGTCGCCACGACGCTCATGGCGGTCTACTCCTGGCAGCTCACCCTCGTGGTCTGGATCTGCTTCCTGCCGCTGCTCTTCGGCGTGCGCTGGCTCCAGAAGCTGCTCTCCCGCGCCTACCTGACGGTTCGCGAACGCACCGGTGACATGCTCGGCGCCATCGGAGAGACCGTGATGGGCGCCGCCGTCATCCGCGCCCACGGCACCGAGGAGCGCACCGCCACACGCATCGACACCACGGTGCTGGCCACCCGCCGCGCCCAGGTGAAGGCGCAGCGCCTGTCCATGGCCGTCTCTCCCTTCGCGGAGATCGTCGCCGCGGTCGGCAACGTCGCGGTCGTGCTGGTCGGCGTGTGGCTGGGCGTCGGCGGGGACCTCACCGCGGGTCAGCTCATCGCCTTCCTGTTCCTCATGACCCTGTTCATCCAGCCGATGATGATGGCCACGGAGATCTTCAACGAGGCGCAGAACGCCATCGCGGGCTGGCGGCGTGTGCTCGGGGTGCTCGACACCGTCCCCGACATCGCCGACCCGGGCGAGGCCGGGCGCGTCCTGCCGCGCGGGCCGGTCCGCGTCGGCTTCGACCGGGTCACCTACTCCTACCCCGAGGGCCCGGTGGTCCTGGACGACGTGGACGTGGAGATCGCCCCCGGCACCCGGGTCGCGGTCGTGGGCGAGACCGGGTCGGGCAAGACCACCTTCGTCAAGCTCCTCACCCGCCTCATGGACCCCGCCTCCGGCACCGTCCGGCTGGACGGCGTCGACCTGCGCGAGGTCGCCTTCTCCTCGCTGCGCAGTCGCGTCGTCATGGTGCCCCAGGAGGGGTTCCTGTTCGACAGCTCACTGGGCGACAACATCCGCTTCGCACGCCCCGAGAGCACCGACGCCGAGCTGGAGGCCGCGATCGGGGAGCTCGGCCTCGGGGAGTGGCTGGCCAGTCTCGCCCACGGTCTGGACACCCCGGTGGGACAGCGCGGCGAGTCGCTCTCGGCGGGTGAGCGCCAGCTCGTGGCACTCGTGCGCGCCTACGTCGCCGACCCGGACCTGCTCGTCCTGGACGAGGCCACCTCGGCGGTGGACCCGCACACCGAGGTCCGCATCCAGCGGGCCCTGGACCGGTTGACCCGAGGGCGCACCTCCGTCGCGATCGCGCACCGGCTCTCCACCGCCGAGGCCGCCGACCGGGTCCTCGTGTTCGACGAGGGACGCATCGCCCAGAGCGGCTCCCACGACGAGCTCGTGGCCCGCCCCGGCGTGTACGCGGACCTGTACGCCTCCTGGGTCCGCTCCTCGGCCTGACCGGGCGCCCCGGCCTACCCGCGCCACCAGTGCGCCGCGAGCAGTTCCGCCACCAGCGGTTCGGTCAGCAGGCTCACGTCCGGGTCGCCGTCACCCGGGTAGCGCACGCTCAGCCCCGCCCCCGGCACGCGCTCGCGTCCGGGGGTGGCGCCCACCGCCACGAAGGCCCCGCGCAGCTGCCCCAGGTGCTCGGCGAAGCGCTGGTCGTGGGCGGACCCCGCGAACAGCAGCGCCCGGTGGTCGGTCACCGCCGCCAGGTACCGGTCCGAGTGCGACCACTCGCCGGTCTCGGCGGCGCGCGCCACCCGGATCGGGCCCCTGCGCAGCACCCGCACCCCCTGCCCGGCCGAGGCCAACCGCTCGGCCGGGGCCACCAGCGCGACCCCGTCGGGGGAGTCCAGCACCCGGGCGGCCCGCGGCACCCACTCCGGGGCACCGTCCAGAAGTACCCGCGACGCGTTGGCCACGCGCCGGAGCAACCCCGGGAAGTTCGCACTGCTCCCCGTCGCGGGAGCCCCCAGCCGGTGCCCGAGCAACAGCAGCAGCGCCAGCGCGTGCTGGTAGGCGCGACATCCCGTCCCCGACTGCTCCCCACCCGCGCGCAAGGGCACCAGCAGGTCGGCGTACCGCCCCACCACCGCGTCCTCGTCCGGGGCCAACACGATCACCGGCGAGCGCCCCACGTAGCGGTCCAGGGCCACGCACAGCTCCCGCTGGCCGTCACCCAGGCTCACCGCCACCACGAGCGTCTCCGGGCCCGCCGGGGGCTCCTCCACGGAGGTCGAGTAGTCGGCGTGCGCCGCCACGCCCCCGCGCCGCAGCCGGGCCGCCGCCACCTCGCAGGCGCCCCGCGCCGGACCCAGGGCCAGGAACCGCACGGAGGCGGGCTCGTCCCCCAGCAGCGCGGGGAGCGCCGCGTAGGGGTCCCAGCGGGGAAAGCGCTGGGCGAGCGCGGTCAGGGCGGCGGGTTTGCCCGCCAGGTCGGCGGACAGGTGCTCGGCGGTCACGTGAGCTCCCAAGCTGGCAGAACCGTCGGAACGGCGACGTCAGGGACGCACGCACTCTAATCCCCTCCGCGCGCCGGGGAGTGACCGGTGTCAAACAGCACCCGGTGGGCACGGCGCGCGCGGCGGCCATAACCTGGAACACATGAGCGCCACCCACCTTGACCCGGACATCGCCGCACGTCTGAAGCGCACCGCGGACGGCCTGGTCCCCGCCGTCGTGCAGCAGCACGACACCGGGGAGGTCCTCATGCTGGCCTGGATGGACGACGAGGCCCTGCACCGGACCCTCACCACACGCGAGGCCACGTACTGGTCCCGCAGCCGGGGGGAGTACTGGGTCAAGGGCGCCACCTCCGGAAACACCCAGCGCGTGGTGTCGGTCGCCCTCGACTGCGACGGCGACACCCTCCTGGTCGGCGTCGACCAGACCGGCGCCGCCTGCCACACCGGCGACCGCACGTGCTTCGACGCCGGAGCCCTGCTGTGAGCCGCGCCACGGCGCGCGCACGCCGCGAGTACGGGGTCACCACGCTCGCCATGGCCGCCGGCGCCGCACTCATGCTGGCCGCCTCCGGGCGCGTGTGGGCGACCGGCGAACTCGCCTCGCCCGGTCCGGTCGCCGCCGTCACCGTCGACCTCACCGGAGGCGACCTCACCGGCGCGCTACGCGGCCTGGGCTGGGCCGGGCTCGCGGGGATCGCGGGGCTGTACGCCGCCCGCTCCTGGCCCCGCCGCGTCGTGGGCGCGCTCATCGCGGCGTGCGGCGCGTTCGCCCTCACCTCGCTCTGGTCGGCCACCCGCCCCGGCACGCTCACCGAGGCCGTCGCCCGGCTGGCCACCGACACCGCGGGCGCCGCGCAGGGAGCCGGAACGCCCGAGCTCCACGCGCTGGGACCCGCGATGGGCGCCGCCGGGGCGGTCCTGCTGATCCTGACCGGGCTGGTCGCGGTACTGCGTGCCCCCGCCTGGCCCGGTATGGGAAACCGGTACGATCGGGACGCCGCACCGCGTCCGCGCCAGGCGGAGACACCAGCCGACCTGTGGAAATCGCTGGACGCGGGTGAGGACCCCACTCTTGGCGCCCCGGAGGCCGGAGCGCCCGCCGCAACCGAACGGGCGGCCCGCGCCGCCTCCGGTGACCACACCGAACCCGCACCGCTGGCCGACCGGCCAGCCCAACCCGAGGAGAGCCCCTGATGGCCGACGCCCACCACGAAGAGCACGACGACCACGGCAACACCGTGTCCGCCTGGTTCCTCACCGTCTCCTGGATCGTCGCCTGGACCGTGGCCGCCGTCGCCATCATCTTCGGCGGCGCCCTGATCACCTGGACGGTCATCGCCCTGGTCGCCAGCATCGCCCTGGCCGCCGTGGCCGGTGTCATGAAGAAGGCCGGCCTGGGCCGCAAGGAGCCCCGCCCGATCCCGCCGACCCGCGAGGAGTGGGAGGCCGGTCGCAAGACCGCCCCCGCCACCGCCGCCGCGAAGTAGTCACCGCGTCCGGAGCCTCCGGCGACCCGCCCGAGCGCGGGCGCCCGGGGGCCCGCGCGGCCCCCGCCAACCGACTTCCGCCGAGGACACCCTCCATGACCCATGGTCCACCGCCTCCGGGGCAGGTCCCGTTCCACGGCGCTCCCGGATTCCACGCGTACCCGCCCGCGGGAGAACCGCCCAAGAGCTACACGGCCTTCAACATCCTGGGCATCTTCGGCTGTTTCGGCATGACCAGCGTCATCGGGATCATCGGCCTGGTCTTCGCGCTCCAGGTCAGCAGCAAGTGGCACATCGGCGACTACGCCGGTGCCGAGTCCGCGGCCAACACCGCCAAGATCCTCGGCATCATCGGCCTCTGCTGCTTCGTGGCGTCGGCCCTGGCCGTCGTCCTCTACGTGGCGCTGGTGTTCACGGGCGTGATCCTCGCCGTCGCGGGCTGACCCCCGGCTCCCGCACGGGGGCCGCCGGTAGGGTGGTCGGGTGCCGCACGCCGACCGCCCCGCCCCCCTCCTCCGCCGCGTCCACCCGGCCGTCTGGCCGGTCTCCCTCGGCCTCCTCGGCCTGGCCGGAGCCGTCCTGCTGCACCTGGTGGACCCCAACGAACCGGGCAACTACCCCACCTGCCCCTGGCTCCTGCTCACCGGCACGTTCTGCCCCGGCTGCGGCACGATGCGGGCCGTCGCCCTGCTCACCCGCCTGGACCCGGTCGGCGCCCTCGGCATGAACCCGCTCCTGGTGCTGCTCCTGCCCTACCTCGCGTTCACCTACGCGACCTGGCTGGCCGGCTCCCTCAGACCGCGCGCCCGCCCGCCCCGACCCGCCCCCGTCTGGTTCGTCTGGACCCTCCTGGCGGCCTTCGTGGTCTTCTGGATCGCCCGCAACCTGCCCTGGTTCTCCTTCCTCGCCCCCGGCACACCGCTCCTGCCCGCCTGGTGAACCCGGAGCGGCGTCCCGAAGACCCCGGTTCGTACCGAACGCCCGTAATCCCCCGGCGCGGTGATCCGGGGGCGGGGGCCCCGCGGCCCCCGAGGGTGGATACGATGACCAGCACACGGTGTGACGGCCCCCGCGCCGCACCCGACCGGAACCGCCGCGCGTCCGCCTCCGGGTCGGCCGCCGCGAACCGCAACCATGGACGAGGGAGCAAGAACCTGTGAGCGTGCTCGACGAGATCCTCGACGGAGTACGCGCTGACCTGGCGCAGCGACAGGCGGAACTCCCCCTGGACCGCCTCAAGGCCCGAGCCGAGTCGGTGCCCGCCCCCCAGGACGCCGAGGCCGCCCTGCGCCGCCCCGGGGTCCACGTCATCGCCGAGGTCAAGCGGGCCAGCCCCTCCAAGGGGCCGCTGGCCACCATCACCGACCCCGCCGCCCTCGCCCGCGACTACGAGGCGGGCGGCGCGACCTGGATCAGCGTCCTCACCGAACAGCGCCGGTTCAACGGCAGCCTGGACGACCTGCGCGCCGTCCACGCCGCCGTCGAGACACCCCTGCTGCGCAAGGACTTCGTGGTCAGCTCCTACCAGCTGTGGGAGGCCCGCGTCTTCGGAGCCTCCGCGATCCTCCTCATCGTCGCCGCCCTGCCCCAGGACGCCCTGGTCTCCCTGGTCGAGCGCGCCCGCTCGCTGGGCCTGACCCCCCTGGTCGAGGTCCACGACGAGGAGGAGGTCACCCGCGCGCTGGACGCCGGAGCCACCGTCATCGGCGTCAACGCGCGCAACCTCAAGACCCTGGAGGTCGACCGGGACACCTTCGCCCGGCTCGCCCCCCTCATCCCGGCGGACCGCGTCAGAATCGCCGAGTCCGGGATTCGTGGCCCGCACGACCTGCTGGCCTACGCCGGAGCCGGAGCCGGGGCCGTCCTCGTGGGCGAGAGCCTGGTCCGGGGCCGCGACCCGCGTGAGGCCGTCGCCGACCTGGTCACCGCCGGCGCCCACCCCGCGCTGCGTGACCGGAACTGACGAAGGCGCACACGATGGGACCGACGAAGGCGAACACGGAGCACGAGCGGCCCGCGCGCCCGCTCCGGCGCCGATGGCGATGGCTCTAGGGAGCCCGTAGGAACGCCCACGGGTTCCCGCCGCCGCGTCGATCCGAACCACCCCGCCGCCCGAGCCAGGCGGCGCACGACCGGTCGGCGCGCGGCCCCCGTGGCGCCACGCCCCGGGCGGACCCGCGCGCTCGGCCTCCTCTTACCAGGAGACTTCCCATGAGCCACGCCCAACCGGTGCCCGACGACCGCGGGCACTACGGCCGCTTCGGCGGCCGGTTCGCCCCCGAAGCCCTCATCGCGGCCCTCGACGAGGTCGAGGCCGAATGGGCCAAGGCCAAGGACGACCCCGCCTTCCACACCGAGTTCGACGAACTCCTCAAGAGCTACGCGGGGCGTCCCAGCCTCCTCACCGAGGCACGCAACCTCTCCGAGCACGCGGGCGGCGCGCGCGTCCTCCTCAAGCGCGAGGACCTCAACCACACCGGCTCGCACAAGATCAACAACGTGCTGGGCCAGGCGCTGCTCACCAAACGCATGGGCAAGACCCGTGTGATCGCCGAGACCGGAGCGGGCCAGCACGGTGTGGCCACTGCCACCGCCTGCGCCCTCATGGGCCTGGACTGCGTCATCTACATGGGGGAGGAGGACACCAGGAGGCAGGCCCTCAACGTCGCCCGCATGCGCATGCTCGGGGCCGAGGTCGTCCCGGTCACCATCGGCAGCCGCACCCTCAAGGACGCCATCAACGAGACCTTCCGCGACTGGGTGGCCAACGTCGACCACACCCACTACCTGTTCGGCACGGCGGCGGGTCCGCACCCCTTCCCCAAGCTCGTCCGCGACCTGCACTTCACCGTGGGCGCCGAGGCACGCCAGCAGGTCCTCGACCTCACCGGGCGGCTCCCCGACGCCGTCGCGGCGTGTGTCGGCGGCGGCTCCAACGCCATCGCGGTCTTCGCCGCCTTCATCCCCGACGAGAGCGTCGCCCTGTACGGGTTCGAGGCCGGGGGAGAGGGGGCCGACACGGGGCGGACCGCGGCCTCCATCACCGCGGGCAGCCCCGGTGTCTTCCACGGAGCCCGCACCTTCGTGCTCCAGGACGAGTACGGGCAGACCCTGCCCAGCCACTCGATCTCCGCAGGGCTCGACTACCCGGCCGTCGGCCCCGAGCACGCCCACCTGGCTGACACCGGCCGCGCGACCTACGAGCCCGTCACCGACACCGAGGCCATGGACGCCTTCCGGCTGCTGTGCCGCACGGAGGGCATCATCCCGGCGATCGAGAGCGCCCACGCCCTGGCGGGCGCGCTCCGGCTCGGCAGGAGGCTCGGACCGGACGCCGTCATCCTGGTGAACCTCTCCGGGCGCGGCGACAAGGACGTCCACACCGCGGCCACCTACTTCGGCCTCGTCGACTCGGAGGGACAGGCATGACGACCACGCTCCAGACCAAGCTCGCCCAGACCCGGGAGGCCGGGCGGGCCGCGCTCGTCGGCTACCTGCCCGCCGGGTTCCCCGACGTGGAGTCCTCGATCCGGGTGGTCCAGGCCATGGTCGAGGGCGGGTGCGACGTCATCGAGGTCGGGCTGCCCTACTCCGACCCCATGATGGACGGCCCCACCATCCAGCGCGCCGCCGACCGTGCCCTGGCCTCGGGCACCACCACCGACGACGTGTTCCGCGTCGTGGAGGCCACCGCCGCGACCGGCGCCGCCGCGCTGGTCATGTCGTACTGGAACCCGATCGAGCGCTACGGGGTCGAGCGCTTCGCCACCGGCCTCGCCGGGGCGGGCGGGGCCGGGGTCATCACCCCCGACCTCATCCCGGAGGAGGCCGAGGAGTGGTTCGCCGCCTCCGACAAGGCCGGGCTCGACCGGATCTTCCTCGTCGCCCCCTCCTCCACGGACCGGCGCCTGGAGCTCACCACCGGCGCGTGCAGCGGGTTCGTGTACGCGGCCTCGCTGATGGGCGTGACCGGTACCCGGACCCAGGTCGCCGACACCGCGGAGACCCTGGTGCGCCGTACCCGCGGGGTCACCCGGGAATCCGGCCTGCCGATCTGTGTGGGTCTGGGCATCTCGACGGCCGCGCAGGCCGCCGAGGTCGCCGCCTACGCCGACGGCGTCATCGTCGGCGCCGGTTTCTGCCAGCGGGTGCTCGACGCACCGGACCTGGAGACCGGACTCATCGCGGTCCGCTCCTTCGCCGAGGAACTCGCCGCCGGGGTCCGCTCCCGCTAACCGCCCCCACGGCCGCCCCTCGGCCGCACCGACGACCCCGGTGTGGGTCGCGCCGGACCGGCGCGACCCACACCGGGGTCTCGCGTCCACCGTCCCGAACGGCAGGTCCAGCCGAGGGTTAAGAGGGTGAGAATCGGGTGAGAGGGCCCCGCGAATCCTCTCGAAGCGGCCTCCCCACCACGCCACGGGTGGTGTGATGACGGTGCGCCGGACGCGCGGCCCCCCGGTCGCGCGCCTGCGGTCACCGCCCTGTGCCACTGACTCGCTACACACAGTAGGCTTTGGGTTCGACACGAAGAGCGACATCGCGCGCACCCAGCGCCATGGACGCGGACGAACCGACCCCCACTCCCGAAGGCCTCACAGATGACGGACACCCACGACGACGCCCCCGCCACCCAGCCCGCCGGCCGCTGGGAGACCGTCCAACCCTGGCTCACCCTCGCCTGCCGGATCGGACTCGCCGCCGTCCTCATCACCGCGGCCGTCACCAAGTTCCCCCCGGCCCTGTCCGTCCAGGCGGTCGAGGCCTATGACCTCTTCCCCACCGAGGTCGCCTGGTTCATCGGACACGTCCTCCCCCTCTTCGAGCTCGCGCTCGCCGCGCTCCTCCTCGCGGGCCTGGCCTCCCGGCAGGTCGGCGCCGTGAGCGCCCTGCTCATGGTCGTCTTCATCGCCGGGATCGTCTCCGCCATGGCCCGCGGACTCAACATCGACTGCGGCTGCTTCGGCGGCGGCGGACAGGTCGACCCGGGCGAGACCACCTACGGGCTCTCCATCGCACGCGACGTCGCCTTCGCGGCCATGGGCGCCTTCATCGCGCTCTGGCCGCGGTCCCCCTTCGCCCTCGACCGCGCCCTCGGGCTCTTCCGCTAGGGCCAGCACGGCGGCGGGGCCCACGCCCCGGAACCCCCGAGTGACGGTCGACCATCCCAGAAAGCCAGAAACAGAGGAACACCATGGGGAGTGAAGCGCGCAAGCGCTCCCGCGAGAAGCTCAGGGAACAGCGGGAGAAGGAGAAGCGGGCGGCCAAACGCAGGCGGACCCTCATCGTCGTCGGCGCCGCCGCGGCCGTCGTCCTGCTCGTCGTCGGCATCGGCTACGCCGTCATGACCTCCGACCGCAGCGAGGGCTACGACGGCCCGCTGGCCGAGCAGACCCTCCAGGACGACGGCAGCGTCGTCATGGCCGAACCCGACACCACCGCCCCGGTGGTCGAGGTCTACGCCGACTACCAGTGCCCCGCCTGCCGCCAGTTCGAGCACTTCAGCGGCGACGTCCTCAAGGAACAGGCGGCCTCCGGCGCCGCCATCGTGCACTACCGGCCGGTCAGCATCTTCGCCCAGCAGCCCGTCCCGATCAGCTCGAACTCCCTGCGGGCCGGGGCCGCCGCCCGCGCCGCCGCCGACTACGGAGTGTTCGTCGAGTACAACGACACCCTCTTCGAGAACCAGCCCACCGAGACCAAGGACGGCTTCACCGTCGACGAGCTCAAGCAGTGGTTCCGCGACACCGGCGCCTCCGACGAGGACGCCCGGGCGTTCGACGACCGCGTCGAGGGCGAGGCGGAGATCGTCAAGGAGTTCACCGAGGACTACCTGCCCGCACTCACCGCGGACGCCGTCGACCAGATCGGCCAGGAGAACATCGGGACCATGGTCCTGTCCGACCTCATCAGCTGGGGAGCCGGCAACGGACACGACCCCTCCTTCCTGGACGGTACCTACACGGGCGAGATCATCGAGGCCACGGGGAAGGCCTACACTCGCTACAGCGGAGCCAACGAGTTCCGCGCCACGCCTTCCGTCTACATCAACGGCGAGTTGCTCGACGGCAACACCGCCATGACCGCCAGGGGCCTTTCCGACGCGATCGCCGACGCGGGCGACGGCAAGGTCAGCACCAGGCCCAAGGATGTCGACGGCGGGGGTGACGCGGAGGAGAACCCCTGATCACCACCCCGCACGCGGGGCGAACCCGAGAGCAGAGCAGTGACATTGTCGTCGACAGCTTCCGAGGGCGCGGCCGGGCTCGGCCGCGCCCTCGCGGCCATTCCCAGCCCCGAGATCAACGCGATCCCCATCGGGCCGTTCCAGATCCACTTCTACGCCCTGTGCATCCTGGCCGGGGTCGTCGTGGCGGTCTACTGGAGCGAGCGCCGCTGGAAGTCCATGGGCGGCGAGGCCGGGACGATCATGGACATGGCCGTGTGGGCCGTCATCCTGGGTCTGGTCGGCGGCCGCCTCTACCACGTGATCAGTGACGCCCACCTGTACTTCGGCCCGGACCGTGAGGCGATCCGGGCCCTGTACGTGTGGGAGGGCGGCCTCGGCATCTGGGGCGCGATCCCGCTGGGCGCCGTGGGCGTGTGGCTGGTCGCCCGCAAGCGCGGGCTGTCCATGACGAAGCTCTCCTTCGCGATCGCCCCCACCATCCCGCTCGCCCAGGCCATCGGCCGCTGGGGCAACTACTTCAACCAGGAACTCTTCGGCCGCCCCACGGACCTGCCCTGGGCCCTGGAGATCTACCCCACCCCCGAGGGCCACATGCGGGCCGGGATGGAGGTCGGCGTCACCACCTACCACCCGACCTTCCTGTACGAGTCCCTGTGGTGCCTGCTCCTCGCGGTCCTGCTGGCCTACCTCGGCCGCCGCTTCGAGTCCTCCCTCCAGGGCGGACGCCTCTTCGCCGTGTACGTCATGGGCTACTGCGCGGGCCGCTTCTGGATCGAGTACCTGCGCGTCGACCCGGCCAACGACTTCTTCGGTATGCGCCTGAACAACTGGACCTCCATCGTGGTCCTCCTCGGCGCCCTCGCCTACTTCGTCTGGGCGGGCCGCCGCATCGACTCCTTCTCCACCGCCGTCGTCCCCCACGGTCAGGACGCCGGGACCCAGGTGTTCGGGGACACGTCCACCGGGGAGAAGGCGGACGAGGGCACCGTGTACAGCGCCGTCGACGGCGACGACTCGGTGTTCGACCAGGCCACGGGGGCATCCGAGGAGGCCGGGACGGAATACCACCCGAGTCCTGAGCGATCTAGTAGCGAGGGCACGGCTGAGGACGGCGCCGACGGCGCGGGGGGCGACTCCGGGTCGAAGCCCGAGTAGAGCGGGACCATTCCGAAAACCGGTGCTCCCGGCCCGTGGCCGTGAACACCGTACGACGAAGCCCGCACCAGTCGAGCAGACCACGGGTTGACGATTGAGAAAGACCGTGAGCAGAGCCGAGTCCGGTCACGGACGCAGACGTCGGCGCGGCGGGTCCCGCCGCGCCGACAGCGCCCGCACCGAAGAGCACGTCGACGACTACGGCCCCGAGGACGGGTACGAGGAGCAGTACGACCCGGAGGAGGACTTCTCCGAGGAGTACGGCCACACCCGGGCCCGTTCGGACGCCGAGCACGACGACTACGACGACGACCCGGACACCGGGTACGACGACGACCACGAGGACGGGGAGGCGCCGGAGCAGGAGGCCGGAGCCGCCGCTGGCCGCAAGGGCCGACGCAGGGACAAGAAGGACAGGAAGGACAAGAAGGGTGTGGGGCGCGTCTCCGCGTTCTCCGCGTCCGCGATCAAGAAGGTGTCGGTCCTGGGCGACCGGCCCAACCAGATCGTCTACACCCTGGCCGAGCAGAGCAAGCGCAAGCGCGGCACCGCCGTGCTCGGCGTGCTCCTGGGAGCCTTCAGCATCGCCCTGGTCGCGCTCCTGGGCCTGCTGACCTACCAGCTCGTCACCGGCACCGGCGGCAACACCGACCGGGGCGAGGACACCATCGTCGCGCCGCCCGAGGGGCACAGCACCATCACACCGGAGCTGTACCTGTTCGAGCCGGACCGGCCGGAGGTGTTCGGTTCCATCGAGAACCGTCCCGGCGACGTCGAACCGATGACGGACGAGTCCGTCTTCGGGTCGGTCGAGGAACTCGACATGGCCGGGATGAAGCTCAACCTCCAGGAGTCCGAGGTCACCGACTCCTGCACCTCCCTGGTGTGGGGCGAGCAGCTCGGTCAGAGCCTCCTGGACGCCAACTGCCTGAACGCCGCCTCGGGCGTGTACACCGACTCCAAGGACAAGTACGTCGCCCAGGTGACCCTGTTCGACCTCTCCGACAGCGACGGCGCCAGCGAGGTGGCCGCCGCCATGGACCCGACCAACGCGGAGACCGGGGCGGGCTTCCTGCTCTCCCGCGAGCTCGACGGCGTCGAAGGGCTCCAGGAGGGGTACAGCCAGGCCACCACCCAGGTGATGGGCCACTACCTGGCCGTGTACTGGGTCGCGCGCACCGACGGTTCGCCGCCCGGGGACGACTCCGGGCTCGCCACCGCGAGCGTGGTCTCCCAGAGCGCCTTCGCCTTCGTCTACGACGAGGTCGTCGCGCACAAGCCCGAGGACGAGGGGGAGTAGGAAGCGGGTCTGTCCGGCCCCGTCGGGCACCCCGATAGGATCGCGGACAGATCGACCCGCCCGCCGGGGTGTGTTCCGCCGAAAAGTGGGAACAGGGCCCCGGGGTCGACACCAGGCGGGACGCGTTCCCCGCCGTCCCCGAGCGCACGCGGGCCGGTCACCACGTGACCGGCCCGCATCCACGGAAAGGTCCTTTGGGTGTCCCCTTCTGAACCGTCGACGCCTGGCAGGCCGGGCCGTCGGAGGAGAAACAGCGAGCCCGCAGAGCTCCCAGCCCCGGCGGAACAGAGCCGCTCCGAGAACCGCGAGGGCGGGCGCCGCAAGGGCGGAGGCCGACGCAAGAAGGGTTCCCGCCGCTTCGGCGGGATGCTGACCGTCCTGATCGGCGCCCTGGTCGTCGCGCTCATCGCGCTGGGAACGGTGCTGTACCTGCAGTTCTCCGGCGACGACGGCGGGGAACAGGCGGCCCGCGAGACGCGTCCGGCCCTGTACAAGGTCCAGGACTCCCAGGACAGCAACATGAACACCGTGCTCTCCTCCCGCGAGAGCGACACCCGCCCGCTCAACGCCGGCGAACTGTTCGAGCGCCACAACTCCGAGATCTCCGGGCAGAGCCTGGACTTCACCCTGCGCGACTCGGAGCTGGTCGAGGACTGCTCGGCGGCGGTCTGGGGCGACCAGGTGAAGCAGGCGCTGGCCGACGCCGACTGCACGCAGGCCGGGCGTGCCACCTACCTCTCCGATGGCGACGTCTTCGGCGTGGTCGCGGTGTTCAACCTCGCCGACATCGAGGGCAGCCGCGCCGTGGCCGAGGCGCTCGAACTGCCCGAGACCGAGGAGGGCGAGGAGCCGGTCGACCCCGGGTTCGTGCTCTCCCCGTCCGGTGAGGAGCCCTTCGACCGCCTCGGCGCGGGCTACAGCGCCGCCGACGCCATCATCACGGGCCACTACCTTGTCGTGGTGTGGGTGCAGCCCGGCGACTCCGAGTCGGTCGAGGAGCGGGTCAGCCTGGTCACCCCGCTGGTGACCCTGGCCAACTTCCGCAATCCGTTCTTCCGCAGGATCGGCGAGCTCGGCGGCGGTGAGACCACTCCCGGTACCGAGGAGGGCGCCACTACCGAGGAGGGCGCCGGTACCGACGGCACCGGCACCGAGGGCGTGCCCGGCGCGGGTGAGGGCGCCGGGACGGAGACGACCCCGGAACAGCCCCCGGCCGAGGGCACCGGCGAGGTTCCGACGGTCCCCGGCACATAGCGGACCGACCCCGGCACACGCGGGCGGGGCCCGGTGGGAACGACCTCCCACCGGGCCCCGCCCGCGTCCTGGCCTCCCGCCCCACCGGTCAGCCGGATTCCGCCTCCTGGGATCGCCTCACCTGGGCGACCAGGTCCGCGGCCACCTCCCGGAGCTCGGCGAACCGGTGTTCGGGCAGGTCCAACAGGCTGTGCCCGGGCACCCAGCCCGGCGCCTCGGCGACCGCGAGTCGGGCCGTGCGCTTGTTGGTGGGCCGCCCCAGGCGGGCGAAGGCCTCCACCAGGCCCGTACGCAGCGTCGTCGTCAGCGTCCCGTGCGCGCGCGCCCGCACGTGCGCCAGCACGCGGTCGACGGCCTCCTCCGGCTCCGGGGCCCGAGCGCACCGGACCGCCGTCAGGTCGGCGGCGCCCACACCCCGCAGGAACCGGACGCGAAGACCCGGCTCCACCAGGGCCCGGAAGGCCCGCTGGCCCGCCTCGTCCCGCACCCAGCGCGAGGAGGAGGGCACCAGCACGAAGGTGTCGTCGGCGGTGGACGCCAGCGCGGCGCGGGGCGCCAGCCGCTCCCACCCCGACGTGAGGTTGACCACGGCCGTCGCGCCCGCGCCGGTGGGGGAGTCCATCCAGGTGGACAGGCGCACACGGGCTTCCCCGGGCGTTTCCCGGGGCCAGTCGCCGACCAGGGCGGGCCCGCTCCCGGCCAGCTCGGTGACCCGGTCCACCACGGCGGCGGCCCGCTCCGCGTCGAGCCCGCCCCGCGCCTCCTTGGCGTTGACCCCCTGGCTGTACACGCGGGAGGCGTCTGCGGCGGGGGAGGTCGGCGTACGCGCGAGCGGCCGCAGCACGTACAGGTCGCTGGCCGCGCCGATCGACTCCGCGCCCAGGTAGCGGTTGAAGTCCGGCCACACCGCCTCGAGCAGCAGCCCCGAGCGCACCATGCGGGACTGGGTCGCGGCCGCGAGCTTGGGCGTGGTCTCGCTGACCCCGTAGGCCACCAGCACCCGGCCCCGCCTCGGGTCGGCCAGCCCCTCCACCCCGCGCCGCACGAACAGGTCCACACCGTCCGGGGTGTAGGGCGGGTCGGTGAAGACCAGGTCGGCGCACTCCCGCAGCGACGCGGGCAGACCCAGCCGCAGGTCGGCTGCGTGCGTGCGCACCGGCAGCCCCAGCCGCCCGGCCACCGCGTCGATGTGGGCCAGCACACGCTCGTCCAGGTCCACCACGACCACACGGGCCCGCGGCTGCACCAGGGTCAGGGCCAGGGACGTCAGGTCGTGGTCACCCACGCACAACAGTGTCCGTTCGCGCAGGTCGAACCGGGTGTCCAGGAACAGGGCCCGGCGCAGGGCGGTCTCCGGTGCCGCCGTGACGTGGTCCAGGTCCAGGTCGGAGGCGGGCCCCTCGGCCACCGCCCGAGCCAACTCGGCGGCGGCCCGGCCGTGCCCGGCGAGCAGGTGCTCCACCGGGTCGGCCAGAGCGGGCGCCGCCGCTCCCGCGTAGAGGTCGGGGCGCGCCAGGCGGTACCGCTCGCCGCCGGGTTCGCGCTCCACCTCGCCCGCCTCACCCAGGGACCTCAACAGCGGAGCCACCACGGCGTGCGCCACACCGCTGGCGCGTACGAGGTCGTTGGCCCCCCACCACCGCCCGTCGCGGAGGAGCGCCAGGACCGTCCGGGGACGCGGAGCGTCGGGCCCGTGCGCGCGAAGGAGGTCCTCCGCCGCCTCGGGAAGGGGGGCGGGGGCGTCGAGCCGTGGTTCGACCGGTTCGGAAGAAGTCGGGTGTCCTGCCATTGTGTGATCCTCCCATGTCGCGGACCCGGCGACGGCGCCGCCGCCGGGCCCGCGGACATCGGCCGCGAAGGTGAGTCGGATGTCACCCTCGCGCACGTCGCGTCCGCTCTTGGGCGGCGGGACGACCCGGGGGTAACCTGGGACTTCGCTGTCCGGGGCCGCCCGCGCGCCCGGGGAAGAACCGGCCAAGCTCCGGTGCTTCGTCACCTATGGGAGGTTTAGCGGGTTTCCCTCGTGGAACAACCCGCAAGGCCGGAACCGGGGGCGACCCCGGAGGGCTCCGGTCCGGACCGGCGATTCGCACCGGGGCCGGACCAGCCTGTATAAGAGATAGCCCGCCCGGAACGGGGCCGCCCGCGTCACCGGCGACACGAGGAAGTGCACGCCGCACGGTGACACCGACCGGCACCACGCCCCACGGGTGAACCGCCCCCGGCGGACACAACAGCATCACGCTCGCAGCAGGGCCAACGTCGTCCCGAATGCGCTTTTCACGAAGCCGACGAGAGACGACTGGAGGGCCCATGTCCACTGGACACGCGCGGCGTTCGTCCGACCGAACGCACACCGGCACCACGCCCCGGGGCCTGTACGACCCCGCCTTCGAGCACGACGCCTGCGGAGTCGGGTTCGTGGCCGACCTCAACGGACGCCAGAGCCACGACATCGTCAGCAAGGCCCTGACCGTCCTGCGCAACCTCGACCACCGGGGCGCCTCCGGCGCCGACCCCGACGACGGCGACGGCGCGGGCATCCTCACCCAGATCCCTCACGCGCTCTACACCGAGGTCTGCGACTTCCCGCTCCCCGAAGCGGGCGCCTACGCCACCGGCATCGGCTTCCTGCCCTCCGACGCGGCCGAGCGCGCCGCCGCCATGCGCACCATCGAGGCCATCGTCGAGGACGAGGACCTCACCCTCCTGGGCTGGCGCGAGGTGCCCTTCGAGCCCCAGTACAGCGGCCCCGCCGCCCGCGAGGCCATGCCCTCCTTCGTGCAGCTCTTCGTCACCGGCACGCCCGGCACCGCCACCGAGGGCCGCACCGGCATCGACCTCGAACGCCACGCGTACTGCGTCCGCAAGCGCGCCGAACACGAGGCCGACGTCTACTTCCCCAGCCTGTCCCCGCGCACCATCGCCTACAAGGGCATGCTCACCACCCCGCAGCTGGAGCCGTTCTTCCCGGACCTGTCCGACCGGCGCTACGAGTCCGGCCTGGCCCTGGTGCACTCCCGGTTCTCCACCAACACCTTCCCGTCCTGGCCACTCGCCCACCCGTTCCGCTACGTGGCGCACAACGGCGAGATCAACACGGTCAAGGGCAACCGGAACATGATGCGGTCGCGCGAGGCCAAGCTCGCCACCGACCTCATCCCCGGCGACCTCGCCCGCGTCTTCCCGATCGTCGACCCCGACGACTCCGACACCGCGTCCTTCGACGACGCCCTCGAACTGCTCCACCTGGGCGGCCGCTCCCTGCCGCACGCCGTCCTGATGATGATCCCGGAGCCGTGGGAGAACCACACCGAGATGGACCCGGCCGTCCGGGCCTTCTACGAGTACCACTCCACCCTCATGGAGCCCTGGGACGGCCCCGCCTCGGTGTCCTTCACCGACGGCACCGTCGTCGGCTCCGTCCTGGACCGCAACGGCCTGCGCCCCGGCCGGTACTGGGTCACCGAGGACGGCCTCGTCGTCCTCGCCTCCGAAGCGGGGGTCCTCGACATCGACCCCGCCTCGGTCGTGCGCAAGGGACGCCTCCAGCCCGGCCGCATCTTCGTCGTCGACACCGCCCGGGGGCGGATCATCGAGGACGAGGAGATCAAGGCCGAACTCGCCGCTGAACACCCCTACCAGGAGTGGATCGACTCCGGCGTCCTGCGCCTGGCCGACCTCCCCGCCGCCGAGCCCGCCCCGGTCACCGAACTCCACCTCGCCCAGCAGGTGTTCGGCTACACCGAGGAGGAACTGCGGATCATCCTCACCCCGATGGCCCGCACCGGCGCCGAACCCATCGGCTCCATGGGCACCGACACGCCCGTCGCGGCGCTCTCCGCCCGCTCGCGCCAGCTCTTCGACTACTTCTCGCAGAACTTCGCGCAGGTCACCAACCCGCCGCTGGACGCCATCCGCGAGGAGATGGTCACCAGCCTGTCCACCCTCCTGGGCGCCGAGGGCAACCTCCTCCAGGCGACCCCCGGCGGCAACCAGCGCCTCGTCCTGCCCACCCCGGTCGTCGACCAGGACCAGCTCGCCGCCATCGTCGCGGCGGGCGACGACAACCCCGCACTGCGCACCTTCACCGTCGACGGCACCTACCCCGTCGACGGCGGCGGAGCGGCCCTCTCCACCCGACTGGACGAGATCAACACCGAGGTCACCCGCGCCATCGCCGACGGCGCCCACATCCTCGTGCTCAGCGACCGCCGCGCCGACGCCGCGCGCGCCCCGATCCCGTCGCTGCTGCTCACCGGCTCCGTCCACCACCACCTGGTCCGCGAGAAGACCCGCACCGAGGTCGGCCTCCTCGTCGAGGCCGCCGACGTCCGCGAATGCCACCACGTGGCCCTCCTCGTCGGCTACGGCGCCTCCGCCGTCAACCCGTACCTGGCCCTGGCCACCGTCCGGGACCTCGTCGAACGCGGCACCCTCGGCGGCGTCGACGCCGACACCGCCGTCGCCAACACCGTCAAGGCGTTCGGCAAGGGCGTCCTCAAGGTCATGTCGAAGATCGGCGTCTCCACCGTCAGCTCCTACACCGGAGCCCAGATCTTCGAGGCCCTCGGACTGGGCCAGGAGGTCGTCGACCGCTGCTTCACCGGCACCACCTCCCGCCTGGGCGGCGTCGGCTTCGACATCCTCGCCGAGGAGGTCGCCCTGCGCCACCGCCGCGCCCACACCGCCAACCCCAACGCCCACCGGCGCCTGGAGGTCGGCGGCGAGTACCAGTGGCGGCGCGAGGGCGAACCCCACCTCTTCGACCCCGAGACCGTCTTCCGGCTCCAGCACTCCACCCGCGCGCGCAAGTACGAGATCTTCAAGGAGTACACGAACCGGGTCGACGACCAGTCCGCCCGGCTCATGACCCTGCGCGGGCTGTTCCGCCTCAAGGAGGGCGTGCGCGAGCCCGTCCCCGTCGACGAGGTCGAGCCCGTCTCCGAGATCGTCAAGAGGTTCTCCACCGGAGCCATGTCCTACGGGTCCATCTCCGCGGAGGCCCACGAGACCCTCGCCATCGCCATGAACCGCCTCGGCGGCAAGTCCAACACCGGAGAGGGCGGCGAGGACCCGGCCCGCTTCACCCCCGACGCCAACGGAGACCTGCGCCGCAGCGCCATCAAGCAGGTCGCCTCCGGCCGCTTCGGCGTGACCTCGCACTACCTCACCAACGCCGACGACATCCAGATCAAGATGGCCCAGGGCGCCAAGCCCGGCGAGGGCGGCCAGCTGCCCGGCCACAAGGTCTACCCGTGGGTCGCCGAGACCCGCCACTCCACGCCCGGAGTCGGCCTCATCTCACCGCCGCCCCACCACGACATCTACTCCATCGAGGACCTCGCCCAGCTCATCCACGACCTCAAGAACGCGAACCCGTCCGCCCGGGTCCACGTCAAGCTGGTCTCCGAGGCGGGCGTGGGCACCGTCGCCACCGGCGTGTCCAAGGCCCACGCGGACGTCGTCCTCATCTCCGGCCACGACGGCGGCACCGGAGCCTCGCCGCTGACCTCCCTCAAGCACGCGGGCACGCCCTGGGAGCTCGGCCTCGCCGAGACCCAGCAGACCCTGCTGCTCAACGGCCTGAGGGACCGCATCGTGGTGCAGGCCGACGGTCAGATGAAGACCGGCCGCGACGTCGTCATCGCCGCACTGCTCGGCGCGGAGGAGTTCGGCTTCGCCACCGCGCCCCTCGTCGTGTCGGGCTGCGTCATGATGCGCGTGTGCCACCTCGACACCTGCCCCGTCGGCGTGGCCACCCAGAACCCCGTCCTGCGGGAGCGGTTCTCCGGCAGGGCCGAGTACGTCGTGACCTTCTTCGAGTACATCGCCCAGGAGGTCCGCGAGTACCTGGCCCAGCTCGGCTTCCGCAGCCTCGACGAGGCCATCGGCTCCGTCGACCTGCTCGACACCACCGAAGCGGTCGACCACTGGAAGGCCCAGGGCCTGGACCTGTCCCCGATCCTGCACGAGGTCGAACCCGTCGCCGGAGACCACCGCGCCCACCGGCGCGCCCAGGACCACGGCCTGGAGAAGGCCCTGGACAACACCCTGATCCAGCTCAGCGAGGGTGCGCTCGACTTCGGCCGCCCCGTCCGCCTCGAGCTCCCCGTCCGCAACGTCAACCGCACCGTGGGCACCATGCTCGGACACGAGGTCACCAAGCGCCACGGGGCCGAGGGCCTGCCCGCCGACACCATCGACGTCACCTTCACCGGGTCCGCGGGACAGTCCTTCGGCGCCTTCGTGCCCCGCGGCGTCACCCTGCGGCTGTTCGGGGACGCCAACGACTACGTCGGCAAGGGGCTCTCCGGCGGCCGCGTCGTCGTCCGCCCCGCCGCCGCCTCCACCCTGGCCGCCGAGGAACACATCATCGCCGGAAACGTCATCGGCTACGGCGCCACCTCCGGAGAGATCCTCCTCCGGGGCGTGGTCGGCGAACGCTTCTGCGTCCGCAACTCCGGCGCCCTCGCGGTCGTCGAGGGCATCGGCGACCACGGCTGCGAGTACATGACCGGGGGCCGCGCCGTCGTCCTCGGCCGCACCGGGCGCAACTTCGCCGCGGGCATGTCCGGCGGCACCGCCTACGTCCTCGACCTCGACCCAGGACGCGTCAACACCGAGATGGTCGAGATCGAGGACCTCACCGACGAGGACCGCGACTTCCTCACCGACGTCCTCACCCGCCACCACGCCGAGACCGGGTCCACGGTCGCCGAACGCCTCCTGGCCCAGGGCGCCGACGGCCTCGGCCGCATCGCCAAGGTCATGCCGCGCGACTACAAGCGGGTCCTGCTCGCCCGCGCCGAGGCCGAGCGCGAGGGGCGCGACGTCAACGAGGCCGTCATGGCCTCCGCGCAGTCCTGAAGTCAGCACACGAGAGGAGGAGGAACCATGGCTGACCCCAAGGGTTTCCTGAAGATCACCGAGCGCGAGCTCCCCCGCCACCGCCCCGTCGACGTCCGCATCCAGGACTGGCGCGAGGTCCACGAGGACCTCGACCGGGGCACCGTCACCAAGCAGGCCTCACGCTGCATGGACTGCGGTATCCCGTTCTGCCACAACGGGTGCCCCCTCGGGAACCTCATCCCCGAGTGGAACCACCTCGTGTACACCCACGACTGGGCCGAGGCCGTCGAACGGCTCCACGCCACCAACAACTTCCCCGAGTTCACCGGCCGCCTGTGCCCCGCGCCCTGCGAGTCCGCCTGCGTGCTCGGCATCGACCAGCCCGCCGTCACCATCAAGAACGTCGAGGTCAACATCATCGACCGCGCGTGGGAGGAGGGCTGGGTCAGGCCCCTGCCCCCCACCCACCGCACCGGCAGGAGCGTCGCCGTCGTCGGCTCCGGCCCCGCCGGCCTCGCCGCCGCGCAGCAGCTCACCCGCGCCGGACACGACGTCACCGTCTACGAACGCGCCGACCGCGTGGGCGGCCTGCTCCGCTACGGCATCCCCGAGTTCAAGATGGAGAAGCGGCACATCGACCGCCGCCTCGCCCAGATGAGCGCCGAGGGCACCGTCTTCCGCACCGGCGTCAACGTCGGCGTCGACGTCACCGTCGAGCGGCTCAGGGCCGACCACGACGCCGTCGTCCTCACCGGCGGCGCCACCCGCTGGCGCGACCTGCCCGCCACCGGCCGCGAACTCAACGGCATCCACCAGGCCATGGAGTACCTGCCCCTGGCCAACCGGGTCCAGGAGGGCGACCTCGACCGCGCACCCATCCACGCCGAGGGCAAGCACGTCGTCGTCATCGGCGGCGGCGACACCGGGGCCGACTGCGTCGGCACCGCCCACCGGCAGGGGGCCGCCTCGGTCACCCAGCTGGAGATCATGCCCAAGCCGCCCGCCTCACGCCCCGACCACCAGCCCTGGCCCACCATGCCAATGCTGTACAAGGTCACCAGCGCCCACGAGGAGGGCGGCAGGAGGATCTACTCCGTCAACACGCTGGAGTTCCTCGACGACGGGCAGGGCAACGTGCGCGCCCTGAAGCTGGTCGACGTCAAGCGGGGCCCGGACGGCTTCGCTCCGGTCGAGGGCACCGAGCGGGAGATCCCCGCCGACCTCGTCACCCTCGCCATGGGCTTCGTCGGGCCCGAGAAGGAGGGCCTGCTCGACCAGCTCGGCGTCGAACTCGACGGGCGCGGCAACGTCGTCCGCGACGACCAGTACCGCACCACCGTCGACGGCGTCTTCTGCGCCGGGGACATGGGCCGGGGCCAGTCACTCATCGTCTGGGCCATCGCCGAGGGACGCTCCGCGGCGGCCGGGGTGGACCGCTACCTCTCCGAGGACACCGTCCTGCCGGTGGCCATCCCGCCCACCGAGCGCCCGCTCGTCTGACCCGGAACATCCCGAACCCCCCGTGGCCCCGCCACGGGGGGTTCGTCGCGCCTACCATCGACCCATGGTGTACCGCGTCATCGGAGAAGGGGCCATGGTCCTCCACCTGGCCTTCCTCGTCTACGTCGCGCTCGGCGGCCTCCTGGCCTGGCGCTGGCCCCGCGCGATCTGGCCCCACCTGGCCTGCGCCCTGTACGGACTCGGCATCACCGTCATCGGCTGGACCTGCCCCCTCACCCACGTGGAGGACTGGGGGAGACGCAACGCCGGACAGGCCGGGCTCCCGCCCGAGGGCTTCATCGCCCACTACCTCACCGGGGTCGTCTACCCCGCCGAACACCTGATCACCATCCAGCTCCTCGTGGCCCTGAGCGTCGCCCTCTCCTGGGCCGGAACCCTTTACCTGTACCGCCAACGCAAGCGCGCCGAGAACACCGCGTAAAGATCGCGAATGGATCAAGGCGGTGCTGTTCTCCTGACCCCGGCCCAGTCGTACCGTCGAACCATGACCGTTGTGACCTGGGATTCGTACCGCGCAGCAGAACACTTCACCATGCGCAGCGCCCGGCTCGTCGACCGGCACCGCTTCGCCTACCTCTTCCAGGGCGGCCCCGCCGAACCCGTCCGCGCCACCCTCTCCGCCTACCGCAACCTCGACGGCGGCTACGGGAACGGACTCGACCCCGACCTGAGGGGCCACGGCAGCCAGCCCGCCGCCACCGAGATCGCCCTGCGCTACCTGGACGAACTCGGACCCCTTCCCGACTCCCTGGGCGTCGGCGTCTGCCGATACCTGAGCTCCGTCAGCAACGAGGACGGCGGGCTGCCCCTGGCACTGCCCAGCGCCCGCTACACCGAGGCCGCCCCCTGGTTCCGCCACAACGACGACTTCGGCAGCCGACTCGACATCACCGCGATGATCGCCGGACTCCTGCACAAGAACAACGTCACCCACCCGTGGCGGGACCGCGCCACCGCCTACTGCTGGAAGCGGATCGACACCCTCAAGTGGACCGACCCCCACGAGGCCATCGGTATCTGCTGCTTCCTCCAGCACGTCCCCGACCGCGCCCGCGCCGTCGTCGCGATGAACCACCTCTCCCACATGATCCGCGCCGTCATCGACGTGCACCCGCGCTCCACCGGGCATGTCCACACGCCGCTCGACCTGGCCTCCCACCCGCACCACATCGCCCGCCCGCTCTTCACGGACGAGGAACTCGAACGCAACCTCACCGCGTTCGAGGACCAGCAGCGCCCCGACGGGGGATGGGACGCCTGCTGGGACGAGTGGGACACCGTCGCCACCCTCGAACGCGAGGGCATGCGCACCATCCAGCGGCTGCGCGTCCTGCGGGCCTACGGACACGTCCAGCCCGACCTGCCCAGCCCCCGCCGACCCGACTGAGGTCCCGCACCGGACGGCACCGCCCCGGGGCGGTGCCGGGGCCGCGAACGCGGGTCGGCCCCACCGCCGTCCGGCAGCGGGTCAGCCCAGGGCGAGGAAGCGGACCCCCGCCGCCTCCAGCGCCGCCCGGTCCACCGGGGAGTCCGATCGCCCGGTCACCGCGCGCACCGCCGCCGAGGCACCCCCGGGCCCGGCCAGGTCCGGCAGCACCCGCCGCAGCTCGCGCGGGTCCACCGCACCGAACACCACCCCGTGGACCACCTCCACGGCGGCACCCGCCGTCCACGGCTCCCGGCCCAGCGCGTCCGCCAGGTCCCACCCGTGCAGCACCGTCTCCACCACCCGCGTCACCAGGAAGTCCGTCAACAGCATCGGGTCGCCGTGCCGCGTCACGATCCGCCGGTCCGCAGACTCGTCCGCCAGACGCCGCCCCAGGGCCCGCCACGACTCCCGCAGCACCCGTCCCGGCTCCGCCGCGTCCTCACGCCGCGCCGCCCGCTCCACCGCCCCCTCCACCCGGGCCGCGTTCACCTCCGGGGAGAACCGCACCTCCGGCACGTAGTACCCCGCGGCCGACACGAGGGGCTCCGACACGCTCGGTGCCTCCCCCTCCAGCGCCACCATCACCTGGTGCAACGAACCCACCGTGTGCACCGACAACGCGGCCACATCCCACGGGACACACCGTGTGGGCAACACCACCTCCGTCTCGGAGAGTCCCAGCAGGACCTCCTCCAACGCCGACACCTCCGCCGCCAGAGCGGACTCCACCGCGAACCGATCGAACACCGGCACACCCCTTCCCTCGGACACGAACACGGCCCCCGGGGCCGCGCCCACATCCAACACCACTCACGCAGGGTGACCGAGTTCGCCCCGACTCCACCTCAGATACGTGTATTCGCAACCTGGTTTAGACCACTCCATCCCCCGGACGCTCTAAAGTGATAGACGTGACACGTCGAGCAAAAATCGTTGCGACCCTTGGCCCCGCCACATCGAGCCCGGAGACACTCCGGCGCCTCGTCGACGCGGGCCTCGACGTCGCCCGTCTCAACCTCAGCCACGGAACCCACGACGACCACCGCGCCAGCCTCGCCAACCTCAGGCAGGCCGCGGCGGACGCCAACCGAGCGGTGGGGGTCCTCGCCGACCTCCAAGGTCCCAAGATCCGTGTGGGAACCTTCCCCGACGGCCCCGTCGAACTCGCCGCCGGAGACGAGTTCACCATCACCATCGAGGACGTGCCCGGTGACGCCCAGCGCGTCTCCACCACCTACAAGGGCCTCCCCGGCGACGTCCGCCCGGGTGACCGCGTCCTCATCGACGACGGCCGCGTCGTGCTGGAGTGCACCAAGACCACCAGCACCGAGGTCCACACCCGCGTCGTCTTCGGCGGCACCGTCTCCAACCACAAGGGACTCAACCTCCCCGGAGTCGCCGTCAGCGTGCCCGCCCTCACCGACAAGGACGAGGCCGACCTGCGCTGGGCCCTGGCCCAGGGCGTCGACATGGTCGCCCTCTCCTTCGTCCGCAGCCCCGCGGACGCCGAGGAGTGCCACCGCATCATGGACGAGGAGGGCGTCACCGTCCCCCTCATCGCCAAGATCGAGAAGCCCCAGGCGGTCGAGCGCCTCCAGGACATCATCGAGGTCTTCGACGGCGTGATGGTCGCCCGAGGCGACCTCGGCGTCGAACTGCCCCTGGAGAACGTCCCGATGGTGCAAAAGCGCGCCGTCGAACGCTGTCGCGACAAGGCCAAGCCGGTCATCGTCGCCACGCAGATGCTCGAGTCCATGATCAGCGCGCCCCGGCCCACCCGGGCCGAGGCCTCCGACGTCGCCAACGCGGTCCTCGACGGCGCCGACGCCGTCATGCTCTCCGGCGAGACCAGCGTGGGCCAGTACCCCATCGAGACGGTCGAGACCATGGCGCGCATCGTCAGCGCCGCCGAGCAGGAGTCCCTGCGCGCCTCGCACATCCTCAACCGGGTGCCGGAGACCACCGGCGGCGCCATCGCCCGCGCCGCGGCCGAGATCGGCGCCACCGTCGGCGCCAAGGCCCTGGTCGCCTTCACCATGTCCGGTGAGACCGCCCGGCGCCTGGCCCGCTACCGCTCACCCATCCCGCTCCTGGCCTTCACCACCGAGGCCGACACCCGGGGCCGTCTCTCCCTCACCTGGGGAACCGAGAGCAACCTCGTCCCCTGGGTCGACAACACCGACGACATGGTCCGCCAGGTGGAGAGCGAACTGCTCCAGCTCGGCGACTACCACAAGGGTGACAAGGTCGTCATCGTCGCCGGAAGCCCGCCCGGAACCACCGGTTCCACCAACTCCCTGCGCGTCCACCGACTCGGCGACGCCGTCGCCCTCGGCAACGGCTGACCGACGCGTGAACGGGCGCCCCGAGCGGGCGCCGACCGACGGGCCGCATCAGGTCCGGCCCGGGGGAAGGCGTACTGAGCCGCGCCGACCTCTCCGGGCCGACCGGTGCGGCCGAAGTCGTGTCCGGGGCCGTAGACCGGGGGAGTGGCGCACCGGGAAGGGCCGCGGGGGAGCGGTCGAACCGCCGGAAGTCCGGGGGCCTACTCCTGGGTGGTGGAGACCCCGCCCTCGAACGTCACCCGGTCCAGCGGCATGTCCCACGGCAGCAGGTTCCACGGGCTGCGCGGGTCCTCGTCCAACAGGCCCAGCGCCACCCACACACGGTCGGCGTCCGGACGGTCGTCCTCCACCGGGTCGTCGTCCACACCCTTGTCGGGCCACAGCAGGTACCCGGCGTGGAAGGCCGTGGACAGCTGTCCCCACGACGAGTACCGCCGTTGGAGGTCGGAGGCCACCCGCCGCAACAGCGTCTGCGTCTCCACCGGGCTCAGCCAGTCCAGCGTCGCCCCACCGCACGCCAACCGGATGACGTGCACCGACTTCCACCACTGGTAGGCGCCGATGATCACCGTCTCGTCACCCTCGTCCACGCCCGTGACCGCGCGCAGCCGGGCCACCTGCTCCGGGGTCAGCTCCACCGTCTCGCCGGTGTCCAGGCCGCCCTGGTCCAGGGGGAGGCGGGAACGGGCCGTACCCGTACGCAGGTCCACCGCGAGGTCCAGGCTCGGGCCCTGGTGCAACCCGGCCCAGAGGGTGTCCACGGCCGCCAGCAACGACTCGCGGTCCACCACCGACCACTGGCGTTCGAGCATCCGCCGGTAGCGGCGGCGCAGGCTCGGCCGCGCCACCACGTCCCAGGGCTCGGCCAGCGCGACCCGGAAGGGGGCGGCCGCCGCGGCCGCCCACCGCTGCGTGCTCAACGGGGCGTCGGGGTCCTTGGTTCGGATCGCAGGCGACTCGCGCGAACCCACCACCAGTTCGGCGAAGGAGCCCGCGCCCAGGGCCGCCAGGGGCAGGAACGACCAGCCGGGCAGGTCCACCGCGACGAGCAGGACCACCAGCAGCGCCACCGGGGTCCACAACCACGGCTGCCGCCGCCGGGAACCCCAGGCCACCACGACCCAGGCCCCGATCACCAGCGCGCCGATCACCCCGGCCACCGCGGTCAACAACCGTCGCCCCTCTCTCGCTGCGAGCCCGATCCGACCGGGCTTTCCGACATCAAGGATCAGGGACGGGTCGGCTTTCCGGCGACCGAACCCACGGGTTGTGCTCAGGTTGTGGCCGTGATGTGACCGGTTCGGCCCGCTTGCGGCTACATAAAGTGACAAAAGGCCTCTTTGGGGGCGAATGGGTTGGGTAGTTACAGAGGTTCTGGCCGACCTGCCCCGACCCGACCAGAACCCCCGCGACACCCGCCGGACCACCCCTACCCCAGGGCCTCCACGACCACCTCGGCCGCCTCGGCGACCAACGCGTCGTCGTACTCCGCATCCTCGACGTCACGGCTCGACAGCACGGCCAACACGATCGGGTCGCCCTCGCCCCCCTCGGGCCACAGCACCGCGATGTCGTTGCGCGTCCCGTGACCCCCGCCACCGGTCTTGTCGCCCACGACCCAACCGTCCGGCACACCCGCGCGGATCAGGTCATCACCCGTCGTGTTCCGCACCAGCAGGTCCACCAACACCTCACGACGGTCCTCCGGCACGACCTCGCCCAAGGCGAACGCCTCCAGACTCCCCGTCAGGGCCCGCGCGGTGCTCGTGTCGCGCTCGTCACCCGGAACCGCCTCGTTGAGTTCCGGCTCCCACCGCACCGGATTGGTCACCTCGTCACCGGTCAACTCCTCCAACGCCGAACCGAACCCCTCCGGGCCACCGATCTCCTCCAACAACAGGTTCGCCGCCGCGTTGTCGCTGAACCGCACCGTCGCGTCGCACAGCTCCAACAGCGACATCCCCGACTCCAGGTTCTCCTCCACCACCGGCGAGTGCGGCACCAGCACGCTCTCGTCGAAGGTCACCACCCGCTCCATCTCCTCCAACGAGTTCTCCGACAGCACCACCCCCGCCAGCAGCGCCTTGAACGTCGAGGCGAACGCGAACCGCTCATCCTCCCGGAACGCCACCTCATCACCCGACCCCGTGTCCAACGCGTACACACCCAACCGCGCGTCGAACTCCTCCTCCAGAGCCTCGAACTCCGCCACGAAGTCCACCGTCACCGACGCCGACTCCGCCGAAGCGCCCGCGCCCCCCTCACCCCCGGCCGCGCCACACCCCACCACGGGCACCAGCGCCACTGACGCGACGAGACCGCGCCACCACACACCGCGCACAGAAAAGCTCACAACAGCCCCCAAAGGAACACGAATCAGAAGAGGTACGAACCAGAACCGGCCCGCCCCCGCAGTCTCACCAACCACCACCCATGCTGTCCAAGACACCAATGGCCACTTCCATGCGATTCCGGCATAACCTCAGACCATGGACCTCGTCGGAGCCTGCACCGCCTTCATCCACGTCAGCGACCGAGGCAGCTTCACCCTCGGAGCGGCCGCCGCCCGCATCCCCCAACCCGTCGCCAGCCGCCGCATCGCCGCCCTCGAAAAACACCTCGGCGCCCCCCTCTTCGACCGCACCACCCGACGCGCCACCCTCACCCAGTTCGGCCACACCGTCCTGCCCACCGCACGCCGACTCGTCGACCTCGCCCACACCCTCGAACACGACGCCGCCCAGGCCCGGCGCACACCCCTGCGCCTGGCCGTCCCCACCACCTGCACCACCCACGACCTCGCCCGCCTCACCGCGCGCGCCCGCGCGCACGACCTCCACCTCGACCCCCACCCCGCACCCCCCGCCCAACGCGACGAACTCCTCCACACCCGCCAGGTCCGCACGGCACTCACCGCCGTCCCCCGCGACCAGGCACACTGGACCGTCCCCCTCGGACTCGCCACCCACCACCCGCCCCACGCCCGCACCCACTACCTCGAAACCCTCCGACCCCACCGCTACGACACCGACCCGCCCCGCCGACTCTGGCTCCAACCCGAGGACGACACACCTCACATCCGCGACCCCCTCACCCACACCGGAGACACGCTCGGCCTCCACCCCACCCAGATCGCCCGCGCCGCCGACCTCACCACCGCCACCGCCGAAGTCCTCACCACCCACGACCTCCTCCTCTGCTCACCCCGCCAGGCCGACGACCTCGACCTCCACTGGCGCCCCATCGGAGAGATCCAACCCACCCGCACCTACACCGCCACCGGAGAACAGGCCGAGACACTCCGCACACACCTCCACCCACACGTCGCCCAATGCCTCGGAGCGCCCACCCCGTGATCACCCAACGACTCCGGACCGAACTCGAACAGGCCGGACTCCAGGCCTCCCTCCTGGTCCGCGACCTCAACACCGGCCACGAGATCGGCATCGACCCCGACACCGAGTACGCCACCGCCTCACTCGTCAAACTCCCCCTCGCCCTCGCCACCCTCCAACGCCTCCACCAAGGGGAGATCGACGGCGCCACCCCCGTCCGCGTCCCACCCGACGGCCCCACCACCGGACCCCTCGGGCTCGGCCGCTTCCGCCACCCCGCCACCGTCGCCGTCGACGACCTGCTCTACCTCGCCCTGTGCGTCAGCGACAACGTCGCCGCCGACGCCCTCTTCGAACTCACCCCACCCGCCCACGTCACCGACATCCTGCGCGCCCACGACCTCCACGGCATCACCGTCCGCCACCGCGTCCGCGACCTCAACCAGACCCCCGCCGAACGCCTCGCCCCCGACGAGACCCACCTCGCCCACACCCTCGCCATCCAGGCCGCCAGTGCCGGGCGCGGCCACCGCATCCCCCAACTCGACGTCACACGAGCCAACTCCGGATCGGCCCGAGCCCACGTCGACCTCCTCCAAGCCGTCTGGAGGCCCACCACCATCCACCCCGACACCGCCGCCCGCCTGCGCTCGCTCATGGCCGACAACGTCATCCGCCACCGACTCGCCCCCGAGTTCAGCACCGACGCCAGCACCTGGTCCTCCAAGACCGGCAGCGTCCTCAACCACCGCCACGAGGTCGGCGTCGTCGACCACAGGGGCGGCGAGGCCTACGCCATCGCCGCCCTCACCGCCTCCTCCGTCCCCGCCCGCCACCAACCCGCCGCCGAAGCGCTCATCGGACGCGCCGCCCGCACCCTGCGCGACCATCTGCGCGCCTCCTGAGCCAGACCCGAAACTGACGTGGCGTAGAAGCACGGCTGACCAGCCCGGACGTAGCGTTGACGCATGCTCACTCAGATCGCCATCCACGCCGTGACCGTTCTCGACCAGGACGAGGCCCTCGACTTCTACGTCGGCAAACTCGGGTTCGAGGTCGGCGACGACGTCGACATGGGGTTCATGCGGTGGCTCACCATCACCCTGCCCGCCGACCCCGAACGCCACATCCTCCTGGAGGTCCCCGGACCGCCCGCCCAGGACGAACAGACCGTCGCCCAGCTCCGCGAACTCCTCACCAAGGGCGCCCTCGGCGTCGCCGCCATCATCAACACCGACGACTGCCGGGCCACCTACGACACCCTGCGTTCGCGCGGAGTCACGTTCACCGAGGAACCGACCCAGCAGCCCTACGGCATCGACTGCGCCCTGCGCGACCCCTTCGGCAACCACCTCCGCATCACCCAGCCCACACCGATGCAGGAGATCACCGAGGAGGACATCCAGCGCTGGCGCGGCGAGGGGTGAGACGCGTGTCCGGGCCCGCGCTCACCGCGCGCGGGCGCCTTCAGTACTTGGGCCCGACGAACGCGTCCATCCGCGCCACCGCGTCCTTGCGGGAGACCGAGACGACGTGCCTGTCCCGGTAGCGCGGTTCCTGCTTGATCACGTGGACCTTCCACGCGATGTCCAGCCGATCCAAACCCCTGGTGAGGATGTGGATGATGTCCGTCGACGCGTTCGTGAAGTGGTAACGCGGGTACTCGTAGTAGTCCGCTTGGCCGTCTGCTGACTGCGTCTTCTTGCGTATTCGATTGGTCACCCGGCAACCGTCCGAGTGGATGAGGCCACGTATCAGGGCCTCGGGGTGCTCGTCCACGATGGTCTTCTGCCACGGCTCCAAGACGATCGGACGGGAGTGCTTCGGGCCCTTACCCCTCTGGGGGAAGACGCACGGCCAGTGTTTCGACGTGGACTTGACCTCGGTAGCGCCCTCCCGCTGCACCTTGAAGACCGATACGGGGTAGACACGGGCGAGCGCGGTCTCGCACTCCGCCTTGAGGCCGGGCCAGGTGTCGGAACAGATGATGGAGAGGTAGTAGACGCCCTTGGAGATGGCACCGATGTAGCCGTCGCCGAGATAGAGGCCGAGGAGGTAGGAGTAGGCGGGGGCGTCGAGCTGTGCGTCGTCGCACCTGGGGCAGTAGGCGGTACGCTCCGCGTCCTTGGCCCGCGCCCTGCGCGTTCCGTTGATCCAGTGGGTGACAGCCTTCTCCGACACACCACAGGCGCGAGCGACGTACTGGTTGCTCCAACCGAAGCGGTGGAGGGCGAGAGCCTTGTCAACGATCTTGCGTGAGTACATAGCGTGCATGATTGCTCACGCTTCGGACATTCTCCGGAAGGGGGCTCTGGGCAGCAAAAAAGCCGCCCGGGGGCGGCTGTGCTGGCTGGTGCCGGAAGTGGGATTCGAACCCACACGTCCTTGCGGACGGGGGATTTTGAGTCCCCTATGTCTACCATTCCATCATTCCGGCTGGTTTGTCCGGTTTGCCTGTCCGGAGTTCCGGGGGCGTCGCTCGGTCAACGGTGGAGTCACGATTGACGCGCATTGCCGGGGCCAACGGTCAGCATACTAGCGGATCTCGGTAACCTCGTGTACGTGACGAGGACGCAGAGCCGTGTGGTGATCGCGGAAGACGAGGCCCTGATCCGCCTGGATCTCAAGGAGATGCTCGAGGAGGACGGCTATGCCGTCGTCGGGGAGGCGGGCGACGGTGAGGCCGCCATCCGGCTTGCCCAGGAGCTCAAACCCGACCTGGTGATCACCGACATCAAGATGCCGGTGCTCGACGGTCTCTCCGCTGCCGAGCGCATCGCCGCCGAGCGCATCGCGCCGGTCGTGATCCTGACCGCCTTCTCCCAGCGGGAGCTGGTGGAGCGGGCCCGCGAGGCCGGGGCCATGGCCTACCTGGTCAAGCCGTTCAGCAAGTCGGACCTGGTTCCGGCGATCGAGATGGCCACCTCCCGCTACGCCGAGCTGGCGGCGCTGGAAGCCGAGGTCGGCAGCCTCCAGGACCGTCTGGAGACGCGCAAACTGGTGGAGCAGGCCAAGGGGCTGCTCCAGGCCCGCCACGGCATGAGCGAGCCCGAGGCCTTCCGTTGGATTCAGAAGAACTCGATGGACCGCCGACTGACCATGCGCAGGGTCGCCGAGACGGTCGTGGAGACCCTCGGGGGACAGTCCGGCTAACGATCCGATCCCCGGCCGACCGAACTGGGGCCGCGCCCGTCCGGGCGCGGCCCCTTCGTGTGTCCGTTCCCGGAAACTGTGTACGGATGGGCAGGTTACGGCTCCGGAACGTCGACACCTGTTCAGCGTCAACGCGTATCCCGTACCGGTTTGATCTCGGTTGCGCACGATGGGGTGACGGTTGGATCACGTGGCTTAAGCGGCACTGAATGACTGGCATAAATGGGGCTAAACTCACCGCACCGAACAGCTAAAGGACAGCGGAGCCCGTATGCCCCCCATTCGGGTTCCGCCGACCTCAGATGCGCAAGGAGCGCGCGTGCGCACACGCCTCGTGACCGTGTTGCTCGCCCTGATCACCGCATTCCTGGTGATCCCCGGGGCGGCGGCGACGGCAGACGAACAGGGCGGTGAGTCGCTGCACGGTCAGATCGGTCAGCCGGACGACCGGGACCAGGGTGTCGAGGGCATCCTGATCACGGTCTTCCAGGGTGAGGACGAGATCGATGCGGTGGAGACCGACCCTGATGGAAAGTGGGAAGTGGGGTTGCCCGGACCGGGCGACTACCGCGTAGTGGTGGACCAGGAGTCCGTCCCCAGCGAGTTCGCCGTACGCGAGACGTCCCTCATGGCGGACGGTGTGGCCGAGGTCGACGTCGAGCCCGGGCAGCAGAGGCTCCTCCTCGTCGGACTGGAGTACCCGGGCGACTCGGCGGGGCAGGGTGAGAGCTCCCCCTCCCCGGACGCCGAGGCGTCCGACGAAGCCGAGGAGGACGCGGCCGCCGACGACGAGTCGGTCGCGGTCGAGGGCGTCAGCGGCGGGTTCGGTGAGCGCTTCGTGCAGCTTGCCGCGGCCGGTCTGCTCTTCGGTCTGGTCATCGCGGTCTCCGCGATCGGCCTCTCCCTGATCTTCGGTACGACGCAGGTCATCAACTTCTCGCACGGTGACATGGTCACCTTCGGCGCGATGATGGCACTGCTGTTCAGTACCGGCGCCGCGGGGCTGGGCAACTCCCTGCTGGCGATCTTCGCCGGGCTGGGGATCGCCGTCCTGTTGGGCGCGCTCCTGGAGGACCGGCTCAACCGGACGACGCTGATCGTCCTCCAGTGGTCCTCGGTCTTCGGCGGCATCGCCCTGGGGACGCTGATGGGCGTCATCGGTGACGGCTTCGACTGGCAGGTGCCGCTGTGGGCGGCCGCCGGTATCGCGGTCGTCATGGGCGCGGTCCTGGGCGGCACGATGGAGCGCTACCTGTGGCGCCCCCTGCGCCGGCGCAACGTCGCCCTGATCCAGATGTTCATCGTCTCGATCGGTCTGGCGCTGGTGCTGCGGCACGTGCTGCTGGTGCTCTTCGGCGCCAACCGGCGCCGCTACGCGGGCTTCCAGGTGCAGGAACTGGTGCATATCGGCCCGATCTCCATGCCTCCGCGCGACCTGGTGATCATGGCCGTCGCGGTCGTGGTCCTGGTGCTCGTGGCGTGCATGCTCCAGTTCACCCGCATCGGCAAGGCGATGCGCGCGGTCTCGGACAACCGGGACCTGGCGGAGTCGTCGGGCATCGACGTGGACCGGGTGACGCTGTACGTGTGGTTCCTGGGCGGCGGTCTGGCGTCCCTGGGCGGTGTCCTGTTCGGCCTGAACCAGGTCGTGGACTACGAGATGGGCTTCCGTCTGCTCCTGCTCATGTTCGCCGCGGTGATCCTGGGCGGCCTGGGCACGGCCTACGGTGCGATGGTCGGCGGTATCGCGGTCGGCCTGGTGGCGATGCTGTCCACCCTGTGGTTCCCCGCACAGCTCATGCAAGCGTGGGCTCTGGCCCTGATGATCCTCATGCTGCTGATCAGGCCCCAGGGTCTGCTCGGTCGGCGCGAGCGGGTCGGCTAGGAGAGGTAGACGATGGATATTTTCTTGATCCTCGCCGAGTCCGCCCGATCCGCGGTGGGACCGGTGGCCGCGATCTACGCGCTGGCCGCGATCGGCCTGAACATGCACTTCGGCTACGCCGGGCTGCTGAACTTCGGTCAGGTCGGGTTCATGCTGGTGGGCGCCTATGGCGTGGGTATCAGCGTGGCGGTGTTCGACCTGCCGCTCGCGGCCGGGTTCCTGGTGGGCCTGGCCTGCGCGGTGGTGTTGGCGCTGTTGTTGGGTATTCCGACGCTGCGGTTGCGGGCGGACTACCTCTCGATCACCACGATCGCCGCCGCCGAGGTGCTGCGGCTGGTGTACCGGGCCGGTTTCGCCGAGCCCCTGACCAACGGTGTGTACGGGCTCCAGAACCTGTCGGCGGAGTTCCGCGGTTGGAACGAGGCGTTGGGGTTGTTCGACCCGGGCGCCCGGTACGGGGTGGGCGCGCTGTCGTTCACCGGCAACCACATGTGGCTGATGACGGTGACGTGGGGTCTGGTGGCGCTGATGGCGGCGCTGACCTGGGCGTTGATCCACAGCCCGTGGGGCCGTGTGGTGAAGGGCATCCGCGAGGACGAGGACGCGGTGCGCAGCCTCGGCAAGAACGTCTTCGCGTACAAGATGCAGGCGCTGGTCCTGGGCGGTCTGATCGGTGCCCTGGCCGGTTGCATGATGGCGGTGCACCAGGGCGCGATCGCGCCCGACCAGTTCAAGCCGCAGGTGACGTTCTTCCTGTGGGTGATCCTGCTGCTGGGCGGTGCGGGCCGTGTGCTGGGGCCGATCGTGGGTTCGATGGTGTTCTGGTTCCTGATGAACTTCACGGACAAGCTGCTGCGCGGGTTGGGCAGTGAGGGTTACCTGCCGTTCCTTCAGGGGCCGGACTTCGGTGCGATCCAGTTGGCGTTCGTCGGTCTGCTGCTGGTGCTGCTGATCGTGTTCCGGCCGCAGGGTCTGATCGGTGACCGCAAGGAGATGTTGATCAATGTCAAGTGACGAGGTGAACGCCTCCGAGGCGGCGGTCGAGGTCGACCGGATGGCGGGGGCGGTGCCGGAGCCGGGTTCGGCGAAGGCCGACCCGATCCTGGTGGCCGACGACGTGAAGCGTTCGTTCGGTGGTCTGACCGCGGTGGACGTGCGGCACCTGGAGGTGCAGCGCGGGACGATCACGGCGTTGATCGGTCCGAACGGCGCGGGCAAGTCGACACTGTTCAACCTCCTCACGGGGTTCGAGCGGGTGGACGGCGGACAGTGGTCGTTCGAGGGCCGGGGCATCAACGGCCGCCGGGGTCACCAGGTGGCGCGGGCCGGGATGGTGCGGACCTTCCAGTTGACCAAGGCGCTGACCCGGATGACGGTGCTCGACAACATGCTGTTGGGGGCGCCGGGTCAGACGGGCGAGCGGATGGCGGGCGCGTTCCTGCGGCCGGTGTGGGGCCGTCAGGAGAAGGCGAACACCGAGAAGGCCCTGGACCTGCTGGAGCGGTTCAAGCTCATCGACAAGCGCCGCGACATGGCGGGCGCGTTGTCGGGAGGTCAGCGCAAGCTGTTGGAGATGGCGCGGGCGCTGATGACCGATCCGAGCATGATCATGCTGGACGAACCGATGGCGGGTGTGAACCCGGCGTTGGTGCAGTCGTTGCTGCACCACATCACGTCGTTGCGCGACGAGGGCAAGACGGTCCTGTTCGTGGAGCACGACATGGACGTGATCATGGGGATCAGCGACTGGATCGTGGTGTTGGCGCAGGGGCAGGTGATCGCGGAGGGCCGTCCTTCGGACATCCGGTCCAACCAGCAGGTGATCGACGCCTACCTGGGTGCCCAGGACGTCGAGGGTGAGACCCAGGGGAGTGGCGATGAGTGAGGGCAGCGGCGGGGTCGGCCCGGCGCCGGACGAGGTCCCGGTGGAGGCGGAGGAGGCCGCCGCCGTGCAGGAGCACCGCGAGGAGGTGTTGGAGCACGCGCGGGCGGAGTCGCTGGAGGTGGGTGGTCCGGACGACTACCTGCTGTTGGCCAGGGACCTGGTGGCCGGCTACGTGCCTGGTGTGAACATCCTGAACGGGTGCACGCTGACCCTCACCGAGGGTGAGGTGGTGGCGATCATCGGTCCGAACGGCGCGGGTAAGTCGACGCTGATCAAGACGATCTTCGGCCTGATCCCCGTGCGCGAGGGCGGTCTGACTCTGCGGGGTTCCAGCATCGCGGGGTTGGCGGCGCACTCGTTGGTGGAGCGGGGCGTGGGCTACGTCCCGCAGACGCGCAACGTGTTCCCGTCGCTGACGATCGAGGAGAACCTCCAGATGGGGGCGTTCCTGCGGCCGAGGTCGTTCGCGGAGCGGTTCGAGGTGGTGGCGGGGCTGTTCCCGCTGCTGGCGGACCGTCGCCGGGCGAAGGCGGGGTCGTTGTCGGGTGGTCAGCGCCAGATGGTGGCGATGGGCCGGGCCCTGATGATGGACCCGTCGGTGCTGTTGTTGGACGAGCCGACGGCGGGGTTGTCGCCGATCTACCAGGAGGAGGTCTTCCAGCGCGTGAAGGAGGTCAACGCCGCCGGGGTCTCGGTGATCATGGTGGAGCAGAACGCGCGGCGGTGCCTGCAGATCTGTGACCGCGGCTACGTGCTGGACCAGGGCCGGAACGCGTACACGGGTTCGGGTCGGGAACTGCTGAACGATCCGAACGTGATCGAGCTGTACCTGGGGACGCTCGCCAAGGGCTGATCGGGGTGTGTGTGGGGGGCGGGACCCGTGTCGGGTCCCGCCCCTCGTCGTGTGCCGGTCGCGGGGGTCAGTCGTTGGTGTACTCGATGTACTCGAGGATCTCGTAGCCGTCGTCGCCGAAGTGGAAGACCTCGAAGGTGGCGGAGGTGGGGTCGCCGTTGTCGTCGAGGTCGATGTCGCCGCTCATGCCTTGGTAGTCGATGGGTTGGCCGTCGGCGAGGAGGTCGCGGCACTGCTCGAAGCCGGTGCACGCGGTGCCGTGCGGGCGGGTGACGTCGGCGATGTGTCCGACGTACTCGGCGGGGTCGACGGTCCCGGCGGATTCGGCGGCTAGGGCGATGGTGGTGACGCAGTCGAAGATGTGCGGCGCGAACTGGAAGACGTCGAGGTCGGGGTCGAAGGCGCGCAGGCCCTCGTTGAACTCGGGGTTGTCGGCGCTGGGGGCGACTCCGGTGGTGCCGGTGACGGCGCCGGTGGAGGTGGCGCCGACGCTCGCTTCCAGGTCGGGGTCGTTGAGGCCGTCGGTGAGGTAGAACTGGCTCTCGGTCCCGCTCTCGATGAGGGCGGCCATGAGCTGCGTGCCCTCCTGGAAGGAGATGAGGGCCACGGCGTGGGCTCCGGAGTCGGCGGCCGCGCTGATGACGGCGCCGAAGTTGGTGGCGTCGGGGTCGTAGGTCTCGCTGAGGACGACGTTGGCGCCCAGGGCCTGGAGTTCGGTCTCGACGGCCGTGAGGTAGCCGTTGCCGTAGTCGTCGGCGCGGGCGATGACGGCGACGTCGAGGTGTCCGTCGTCGACGATGCGGCGCGCGAGGACGGGTCCGGCGAGGAGGTCGCTGGGCGCGGTGCGGAAGAAGTAGCCGCCGTCCTCGACTCGGGTGAGGTCGGGGGCGGTGCTGGAGCCGGAGCACTGGGCGATGCCCGCCCCGGTGACGGCGGGGTGGCTGGCCCGGGTCATCACGGAGGCGGCGGCGCCGATGACGGCGTTGACGTCGGCGGAGACGAGGTCGTTGGCGGCCTGTGTGGCCTGGGCCGCGTCGCCGGCCTCGTCGGCGATGACGGGCGGGGGGACGGGGGCGCCGAGGATGCCCCCCGCGGTGTTGATCTCGTCGATGGCGTAGTTGACGGCCGCGGTCTGGGCGGGGCCGAGGAAGCTGAGGCTGCCGGTCTGGGGGTAGAGGAGTCCGAAGGTGAATTCGTCGCTGTCGGGGGTGTCGGGGCCGGTGCCGAGGACGTCGCCGCAGGCGGTGAGGGTCAGGGCGAGGGTCAGGGCGGCCGCTGGGAGGGCGAGGGGCCTGTGGGGCATGTGGGGCGTCCGTTCGGGTGGCGTGGAGCGTCCGGGGGGTGGGGACGCGCGGGCGTCGGGCCCCGGGGCGCGTGTGCCGTGGCGCGTGGTCCGTTCCGTGTACGACGAGGCACGGCGCGCGGGGTGCGGCCGTGCCGGGGTCTCGCGGTGGTCGGGGCGGGGGTGGGACGGGGCCGGGGGTGGGGGGGGGGGGGCCCCCCCCCCCCCCCCGGGGGGGCCCGGGGGGGGGGGGGGGGGCCCCCGGGCGGGGGGGGGGGGGGGGGGGCGGGGGGGGGGGGGGGGGGGGGGGGGGGGGGGGGGGGGGGGGGGGGGGGGGGGGGGGGGGGGGGGGGGGGGGGGGCCCCCCCACCCCCGGACGGTTCGCACGGTGTGCGGTGGGCGGCGCCGCTCGGCCGGGGTGTGGTGGCCCGTGGCGGGGCGGGTCGTCCGTGGTTACTCGTTGACGGAGTACTCCTCGAACCCGAGGGTCTCGTAGCCGTCGTCGCCGAAGTGGAAGACCTCGAAGGTGGCGGAGGTGGGGTCGCCGTTGTCGTCGAAGTCGATGTTGCCGCTGGTGCCCTGGAAGTCGATGGACTCACCGTCGGCGAGGAGGTCGCGGCACTCCTCGAAGGAGCCGCACGCGGTGCCTTCGGGGCGGCTGATCTCGGGCAGGTGCTCGACGTACTCGGCGGGGTCGACGGTCCCGGCGGACTCGGCGGCCAGGGCGATCGCGGTGACGCAGTCGAAGACCTGCGGCGCGAACTGGAAGACGTCGAGGTCGGGGTCGAAGGCGCGCAGGCCCTCGTTGAACTCGGGGTTGTCGGCACCGGGGGCGACGCCGGTGACGCCGGTGATGACGTCGGGGTCGTCCTCGTTGACGGTGGTGCCGAGCTCGGGGTCGTTCAGGCCGTCGGTGATGTAGAGCTGGTCGCCGGTGATGCCGGACTCGATGAGTTCGGCGATGACCTGGGCGCCCTCCTGGAAGGAGATCAGGGCGACGGCGTCGGGGTCGGCGTTGGAGACGGAGTTGACCACGGAGTCGTAGTTGGTGGCGTCCGGGTCGTAGTTCTCGGTCGCGACCACGTTCGCGCCCAGGGCCTCCAGTTCGGCCTCGACGGCGCTGCGGTAGCCGTCGCCGTAGTCGTCGGCGCGGGCGATGACGGCGACGTCGAAGGCGCCGTCGTCGACCATCTGGCGGGCCAGGACCGGACCGGAGAGGAGGTCGCTGGGCGCGGTGCGGAAGAAGTAGCCGTTGTCGTCGATGTCGCTGAGGTCGGGCGCCGTGTTGGAGCCGGAGCACTGGACGACGTTGGCGGAGGTGATGGTGTCGTAGCTGGCCTGCGTCATGGCGGAGGCGGCGGCGCCGATGACGGCGTTGACGTCGGCGGAGACGAGGTCGTTGGCGGCCTGGTTGGCCTGGGCCGCGTCGCCCGCCTCGTCGCCCTCGACGATGGCGGGGACCTGGGTGCCCAGGATGCCGCCGGCGTTGTTGATCTCGTCGATGGCGTACTTGGCGGCGGTGATCTGGGGCGGGCCGAGGAAGGCCAGGCTGCCGGTCTGCGGGTAGAGGATGCCGAAGGTGAACTCCTCGCCGGAGCCGCCGTTGCCGTCGTTGCCGCCGTCGGCGCTGTCGCCGCCGGCGTCCCCGTTGCCACACGCGGTGAGCCCGAGCACGAGGGCCGCGGTTGCGGCAGTGAGGCTCAGGAACTTCTTGCTTGCCATGTTCGTGGTCACTCCGTTCAACCGGCTGTTCTGCGCAGCCGTGCCGATTGTGCTGTCGCGTCCTGTTGCCCGTTATGTGTGGCATGACTTCATCAGGAGCGTTAGCGGAGCTTAATCCGGTATCGGGTGCCTGCGGAAGCGGCGGGGGGCCGTTGCGTCTCAGTCGCCTTCTGCTCGTTATGACTCTGTAGCCGGGTGGCTGGTGGTGACTGGACGAGTGCCGCGTGTGCTGTGGGGTGGAGTGGCTGGTTGTCGCGGTTCGGGGACGAGGCGTGTCGGTTCGTCCAGCGAGCCGGGGAGACGGGCTCGGGCGTTAGACGAGCTTCACGCCAAACCCGGGGTCGGCTAACGGCGGCGGGGGGGGGGGGGGGGGCCCCCCCCCCCCCCCCCGGGCCCCACAGCGGGGGGGGGGGGCCGCCCCGCGGGGACGGGGGGGGGGCAGCAAAAGGGGCCGCTGG